>NZ_BCSW01000018.1 GCF_001571065.1 Dietzia cinnamea NBRC 102147
GGCCAAGAAGACCGCCGCCAAGAAGACCGCGGCCAAGAAGACGGCCGCCAAGAAGACCGCCTCCCCCGCGGGCGCCGACGTGGTCGAGGACGACCAGTTGGAGGACGCCGGGGATTCTATCGAGGTCGAGCCCGACACGTCCGAGCTCGAAGACGTCGAGGTGGATGTCGAGAGCGTCGAAGACGAGCAGGCCGACGAGGAGACCAAGGCGGAGCCCAGCGCCAAGGACAAGGCGTCGGGCGACTTCGTCTGGGACGAGGACGAGTCCGAGGCCCTCCGCCAGGCCCGCAAGGACGCCGAGCTCACCGCCTCCGCCGACTCCGTCCGCGCCTATCTCAAGCAGATCGGCAAGGTCGCCCTCCTCAACGCCGAGGAGGAGGTCGAGCTCGCCAAGCGCATCGAGGCCGGCCTATACGCCACCTGGTACATGGCACAGGTCATCGAGCGCGGCGAGAAGCTCACCACCGCGCAGCGCCGCGACTTCAAGTGGATCGAGCGGGACGGTGTGCGCGCCAAGAACCACCTCCTCGAGGCCAACCTCCGCCTCGTCGTGTCGCTGGCCAAGCGCTACACCGGCCGCGGCATGGCGTTCTTGGACCTCATCCAGGAGGGCAACCTCGGCCTCATCCGCGCCGTCGAGAAGTTCGACTACACCAAGGGCTACAAGTTCTCCACGTACGCCACGTGGTGGATCCGTCAGGCCATCACCCGCGCGATGGCCGACCAGGCCCGCACCATCCGCATCCCGGTGCACATGGTCGAGGTCATCAACAAGCTCGGCCGCATCCAGCGCGAGCTGCTCCAGGACCTGGGCCGCGAGCCCACCCCGGAGGAGCTGGCCAAGGAGATGGACATCACCCCGGAGAAGGTGCTGGAGATCCAGCAGTACGCCCGGGAGCCCATCTCGCTGGACCAGACCATCGGCGACGAGGGCGACTCGCAGCTCGGCGACTTCATCGAAGACTCCGAGGCCGTGGTGGCCGTGGACGCCGTGAGCTTCACCCTGCTGCAGGACCAGCTCCGCTCCGTGCTCGACACGCTCTCCGAGCGTGAGGCCGGCGTCGTCCGGTTGCGCTTCGGCCTCACCGACGGTCTGCCGCGCACGCTCGACGAGATCGGCCAGGTCTACGGGGTCACCCGTGAGCGCATCCGTCAGATCGAGTCCAAGACCATGTCCAAGCTGCGGCACCCGTCGCGCTCGCAGGTCCTGCGGGACTACCTGGACTGACTGGACTGACAAGACCGCTGCAGCGGGCCTTCGCCGGACGACCGGCGGGGGCCCGTTCTCGTCTGTGCGGACCGGCTCAGGTGTGCCTTCCGTGTACACCGCCCTCTGCCATCGCGCGTCCTCCGGCGCGGCACCCGACCCCGGAGTAGGGGCGTTCACCAGCTGCGGAGCAGGCTGATCCGTTCCCGGATCTGCTCGGCGGAGGCCATCGGCACGGGCGGGCCACCACACGCGTTGCGCAGCTGGGTGTGGATCGCGCCGTGCGACTTGCCCAGCCGGCCTGAGTACACCGACACGAGGGTGTTGAGCTGGCGTCGCAGGTCCTTGAGTTCGGCGGCGGAGGCCACCCGGTCCGCGGCGGCCCCGGCATGGGCACCGGGCCCGGCCGCGTTCCCGGGAAGCGTCGTGCCTGCCACCGACGGGTCGGAGCCCACGACGGCGACCGCGCCGGGTCCGGAGGAAGACTCCGCGGACGCCCGCTTGATCTGCTCCTTCTCCCGCTGCCGCAGGAGCGCCTTGACGTCGTCGGCTCCCAGCAGTCCGGGCAGGCCGATATAGTCGGCCTCCTCCTCGCTGCCGGCGAAGGTCGCGGTCCCGTAGGAGGACCCTTCGTACACGATCTGGTCGAGTTCCGCGTCGGCGCCGAGGGAGATGTAACCTCGGTCCTCCTCGTCCTCGGTGTTCTCGTCCTGCTGCTGGTTCGCCTGGGCGAGGAGCTGGTCCTCCAGCCCCTCCTCCCGGTGTGGCTTGCCCAGGACGTGGTCGCGCTGGGCCTCCATCTGCGAGGCCAGCTGCAGGAGTACAGGCACGGACGGCAGGAACACCGAGGCGGTCTCCCCCGGCCGGCGGGAGCGCACGAAACGGCCGATGGCCTGGGCGAAGTACAGGGGCGTGGAGGCGCTGGTGGCGTAGACGCCCACGCACAGCCGGGGGACGTCGACGCCCTCGGACACCATCCGCACGGCGACCATCCACTCGTCGGTCGAGTCGGAGAAGGTGCCGATCCGGCTGGAGGCCGTGGGGTCGTCGGACAGGACGAGCGTCGGCGGCGTGCCCGTGATCTCGGTGAGCAGCGCCGCGTAGTCGCGCGCGCGTTCCTGGTCGGTCGCGATCACCAGGCCGCCGGCGTCGGGCACCCCGCCCGCACGGATCTGCCGCAGGCGCGTGTGGGCGGCCTGCAGGACGGCCGGCATCCAGTCGCCGTGGGGGTCCAGCGCGACGCGCCAGGCGCGGGACATCTGGTCGGCGCTCAGGGGCTCGCCGAGGCGGGCCGAGAACTCCTCCCCGGCGTTGCTCCGCCAGCGGGCCTCGCCCGAGTAGGCGAGGAAGACGACCGGCCGGACGACGCCGTCGGCCAGGGCGTCGGCGTAGCCGTACGAGTGGTCGGCCTTGGAGCGCTGGTGCCCCTGCCCGTCGGGTTCGTAGGTGACGAACGGGATCGGGCTGTCGTCGGAACGGAAGGGGGTACCCGTCAGCGACAGGCGCCGCTCGGCGTCCTCGAACGCCTCGCGGATCGCGTCACCCCAGCTCTTCGCGTCGCCGCCGTGGTGGATCTCGTCGAGGATCACCAGTGTCCGCCTCGAGGCGGTGCGTTCGCGGTGTTTGAATGGGTGCGCGGCCACCTGGGCGTACGTCACCACCACCCCGTGGTACTCGGGAGCCAGGGCGCCCGAGGAGTTGGAGTGCTCGGGGTCGAGCGCGATGCCGGATCGCGCGGCTGACGCAGCCCACTGGTACTTGAGGTGCTCGGTGGGGGCGACGACGGTGATGGCGTCGACTGTGCGGTCGGCGAGGAGCTCGGAGGCGACCCGCAGACCGAAGGTCGTCTTACCGGCGCCCGGCGTTGCCACGGCCAGGAAGTCCTTCGGCCGCGCCATGAGGTACTTGCGCAGAGCGGTCCGCTGCCAGGCGCGCAGCGAACCACCCCCGGCGGGGCGGGGGGCGGATTCTGCGGTCGTCTCGTCTGGGCCCGGGACCGCGCCGGGGTCACTCACCAGGCTTCAGAGTCTCGTAGACGCGCTTGCACTCCGGGCACACCGGCGAGCCGGGCTTGGCGGAGCGGGTGACCGGGAAGACCTCACCACACAGGGCGATCACATAGGTGCCCATGACCGCGCTCTCCGCGATCTTGCTCTTGTCCACGTAGTGGAAGAACTTGGGCGCGTCGTCCTGCGTCTCCTCGGTCGTGGTGACCTCGGGGCGCTCGAGTGTCTTGGTCCGGGTGGTGCTCACCCCCTCATGATGCCGCACCCGGGCGTCGCCGCGCCAACGCCGGAGTACCTTGGGCCCCATGGCACCCGACTTCCGCCGTCATCGATCCGGCGAACGGGACGACACCTCGAGCCCCGTGCTCATCACGGGCGCGCGTGAGTCCTACAGGGACGAGCTCGCGGCCCGGAAGAAGCGCTACTTCGTGCTGATGAGCGTGCGGATCCCCGCGCTGCTCCTGGCCGCGGGGTCGCTCGCCCTCTGGAACAACCCGTGGATCGCGTTGGCGATCGTGGCGGGGTCCATCCCGATCCCGTGGATCGCCGTCATCGGGGCCAACGACCGACCGCCCCTGCCCAAAGGGCAGGCCCGGAAGTACACCGCCGGGAGCCTGCCCTCGAACGCCCCCTACGCGTTGCCGTCCAGCCTCACCGGCGCCGCGGGCGGCTCCGGTCCGGATGCCGACACCGGGGGCCGCCGCGCGATCGGCCCGCCGCCGGGTGCGACCGGCCAGGACGGCGGCCCCCACGGCCGGACCGAACGTGGGCCCGATTCGACCCGGACCGACAGCGCCCCCCACGACCGGACCGACCCCGGGCCCGACTCCCCCGGCTCCGGGTCACCCCGCAGCCACCCCACCCCCGACGAGAGCGACTCCGACCAGTGACGAGCCCGCCCCCTACCCTCGCCGATCTCGCGCCCGCGCTCGCGGACGCCTTCCGCCGGCACGACTACACGGTCGAGGGCCTCGAGCGCAGGCTCGGGCCGGAGGCGGTCGCGGCGCTGGGCAGGTCGGACGCCGCGACGGTGCGCCGATACGCGTGCTCGGCAGGTCCGGCCGGGCTGCTGGTGCGCCTGTTCGCGCTGGGTGATCCGCTGCCGACGTCCGCGGTGACGGACGCGCTCCCCGGCGTCGAGCCGCGCGCAGGCGTGGACGCCGGCCTGTGGGAGCCGGCCGACGGCGGTGCGGCACTGCGCGCGGTGGTCGACCTGCGCCCGGTGGACACCGGCCACGGGACGCGGTGGGTGTTCGCGGATCCCGACGGGTCGATGGTGCGGACCGTCACCCGGCCGGACCACGTGCTGGGGGTCGGCCAGGCGACGCTCTCGCTGCTGCGGGTCACGCCCACCTCGCCGACCGGGTCGGTTCTGGACGTGGGCACCGGGTGCGGCATCCAGATGGTCCACGCGTTGGACACCGCCGGATCCGCCACCGGGACCGACATCACCCCGCGGTGCCTCGAACTGGCCGCCGCGACGCTGGCGATCAACGACCTGCGGGCCGAGCTACTGCGGGGCTCGTGGTTCGAGCCGGTGGCGGGCCGTCGATTCGACCGGATCGTCGCCAATCCCCCGTTCGTGGTGGGGCCGCCGGAGACCGGGCATTCGTACCGCGAGTCGGGCCTGGCGCTCGATGGTGCGAGTCGGACGGTGGTGTCCGGCGCCGCCGACCATCTGGCGGACGGCGGGACGGCCGTCATGTTGGCGTCCTGGGTGGAGCGCGAGGACACCGATTGGCGGAGCCGGGTGGCGTCGTGGGTGCCGTCCGAGGGCGTGGACGCCTGGATCCTCCGCCGGGACGTCTCCGAGCCGGGACTGTATGTGTGGACGTGGCTCACGGACGAGGGCATGGATCCGCGGGACGAGTCCACGTGGCGGGCGACGGACCGCTGGCTGGACCACTTCGAGGCCGAGGACGTCGCCGGGGTCGGGTTCGGCTACGTGTATCTCCGCCGCGTCGAGGGACCGTCGTCGGTGTTGTGCGAGGACCTCACCCATCCGTTCGGCGAAGGCCTCGGGGACGAGGCGGAGGCGTATTTCGCGCGCACCGCGTGGCTGCGCGCGGCCGCCGGGCGCCACGGCGGGCAGGACCGCGCACTGGACGCGACCGTGTTCACGGTCTCGCCCGACGTCCACCTGCACGTCTCGGAATCCCTCGCACCGACCGACCCGGAGGGGGCGGGCGCGCCGGGCGCGTCGACCGTGGTGGTGGAGCGCGTGACCGGCGCCCGCTGGCGCCACGAGATCGACCCTCTCACCGCGGCGGTGCTGAAGGGCGCCCGGACAGGCGCGCTTCCGTTGGAGGACCTGGTGGTGCTCGCCGCGGCCGGCGCCGGTGAGGATCCGGACGAGCTGGCCGCACCCGTCCGACGGGTGATCGCGGACCTGTTCGTGCACGGGTTCGTGGTGCCGGTCGGTGTGCCGGGCCTCCTGCCGCCGGGGGCCGTCGCCGCCGCGCCCGGGGGGCCGCGCGGGTGAGGGCGGTCATCTCGCGCGTCACCGAGGCGTCGGTGACCGTCGACGGAGAGCTCGTCGGGTCATTGTCGGCGCCCGGCCTCCTGGTATTGCTGGGGGTCTCGAACGACGACGACGAGGCGGACGTCGCGACGATGGTCCGCAAGATCTCGGAACTCCGGATCCTGCGGGAGGAGCGCAGCGTCGCGGAGGTGGGCGCCCCGGTGTTGGTCGTCAGTCAGTTCACGCTGATGGGCTCGACCGCCAAGGGCAGGCGACCGTCGTGGGCGAGGGCGGCTCCCGGGGACAGGGCCGAGCCCGTGGTCCGGGCGGTGGTGGCCGGTCTGCGTGAGCGGGGACTCGAGGTGTCCACGGGCGTGTTCGGCGCGATGATGCAGGTCCACTCCGTCAACGACGGCCCGTTCACGGTGTTGGTGGAGACGCCGGGCTCGGCCTGAGCCGCCGACGCGGCAGGGTGACGGCCTTTACGGCACGGTCCGTGACCGAAATCATCGGTCGGGGAACATTGCCGGCACCCCCGTCGTTGTAGGTGTACGTGACCGTGACCCGGGCACGCGCCTGATCCGTCCACCAGCAACCGAACGCCGGCCTCGTCACAAGGCCAGGCAGGAGGAGGAGACATGACGTCAGCCATCACCCGATCGGACCGTCGGACGGAGGCGGATCCGGAAGGCCAGAGCCCGAGCGCTGACCTGGTCCGTGTCTACCTCAACGGGATCGGCAAGACGGCTCTGTTGAACGCCGAGGACGAGGTGGAGCTGTCCAAGCGGATCGAGGCCGGTCTCTATGCCAAGCACCTGTTGGAGACCAAGAAGCGTCTCGGCCCGGTGAAGAAGGCGGATCTCAAGACGATCGTCGCCGAGGGCGAGGCCGCCCGCGCCCACCTCCTCGAGGCCAACCTGCGTCTGGTGGTCTCGCTGGCCAAGCGCTACACGGGCCGGGGGATGCCGCTGCTGGATCTCATCCAGGAGGGCAACCTGGGCCTGATCCGTGCGATGGAGAAGTTCGACTACGCCAAGGGCTTCAAGTTCTCGACCTACGCCACGTGGTGGATCCGCCAGGCCATCACGCGCGGCATGGCCGACCAGTCGCGCACGATCCGTCTCCCGGTCCACCTGGTCGAGCAGGTCAACAAGCTCGCGCGCATCAAGCGTGAGCTGCACCAGCAGCTGGGCCGCGAGGCCACACTCGAGGAACTGGCCGAGGAGTCGGGGATCCCCGCTCACAAGATCGAGGAGCTCCTCGACCACTCGCGCGACCCGGTGAGCCTGGACATGCCGGTCGGCGCGGACGAGGAGGCCCCGCTCGGCGATTTCATCGAGGACGCCGAGGCCACCAGCGCCGAGAACACGGTGGTGTCCAACGTCATGCACTCGGACGTGCGCGCCGTGCTGGCCACTCTCGAGGAGCGTGAGCAGCAGGTCATCACCCTGCGGTTCGGGCTCGACGACGGGCAGCCCCGCACCCTCGACCAGATCGGCAAGCGCTTCGGCCTGTCCCGTGAGCGCGTCCGCCAGATCGAGCGTGAGGTCATGGCCAAGCTCCGTGAGGGCCGTCGCGCCGACAAGCTGCGGTCCTACGCGGTCTGATCCTCCCCGACCCCGGTCACACTCCGGCGGCCCCGCCCACGAAGGGCGGGGCCGCCGCTCGTCTGTGCCGGTGCCCGCGTGGTCGTCGCCGCGGCCACCGGGCACCGGGCACCGGGCACCGGCGTCAGCGGAGCCTGCGGGGCCCCTCGTTCCCGCTGAAGCGGGGCGGCGGACCGAGCCGCACAGTGGCGTAGAGCACGGAGAGCCCGTCGGGTGCGGCCAGTCCGGGGTCGATCGCCAGGCGGCGCAGTTCGGGGACGTCCTCCACCAGACATGACACCCGCCCCATGAGTTCCACAAGTGCGTCGCGGTCGACCGGCGCGTCCCCCGCGTAGCCGTCGAGGATCGGCGCCGCCCGCGGTCTGCCGAGGAGCGCCGACGCCTCGGAGGGGGAGATGGGCAGTGTGCTGAACGCCCGGTCGGCGAGCAGGTCGGAGAGCATCCCGGACAGTCCGAACGAGATCAACGAGCCGAAGATCGGGTGGTCCGCGACGCGGATGGTCACCGCGACGCCCTTCGTGGCCATCTTCTGCACGTGCAGCGACCGCGACCCGGTCGTGGACTGGAGCAACGCGAAGGCGTGCCGCACCGCCGCGGAGTCGGCGAGGTCGAGGCGGACCCCCGACTGGTCGCTGCGGGTGCGCCACCGGTCACTCATCGCCTTGACCGCTACCGGGTAGCCCAGCTCGTCGGCCGCCATCACGGCCTGATCGACGTCGGTGACGACGCGGTAGTCGACGATGTCGATCCCGTAGCACTCGAGCAGGGCCCGGACCTGGCCCTGCGTGAGCTCGAACGACTCGGTCCCGGCGTGGAGCTGGGACAGCGAGTCCACGAGCTCGCGGGCCCGAGCGCGGTCGATATCGGAGTATTCGGCGGGCTCCTCGGCCGGCCGGTCGAGCCACTCGGCGTACCGCCGGGCCCGCACGAGCGCCGACACCGCGCGTTCCGGGTAGGGGTAGGACGGGATCGAACCGCGGGCCGCCACGCCCGACTCGTCCGTCACGGTCAACCCCTCGGGCAGGCCCTCGCCGGCGAGGAACGTACTCACCACCGGCTTGGCGCTCTCCGCCGCCGCCGCGCGGATCGCCTCGGCATAAGAGTCCGGATCCGTGGCGACCGGCGGGACGAACACCGTGAGAACCGAGTCGACCTCGTCTCGCGCGAGCGCGTCCGCGATGGCCTCGCGGAACTGTTCGGGCGACGCCCCGGCACCCAGGTCCACGGCGTGGGAGACGGTGAACCCCTGCTGGCGGGCGGAGTCCGCGCCGAGCCTGCCGACGGCCGAGGAGTTGCCCACGATCCCCAGGCGACCGCCGGTGGGCAGCGGTTGGTAGGCGAGCAGGGTGGCGGTGTCGAACATGTCGGTGATGGAGTCCACCTGGATGAGGCCGGAGTCGCGGAACAGTCCCCCGATCGCGTTCGCGGTAAGCCCCTCCACGCCGGACTCCAGGTCGTCCACGGCCCGCCGCACGACCACGACCGGCTTGTTGCGGGCCACGCGCCGCGCGATCCGCGAGAACTTGCGGGCGTTACCGAAGCTTTCAAGGTAGAGCAGGACCACCTCGGTCGAGGTGTCCGTGTCCCAGTACTGCAGCAGGTCGTTACCGGACACGTCCGCGCGGTTGCCGGCGGAGACGAACGTCGACAGCCCGAGCCCGCGCCGCGCCGCGGCGGCGAGGATCGCGATGCCGAGCGCACCGGACTGGCAGAAGAATCCGGCCCGGCCCGGGCCGGGGACGACCTCGGCCAGCGTGGCGTTGAGCTTGACGTCGGCGGAGGTGTTGATCACACCGAGCGCGTTGGGGCCGACGACGCGCATCCCGTGCGCCCTGGCCTCGCTGACCAGTCGTCGCTCCGAGACGACTCCCGCGCTCCCCACGTCGGAGAACCCGGCGGAGATGACGACGAGCGTCGACACCTCCTTGGACAGGCAGTCGTCGAGGACCTCCGACATCGAGGCGGCGGGCACGGCGACGACGGCGAGGTCGACAGGATCCGGGATGTGCCGGACGCTCGCGTACGCGCGGACCGACTGCACCGAGGTGGCGTCCGAGTTGACGGGGTAGACGGGGCCGGCGAACCCGTTGCCGATGAGGTTGCGCATGACGGTGTGGCCGATCTTGCCCACCTGGTCGGACGCGCCGATCACGGCGACCGATCCCGGGTTCAGCACCCGCGCCAGGCTCCGGGCCTCCGCCGCGGCCTCCCGCGAGTTCCGGACGTTCGTCAGCGCCTCGGTGGGATCGATGGCGAACTCGAGGTGCAGCGTGGAGCCGTCGAAGGACCGTGAGATCTCGTACCCGGCTCGGCGGAACACCTGGATCATCGACCGGTTCTCGGAGAGGACCTCAGCCTCGAAGTGGTCGATCCCGCACTCGGCCGCCGCGCCGGCCAGGTGCTCGAGGAAGATCGAGCCCAGCCCCCGGCCCTGGTGCTGATCGGAGATCGTGAAGGCGACCTCCGCGAACGTGGAGTCCGGCAGCCGTTCGTAGATCGCCATCCCGATGATCTCCGCGCCCAACTCGGCGACGAACGCCATCCGGTCGCGGTAGTCGACGTGGGTCATCCGCCGTAGTTCCCGATCGCTCAGGACGTCCCGGGATCCGAAATAGCGCAGGTAACGGGTGCGTTCGGACAGGCTGGTGTGGAAGCGGGCGATCTTCTCGGCGTCGTTGGGCAGGATCGGGCGGATCCGCACCGCCCGGCCGTCCGAGCCGAGGACGTCCGCGGCCCACTCGTGCGGGTAGCCCTCGGGGTACTCGTCGACCGAGGTGTCGGTCGAGGCGTGCTCGGGCGGATCGACCGCGGGGGGCGGATCGCCCGGACGCCCGCCGGGTTCCGGGGTCTCGGTTGCGGTGGGGCCGGTCGCGGGGTCGCCGGGGTGCGCCATGGGGTCCTCCAATGCGAGGTCGTGCCGGACGGGGCTCGAGAAGCGGTCAGTCCCGGGGGTCGTCGGGATCGAGCCCCAGCAGGGGGTAGACCGTGCGACGGGTGTCGAGGATCGACTGGTCCAGCCGGGCCAGCGAGCGGTCCATCTCGACCCCGCGGTCGGCGCCCGCCGGCTCCCACGGTGCGAACGTCGGCATCTCGCCGTCGCCCATCACCTTCGGGACCCGATCGGGAACGGTGAGCCGACCGGCGGCGGACCGCCACCCCTCCGGGATCGCCGTGCCCGGGTCGACCGGCGCCCCGAGAACCGCCGCGATGAGGTGGGTCCACGAGCGCGGGACCACCCGCACCAGCTCGTAGCCACCGCCGCCGACCGCGATGAGGCGCCCCTCGCAGAGCTCGTCGGCCAGGGCGATGACGTCAAGGTATGAACGCCGGTGTCCGTCGACGGTCAACGACAGATCGGCGAGGGGGTCCTCGCGGTGCGAGTCGCACCCCGCCTGCAGGACGATGATCTGCGGTTCGAACGCGCGCAGGACGCCCGGGACCACGGCGTGGAAACCGCGGAGCCAGAGGTCGTCGGTGACCGCGGGCAGGAACGCGAGGTTGACGGCCGTGCCCTCCGCGCGGCCCACGCCGGCCTCGGACGCCCAGCCCGTCGACGGCCAGAGGGTCGCGGGGTGCTGGTGCAGTGAGACCGTGAGGACGCGGGGATCCTCGTAGAACGCGGTCTGGACGCCGTCGCCGTGGTGGACGTCGAGGTCGACGTAGGCGATGCGGTCGAAACCGTTGTCCAGCAGCCAGCTGATCGCCACGGCCGCGTCGTTGTACACGCAGAATCCGGCGGCGGCCGCGGGCATCGCGTGATGCATCCCGCCGGCGACGGAGACCGCGCGCGTCGCGGCCCCGCTGGCCACCGCGCGGGCGGCCGTCAGCGTGCCGCCGGCGACCGCCGCGCTGGCCTCGTGCATCGCCGGGAACGTCGGGTTGTCGGCCGTGCCCAGACCGTGGCTCATCCCGACGTGCTCCCCCGGCGACAGGTCGCCGGCCGCCTTCACGGCGTCGATGTAGCGCGAGGTGTGCACCCGCAGCAGCTCGTCGTCACCGGCCGTGCCGGGATCGAGCAACTCCACCCCCTGCAGCACGCCGAGTTCGGTGGCCAGCGACATGGTCAGGTCGAGGCGCCTCGGACTCATGGGGTGATCGGCGGAGTGTCGGTACTCGAGCAGCGACGGGCTCCACACCACCTTCGCCTCGACGCCGTCCGCGATCCCGGCCATGGCCACCGCCCTCTCGTCGGACCGGGTCTCTCCCGGCCCGCGCACCCCGCCAGATCCGTGGGGTACATCACCTCAACAATCTACGCGGCGACGACGGGGGCGGCCGATGAACGTCGGCTCCCCACCCCGGTCGGTGGCCCGACGGTAGTCTCGGTGTGAGAACCCGGTCGGTGTCGTCACCCACCGGGATGTCGATTCGAATCCAGACGTGGAGGACTGCAGCGTGAAGGACCTGGTGGACACCACCGAGATGTACCTCCGCACCATCTACGAACTCGAGGAGGAGGGCGTGATCCCGCTGCGGGCGCGGATCGCGGAGCGCCTCGAGCAGAGCGGCCCGACCGTGAGCCAGACGGTGGCCCGGATGGAGCGCGACGGGCTGGTGCTCGTCGCACCCGACCGGCACCTCCAGCTCACCGCCACCGGGCGCGAGCTCGCGGTGGACGTGATGCGCAAGCACCGCCTGGCCGAGCGGCTCCTGGTGGACGTGATCGGGCTCGAGCTCGAGAAGGTCCACGCCGAGGCGTGCCGGTGGGAGCACGTGATGAGCGACGACGTCGAACGGCGTCTCATCGAGGTGCTCGACGACCCCCGGACGTCGCCCTACGGCAATCCGATCCCCGGTCTGGACCGCATCGGCTACGCCGAGTCGACGCTCGACCACGGCGACCACGTCCGGCTATCCGCGCTGCCCACCGACACACCGCACACCGTGCGCATCCGGGCGATCGGCGAGAACGTGCAGATCGACACGGACCTGATCTCCGAGTTCCGCGCCGCCGGCGTGGAGCCGCTCAAGACCGTCACCGCGACCCGCCGCGGGCACCTCGTCGAACTCGACTCGGGGGACGGCCGCACCGTCGAACTCGACGGCGACCACGCCCACGCCATCCAGGTCGAGATCCTGTCGTGAAACTCCTCGTCACCGGCGGGGCCGGGTACGTCGGCGGAGTGTGCGCCACCGTCCTCATCGAGCGCGGGCACGAGGTGGTGATCCTCGACGACCTGTCCACCGGTAACCGGGACGGCGTCCCCGAGGGGGCGACCTTCCTCGAGGGTGACGTCGCCGCCCGCGCGGGCGAGGTCCTCGACCCGTCCTTCGACGGCGTGCTGCACTTCGCCGCGCGCTCGCTCGTCGGCGAGTCCGTCGAGAAGCCCGAGGAGTACTGGCAGGGCAACGTGGTCACGTCGCTGGCCCTGTTGGACGCCATGCGGGCGGCCGGTGTCGGGAACCTCGTGTTCTCCTCCACCGCGGCCACCTACGGCGAGCCCGAGCAGGTGCCCATCACCGAGGACATGCCCACCCGGCCGACCAACACCTACGGGGCGACCAAGCTGGCGATCGACCACGCCATCACCTCGTACGCGGTCGCGCACGGACTCGCCGCGACCAGCCTGCGCTACTTCAACGTCGCCGGCGCCTACCACGGCGCGGGTGAGAACCGGGTCGTGGAGACCCACCTCATCCCGCTGGTGCTCCAGGTCGCCCTGGGTCACCGGGACCACATCAAGGTCTTCGGCGACGACTGGCCCACCCCCGACGGCACCTGCATCCGCGACTACATCCACGTCGCGGACCTCGCGGACGCCCACCTGCTGGCCCTGGAGTCCAACGCCCCGGGGGTCCACCGTGTGCTCAATCTCGGCAGCGGCGAGGGATTCTCCGTCCGCGAGGTGATCGACGTGTGCCGCGAGGTCACCGGGCACCCGATCCCGGACGTCGTCGCCCCCCGGCGCGCCGGCGACCCCGCGGTCCTCGTGGCCTCGAGCGCCCGGGCGATCGCCGAGCTCGGTTGGAACCCCACCCGGACGGACCTGCGCACGGTGGTCGAGGACGCCTGGGCGTTCACCGGGGCGCTCGGCGACCGCGCCCACTCGGCCCCCCGCTGACGGGCGGCCTCCCGCCGCGGACACGGCTCACGCGGTCGCCGCCACCCTCCTGAGCCGCTCGGGCGCCATCCCGTGGTGCAGCCCCTGGAGCAGCAGCCGGGCCAGGTTGTTCCCCGGGTCGGCGTCGACGGCGGCCGACAGCGCCGACCACGCGTGCACCCCGCTGCCCGCGAAGTACGACGCCGCACCCAACAGCAACAGCGCCACCGAGCGTTCGCGCGCGGGCCGACGACGCGCGACCGCCCACCACACGAGCCGCCGACCGTCGCGATCGCCCAGCCCCCGCTGCGCGAGACGTCGGTAGATCTCGTCACGAACGGCGATCACCAGCAGGTCCCGCCCGATGGCGGCGAGCTCGTCGTCGTCGACCTCCTCCCCCACTCCCAGCCGACGCGCGGCGTCGTCATGGCGCTCCACCGCCGCCGCGACCGCGCGCGCCCGCTCCGCGCGCCGGTCGCGTCCCCCTGCGGACCCGCCACCCGGGTCGGCCGCGTCCACCTCTCCCGCACCGCCCACGACGGCGTCATCCGGGCGGTCCTCGTCGCACGCGTCGGGGTCGCGGACGAGGTACAGCCGGTCGATCTCGTCCCTCGAGCCGGCCCGGACGCGGCCGTCGTACGCGTGTACCGCGGCGATCTGCGTCGTGTCCGGGTCGATCTGCACACCCCGGGTCATCCCGAACAGATCCACCCACGGCTCCCCCTCGGCGAACTCACCGACCCCGTAGGCCGCCTCCACCCCGGTGCCCGCCTCGCCCAGCCAGTATTCGAACGCCGACGCGGCGTCCTCCGCACGCAGCCCCGCCAGATACCCGTCCGCACAGTTCTCGTGGACCACCACCAGGTGCACCGAGTCGATGCCCTCCCGCGCGCAGAACCGCGCGAGTCCCCGCGCCGGGCCGGGGTCGATCGCCGGACGGGCACGACCGATCGCGGCGTCGCCGGGGTCGCCCGCGTCACCGGGGAGGCCGTCCAGCGGGTCCTCGACTAACGGATCGTCGAGGTCGGCGAGGTCGTCGGGGTCGTCTGGGTCGTCGAGGAGGTCGTCGGCCCCGGGGAATCCACGGCCGTCGTCCAGCAGCCGGTCGACGTCCATCCGCACCACCGGCCCCTGTCCACCGTCCGCGGTGCGACCGCACAGGATCACCACCGACCCCGGCCCCGGCGGGAAGCCGAGCATCGCCGGTATCGAGGCGATCAGCTCCTCCGGCGAGGTGATCACCACCGTCGCCCGCCCGTCCGTGCCGCCCTCGTCCTTCAACTCGCCCGTCGTCATCGCTCGCCGCCCGTTCGTCTCGCGCGTCCACGCCCCGTCGTGGCGTGGTCCGCGGGTGTCGTGCACCGGACCCACCATCGGCCACCCCGGCGGCCGCTCCCCGCCCCGGGACGCCGGACCGACCGCCGCCTGTGGAGGGAGACGGGGCCTGTGGGGATCGCGCGGGAATCATCTCGCGGGTGGTGACGTTGTGACAGTGGTGAACCCCCCGTCCCGGATGGACGACCGGGCGAGCCCCGCCACCGACGGACGGGGTGTGGTGACGAGAGGAGTCGACATGGCCAGGCACAGCGATCTGTACCGACTGATCGAACCCGTTCCCGACCTGCGTTCCGAGGACGGCCGCGGGCCGGTCCTCGTGCACGGACTGGAGGGCTTCTCCGATGCCGGACTGGCGATCCAGGGCGTGTCCGAGCATCTCCGCGAGAGCCTGGACTCCCAGCTCATCGTCGAGTTCGACGTCGACGAGCTCGTGGACTACCGCTCGCGCCGCCCGCATCTCAAGTACTCGTTCGACCGCTTCGCGGACTACAACGAGCCGACCATCCAGATGCACGCGGTCAAGGCCTCCGACGGAACGTCCTTCCTGCTCCTGTCCGGGCTCGAGCCGGATCTCAAGTGGGACGGCTTCACCGAGTCCGTGATCGACCTCGCCGGGTCCTTCGGGGTCCGGATGTCGATCGGGCTGGGAGCGATGCCCCTCGGCGTCCCCCACACCCGGCCCACCAACTCGAGCGCCCACGCCAGCGATGTGGACCTCATCAAGGGGTTCTCCGCCTGGCCCGGCGAGTTCTCGGTGCCCGGCAACGTGACCTCCCTGCTCGAGCTGCGGATGGCCGAACACGGGATTCCCTCCGCGGGCTTCACCGTGCACGTGCCGCAGTACCTGTCGCAGACGGCCTACCCGGCAGCCGTGCTGCACCTGGTCGGCAGCATCGCCGAGATCGCCGACCTCGAGCTGCCCACCGCCGAGCTGGAGAAGGCCGCCGAGGAGTTCACCGCCCAGGTCAACGCGCAGATCGCGCAGAGCCCCGAGATCCTCACCGCCGTGGAGCTCATGGAGAAGCAGTACGACGAGTTCATGGAGACGCGCCTCGGTTCCGACTCCCTCAACCCGGGCGGCAAGCCACTGCCGTCGGGCGACGAGATCGGAGCGGAGTTCGAGCGGTTCCTCGCCCAGCAGACGGGCGACGGCGGGCAGGGCGACGACCCGCAACGCGACGGGTGACGCCCGCCGGCGACTAGGCTCGGCCGGGTGCAGCTGCCCCAACTCCTCACCGATCTCGACGACGTCCCCGCCGACCTCCACGAGGAGGCGGTGTTCGACGCGTTCGTGGCCTGGGCCGCGGACCGGGGTCTGACGCTGTACCCGGCCCAGGAGGAGGCCGTACTCGAGATGGCCGCCGGGAGCCACGTCGTGCTCGCCACCCCCACCGGGTCAGGCAAGTCCCTGGTCGCCCTCGGCGCCCACTTCGCCGCGATGGCCCGCGGTCAGCGCAGTTACTACACCGCGCCTATCAAGGCGCTCGTGAGCGAGAAGTTCTTCGCGCTGTGCGAGGTGTTCGGGGCCGAGAACGTCGGCATGCTCACCGGCGACGCCGCCGTCAACGCCGACGCCCCCATCGTCTGCGCGACGGCCGAGATCGTCGCCAACATCGCGCTGCGCGAAGGGGCGGGCGCCGAGATCGGGCAGGTGGTGATGGACGAGTTCCACTACTACTCGGAGCCCGACCGGGGCTGGGCGTGGCAGGTCCCGCTCATCGAGCTGCCCGACACCCAGTTCCTGCTCATGTCCGCCACGCTCGGCGACGTGGACTGGCTGCAGGAGGACCTGCACCGGCGCACCGGTCGGCAGTGCGTCTACATCGGCGGCACCGAGCGCCCGGTGCCGCTCTCGTTCGAGTACGCGCTGTCCGGCGTCCACGAGTCGGTCGAGCTGCTGCTGCGCGACGGCAAAGCCCCCGTCTACATCGTCCACTTCACCCAGGCCGCCGCGCTCGAACAGGCCCAGGCCCTGACCTCGCTCGCCGTGGCCGACAAGGATCGGAAAGCCGCCATCGCCACCGAGATCGGCGGCTTCCGCTTCACCACGAACTTCGGTAGGACGCTCCGCAAGCTCCTCCTCCACGGCATCGGCGTCCACCACGCCGGGATGCTGCCCAAGTACCGCCGGCTCGTCGAGAGGCTGGCCCAGGACGGCCTGCTCACCGTCATCTGCGGCACCGACACCCTCGGCGTGGGCATCAACGTCCCCATCCGCACCGTCCTGTTCACCGGCCTCACCAAGTTCGACGGCCGCCGACAGCGCGTGCTCAAGGCGCGCGAGTTCCACCAGATCGCTGGCCGTGCGGGCCGCGCAGGCTTCGACACCGAGGGATTCGTCGTGGTGCTCGCCCCCGAGCACGAGATCGAGAACGCCAAGGCCGCCGCGAAGGCCGCCGCGAGCCCCAAGAAGAAGGCCAAGGCCGCCAAGAAGAAGCCCCCGGAGGGCTTCGTCAACTGGTCGCGCTCCACCTTCGACAAGCTCGTCGGCGCCCAGCCCGAGCAGCTCACGAGCCGCTTCGAGGTGAGCAACTCGATGCTGCTCAACATCATCTCCCGACCCGGCAGCTGCTACACCCACATGCGGCACCTCCTGCTGTCCTCGCACGAGACCCGCGCGCGGGTGCGCCACCACGTCCTGCGCGCGATCGAGCTGTTCCGGGGGCTGGAGGCCGCCGGGATCGTCGAACGACTGGCCGAGCCCGACGACGACGGGCGCCACGTACGGCTGACCGTGGATCTCCAACG
This sequence comes from Dietzia cinnamea NBRC 102147, assembly GCF_001571065.1. Lineage (GTDB taxonomy): Bacteria > Actinomycetota > Actinomycetes > Mycobacteriales > Mycobacteriaceae > Dietzia > Dietzia cinnamea. Next base: position 17,409 of record NZ_BCSW01000018.1, read on the forward strand.
GGACTTCGCCCTGAACCAACCGCTGGCCCCGTTCGCGATCGCCGCGATGGAGGTCCTCGACCCCGACTCCCCGACCCCCGAGCTGGACCTGGTCTCCGTCATCGAGGCGGTGCTCGACGACCCGCGCCCGATCCTCTACGCACAGCAGCGCGAGGCCCGCGGCGAGGCGATCGCCGCCCTCAAGGCCGACGGCGTGGAGTACTCCGAACGGATGGAGCTGGTCGAGGACATCTCCTGGCCCAAGCCCCTGTCCGACCTCCTCGCCGACGCGTACGACGCCTACCGCGCAGGGCACCCGTGGGTGTCGGGGATCGAGCCGTCCCCCAAGTCGGTCATCCGCGAGATGGTCGAGCGCGGGATGACCTTCTCGGACCTCGTCTCGGCCTACGGCCTCGGCCGGTCCGAGGGCGCCGTCCTGCGCTACCTCACCGACGCCTACCGCGCGCTGCGTCAGACCGTCCCCGCCGACCGCCGTTCCGAGGAGTTCGACGACCTCGTGGAGTGGCTGGGCGAACTGGTCCGGCAGGTCGACTCCAGCCTGCTCGACGAGTGGGAGCTGCTCACCGATCCCGACGTATCCGCTGAGCAGGTCGCCGAACTGGCCTTCGGCGAGAGCGCGGGCGCGGCCCGCCCGGTGACGGCGAACCGGCGTGCGTTCCGGGTGATGGTGCGCAACGCGATGTTCCGCCGCGTCGAACTGCTCGCCCGCGACGACATCGAACGGCTCGCCGAGCTGGACACCGACGTGCCCGAGCACCCCGACTGGGACTCGGAGATCGACGCCTACTGGGACGAATACGACGAGATCGGGACCGGGCCCGCCGCGCGGGGCCCGGCGCTGTTCACCGTGAGCGAGTCGGGCCCCGCGGTGTCTCCGGGGACGTGGCGGGTGCGCCAGGTGCTCGACGACCCCGAGGGCGACCACGGCTGGGCGATCGAGGGGGTGGTGGATCTCGCCGCCAGTGACGAGGCCGGGGAGGTCCGCTTCGCCTCGCTCGCACTCCACGGGTGAGTCGTCGCCGACCGGGGGGCCGCCCACCGGGCCGGGGACCGTACGATGTCCGACGAACCCCACCCGATGACTGGAGGCCTGCCGTGACCCCCCGCGTTCTCTACAAGCGACTCGCTCTGGCGGAGGTGGTCACCTGGACTCTCCTGATTCTGGGGATGATCGGCAAATACGGCTTCGGGCAGGACTGGGCCACCTCGGTGGGTGGCGGCATCCACGGATTCGTGTTCCTGTGCTACGTCGTGGCGACCCTGGCGGTGTGGACGGACAAGCGCTGGTCCGCCGGCACCGGGATCCTCGGTCTGGCCTCGGCGGTGATCCCGTACGCCACGGTCCCGTTCGAGCGGTCGGTCGAGCGACGTGGCCTGCTCGAGGGCCCGTGGCGGCTCGGCCCGGGCGGCGACCGGCCCGACGGCCCGGCGGACCGGGTCCTCGCCTTCGCACTGCGCTCGCCCGTCGTGGCGCTGGTGGTCACCCTGATCGTGGTGGCGATCGTGTTCTCGCTACTGGTCACCGCCGGCCCGCCCACCGAGTGGTTCTCGTGAGTCAGACCCGAGAGCCGGGCCGCCGCGAGCTCAACAAGGCCGACAAACAGCGGCGCATCCACGCCGCCGCCCTCGAACTGTTCTCCCGGCACGGGTACTCGACCGTCACCACCCAGCAGGTGGCCGACCGCGCCGAGGTCGGAACGGGGACGCTCTTCCGCTACGCCCAGTCCAAGGGCGAACTCCTGTGCATGGTCGCCAACGAGGAGTTCCGCGCGATGGTCGAGACCGTTCCCGAGACCGGGGACGCGGTCGAGGACCTGGTCGTCCTGTGCGAGCCCCTGCTGGTGGCGCTCGACAGGCAGCCCGAGAACATCGCCGCCTATCACCGCGAGACGTTGTTCGGAGAGGCCGGCCCCCACCGGGCCGAAGCGCAACGCATCCTCGGCGAGCTGCGGGAGCTCATCGCCGCCGTACTCGCGGGGTACGCGGGCGGCGCGGTGACGCCCGCGGACATGGCCGGCGCCGCCCAGACCGTGTTCGACGTCCTCTACATGACCATCGTGCGGTGCGGCGTCGAGCGCTCCTCCGCCAGCGAGGGACGCAGGGAACTCGAGGTGCACGTCCGGCGGGTCCTCTACGGCGTACTGACCGACCGCCCCGAGGGCGGCACCACGTCGGACCCCGGCGACGGCGTCGGCTCGACGGTCTGACGGCGCCGTGAGCGGACCCCGGTGGCGCGTGTCACTATGCGGCGGGCGAGACTGACCTCATGACCGAGGTTGACCAGACCACCGCCCGCCCCGTCAAGGACGCCTCCACCGTGATGGTGATCCGCGACTCCGATGCCGGCCCGGAGGTGTTCGTCGCGCGCCGCGTCAAGGGCATGGCCTTCGCCGGCGGGATGACCGTGTTCCCCGGGGGTGGCGTCGACGCCGCCGACGACGACCCTGACCTCGCCTGGACCGGCCCCTCCCCCGCGTGGTGGGCCGAGCGCCTCGGCTGCGACGAACCGCGCGCACGGCGGCTGGTCTGCGCCGCGGCCCGCGAGACCTTCGAGGAGTGCGGCGTCCTCCTCGCCGACCACCGGGACGGCGCGCCCGTCTCCGACGCGGGGCGGTACCACGCGGCGCGCACCGAGCTCGAGGCCCACGAGCTGTCGTTCAGTGCCTTTCTGGCCCGCGAGGAGCTGTCCCTCGCCGCGGATCGCCTGCGCCCGTTCGACCACTGGATCACCCCGTCGGTCGAGCCCCGCCGGTACGACACCCGGTTCTTCCTCGCCGCGTTGCCCGTGGGTCAGGAACCCGACGACCAGACCACCGAGGTCGACCTCACCATGTGGGCGCGCCCGGTCGACCTGCTCGCCGACTTCCGCGCGGGGCGCTCCATGCTCCTCCCGCCCACCTGGACCCAGCTCCGTCACCTGTCGGAGTTCCCGGACGTCGCCGCCGCCCTGGCGGCGGAACGCACGATCTCACCGATCGAGCCGGAGATCATCGAGCACCGCGGCGGCATCCGGGTGGGCTTCGACGGTTCCGACGAGTACTGGGCGGACCACCAGGCGGGGCACGCGCGCGAGAACGCCTGACCGGGCGCCGACGATCCCTGGCCCCTGTGGGTCGGACACCGCCCGAACCGCTGACGGGCGCGGTGACTCGATGGTTGACTGCCAAGCATGCCGGCATTCGAGTTCGACGTGGACGCGTCGATCGCCGCCGGGTGGGACCGGTTCGCCTCCCGCCTGGCGGATCTCCTGCGTGACCTGATCCCCGGTGCCACCTTCGACCTGGCGGTGCCCGTCTTCGGCGCGCCGTCGCCCCTCACGCCGTTCATCCGCTTCACCGCGGTGGGACAGCGGCGACTCGAGGCCGAGGTCTCCGGGGGTGGATCGGACGACGCCCCCGCCCCGCTGCGACCCGCGCAACTCGCGCAACTGGCCGCGCTCGGCTGGCGGGCCGCGGACGCCGAGGCGACGGCGATGCCGACACCCGGGCCCCAGGTCGCCCTGCCCACGGACCGGGCCACCGAACTCACCCACCTCGTCGCCGGCACGCTCGAGCAGGTCTTCGGAATCCGACATCCGGTCTTCCTCCACGACGTGGCCGACGTCGACGACCCGGACGCCCGGGCTGCGGCGTCCGGCCCGGATCCCGCGGACGCGAGCGCGGCACGCCCCGGCGGCCCCACGGAACCACACGGGAGCGGCGACGAGGACGACTTCCGCCCGCAACCCATCACCGACCCCGACCAGGCGACCAGGGCGGTGGGCGCGGCGCTCGCCGCGGTCTACCGCAGGCGCATGCACCCCGACGAGCACGACGTGTTCACCGTTCCCGCAGGCTGTGTCCTGCTCTTCGTGCGCGCACACCGCTCCCTCCCCCTCATCGTGTTCCGCAGCCCGCTGGTGACCGGGGTGCAGGACGCGGCGGCGGCCGAGACCGAGGTCGCGATCCTCAACCGCGACTCACTGTGGTGCCGGTACGTGTTCGACGGCTCGACCATCACGGCCGAGTCGGAGTTCGTCGACAGGGTGTTCGTCCCCGTCAACTTCAAGATCCACCTCGCCGAGATCACCGCCGAACTCGACGACGTCTACCCCGATCTCGCGCGACGAGTCGCCGGCGGGAACTCCCGCGACCTGCGCGCCTCCGACGATCCCGGCACCGGTGAGACGTAGGATCGGCACCGCCGGGAAGGGCCCGGCGCCCGATCCCGCCACAGGAGTGCCCATGCGTCGCGCCGCCCTCGTCGCCGTGGTCACCGCAGCGACCATGCTCACCAGTTCCTGTTCGCTCGTCGGAGGCGACGAACGACGCGGAGTACCCGCCCCAGCCGCCGCACCGAGCGGGCCGCTGCCCACTTCCCAGCAGTTCGACCGGCCGTTCCCGGTGTCCGCCGAGAACTGGGACGCCACCGTCACGGTGTCGAACCTGCGGTTCGTGCAGTCCTACTCGTACCCGGACCCCGTCCTCGTGGTGGACGTGCGCGCGGTCCAGTCCGCCGGCCAACCGGAGATCGGCCCCGAGGACCTCACCGCCTATGACCCGTCGGGCCGGCCGTTCGAGCGGATCACCGACCCCTCCGGGACAGTGCCCGACCCGCTCGTCCCGTCGGTGATGACGACCCCCGGGCAGGAGATCAACGGCATGGTGGCGTGGACCGTGCCCCGTGGAGCCAGGGTCGGCCGCATCGACCTGACGAGCCCGTCCACGATCGGATCGATCACGGTGACGCGACAGCCCGTCGATCCGACGCCGTCCTAGGCACCCGCCGGGCCCGCTCCCGCCGGATCCGCCGCGACGTACGTCCACCGCCCTCCCCTGCGCTCGAACAGGGAACGCTCACGCATCACCCCCCGGTCGCCGGGCTCGACGTACCTCGCCTCGAACTCGACCACCCCGTCGTCGTCACCCTCGCCCCCGGCGACCACCTCCAGGACGGTGAGCCCGGTCCACTCCACACCCGACGCCTCCACGACCGGCGGACGCGTCCGCGGATGCCACGTGCGCCAGAGGTGGTCCGTCCGTCCGAGCGCGAACGCCGTATAGCGCGAGCGCATCAGCTCCTCCGCCGTCCGCGCGGGCACCCCGTCCTCCACGAGCGGGCCGCAACACGCCCCGAGATCGATCCCACTGCCACACGGGCACGCACTCATCCGTCTGCTCCGTTCCCCGATGATCCGCCCAGGTTACCGACGCACGAGGCCACCCCTGCCGACCCCCGCGACGCGGACCCCGCTGCCCCCGCCGGACTATCGTGAACGGTGACATGTCTGGACTAGCCTCCCTCCGTTCCCTCGCGCGGCGCCGCGCCGACCCGGACCTCGCCGCCCTGCGGGTACGGTCCTGCCGCGACCTGTGCAACTGGAACCGCACGCCCGTCGAGCGCCGCGGCGAGCCCCTGTTCGCGTGCCGGGGCTGCGGCTCCCAGTGGGTCCCCAGCGAGCAGTGGACGCCGCGCGAGGCCGACGGCGCCATCCCACCGGCCGTCCTCGAGCTGCTCCGCTCGGACGACTGACTTCACGACCCGGCCGCCGCACGCCGCTATAAGGTCAGACCATGACCGACACCCCCTCACTCGCCCCCTCCACCGCCGCCTCCGACACCATTGACGCCACCCTGCGCCGATCGGCGTCCCGGTTCCCCGACCGCGTCGCCCTGACCTTCGCGGATCGTCGCTGGACCTACGCCGCCCTCGACGCCGCCGTCGACCGCGTCGCCACCCTGCTCGCCGGGCACGGTCTCGAGGACGGCGCCCGCATCGCGGCATACGGCGTCAACTCGGACGCCTACCTCATCGCCTTCCTCGCGACCTCGCGGGCGGGTTACATCCACGTACCCGTGAACTACGCCCTCACGGGGGGTGAGCTCGAGTACCTGCTCACCGACTCGGGGGCCTCGCTCGTCCTGGTCGACCCCGCCCAGGCGCCCACTCTCGATGCGGTCCTCGACAGCCTGCCCGCCCTGACACCCCTCGCGCTGCAGCCCGCCGCCGGCGAGGCACCTGACGGCACCGTGTTGGGTACCGCACTCGAGACCGGCGACGTCACGCCCGTCGACTCGCTCGCCTCCGGCGACGACCTCGCCCAGCTGCTGTACACCTCGGGTACCACCTCGCGGCCCAAGGGCGCGATGATGACCCACTCCGCGCTGGTCCACGAGTACCTCAGCTGCATCTTGTCCCTTGATCTGACCGCCGACGATGAGCCGCTCGTGACCATGCCGCTCTACCACTCCGCGGCGATGCACGTGTTCGCGATGCCGTATCTGTCACTGGGCGCGACCGTGCACCTGATGGCCGCCCCTGACGTCCCCGAGATCCTGCGCCGCATCGAAGAGGACGGGATCGGCTCCCTGTTCCTCGCACCCACCGTCTGGGTCCCCCTCGCGTCCCACCCGGACCTCGAGCGTCGCGACCTGTCGAGCCTCCGCAAGGCCCAGTACGGCGCCTCGATCATGCCCGTGACCGTTCTGCAGCGCCTGCGGGCCAGGTACCCGGAACTGGGGTTCTACAACTGTTTCGGCCAGTCCGAGATCGGCCCGCTCGCCTGCGTCCTGCGCCCCGAGGAGCACGACGACAGGCCGGCCAGCGCGGGTCGACCGGTCTTCTTCGTCGAGGCCCGGGTGGTCGACGAGTCGGGACTCGAGGTCGCCGACGGCGAGCGGGGCGAGGTGGTCTACCGCTCCCCGCAGCTGTGCAGAGGCTACTGGAACAAGCCCGACTCCACCCGCGAGGCGTTCCGTGACGGGTGGTTCCACTCCGGGGACCTGGTCGTGCGGGACGCCGGGGGGTACATCGAGGTCGTCGACCGCATCAAGGACGTCATCAACACCGGCGGTGTCCTGGTGGCCTCCCGCGAGGTCGAGGACGCCGTGTACCAGGACGAGCGGGTCGCGGAGGTGGCGGTCATCGGTACGCCCGACCCGAAGTGGATCGAAGCGGTGACCGCCGTCGTGGTCCTCAAGGACGGCGCGGAGGCCACTGAGGACGAGATCATCGCGGGCGCGCGAGAGTACCTGGCACCGTTCAAGGTGCCCAAGCGCGTCGTGTTCGTCGACGAGTTGCCCCGCAACCAGTCCGGCAAGTTGCTCAAGCGCGAACTCCGGCAGGGGTGAGCCGGGCGGGCGGCGGTCAGCCGAGCCGTTCCAGGACCTCGCGCGCGACCAGCGCGGGGTCCTCCTCGGGCAGCCAGTGGCCCCGGTCGGTGAGCGGGACGAACCGGTACTCCCCCGTCATCCTGGCCGCCGTCGCCTCGGCCCCGCTCCGCGCGATCGCCGGATCCTGCCCGCCCCACAGATAGGTGGTGGGGACGGAGACGTCGGGCAGCTCGTAGCGTCTCATCGCGCGGTACCAGTTGAGCGCTCCCGTCAGGGCGGACCGGTCCCCGAGCACCTCGAGGTGTCGGCCCACGAGATCGTCCGGGACCTGCCCGTCGAACATGGCGCGCAGGCGGCGGGCCCCGCCTTCGAGCAGCACGTCCTCGGCCTTGCCCTCCTGCCGGAACAGTCCGAAGTAGGCCGACCGCGCCTGCTGGTCGGGATCGGACTTGATCGCGTGGCCGAACGCCCCGAGATGCGGCACGGAGATGGCCGTGAGGCTCGCGACCCGGCTCGCGTGGTGGGCGGCCAGCCACCACGCGACGCACGCGCCCCAGTCGTGCCCGAGGACGTGCCCGCGCTCCAGCCCGAAGCGGTCCATCACCGCCAGCGCGTCGTCGGCCAGGTGCTCGATCGCGTACGCATCGACGCCTTCCGGCCGGGCATCGGGTGAGTACCCGCGCTGCATCGGGGCGATCACCCGCACGCCCTGCCCGGCGAGACTCTCCGCGACACCCTTCCACTCCCACGCCGATTCGGGGAAACCGTGCAGTGCCAGCACCGTGCGCGCCGGCTCCTCGGCCGGCGCCCCGCCGTTCCCCTCCCAGACCAGCACGTCGAGCGCGCCGACCGGGACGTCCACTGAGACTGTGCGTGGTTCCATACGCGGACCCTAACCGGTCCGGGGCTCACCGCGGGCGACTTCCCGGGCGCGCCGTTCGTTCCAGTCGTGGACCAGCCACATCTCCACTACCAGCGGATCGACCGCGGCCTCGCTCGCCCACGTGGCGACCACGTCGAGGTAACGCTGGTAGCGCCGGGGCGTCAGCCGCGCGGAGGACTCGATCTCGGTCCACCCGGCGTGCACCAGAGTCCCGATCCCGGCGGGGTCGACCGGCACGATGCTCTCCGCAGACCACGCCATGCCCAATGAGGACAGGTAGAGCGAGGCGAGCGGATACCCCAGGTCCGGGACGCCGCGGCCCGCGCCCCCGGGCGCGCCGTGACGCAGCAGGTTCATGGCCTCCACCGGCGCGTCGAGCCAGTCCACGACCTCGTGCAGCACCAGGGGAAAACCATGGGGTGACACCGAACGCCACCCGGCACGGTCCCTGGCGGGGACACGGAAGTCGGGTAGCCCCCGCCTCACGCCGGACCGCAGCGGGTGGGCGGATAGCCAGGCCGCGCACATGTAGAGCGTCACCACGGATTCCTCCAGGCTACCGCGGGCGCGGCGGCCCGCCGCCCACAGATCACTCCTGCGCAGGTAGCCCGACCCGGACTGCACGATCCCGCCGTCGGGCCCTCCCGCGACGAGACGAAGGTCGATCCCCCTCTCCGCGAGCCGGAGGTTCCAGCGGTCGAGGTCGATCTCCACGTACTCGTCCGCGACGAGCAGGGCGGGCGGCTGGGCGCGGCACCAGTCGAGACAGTCCGCGGGTAGTTCGGGCGCGAGGCGGGGTCCGGTGGTGGTCATGCCCCGCACGGTGTCATACGGGTACGACACTTCCCGGACCCCGAGCCCGGCCGCGGCCGCCGCTCAGTCCTGCGCGAACGCCTCGAGGGGCGGGCAGGAGCAGACGAGGTTCCGGTCTCCGTGCGCGCCGTCGATCCGGCGGACGGCGGGCCAGACCTTCGGCCGCCAGGCCGAACCGAGGGGATAGCCGGCGACACTGCGCGGGTACGCGTGGTCCCACTCGTCGGTGGAGACGCTCTCGGCCGTGTGGGGCGCACCGCGCAGCGGGTTGTCCTCCACGGTCCACTCGCCGGCGGCGACGCGGTCGATCTCCGCGCGGATGGCCGCCATCGCCTCGCAGAACGCGTCGAGCTCGGCCAGGTCCTCGCTCTCCGTCGGCTCCACCATCAGGGTGTTGGGCACCGGGAAGCTCATGGTGGGCGCGTGGAACCCGTAGTCGGCAAGCCTCTTGGCGACGTCGTCGATCGAGATGCCGACCGAGTCGATGAGCGGGCGCAGGTCGAGGATGCACTCGTGCGCGACCCAGCCCCCCTCGCCGGAGTACAGGACCGGGAATTGCTCGCCGATGCGTCGGGCCAGGTAGTTGGCGCTCGCTATCGCGGTCAGCGTGGCCGTGCGCAGGCCGTCTGCGCCCATCATCCGGATGTAGGCCCAGGTGATCGGCAAGATCGACGCGGAGCCGAAGGCCGCCGCCGAGACCGCGCCGCCCGAGCCCAGCCCGGACTCGTGCGGATGGCCGGGGAGGAACTCGCGCAGGTGCTCGGCTACAGCCACCGGACCGACGCCCGGTCCGCCGCCACCGTGCGGGATGCAAAAGGTCTTGTGCAGGTTCAGGTGGCTCACGTCGCCGCCGAACCGGCCCGGACGCGCGACGCCCACGAGCGCGTTGAGGTTCGCGCCGTCGATGTAGACCTGGCCGCCCGCGTCGTGGACGATCGCGCAGATGTCCTCGATGTCGTGCTCGTACACGCCGTGGGTCGACGGGTAGGTGATCATGATCGCCGCCAGCTCGGAACCGTGCTTGTCGACCTTCGCCCGCAGGTCGTCGACGTCCACGTCGCCGTTCTCGCGGCAGGCCACCACGACCACCTTCATGCCGGCCATCACGGCCGACGCCGCGTTCGTCCCGTGCGCCGAGGACGGGATGAGGCAGACCGTCCGGTCGTCGTCGCCGCGGGAGCGGTGGTACTCGCGGATGGCCAGCAGGCCCGCGTACTCGCCCTGGCTGCCGGCGTTGGGCTGGAGGCTGACGGCGGCGTAACCGGTGATGTCGACCAGCCACTGCTCGACGTCTCCGATCAGCTCGCGGATCCCGGCGGTCTGCTCGGCCGGAGCGAAGGGGTGGAGCCGGTTGAACTCCGGCCACGTGATCGGTTCCATCTCGGTGGTGGCGTTGAGCTTCATGGTGCACGAACCGAGCGGGATCATGGTCCGGTCCAGCGCCATGTCCTTATCGGACAGCGCCCTGAGGTACCGCAGCATGGCCGTCTCGGTGCGGTAGCGGACGAACGCCTCGTGCTGCAGGAACTCGCTCGTGCGGTCACCGTGGGTCGGGTCGACCGTGATCTCGGTGCGGGCGGCGTCGGCACCGAACGCGTCGAGGACGATCCCCACGTGCTCGGCGGTGGTGGCCTCGTCACACGAGACGGACACCGTGTCGTCGTCGACCTTCCACAGGTTCACGCCGCGCGCGGCGGCAGCGCCGAGCACCTCGTCGGCGCGGCCCGGCACGCGGGCGCGGACGGTGTCGAAGAACGCGTCGTGCAGCACCTCCACCCCGGCGGCGCGGAGTCCGTCGGCGAGCGCGGCGGCATGGGCGTGGACGCGCCGGGCGATGGCCGTGAGGCCCTCCGCGCCGTGGTAGGAGGCGTACATCGCCGCGAGGACGGCCAGCAGGACCTGCGCGGTACAGATGTTGGACGTGGCCTTCTCGCGACGGATGTGCTGCTCCCGCGTCTGCAGGGCCAGTCGGTAGGCGACGCGCCCGTCCTCGTCCGTCGAGACACCGACCAGCCGGCCGGGGAGATTGCGTGCGTGCGCGGAGCGACACGCCAGGAACCCGGCGTGGGGCCCGCCGAAACCCATGGGGACGCCGAACCGCTGCGTGGTGCCGAAGCACGCGTCCGCGCCCTTCTCCCCCGCCGGCGTGTGGACCGTCGCGGCCAGCAGGTCGACGCCCGCGGCGACCATGACGCCGCGCTCGTGGCACTTCTCGATGAGGGGCGCCACGTCGGCGACGCGGCCGGAGGCACCGGGGGTCTGGACCAGGGCCCCGAAGAACTCGCCGTCCGGGAGCCCGTCGTCGACGAGGTTCGCCGTGACCAGTTCGATGCCGAGGGGCTCGGCGCGGGTGGCGAGGATCGCCGCGGTCTGGGGGAAGATGTCGGCGTCGACGGCGAAGCGGGGGCTCTTGGACGAGCGGTTGGCCCGTCGCAGCATCGTCATGGCCTCGGCCGCGGCGGTCCCCTCGTCGAGCATGGAGGCGTTGGCCATGTCCATGCCGGTCAGGTCCGAGACCATCGTCTGGAAGTTCAGCAGCGCCTCGAGACGGCCCTGGCTGATCTCCGGCTGGTACGGGGTGTAGCCGGTGTACCAGGCCGGGCTCTCGATGATGTTGCGAATCAGCACCGGCGGCGTGAGGGTGTCGTAGTAGCCCTGCCCGATCATGGACACCGCGACGGTGTTGCGGTCGGCCAGCGCCCGCAGCGCCGCGAGGGTGTCGGCTTCCGACAGCGGCTCCGGGAGCGCGTTGATGCCTGCCGCCCGTCCGTCCGAGCCGACCTCGTCGAGGATGACCGAGGGGACGGCGCGCTCGGCGAGCTCGTCCAGGGAGCCGACGCCGATGGTGTCCAGGATCCGCGCGAGTCCGTCGGCATCGGGGCCCAGATGGCGGGCGACGAACTCGCCTCCGGTCCGGGCAGTGTGGGGGGTCGTCGTCACAGGTGCTCCTCAGGTGGCGGGGCCGCCCGGACAGGCGGCCTGCGGGCCGGTGCTCCCTCTCCGCTCTGTCCCCTGCCGGACGGGTGCCGGCGCCTGAGAGATTCGCGGGACCCTCACGACGGACCCCCGCTTTCCCCGTGGGCGGGTGGTCTGTTCCACCGCTCTCCAGAGGCGTTCGACGACCGCACGGTCCGGGTGCCTGAGAGATTCTCGGAGAGGAGTTGCTCCTTCGGCGCCCGCGGCCATGGCCGCGGAGCTCTCCCGTGGGACGCGTGAACGCACCGCCGAGTCTAGACGACGACGGCCGACTAGCCGGTACGGCGTGAGGCGCGGGCCCGGCGGCGAGCGGCGAGCTCGTCCTCCACGGGCGCGACGATGTCGTCCTCGGTCACCGTCTCCGCGGGGAACTCGGAGATCGAGCCGGCGAGCTCACGCATCGCGCCGCCGATCCCGATGCCGAACACCCCCTGGCCGCCCTGGAGCAGGTCGAAGACCTCCTCCTTGGACGTGCACTCGAATACGGTCCGGCCGTCGGAGAACAGGGTGATGGTGGCCAGGTCCTCCACACCCCGCGACCTGATCTGATCGACGGCCTTGCGGATGTTCTGCAGGGAGATCCCGGTGTCCAGCAGCTGCTTGACGATCTTGAGGACCAGGATGTCCTTGAACGAGTAGAGGCGCTGGCTGCCCGATCCGGCGGCGTTCCGGATCGACGGCACGACGAGGTCGGTGCGTGCCCAGTAGTCGAGCTGACGGTAGGTGATACCGGCGATCTGGCACGCGATGGGCACCCGGTACCCGCTGGTGCCGTCCGGGATCCCGTCGTCGGGGAACAGTCCGGGCTGCACCTCGTCGAAGGACGCCTGCGTCCCCTCGACGGCGTCACCGAAGAGGCTCGGCGTGTTCGGTACGGCGTCGGACGGCTCCGAGACCCGGGTGTGGTCGGCCACGATTGCTCCCTCAAGCTGCGGGTGCCGCCTCGTTCGGGGCGGCACGGTACCGGGACGAGACCCGGATCCTGGACGCGTGAACACCATCGGTGTAGTTCACTGGGGGCAACGCTATGCCCGCCGCGGTCCACTATCAATAGGACACGCGGTAAACCTCAACCTCAAGTTGAACTTTAGGCTCATTCGTCACCTGCGAGTTGGTGCAGCAGTGACTGGAGGGACCGCCGAATCCGCTGCTCAGGAGGTGGATCCGCCGGGATTCTCGGCCGGCCCGCCGCCTCCGAGGAAGTCGTCCGGGCTCACCTGGTCCAGGAACTCACGGAAGGCCTCGACCTCTTCCTCGCCCTGCTCGACGAGCGAGATGCCGACCTCGTCGAGCACCTCGGGACTGACCAGGACGGGCGAGGCCGTGCGGAGCGCGACAGCGACCGCGTCGGACGGGCGCGCCGACACACGGGTGTTCGCGAACACCAGTTCCGCGAAGAACGTCCCCTCCGACACCCCGATGATCTCGACCTTCTCCAGAGGGTGGGAGAACGTCTCGAGAAGCGTGGCCAGCAGGTCGTGGGTCAACGGCCTGCTCGGCTGGACCCCCTGCTGCTGGAGACTGATCGCCGCGGCCTCGGACGCGCCGATCCAGATCGGCACGTACCGCCCACCGTCCTTCTCGTGCAGGATCAGTACGGGCGCGTACTCCGGCTCCTCGAAACGGATACCGACGACGTCGACCTCTCGCATGTTCTTCCCCATGTTCTCCGCCTCTCCCACGTCACCAGCGTAGCCCTGATCCGGTTCGGCGCGAGCGGACGCGGGGCCCTCAGGGCTCCAGTGCGTGCCTCACGGCCACGGTCACCAGGGTCGAGTGCAACGACACCGACAGTGCGGCGATCTCCCGCGCCAGCTCGGCGGCCCGGTCCCGGGCGTCCGCGTCGCCCTGGCGGGCTACCGGGCCGGCGATCTGGGTGATCAGCCCGGTCTGACGATCGGCCGCGGTCCTGAAGCTCCGCAGGTGGCGTACGTCCACCCCGTGGGTGGCGAGATCGTGCGCGGTGCGGGCGATGAGGACCGCCTCGGGATCATAGAACCCACCGGGCCCCGCGGCGATCAGGCCGGCGTCGACGAGAGCGTCCACGAGCCCGGCGTCGACGCCGGACTGTTCGATGACGTTCTCCCGGGTGAGACGCTTGACGGTGTCGCTGCGGAAATCGTCCGGCGTCGACCCGGGCACGCCGTCTGCGCCGGGCCGCGGCCGGAGCGCCGTGGTCGACCCGTCGGCGATCGCCGCGTCGAGGGCGTCGAGCTCCTGGCGGATCACCTTCAACGGCAGGTACCTGTCGCGCTGGGCGGTCAGGACGTACCGCAGGCGCTCCCGATCCTCGACGCTGAAGCGCCGGTAACCGCTCGCCGTGCGCTCAGGGGTGACCAGCCCCTCGTTCTCGAGGAACCGGACCTTCGACACCGTGAGGTCCGGGAACTCCGGACTCAGAAGTGCGATGACACCTCCGATGGAGAGGAACTCCTCCTCTTTCGGGGCGCCCTGTCCGGCGGCTGTCACTGCCCGGGCGTACCCGTCAGGAACACCAGGCGGAACTTGCCGATCTGGACCTCGTCACCATTGGACAGCGACGCGGAGTCGACGGGCTCACGGTTGACATAGGTGCCGTTGAGCGAGCCCACGTCGACGACGGTGAAGGTCTCGCCCTCACTGCGGAACTCCGCATGCCGACGGCTCACGGTCACGTCATCGAGGAAGATGTCGCTGTCCGGATGACGACCGGCGGAGGTGGTGCTCTGGTCGAGAAGGAACCGCGAACCCGCGTTGGGGCCGCGCTTGACGACGAGCAGGGCCTGCCCCTCGGGGAGACCCTCGACACCCGTCACCGCGGAATCGGACTGCGCCGACTGCTGATCGGACTCGTTGAGGAGTTCGGCACGGAACACGGAGGTGGTCTCGGCGGTCGCCTCGGGCATGTTCTTGTTCTCGGTCACGTTGGTCTCTCCTCGTCCGAGCCCGTCAGCGGGCTCACCGTACGGTGCAGTTGATTCTATGTCGGAGTCGTCGCCCGCGGGGTCCGGGGGCGTCGGCGATCCGCTCAGCTCTCCGTGATCTTCGCGTACCCGTCGGAGTCCAGCGTCTGCTCGAGCTGGGCCTCAAGGTCCTCGATATCGGCGATCTCGAGAACGACGATCCATCCCTCCCCGTACGGGTCGGAGTTGACCAGCTCGGGGGACGTCTCGAGCGCGGTGTTCACCTCGACGACCTTGCCGCTGAGCGGCGCGTACAGGTCGGAGACGCTCTTGGGTGACTCGACCTCGCCGAACGGCTCACCCGACTCCGTCTCGCCCCCGACGTCGGGCAGCTGGACGAACACGATGTCGCCGAGCTTCGACTGCGCGTACTCGGTGATGCCGATACGCACCCGCGTGTCCGACACCCGTTCCACCCACTCGTGCTCATCGGTGTACCGGAGCTGGTCGGGGATGTTCTGATCGCTCACTGACGCGCCCTTCTCGAGTGGCTCACTACGAATTCCATCTGGCGACATTACACACCGTCGCGCCCGCCCACAGCAGCCGATCGAGCCCGGCGGAGGGGAACCGCGCGGACGATGTTCAGTGCCTGCCACAGGTAGATGCCACCGCTCCAGACGTACAGACCGACACCCCAGTAGAGGCATGCCTCGCCGATGATCTGGAACCCCTCGCCGCCGGGCGCGTCCGCGTAGCCGGCCAGCAGCAAGGGGAACGACCAGAACAGCGCGAACGTCGCCGCCTTGCCGAGGTACGTGACCTCCGGGTCGAGGCCGCGCCGGCGGTAGACCGGCAGGGTGGTCACCAGCAGCAGGTCGCGGGCGACGAGCACGACGACGATCCACGCGGGGATGAAACCCGCCAGCGCGAACGTGACCGGAACCGCCGCCACGAGGATCCGGTCGGCGATGGGGTCGAGCCGCTCCCCCCACGTCGAGCGCATGTTCCACAGTCGCGCGATCTTGCCGTCCAGCCAGTCCGAGACGACCAGGACGCCGAGGAGCCACAGCGCCAGCATCGCGTCGTCCCACACGAGGATGCTGACGATCAGCACGGGGATGAGGGCGATCCGACCCAGCGAGATCGCGTTGGGCAGGGTCCAGAAGCGGTCGCTGACCCGCGGGTCGCGCGATGGGCTCTCGGGCCCCAGGCCGGGCGGGACCGCCGCGGACAGATGCCCGCCCCGCGGTGGCGGGATGCGGGCGCCCAGAACCCGAGCCTCGCCGGTTCGCCACTCCCTCAGGTCGGTCTCGCGCCCTCCCTCGCGTGCCGCACTCATCGGAACGTCGACATCATCCCGGAGAAGACGCTACCGCCGGCAGCCATCGGGTTGTCGTGCACCATGTACGTCCAGGTCGACGTGGGGCGCGCCATGGAATTGGCCTCCAGATCGACTCCGTCGGCAGTGAACTCGATCTCCGCGAACGTGGCCTCCGACTCGCGGACCGCGTCTGCCGCGAGATCGCGGAAGTGGTCGATCGCGATGCGGTGGAATTCGTCGAGGGGGTTCTCCCGGCCGAGGGCGCGGAGGTGGATCGACTCGCGGACGTCGGTCATCGTCTCCAGGTGACGAGCCCAGCCACGGTCGAGGTGCCACAGCATGATCTCGCGGCACCCCCGGACCACCGCGTCGCGTCCGTGTGCCTCCACCAGCCGCGCACTCCGCTCGGGATCATGCGCGGTGAGCTCCTCGAACGCCTTCTCCGTGCGGAGCAGAGCGCTCCTGCGCTCGGCGAGGATCTCGCGCTGCTCGGCGAGGAGCCGACTGTACCGCCAGGTGTTGGCGTGGATCTCCAGCATCTGCCCCTCGGTGACCCGCTGCGCGTGGTCGACGGCGTCCCGCCCCCGATTGCCCTTGAGCAGCCCGGTGATCCTGTCGTGGGCGGTGGGGATCTTCTCCGGCTCGAGCGCCGACGTCACCACCGGATCGTCCATCGCTGCGAAGAAGACAGAACTGCCCGGATCGCCCTGACGCCCGGCCCGGCCCCGCAGTTGGTTGTCCAGCCGCTCGGTGCGGTGCCGGCCCGTGCCCACGACGTGGAGTCCGCCGAGCGCGACGACCTCGTCGCGCCGGGCCTCGTCGGATCCGCCGAGCCGGATGTCCGTCCCGCGGCCGGCCATCTGCGTGGAGACGGTGACGTGCCCGACGTCGCCGGCCTCCGCGATGATGGACGCCTCCTCCTCGTCGTTCTTGGCGTTGAGAACCGAGCACCGGACGCCCTTTTCCGCGAGCCGGGCTGCCAACGCCTCGGACTCGGCCACGTCGTGGGTGCCGACCAGCACCGGCTGCCCGGTGGCGTGGACGGCGGCGATGTGCTCGACCAGCGCGCGGTTCTTGCTGTCGTTGTCGATGTAGGTGCGGTCGGCTTCGTCGACACGGATGTTGGGCGTGTTCGGCTCGATCTGGGACACCCCGAGGGAGTAGAACTCGCGCAGCTGCGCACCTGCGGCCAGCGCGGTGCCGGTCATGCCGCACACCTTGTCATATCGGCCGATGAACGCCTGGACCGTGAGGCTGTCGAGGATCTGTCCCGCCTCGGAGACCGCGACGCCCTCCTTGGCCTCCACCGCGGCCTGGAGCCCGTCCGGCCATCGCTGGAGTTCGGCCACGCGTCCACGGGAGGCGTTGACGAGCTGGACCCGGCCCTCGCGGACGATGTAGTCGACGTCCCTGCGCAACAGGAAGCACGCGTGCAGGGCGACGTTGACCTGGACCAGGGTCGTGCCGACGTGGTCGGCGTCGTAGAGGTCCTCGATCCCGAGTTCGGTTTCGATGGCCTCCGCCCCGTCGTCGGTGAGGAAGATGTTGCGACGCTCTGAATCCGTCTCGTAGTGGCGGCCGGGTCGTAGCTTCCGCACCGCCGCCAGGACCTCCCCCGTCGGCGCCTCACCGGACGTGGATCCCGCGAGCACCAGGGGAACCAACGCCTCGTCGACCAGGACGGAGTCCGCCTCGTCCACGAGGGCGACGTCGGTGGTCGGCGAGATGAGGTCGGCGGGATCGGTCACGAGTTGCTCGCGCAGGACGTCGAACCCGATCTCGGACACCGAACCGTAGGTGATGTCGCAGGCGTAGGCCGCGCGGCGCTCGTCACGCGTCGACGACTCCGTGACGTGGCCGACCGACAGGCCCAGCAGCTCGAGCATCGGTCCCATCCACCGGGCGTCGCGGGCCGCGAGGTAGTCGTTGACCGAGATGACGTGGACGGTGTGTCCCTGCAGTGCGTACCCGGCCGCCGCCACGGCGCCGGACAGCGTCTTGCCCTCGCCCGTGGCCATCTCCACGACGTCGCCGGCGAACATCCGGAGAGCGCCCTGGAGCTGTACGTCGAACGGGCGTAGGCCGACGGCCCGGCCGGCCGCCTCCCTCGCCAGGGCGAGGAACCGCGCGAGATCCTCCGGCGCATCACCGAAGAGGCGCAGGCCGTGGGCGGCGTCCGCGAACTCGCCGTCGTCGAGTCCCGCCGCCCAGTCGTCCAACCCGTGCGAGGCCTCGACCGCGCTCTGGGCGCGCGACGTGTCGCGTCCCTGGGTGGAGCCCATCAGCTTCCAGAAGCGGTTGGCCAGTCCCACGCGTGGAGTCCTTCCCGGTCACGAACAGTTGCCCCCACCGTACGCAGGGCCCGGCACCGTCGGGGCCGCGGCCCGCCGGTCGCCGCATCAGCGATCGGGGTCGATCTGCCCCCGTAGTCGGCGCATGGCCTCGGTCGAGAGCATCCGGTCCCCCGCGCGCGCCGCGAGGTGCTCGGCCGCGAGGTCGGCGGGCGTCGGGCGGTGGGCTGCGGTCGGGGGCCGGACGCCGTTGTCGCGGGCGATTCCGGCGAGCCTCTCCGCCTCGGCCACCGCGGTCTCGGCGCGGGTCTCCACCGACTCGACGAGCTCACGGAACGCGACCGCGCGATCGACCACCTCGGCCCACACTCCGTCGATGGAGGCGCCGAGTCCGGTCAGCGTGGTGAAGCCGTCGCGAGCCGGAGGCACACCCGCCGAGGCGGAGGCCTCGCGCAGTCGGCACAGATCACCCGCGAGTCCCACGACCTCGGTCTCGGCGTCGAACTGCAGGCGGATCTCCTCCACCGCGCGTCCGCCCCGGCCGTACGCCCGTTGTAGCCGGTCGTAGAGCCCGCCCACCTCCATCAACATCGCGGTGTACATCTCCGGGATCCGGCGACGGTCCGCGCGGATCCGTGGCAGCGACGGTAGCGACGCGACTGCGTTCTGCACGCGCTGCGGCAGCACCACCCGGCCCATCTCGCGCTGGCCGTAGGCCGCGGCGACCGTGCCCAGTTCGCCGAGCGTTCGGGGCACCAGGGGCACCGGCGCCATGGTCGGCGTCGAGGCCAGCGCGTCGAAGAGCCGCCCGCGGTCATCGGTGTCCAGATGCACGCCGCGGCGGCGGTCGGCGCGGATGTCCTTGACCCGGAACGCCCACACCCCGGTCCCCCGGGTGAAGCCCGTGCGCATCACCAGGTATCTGCGGTCGAGGTCGGCCAGGCGGGTGCGGAGGGCCATCCGCAGCATCGACGGCGCGGGGCTGTCGATCGTCCTCCTCAGATCGTGCCGTTGCTCCTCGATGATGCGCACCTGGTGGAAACCACCGACCGTGGGGAACGGGAGGTTGCGGTGGAGCCGGGCCAGCACCACATCGCAGATCCGCGGTTCGACGAGGCCGCAGGCGACGAGCAACGCCGACCGGTCGGACAGCTCGGCGACCGGTGGTCGGCCCTCGCCCCGGCACATGAGGTCGACATCGGACACGATCCGGTCCCGTGCGGTCCGTGGCCCGCGCTCATCCGCCATGTGCCCCTCCTCGCCCGTGTCCACTCTGTCGGCCCGCCTTCATCGGGGTACAACGGTCGGGCCGCGCCCCGTGTTCCCCCGCGGGCCACGCCCCGTGTTCCCCCGCGGGCCGCGCACCGTGTTCCCCCGCGGGCCGCGCACCGGCGCCGCGTCGGTCACCGTTCATAGCCCAGCCGGGCGTCGTCGAGGATCCGTGGCCGGTCGAGTGTGGAGGGCTCGAGCCGCATCGGCGCCACGTCGCGCCCGAAGCGGCCGGCGGCCTCGAGGGTTCCGGGGTCGAGGAACCTCAGTCCACCGACGTCGGGGCGTAGCCGGAGATCCGGGGCGTCACCGTCGGCCGAGGCCAGGACGAAGCCCCAGTCCCCGAACGTCGGGACATGGACGTGATACGGGGTCGTCCCCCACCCGGCCGAGCCCACCGTGGCCACCGTCCTCCAGAACTGCCGCGGCGTGGAGAACGGGCTCCCCGACTGGACGACCATCAGACCGTTCTCGCCGGTCACCCCGCGTACGAGGCCGTAGAACTCCTCGGAGTACAGGCGGGACAGGGCGGCGTTGCGCGGGTCGGGCAGATCCACGAGCACCGCCCCGAAACCGCCCGGCGGCACCGCCCTGTCGCCGCCCCGGCGCAGCCACGCGAAGGCGTCGTCCACCACGACCTCCACCCGCGGGTCGTCGAGAGACCCCCGGTTGTCCGGGAGCAGTTCGGTGCGGGCGATATCCAGAACGGCCGGGTCGAGCTCCACCTGGACCACCCGCCGGACCCCGGGCACGGCCAGGAGGTCCCGGGCCGCCAGACCGTCGCCGCCCCCGAGCACCAGGACGTCGCCGGGCCGGTTCGCCACGGCGGGCTGGACCAACGCCTCGGTGTACCGGTACTCGTCGAGGCTCGAGTACTGGAGGGTGCCGTCGAGGTACAGTCGGCGGTCGGTACGCCCGTTGTAACGCGCCCTGGTGACGACGATCTCCTGGTACGCGGACTGGGTGTGGGAGAGCACCGGGTCCGGGTAGAGCTTGGCCCTCGACCACTCGGTGACGCCGTCGAGAGCGACGACCAGCGTGCCCAGCAGGGCCGCGACCAGTGTCAGCGACAGCGCCGCGACGACGGTCTGCGCCCGGGACAGCAGGCCCCGTAACGCGAGCGTGAGCAACACCGCCGCGGCGGCGACGTTGACCAACCCCGTGATGGCGGCGGCCTGCTGCATCCCTAACGACGGCACGAGCAGGAACGGCCACAGCAGTCCCCCGACGAGCGCGCCCAGGTAGTCGGCGGCGTTGAGATCGGCCAGCACCCGACCGGCTTCGGCCGACCCGGTCCGCCGACCGGTCTGCAGCAGGGACATGAGCAGCGGGACCTCTGCGCCCACCAGCATCCCGATCGCGGCGGTGGCCACCACGAGCGTGACCATAGATGCCGCGTCCGACCCGAGGGTCGTGAACGTCACGTAGAGGGCTGTCGCCGATACTCCTCCGACGAGCCCCAGCGTCGCCTCGACGCCGATGAAACTCGACGCCGGGCGGTCGACGAACGGCTTGGCCAGCAGCGCGCCGAGACCGAGGGCCGCGACGTACCCGGCCACCACGAGACTCGTGGCGACGATCCCGCCGCCCTGGACGGTGGTCGCGAGCGTGAGGAGAGCGAGTTCGTAGATCAGCCCGCAGGCGGCGCACGCGGCGACGGAGGCCAGGACGATCGGGCGCCACCAGCGGCCCGCACGCGGCGCGGGACGTCCGGCGGGCTCGGCCCCGGTCCGCACGGGGTCCGCCGTGCGGACCTCGTCAGGCAATGGCGGCCGCGTTGACGGCGGCGACGGCGAGCAGCGTGGCGGCGACGGCGAGCACGGTGGTGCTGAACCGTGGGGCGCTGACGAGGTCGCGGAATCGACCGGGGACCAGCAGTTCCAGGATCACCAGCGTGACGGCCTGGAAGATCACCCCGAGCAGGCCGTAGACGGCGACGTCGATCAGCCCCAGCACGAGAGAGTCCGACGCGTTCGTCATCACCGTGACGACGATGATCGCGAGGGAGATCGCCGAGGCCGCGAACAGCGCGGCCGCGTTGGGACGGTGGTCGACGAACACGTGGTGTCGCAGGCTTCCGGGCGTGAGCAGATCGAGCATGACGAACCCGAGCGTGAGGACCAGGGCGCCGACGCCGAAGTAGGCCAGCGACACCCCGATCCCGTCCAACAGTTCGGGTACGTGGTCGGCGGGTCCGGCGGCGAATGTCACCGTGTCTCCTCGGGTTTCGGGTAGTGAGAGGGCGTCTCGCGGGTCACTTCGCGCCGACCCCGCCGGAGCTTCCTCCGGCGGACCGGGCGGGGCTGCCGGGTCCGAAGGCTCCACCGAGGAAGATGAATCCCCCGGAGCGGAGCGTGCGGGAGTTCTCATCGAGCTGGACGCGACACGGGAGATCGCCGGACCGGCCGACGACGATCATGTCGTCCCCGTACCTCAGGTACCGGGTGTCCTCGTTCAGCTGGTCGGCGTCCGGCCGCTCGTGGTCGCGGATGTCCCTCGCCGTGGCGTCGCGGTCGCCCCGACACTCGTAGGTCTGGGAGGCGCCCGCCACCGGGGAGTAGTTCTCCCGGACGTAGTGCACCGCGTTCTGACCGGTCCCCACGAGGACGAGTCCCAGCAGGACCGCGCACAGTCCGGCGGCCAGCGCGATGATCCAGCCGCGGTACGCCTTCACTAAGCCACCTCCGCCGGCGCGCCGAGCCCGGCGACCCGGAGTCGGGACGAGGTGGCGACGACGTCGCCACCTCCGCGCCCGGCGGGGTCGTCCGCCGGGTAGAGATGCCAGGTGTCCCACGACCAGCCCGCGTCGTCGGGAGTCGGGGCCACCACCGTGAGCGCCCCCTCTGCACCGGGGAACCGTCCCGCGAGAACGGCGGGATCGGCCGCGGCGAGCGCGGTCAGACGATTTACCAGCTCCACGAAGGGACCAGCGGGCAGGGTCTCGGTGGCCCCGCGAAGGTGGTGGGCGCCCCACGGGCCGGGGCAGGACACCTCGGCCGGCAACGGTGCACCCCCGGCGGCCGTCGCCCGGCAGGACACCTCCTCGGTCATCGCGTCGCGACCGTCGATCACGAGCGTCACCGCGTGCGACGCACCGAGGATGGACAGGCGTAGAGCGATGTCGTGCGTCGGGTGCGCCAGAACGGTCGAGACGAGGGCGTCCCGCTCGGGTGTGACGCCGATCCGGTAGCCGAGTGCCGCGGCCGCCACGTCACTCGGCTCCGCGACGAGATCGTGCACGGTCACCGCCTGTAGTCCGGGTCGCCGGCCGCGGGCGGCGCCGGGTAGACCGTCAGCTCGCCCCGGGACACCGGGCGGCCGGATGAGACCTCCCAGCCGGCGCCGTCCCAGTTCTCGAACGACAGCAGCGAGCTACCGTCCCCCGTGCGCATGTCCTGATACCGCATCCGTCCGCGCTCGGGCAGACCTGTGGTCCCCTCGCACGAGTACTCCGCCTCGCCCGACTCCTCGAGACGGTGCACACGATCGTCGACGATCACCTCGGACCCGGGGCTGACGCCGAGGCCCTTGCGGGTGGTCCACCAGGTCAGCTCCAGGGTCCCCTCGTCCTCCTCCACACCGAGCCACTGCGCACCGTCCCCGCCCTCGAGCAGGTGCTCCCACCAGACGTACGGGCCCTGGCGCAGGGTGATCGATCCACGCACCACGTAGTCGACACCGCCGTAGGCGACGATCGCACCGGGGCCGAGCTCACGCGGTCCGAATCCGTGAATCGGCTGGTCGGCGGCCAGCGGGTCGCGGCGGGGCGCGGCCGTGGCAGGCCTCGTCCCGCCCCGGGCCTTGACGATGATCCCGATGATCGCGACCACCGCGACCACCAACCCCACTATGACGAGTAGCTCTCCCACCGCGCATCCACTCCCGGATCGATGATCGACGGTCGACCCGGGCCGCCGCTTCGTGACCAGGAAAGGCTAACCCACCCGGCTCCGTGCGAGGCGCCCGGTTCACGCGAGGCGAGTCCATCTCCCCGAAATGGACTCAGGGCCGGCTCCCCGCTCGGGAAACCGACCCTGATCTCGTCCACTCTGTGTCGGGCTGACAGGATTTGAACCTGCGACCCCTTGACCCCCAGTCAAGTGCGCTACCAAGCTGCGCCACAGCCCGTCACCGTCTCCGCGGCTCGCGCGGCGACTGGATCAGACTAGCGCACCCCCTCGCCCGGACCGAAATCGCCTGGTCACTTGCGCTGTCGACGCTCCTTGACGCGGACGTTGACCCGCACCGGGGAGCCGTCGAAACCGAACGTCTCACGCAGACGACGCTCGAGGAACCGGCGGTACCCGGCCTCGAGGAAGCCCGTGGAGAAGAACACGAACGTCGGCGGCCGGGTGGTGGCCTGCGTGCAGAACCGGATGCGGGGCAGACGCCCGCCGCGCATGGGCGGCGGCGTCGCCGCGACGACCTCGTTCATCCAGGTGTTGAGCGGCCCGGTGGGGATCCGCTTGTCCCACGAGTCGAGCGCGGTCTCCATCGCCGGCACCAGCTTCGCCAGCGCACGGCCCGTCTTGGCGGAGATGTTGACACGGTGCGCCCAGGAGAGGACCCGTGACAGCTCGCGGTCGATCTCCTTGTCCAGGTCGTAGCGGCGGTCCTCGTCGACGAGATCCCACTTGTTGAACGCGATCACCAGCGCGCGCCCGGCGTCGGCGACCATGGAGATCACCCGCAGGTCCTGCTCGGTGATGGGCTCGGAGGCGTCGAGGAGCAGCACCACGACCTCGGCGGCCTCGATCGCACCGCGGGTGCGCAGCGAGGCGTAGTACTCGTGCCCGTAGGCCTGGTTGACCTTGCGCCGCAGCCCGGCCGTGTCGACGAACCGCCACGTGCGGCCCCCGAGCTCGACCAGCGAGTCGACGGGGTCGACCGTGGTGCCGGCGACGTTGTCGACCACGGCGCGGTCCTCGCCCGTGAGCTTGTTGAGCAGGCTCGACTTGCCCACGTTGGGCTTGCCCACCAGGGCCACCCGGCGCGGCACGTCGGCCGCCTCGCGCATCCTCGCCTTGGAGGGCAGCTGCCTCAGGATCTCGTCGAGCAGGTCGGCGGTGCCGCGCCCGTGTGCCGCGGAGATGGCATAAGGCTGGTCGAGCCCGAGCCCCCAGAACTCGGCGGCCTCGAGCTCGGCCTTATCGCTGTCGACCTTGTTGACGGCGAGGATCACCGGGGTCTCGGCGCGGCGCAGACTCCTGGCCACCGTCTCGTCGGCCGCGGTGATCCCCACGGTGCCGTCACAGACCAGCACGATGAGGTCGGCGGTCCCCATGGCGATCTCGGCCTGCTGGGCGATCGAGCGGTGCATGCCCTTGGCGTCCTGCTCCCAGCCGCCGGTGTCCTGGACCATGAAGGTCCGGCCGTTCCACAGCGCCTCGTAGGAGACGCGGTCGCGCGTGACCCCCGGGACGTCCTCGACCACGGCCTCGCGGCGGCCGATGATCCGGTTGACCAGCGTGGACTTGCCGACGTTGGGGCGGCCGACGATCGCGACGGTGGGGAGGATCTCCACGCCCTCGGTCACCGCCCCGATCTCGTCGGCGAACTCCGCGGCGACCGCGTCCCAGTCGGTGTCGTCGTTCCAGGCGTCCTCGACGGTCTCCTCGCCGGGGCCGGTCGGCAGGTCGAAGTCGGTGGTGTCCTCGTTGCTCGTCACTGTGCGTTCCCTTCTGCGGTGGCGCCGTGCGACGCGTGGGTGCCCTCGGCGAGCGCGACCAGCCGGTCGAGCACCTCGTCGAGGGTGAGGTCGGAGGTGTCGATGACGACCGCGTCGGCGGCCGGCCGCAGGGGGCTCGCGGCGCGCGTGGAGTCCTTGCGGTCGCGCTCGATGACGGCGGCGAGCACCTCGTCGTAGTCGGCCGCGCGTCCGGCGGCCAGGTCCTGGTCGGTACGGCGGCGCGCGCGGACCTCCGGGCTGGCGGTGAGATAGATCTTCACCTCGGCGTCCGGCAGGACGACGGTCCCGATGTCCCGGCCCTCGAGGACGACCGTGCCGCCGTCGGACGCCAGGCGCCGTTGGAGCCGGACGAGGTTCTCGCGCACCTCGGGCACGGCGGAGACCGCGGAGACGTCCGCGGTGACGCGTGCGGTGCGGATCTCCTCGCTCACGTCCTCGCCGCCGAGCAGGACGCACTCGGCGCCGGCGTCGGTGCCGATCTCCAGGGGTAGATCCGCGGTCGCGGCGATGACGGCGGCGGAGTCCTCGGGGTCGATCCCGGCGCGCAGGACCTGCAGGGTGGCGACCCGGTACATGGCGCCGGTGTCGAGGTAGGCGCCGCCGAGCCGGCGCGCCAGCGTCCGGGCGAGCGTGGACTTACCGGTACCGGCCGGCCCGTCGATGGCGATACGGCGACGCGGCGCGGGCGCGGGCCCCGTCGCGGAGGCGGAGGCGGGGACGGCGCTCACAGGCCCACCGCCTCGTAGAGGTCGGAGACCTCTCTGCGGTTGAGCTTGCGGAAGGTGCCCGCGCGCTGGTCGCCGAGCGCGACCGAGCCGAAGCGGGTCCGCACGAGTGACTCGACCGGGTGGCCGACCTCGGCGAGCAGCCGACGGACGATGTGCTTGCGCCCCTCGTGGAGCACGACCTTGACCAGCGACCGCCCGTCGTGGACGTCGAGGAGCGAGAACTGGTCGACCTTCGCCGGACCGTCCTCGAGCTCGACGCCCTCGCGCAGCTGCTTGCCGATGCCCTTGCCGACCACGCCGGTGACGGTCGCCATGTACGTCTTGGACACCTCATATGACGGGTGCATGAGGCGGTGCGCCAGCTCGCCGTCGTTGGTCACCAGGAGCAGGCCCTCGGTGTCGGCGTCGAGGCGGCCGACATGGAACAGCCGCTGTCCCGCGTCGATGCGGTCGGCCACGAGGTCGCCCACGCAGGGCCGACCCATCTCATCGGACATGGTCGTGTGGTACCCGCGGGGCTTGTTGAGCGCGAGGTGCACGAGGGTGTCGTCGAGCACGATGCGGGTGCCGTCGACGCGGATCACGGCGGTGGCGGGATCCACCTTGACGCCCATCTCGCGCACGATCTTCCCGTCGACCTCCACCCGCCCACGGGCGATGAGGTCCTCGGAGGCCCGGCGGGAGGCGACCCCGGCCTGCGCCAGGATCTTCTGCAGGCGGACCGGTGCGCCGTCTCGGCCAGCGGATTCAGTCATGGGTGAGTCACATCTCTTCGTCGTCGTCTCGGGGGGTGGGTTCGGGCGCCGCCGCGCGGCGCCGCCCCAGGGGGATCCGCGGATCCTCCGCGGGGTCGTCGCTCATCTCGTCGACCAGGTCGACATCCGGTAGCAGCGGGGCGATGTCCGGCAGCTCGTCGAGCGACGCGAGCCCCAATCTTTCCAGAAATAGTTCCGTCGTCCTATACAGCATGCCCCCGGTGTCGGCGTCGGTGCCGCATTCGACCGCCAGTCCGCGCGCCACGAGGGTCCGCATGACGCCGTCGACGTTGACGCCGCGGACCGCCGCGATGCGGGAGCGGGTCACCGGCTGGCGGTAGGCGATCACCGCGAGCGTCTCCAACGCGGCGCGGGTCAGCCGCGAGCTCGTCCCGTCCGTGAGGAGCCGCTCGACGTACGGCGCCAGCTCGCGACGCGTGTAGAGGCGCCAGCCGTCACCGGTGCGTCTCAGGTCGATCCCACTGCCCGCCGCGGTGAGCTCCTCGCGCCACGCCTGCAACTCCGCCTCGACCTCCGTGACCGTGGACCCGGCAGCCGCCGCCAGCGCGTTCTCCGCCGTCGGCTGGTCCACCACGAGCAACAGGGCCTCGAGCCGCGCCCGCAGGGGCGGGACGTCCGTTCCGGGGCCACCGGGCTCGTCGTCGTCGCCGTCCGGTCCCACCGCGCCCACCCGACCCACGTCGCCGGGAGCGCCCACGTCACCACTCACGTCCACTCGTCCCTCCCCCTCGTCACCTCGTCGGCCTCGCCGCCGGTCCAGCTCACCGACAACTCCCCCAGCGCCTCGTCCTGGGAGAGCGCGACCGCGCGCGCCCGGTACAACTCCAACAAGGCGAGGAACCTGGCGACGACGACGAGGGAGTCGTCACAACCCGAGATCAGTTCGCGGAAATCCACCCACCGGCCCTCGCCGTGGAACCGCAGCAGCTCGAGGACGCGGGCAGCCTGCTCGGGGACCGAGACCACGGGAGCGTGGACGTGCCCCACCCCCACCTCCTCCACCGGCCGCGGCCGGAACGCCACCGCGGCGATGGTGGCGAACTGCTCCGGATCCACCCCGAGCTCGACCTCGGGCAGCAGTCCGAGGAACTCCTCGTCCGGCCCGGCGGTCCGGGGATACGAGTGCCGCGCGGTCCGGTCGAGCTCGGCGAACAGCTCCGCCACCCGTCTGAACGCCCGGAACTGCAGCAACCGCGCGAACAGCAGGTCGCGGGCCTGCAGCAGCGCCAGGTCCTCGGGGTCCTGCACCTCACCCGACGGCACCAGCCGCGCGGTCTTGAGGTCCAACAGCGTCGCCGCCACCACGAGGAACTCGGTGACCTCCTCCAGCCCCGCCTCCTCGCCCAGCCGGCGCGTGTGGGCGATGAACTCGTCGGTCACGGCGTGGAGCGCGACCTCGGTGACGTCCAGCCTGCGCGAGTCGATGAGCCCCAGCAGCAGGTCGAACGGGCCCGTGAAGTTCGTGAGGTGAACGGTGAACGCCCGCGGGTCGCCGGCCTCCGGGGCGGTGATGTCCCCGGCGCCTTCCCTCTCAGGGGACCGCGCCCCCGCCCCGGTCACCGCGCGCTCACCTGCCGCGTTGGATGACCTCGCGCGCCAGGGCACGGTAGGCCTGGGCACCCGCGGACCTCGGGGCCCACGTGGTGATCGGTTCCCCGGCGACGGTGGTCTCCGGGAAGCGGACCGTGCGGGTCACGAGCGTGTCGAAGACCTTGTCGCCGAACACCTCGACCACCCGGCCCAGGACGTCGCGGGCGTGGACCGTGCGCCGGTCGAACATCGTGATGAGGATGCCGGTCAGGTGCAGCCGCGGGTTGATCCGGTCGCGGACCTTGTCGATCGTGT
Source organism: Dietzia cinnamea NBRC 102147 (assembly GCF_001571065.1). GTDB lineage: Bacteria > Actinomycetota > Actinomycetes > Mycobacteriales > Mycobacteriaceae > Dietzia > Dietzia cinnamea. Next base: position 45,976 of record NZ_BCSW01000018.1, read on the forward strand.
CCGTCAGCAGCGCGAGCCCGCGCAGGGAGAAGTACTCGCACTCCATGGGGATGAGCACCCCGTCCGAGCAGGCCAGCGCGTTGACCGTGAGCAGGCCCAGCGACGGCTGGCAGTCGATCAGCACGTAGTCGTAGCGGTCGAGAACCGGGTACAGCGCCCGGCCCAGGGCCTGCTCGCGCCCCACCTCGTTGACCAGCTGGATCTCCGCGGCCGACAGGTCGATGTTCGCGGGGATGAGGTCCACGCCCTCGACGCGCGTCCGGACCAGGACCTCCTCGGTGGACACGGAGTTGTCCACGAGCAGGTTGTAGACGGTCAGGTCGAGCTGGTGGTGCGGGATGCCCAGACCGGCCGACAGCGCGCCCTGCGGGTCGAGGTCCACCACGAGCACGCGACGCCCGTACTCGGCCAACGCGGCGGCGAGGTTGATGGTGCTGGTGGTCTTCCCGACGCCGCCCTTCTGGTTGCACATCGACACCACCACGGCGGGCCCGTGCGAGGTCAGGGGCTCGGGCTCGGGGATCGCGGAGAAGCCCTCACCGGCGGCGGGGTCGTCCGCGCCCAGCAGCTCCGCGCGCGAGAACAACGCGGGATCCATCGCCCCAGTGTCCTGCGCCACCCGCGTCTCCTCTCGTCACCGTCTCACCCGGACCCGCCTGTCTCGCGGCCCGCGCCGTACCCACGGTCACGTTACCGTGCGCGGGGGTGGCACTCGGCCCAGACCTCGCGGAGCGTGTCGACCGTGACGAGGGTGTACACCTGCGTGGTGGTGACCGAGGCGTGTCCCAGCAGCTCCTGCACCACACGGATGTCCGCTCCGCCGTCGAGCAGGTGGGTGGCGAACGAGTGCCGGAACGAGTGCGGGGACACCTCCTGCGTCACGCCCGCGCGTGCCGCGGCCGCCGAGACCACGTTCCACAGGGTCTGCCGCGAGACCCGGCCGCCGCGCGTGTTGAGGAACAACGCGGGTCCACCTCGCTTCGCCAGCGCGGGCCGGGCGCGCGTGAGGTAGGCGCCCACCGCCTCGCACGCCGGGCGGCCCACGGGGACGAGTCGCTCCTTGCCGCCCTTGCCGCGCAGGATCACCGTCCCGCCGTCGGGGTGGTCCAGGCCGTCGAGGTCGTCGACGTCCAGGCCGATCAGCTCGGCGGCCCGGGCCCCGGTCGCGTAGAGCAGTTCGAGCATCGCCCGGTCCCGCAGTCGCGCCGGGTCGGTGTCGACGCCCGTGTCGCCCGCCGCCTCGATCACGGCGATCATCCGATCGACGGGCAGCGCCTTGGGCAGCCGGCGCGGCGGGCGGGGCGGGGTGACCGCCGCCGCGACGTCGGTGTCGGTCACTCCGTCGTGGGTGGCGAACCGGTGCAAGCCGCGGACCGCCGCGAGGGTCCGCGCGACCGAGCTCGGGGCCAGCGGGGGGCGGCCCTCGTCCGGGTCACCGGTGGCCAGCCGGGCGCGGAAGTCCTCGACGTGCGCCTCCGTGACGGCGGTGAGGTCGTCGACGCCCACCGCGGCGAGGTGGCGGCGGTACCTGTCCAGGTCGCGACGGTAGGCGGCGAGGGTGTGGGCCGACGCGCCCTTCTCGACGGCGAGGTGGTCCAGGTACTCACGGATCCGAGCGGTCGCCCCGCCCCCGGAGGTCATCGACGATGCCCGCCGCGTCAGGGCCGGTCGATCACCGCGCGGGCCGCGAGGATGCCGGCCACCGCGATGCCGTTGACGATCCGTCCGTCGAGGACGGAGTCGACGGCCTCCGCGAACGGGATGCTCGCGACCTCCATGTCCGCCTCCTCGTGTTCGGCCTCAGGGCGCCCGACCTCGCGCAGACCCGTGGCCAGGTACACGTGCACGCGCTCGGTGCAGAACCCCGGCGAGGGGATCATCTCGATGACCGGCCGCCAGTGCTCGGCCTCGAGCCCGGTCTCCTCGACGAGCTCGCGGCGCGCGGTCCCCAGGGGGTCCTCACCCTCGACGTCGCACAGGCCGGCGGGAAGCTCCCAGAGTCGCTCCCCCACCGCGTGACGGTACTGCCGCACCAGCGTGATGCGCTGCTCGTCGTCCAGCGCCACCACCGCGACCGCGTCGTCGTGGCCGCAGACCTCCCGCTCGGCGGTGCCCCCGCCCGGCATGGTCAGGGTGTCGACACGGAGGCGCACCACCCGACCGTCGAAGATCTCCCGGCTGGAGACGGTCCGGTAGTCGTGGGACCCGGGGGCACCGCTGTCGGTCATCTGCGCTCAGTTCCCGTCCGCGGAGGCGCCGGCGGCCGACTCGGAGTCGACCTCGTCGGCGCGGACCGTCGAGGTCTTGGCGTCCGGGGCGTCGACGACGCCGGCGGAGTTCTCCCCCGCCTGACCGGAGCGCCACGGCTCGACAGGCAGCCGCATCTCGTTCTCGTAGTCCAGGGCCGCCTTGATGAAGGCCACGAACAGCGGGTGCGGCCGGGTCGGACGCGACTTGTACTCCGGGTGCGCCTGGGTGGCCACGAAGAACGGATGCTGCTCGCGCGGGTACTCGACGAACTCCACCAGGTGGCCGTCCGGGGAGGTGCCGGAGAACTGCAGACCGGACTCGGCGATCGTGTCGCGGTAGGCGTTGTTGACCTCGTAGCGGTGCCGGTGGCGCTCGGTGATCTCGGTGGTCCCGTACGCCTCGGCGACGATCGACCCCTTGGCGAGGACGGCCGGGTAGGACCCCAGGCGCATCGTCCCGCCGAGGTCGGCGTTGCCGGCGACCGCGTCGACCTGGTCGGCCATGGTCGAGATCACCGGGTGCGCGCCGTCGGGCTCGAACTCGCTGGAGGAGGCGCCCTCGAGGCCGACCGAGCGGGCCGCCTCGATGACCGAGCACTGCAGTCCGAGGCACAGCCCGAGCAGCGGGATCTTGTTCTTGCGCGACCAGGAGATCGCCCCGAGCTTGCCCTCGATGCCGCGGATGCCGAAGCCACCCGGGATGAGCATGCCGTCGACGCCGTGCAGCGCCTCGCGCGCGCCGGCCTCGGTCGTGCAGGCGTCCGACTCGACCCACCGGATGTTGACCCGCGCGTGGTGGGCGAAGCCGCCCGCCCGCAGGGCCTCGGTCACGGACAGGTAGGCGTCGGGCAGGTCGATGTACTTGCCGACGAGGGCGATCTCGACCTCCTCGCGCGGCTCGTGCACGCGCGTGAGCAGGTCGCCCCACACGGTCCAGTCGACGTCACGGAACGGCAGGTTGAGGCGGCGGATGACGTGGGTGTCGAGGTGCTCGTTGAACAGCACCTTGGGGATGTCGTAGATGCTCGGCGCGTCCGGCGTGGACACGACGCCCTCGAGGTCGACGTCGCACATGAGCGCGATCTTGGCCTTGAGGCCGTCCGGCACGTTCCGGTCCGAGCGCAGGATCAGCCCGTCGGGCACGATGCCGATCGACCGCAGCGCGGCGACGGAGTGCTGGGTCGGCTTGGTCTTGAGCTCGCCCGAGGGCGCCAGGTACGGCACGAGGGAGACGTGGAGGAAGAAGATGTTCTCCCGGCCGACCTCGTGGCGGACCTGTCGGCAGGCCTCGAGGAAGGGCTGCGACTCGATGTCTCCGACGGTGCCACCGACCTCGGTGATCACCACGTCGGGACGGCGACCCTGATCATCAGGGTCCCCCATCGCGATGATGCGTTCCTTGATGGCGTCGGTGATGTGCGGGATCACCTGGACGGTGTCGCCGAGGTACTCGCCGCGCCGCTCCTTGGCGATGACCGCCGAGTAGACCTGGCCGGTGGTGACGTTGGCCTTGGCGTTGAGGTCGCGGTCGAGGAACCGCTCGTAGTGGCCGAGGTCGAGATCGGCCTCCGCGCCGTCCTCGGTGACGAACACCTCACCGTGCTGGAAGGGGTTCATCGTGCCCGGGTCGACGTTGATGTACGGGTCGAGCTTCTGCATGGTGACGCGGAGTCCGCGGGCGGTGAGCAGCTGCCCGAGGCTCGAGGCGGTCAGCCCCTTGCCCAGCGACGACGCCACGCCGCCGGTGACGAAGATGTGCTTGGTCGCGGACCGCGATGCGGCTCGATTCAGTGCCAAGGGGACTCCCGTGTCCATACGCCGGAATGGATGAATGCTGGTGCGGCTCCGGTGCACCCCACGGGGCTTCAGGCTATCACCGCTACGGCGTCGGGGGGAGCGGCGGCGCCGCGGCCGACGCATCCGGCGCGAGACCGTAGTGACCCTGCTCACGGGCGAGTTGTTCGGCCAGCGCTAACGCCGTCGCCAGCCGGCCGGCGTCCGTTCCCGCGTCGTCGACGGTCGAGACGTCCTCCTCGCCGGAGGATCGCAGCACGCCCACCGCGTCGTGGCCGGCGCCCTCTCCGAGGCGGGCGGAGACCACGGTTCCCGCGCCTTCACGGTCGAGCGTCCGGGCCAGGGCGGCCACGCGGACGGCGGTCGACTCCTGCTCCTGCGGGCCGGTGACGACGAGCGCCAGCTGACCGGGCCGGAGAGTGCCGGGTTCGAAGTCGATGACGTCCGCGTCCGCGAGGGTGGTGAGCACGGTCGCCCGGTCCTCGTCCCCCAGATGCGGCTCGGCGTCCTCGGCGCGCAGCAGCCCCGCGCGGCCGAGCGCGGTGCCGAGCTGGGTGCCCAGGTCGGCGTCGGCGGCCGGGGCGGTGCCGATCGGCAGGTTGGCCACGAGTGCCTGCAGCTCCGAGTCGGCGGCCGGGTCCACGGCCTTGTCGGTGAGGGTCACGCGGCCGGCGTCGATGCCGCCCGCCGCGGCGATGACGTCACCCGCCGCCGTGACGTCCTCCTCGGCCGCACCGGGTGCCACGACGATGAGGACCGGCCGACCGTCGAGCCGACCGTCCAGGACGGCCGGCGTCAGGTCCGCCGCCAGGCCGTCCAGCCGGTCGACCGCCCTGCGCTCGGCGGCGAGGTCGTCCTGCGCCGCCTCGAGCCGCGCCGCCGTGGTCTCCTCGCGGTCGACGACCGCGTCCCGGATCGACGTCGCGACGGACGTGGACCCGAGGACGACCCCCACCGCGAGGGCGAGGAAAACGGCCACCAACGTCAGGACATGGCGGCGCATCGAGATCAACGGACGAGCCCCTGGACCCACAGCGCGAAGGAGTTCCAGGTCTCGATGGCCCAGAGCAGGAGGTCCTGGGCGGCGTCGCGGGCCACCACGACGGCGGCGACAGCGACCAGGGCGGCGAGCACGATCAGCGCGAGGCCGATCCCCGAACCGCGGGAGCGGTAGAGGGTGGCGCAGGCGTGGGCGTGCACGAGTCGCGAGGAGACGGTCGTGTCGACCATGGTCGACGACGGCGCGGAGGCCGGGCGGAAAACGTTCTCCAGGCCCCGGTCGTCCCCGGTGACCACGATCATCTCCGCCCCGCCGTGGTAGGCCAGCAGGAGCGCCATGTCCCGCGCCGTCGCGGCGGCCGGGAACGTCGTGGCGCCGACCCCGAGCTCGGTGATCTTCTCCAGCCCCTCGGCCCGGCCGTCACGATCCGCCGGCACGACGAGGACGGCGCCGTCGGTGAGGACCTCGTCGGAGACCTCGGTGGGGGTGGCGACGACGACGTCGGCCGCCAACCGGGCCGAGCGCAGCAGCTCGGCGCCCCCGTCGACGCCCACGAGGAGCGGGCGGTACTCCCGGATGAACGGCTTGAGCTCGGCCAGCTGGGCACGCGAGGACGCGTCGCCCGTGACCACCACGACGTGACGGTCGGTGAACTCGACATCGATCTCGGGCAGCCCCTCGCCGTCGAGCAGGAGTGGATGCTCGAGGCTGAGGAACTCGGTCGCGTTGGCCAGGTGCGCCAGCGCCGACTCGACGTAGTTCTTCTCCGCGCGGTCGACCTCGGCGAGCAGGGTCGCGGAGTCGACCTCGCGGCCACCGGCGAGTTCGTCCTCGGACTTGACGGAGTAGATGACCCCGTCGTCGATGCGGACCCGGGTCCCGTCGGTGACATCGGCCAGGTCGGCGTCCTCGATGACGGGCACCGTCGAGGCGGCCAGGGTGCGGAAGGCCGCCCGGGGCAGCATCTCCTCACCCGCGGCGGGGACGTGCACCACGGCCGCCACCTCCGCCTCGACGAGTGCGTGGGCCGTCTCCGCCGTGGTGCGGTTGAGGTCGAGGACGGCGACGTCCTTGGCGCCGAGCCTCCTCGGTACCGGAGTCCCCGGCTCGATCCGGCGCACGGTGCCCACGACACCGGCGAGGTCCTGGGAGCGACGATTGAGCAGACCCGACATCTTCATGCGCACGAGTATCACGCGTGTGATTCGAGTGACGAGGGAGGTCACCCCGGCGTGTCGCCTTAACGGTCGATCTCAGCTTGAGACTTTTCGTACTGGGCCTTCTCCAGCAGCTCCCTCGCGTGGGCGAGTCCGGTATCGGTGTCCTCGAGTCCCGCGAGCATCCGTGCCAGTTCGGTTACGCGGTCGGCGTCCGCGACCGCCGTGACCCCGGAGACGACGACACCGGAACTCCCGGTGTCGGCGCCCGCGGGGTCGGCGTCCTTGTGAACGACCAGGTGGGTATCGGCGTAGGCCGCGACCTGCGCGAGGTGGGTGACGGCGATGACCTGGTGGGTCCGCGCCAGGCGGGCCAGTCGCTTGCCGATGCTCAACGCGGCCCGGCCTCCGACGCCGGCGTCGACCTCGTCGAACACCAGCGTGCCCCCGCCCGAGCGTTCGGCCAGGACCACTTCGAGCGCGAGCATGACCCTCGACAGCTCGCCGCCTGACGCGCCCTTGCCGAGAGGCACCGGCCCCGAGGGCCCGTCGAGCGCCAGTTCGACGTCGTCGAGCCCGCTCTCGGTGGCGCCGTCGAGCCCGTCCCCCGACGGGGTGACGCGGACGGTGAGGCGGGCGCCACCCATCGACAACTCGGCGAGCTCGGCCGTCACCCGGGCGGCGAGGTCCTCCCCCGCCGCGCGCCGGACGGCGGTCAGCGCGGCGCCGCGTTCGCACAGTTCCGCCGCGAGCCGCTCCACCGTGGCGCGCAGCTCGGCGACGGCGGTCTCGGAGGTGTCGACCTCCCCCAGTCGGGTCCGGGCTCTGGCGGCCCAGGCGATGACGTCGTCGACGTCCGTACCGTACTTGCGCGTCAGCGCGCGGAGATCGTGTCGTCTCTCCATCGCCGAATCCAGGTCGGCGGAGTCGACGGGCAGCTCGGCGAGGTACAGGCCGAGCTCGGTGGCCGCGTCCCCGAGCGCGGCGACGGCCTGTCCGATGCTCGTGGCGATGGGGTCGAGCGCAGGGTCCCCGGCGCCTGCCAGCCGCTGCCGCAGCTGGTCGAGCACACCCACCATCGGCTCAGTGGTCTCGCCGTCACCGGTGAGCGCCTCGTGGGCCCGCCCGGCCACCTCGCGTAGCTCCTCGGAATCGGTCAGGCGGCGGATGAGCGCATCGAGTTCGGCCTCCTCGCCAGGCTGTGGGTCGAGGGAGTCGATCTCCTCGAGCCCCATGCGCAGCAGGTCCGCCTCGCGGGCGAGCTCGCGGGCCCTACCGGTGCGCTCGGCCAGTGAGCGTTCGGCCTGACGCCACCGCCTGTAGGTCTCGCGGTACGCCTCGAGCGCGGCGCGGGCGTCGTCACCGCCGTGCGCGTCGACGGCGTCGCGCTGCCGGTCCGGGCGCAGCAGACGGAGTTGGTCGTTCTGTCCGTGTACGGCGAGGACCGGCGCGCAGAAGCGGGCGAGGGTGCCGGCAGGGACGGAACGACCGCCGAGCCGGGCGCGCGAGCGACCGTCCGCGCCGACCCGTCGGGCGGCTATCACGCTGCCGTCCTCGTCGAGGTCGACGTCGGTGTCCTCGAGGAGGTCGTCGAGATCCCGGCGATCGGCCGGGTCCATCGTGGCGGTCGCGGACAGGTCGAAGCGCCCCTCGACGACCGCCTTGTCCGTTCCCCGGCGCACACGGCCGGGGTCGGCGCGACCCCCGGCCAGCAGCCTCAGACCGGTGACGACCATCGTCTTGCCCGCGCCCGTCTCTCCGGTGAGGACGGACAGTCCTGGCGAGAAGTCGGCGACGGCCTCGTCGATGACGCCGAGGCCGCTGATCCGGAGTTCCGTGAGCACGCACCCACCCTAGGTGAGCGGCCGGACACCCGATCGTCCGCGCCACCCGGTCACCGGCAACTGGAACTTGGTGACCAGGCGATCGGTGAACGGCGAATCGTCGAGCCGCACCCACTTGACCGGGCGTCGACCGCGGACCACTTCGACGCGGCTACCCGGCGGTGCGTCGACCAGGCGCCGCCCGTCGAGGACGACCACGGCCGGGCCCGAGTGCACTCCGGTCTCCACCGCGACCCTGGAGGTGGGCGCCACGACCATGGGCCGGGCGAAGAGCGCGTGGGCGTTGTTCGGCACGACGAGGATGGCGTCGAGCTCGGGCCAGACGATGGGGCCCCCGGCGGAGAACGCGTATGCGGTGGATCCCGTGGGGGTGGAGACCAACATGCCGTCGCAACCGTAGTCGCTGACGGGGCGGCCGTCGATCTCGACGGAGGCCTCGAGCACGCCCTGTCGTGCCACCTTCTCGATGCTGACCTCGTTGAGCGCCCAGTCGTGCGCGAGCCGGGTCTCGCCGTTGATGACCGTCGCCTCGACCGTCATCCTCTCCACGACGCGGTAGTCGCGTGCGGCGATCTGCTCCACGACGCCGCTCAGAGAGGAGACCTCGGACTCGGCGAGGAAGCCGATGTGTCCGAGGTTGACCCCTAGCACGGGCACGTCCGCTGCGTGGGCGTACTGGCAGGCGCGCAGGAACGTCCCGTCCCCGCCCAGGACCAGGACGAGCTCGCATCCCTCAGCGGCGGCGGGCGTGTCGGGGACGCACTCCACTCCACCGCCGGTGGCGACCCGGTCCCGGGTGTCCTCGAGAACCCGGACGGCGATGCCCCGCTCCGCGCACGCGTCGACCACCTGCGCGACCGTCGCGACGATGTCCGGTCGGGCGATGTTGGGTTCGAGCAGGATGCGCCGGGGCTGCTCGGATCCGGGGATGTCATTCATCGTGGGCCCTCCTCGACTGCCGTGCGGATCGCGTGTCGCGACTCGTCGGTGAGGTCCGCCGGCTCTCCCGATGCGGACCTGCGCAGGTGCAGGAAATACTCGACGTTGCCGGACGGGCCGGGAAGCGGACTGGCCACGCAGCCCAGGAGTTCGAGCCCCAGTCCCGCGGCCGCGTGGGCGACACCGGTGACGGCCTCGATCCGCAGCTCGGGGTCACGGACGACGCCGCCCTGCCCGACGCGGTCGCGCCCCACCTCGAACTGTGGCTTGACCATCGGGAGGAGATGCCCGCCCGGCCGCGTGCACAGAGCGAGCGCCGGCAGCACGAGCGGCAGGGAGATGAACGACAGGTCGGACACCACGAGATCGACCTCCCCACCGATGTCCCCCGGGGTGAGCGACCGGACGTTGGTCTTGTCGTGGACGCCGACGCGCTCGTCGCTGCGCAGTCGCCACACCAGTTGTCCGTACCCCACGTCGACGGCTTCGACACGGGCTGCGCCCCGGCTCAACAGCACGTCGGTGAAGCCGCCGGTGGAGGCTCCGGCGTCGAGACAGCGCGCCCCGTCGACGGTCACGCCGGCGAAGGTGTCGAGGGCGCCGACCAGCTTGTGGGCGCCGCGGGACGCCCAGTCCGGCTCGTCGGATGCGGTGAGCGCGATCGAGGTGGTGGGTTCGACCTGGGTGGCGGGTTTGGTGGCGGCCACCCCGTTGACGATGACGCGCCCGGAGTCGATGAGGTCCCGCGCCCGTTCGCGACTGTCGCACATCTTGCGACGTACCAGTTCGGCGTCGAGCCGCATGCGTCTGGCCGCCATCAGCGTCGGTTGTCCAGGGCCGTGAGAGCCTGCGCGAGGAGCTCGTGGGCGGCGTCGAGCGCGGCGACCTGGTCGTCGCGGACCGCCCCGCCGCCGGCGTCGGTCCCCGGCGCGCCGACCGAGTCGCCGAGCAGGTCGTCGAACGCCGAGCGGAGCTCGTCGATGTCGGGCCCCGTGGGCCCGGGACGTGGATGGGGTCCGGGGGTGGTCACGGCCTACACGCTAGCCGACGACGAGTCCCGCATCCGCGAGCCGGGATCGGAGGCCGTCTCCGCCCGCGGACACCTGCGACACGTCGTGACGCCACGCCAGTGCGATCACGGCTCGGGCCAGATCCAACCCGTGCAGATGGTCCGGGACTACGGAGAGGTGTAGCACCCCGGCCTCGACCGCGCCGTCGAACTCAGCGGTGTGCGGGATCCGGGACGCGTCGGCGGGCTCGGCGAGAGCCGACAGGTCGGGCGCGAGATGGGTGGGGCGCCGGTGCGGATCCGCCGACAGCAGGTGGGTCTGGTCGTGGACGCCGGTGAGGACCATCAGCGCGGGCATCCCGGCGGCGACGGCTCCCTCAATGTCCGTGTCGAGTCGGTCGCCTATCACCAGGGGGCGTGTGGACCCGACGCGGTCCGCGGCAGCACGCAGCACGCCAGCCGCGGGCTTCCCGGCGACGACGGGCTCGCGATCCGTGGCGGCCCGCAAGGCAGCGACGAGGGATCCGTTGCCGGGGAGCAGACCCCGTTCGGTCGGAAGGGTCGTGTCGACGTTAGAGGCGATCCAGGGCACGCCTCGGCGGATCGCGAGGCAGCCCTCCGCGAGGTCGGCCCAGGTCAACTCTCGCGACAGGCCCTGCAGCACGGCGTCGGGCCGGTCGTCGGCGGAGAGGACGACATCGTAGCCGCCCTCCCGGGCGAGTTCCCGGAAACTATCGTGACCGACGACCAGGACCCTCGAGCCCGGGGCGACGTGGTCGCGCAGCATGACCACGGCGGCCTGTGCGCTGGTCATGACCTCGTCGGGCCGCGTGGTGAATCCCAGTTCGCGGAGGTGGGCGGCGGTGTCCTCCGGGGACCGGCTAGCGTTGTTGGTCACGTACACCACGGGCAGGCCCGCCCGCTCGAGCGCGTCGGCGGCGCCGGGGATCGGCTCAGTGCCGCGGATCAGTGTGCCGTCGAGGTCCACGAGGAGTGCATCGTGGGCCTCGGCCAGGGTGGTGACGCTCACCGCGATCAGTCCTCCAGTTCGGCCAGACGAGGCGCGGCGCCGGTGACGTCCTCGGGGTCGGCGGAGAGTGCGTGGCGGAACCACTCCGCCGCCTCGTCCCTGCGGTCGGAGGCCAGGAGGACCTCCGCGTAGGCGTAGTCGAGCCGGGCGGCGGACTCGCCGCGGGCGTCGGCGTCGACGCCGGCGTCCTGCAGGGTCACGAGGGCGGCGTCGAGCTGGCCCATGTCGACACGGGCTCCCGCCTCGACGATGCGCAGTTCGATCAGCTCGTCGGCGTCGAGCATCCGCGACTCGTCACCGCGGGCGAGTTCTATGGCGCGCTGCGGGCGCTCGAGCCCGCGCTCGCAGTCGGCCATCATCGCGAGCAGACCGGGCCCGCCGGAGATGCGTCGGGCGGCCCGGAGCTCGCTGAGCGCCTCGGACCACTCGCCGGCACGGTAGGCCAGGACGCCGAGGGTCTCGCGGACGACGCCGATGCGGCCGGCGCGGTTCTTGGCGGCGCGGCCGTGCGCCAGAGCGAGCTGCGGGTCGTCGTCGACGAGGTGCATGGCGGCGACCAGGTGCTTGGCGACTGTTTCCGCGTTCGACTTGTCAAGGCTGCGCAGGTCGCGACGGACGTCGGCGTCGAGGTCGGCGGCCTCGATATCGTCGGGCAGGGCTGGCTCATCGGCGCGGGCTGCCTGACGTGCGTCCTGACCGGGGCGGCCTTCGCTCCTGCGGGCGCCCACCGGCCGATCCCCGCGTCCGGTGACTCCGCGTGGGCCGCCGCCCCGCCGGTCTCCGCTCGGGGCGCCACCACTGCGCTCACCGCCGGAGGCGCCGGTGCGTCGATCGCCGCCGGCGCGGCCACTGGCCGTGGCCCTCCGGGGACTGCCCGCGGCGCGGGGAGCGCCGTCCCCTCGACGCGGGTCCCGGTCGGAGGATGAGCGCTCGCCGCTACCGCGCCGTTCGCCGGACTCGCTCCTGTCGGGGCGGGGGGTGTCGGAACCGTCGTATCGCTTCCCGCGGCGCTCCCCGTAGGAGCTGTTGTCGCGTCGCTGCTCTCGCGGGGCCCGGTCGCCCCGGCGGGGTACGTCGCGGTCGCCGCGTCGGGGCGAGCGGTCTGCGTTCTCGGACCGGGGTTCGTTCACGTCGTTCACCTTACGTGCGCCGGTTGGTCCGGCACGGAGTGGGTAGAAGGGGCACAAATGCGACCAGCGGGAGGAACTGTGAAGTCCCTCCCGCTGGTCATG
>NZ_BCSW01000019.1 GCF_001571065.1 Dietzia cinnamea NBRC 102147
CTCCTGGCCCTTGGCGCGCCGACGTCGCATCACGAACAGCGACGCCAGGCCGCCGGGCAGGAACCCCACCACCACGATGAACAAGATGCCCTGCAGGTAGGTCCACTGCGACGGGTAGGCCTCGGAGAACGCGGTCTGCGCCCAGGCCACACCGATCGCGCCGAGCACCGGGCCGAGCAGGGTCGCGCGGCCGCCGATCGCGACGCCGATGAGGAACGCGATCGAGGGCGCGATACCGATCGCCGACGGCGAGATGATCCCCACGATCGGCACGAACAGCGCCCCGGCGAGCCCCGCGGCGAACGCGGCCACGGCGTAGGCGAACGACTTGACCATCGCCGGGTCGTAGCCGAGGAACCGCACGCGCTCCTCCTGGTCGCGGACGGCCACGAGCAACTCGCCGAACCGGGAATTCATGACCTGGCGCACCAGCAGCACCACGAGAAGCAGCGCGCCGCCGGCGAGGAAGTACAGCATCCGCCGGTTGGCCGGGTCGGACAGCGCGAACCCGAAGAACCCGGTGAAGCGGTTGAGCCCGTTGGACCCGCCCAGCTCCGGCCGGCTCACGAGGAAGATCGCGGCGGCCGCCGCCAGGGCCTGCGAGAGGATCGCGAAGTAGGCGCCCTTGACCTTGCGGTTGAACACCAGGTAGCCGAACCCGAACGCCAGCAGCGGCGGCACCAGCAGGATCACCGCGAGCGTGAACCCGGGCGAGGCGAACGGCACCCAGTAGCCGGGCATCTCGCGCATCCCGGCGATCTGCATGAAGTCGGGCAGCGCGTCGGCGCCGCCGCGGTCGCGGGCGTCGGAGATTTTGAGGAACATCGCCATCGCGTAGGCGCCCACGCCGAAGTACACGCCCTGGCCGAGGGTGAGCATGCCGCCACGCCCCCATGCCAGACCGATGCCGCTGGCGACGATCGCGTAGCAGAAGAACTTGGCCAGCAGGCTCAGCCGGAAGTCGGACAGCAGCGCGGGCGCGAGGCCGAAGATGATCAGCGCGGCCACCGCGAGCGCGGCCCAGAACATCCACCGTGGCCGCTCGGCGTCGCCGGTCAGCAGGCGCCGGGCGCGGGTGCGCCGAGGTGGCGCGGCGGCGGGATCGGGGGCGGTGGTGGCAGCGGAGTCGGCGGAGTCGGCGCCGCCAGCCGCTCGGGTGACGGAGATGGTCTTGGTCATGCCAGGCTCCTGGTCTTGACGGCGAACAGGCCCTGCGGGCGCACCTGCAGGAAGATGATGATGGCGACAAAAACGAGCACCTTGGCCACCGACGCGGTGGTGGAGTACTCGAAGAACGAGTGCAGGACCCCGAGCGCGAACGCCGCGATCACGGCGCCCCGCAGCTGGCCGAGGCCACCCACGACCACCACGAGGAACGCGTCGATGAGGTACGACTGGCCGATCGTCGGGCTCGTTGAGCCTATGAGCGTGAGCGCCACCCCGGCGACGCCGGCCAGGCCGGAGCCGATGAAGAACGTGGTGATGTCGGTGCGGCGGGAGCTGATGCCCGACGACTCGGCGAGGTCACGGTTGAGCGTGACCGCCCGGATGCGGCGGCCCATGGGCGTGAACTTCATCGCGGCCATGACCGCGGCGACGCAGGTGATCGCCAGGACGAAGATGAACACGCGAGTCAGAGGCACCGACGCACCGAGCAGTTCGACGCTGCCGCGCAGGAACTCCGGCACCGCCACGTTGACGGCCGGGGCGCCCCAGATGTCGCGGGCGATCTGCTGCAGGACCAGTCCCACACCGAACGTCACGAGCAGGGTGTCCAGTGGACGGGCGTAGAGGCGCCGGATGAGCGTCACCTCGAGCAGCACGCCGAGCAGGCCGCCGACGACGAAACCCAGGGCCAGGGACAACAGCAGGCTCATCCCAGAGGCGGCGGTGATCTGCTGGACGACGTAGGCGGTGTAGCAGCCGGCCATGATGAACTCGCCGTGGGCCATGTTGATGACGCCCATCTGGCCGAACGTCAGGCTCAGGCCGAGGGCGGCGAGCAGGAGGATGGAGCCGATGCTCAATCCGGTCGCGAGTTGTCCGATGAGGATGTCCACATCGGCTCCTTTCTCCGGGTCCCGCCCTCCCCCTCCCCCGCTCCCGACTGACGGGCCGGGAGCGGGGTGGGTCGGGCGGGGTGGGCGGGGCTGGGTGATCCGGGCTGACGGTCGGGCGTCAGTTCCCGGACAGGTCGCCGGCCCAGTCGTAGGACTCGAGGAACGGGTCGGGCTCGATCGCCTCGCCGGAGCTCCACACCTCGTAGATCAGGCCGTCGGGGCGGATCTCGCCGACGATCGCGGTCTTGGAGATGTGGTTGTTCTCGCCGTTGATGGTGACGGTGCCCTCGGGGGCGTCGAAGCTGACGCCGTCGGCGGCGTCCTGGATGGCGTCGACGGCGAAGGAGTCCGCCTTCTCGACCGTGTTCTTCCACAGGTAGACCGACGTGTACGCGGCTTCCATCGGATCGGAGGTGACGCGGTTCGCGCCGTACTTCGCCTTGAACGCGTCGACGAACGCGGTGTTCTCCGGCGAGTCGATCGTCTGGTAGTAGTTCCACGAGGTCAGCTGGCCGTCAATATTCGCGGCGCCGATGCCCTGGACCTCCTCCTCGGCGATCGACACGCTCACCACCGGGGTGTCCTCGGCGGACAGGCCGGCGTTGGAGTACTCGCGGAAGAACGCCACGTTGGAGTCGCCGTTGAGCGTGTTGAACACGGCGTCCGGGTTGGCAGTGCGCACCTTGTTGACGATGGTGGAGAAGTCGGTCGAGCCGAGCGGGGTGTAGTCCTCGCCGAGGATCTCGACCTCGTTGGCCTCGGCCCACGCCTTGATGACGCGGTTGGCGGTCTGCGGGAAGACGTAGTCCGAGCCCACGAGGTACATGGACTCCACGCCCTGCTCCTTGAGGTACTCCAGGGCGGGGACGATCTGCTGGTTGGTGGTGGCGCCGGTGTAGAAGATGTTCTCCGACGCCTCGAGGCCCTCGTACTGCACCGGGTAGTAGAGCAACGCGTTGGCGTCCTCGACCACGGGCAGCATCGCCTTGCGGGAGGACGAGGTCCAGCCGCCGAAGATCGCGGCCACGCAGTCACTGGTGATGAGCTTCTGCGCCTTCTCCGCGAACACGGCCGGGTCGGAGGCGCCGTCCTCCACCACCGGTTCGATCTGCTTGCCCAGCACCCCGCCCTCGGCGTTGATCTGCTCGATCGCCAGCGCCACCGAATCACGCACGGTCTTCTCGGAGATGGCCATGGTGCCCGACAGCGAATGCAGCGACCCGACCTTGATGGTGTCGCCGGAGGTGTCCACGCAGGACTCGGCGGCGGCCGCGGCGGTGTCACCGGTCCGGTTGCCGCAGGCGGTGAGCGCACCCGCGCCCAGGATCACGAGGCCGGCGGTGGCCAGTGCACGCCGGGTGCGGATCGAGCGCGGCGTCTGGCTCGCGCGAGCTGTCTTCCCAGAGGAGATGGAGGTGGAGTTCACGTGGTTGACCTGACCTTCACTGACCGGCTGTCGAGTGCTCCCGCGGGCTGCGGGGCTCGAAGCGCGATGTGGATAAAGGTATGGACATGATGTGATTCAGCTGAGTCGCCGGTGTTTCGCCACCGTTGCCTCTACCGGCGTTGTGTGAACGGTGTGTTTCTCGCCCACCCCGCGATACAAGTGCGCGGGCGCGGCCGGCTGAGCCCGCACGCCGCTCCTGCGCGGGGTTACGCGTCCCCTTCGGCTTGTGATGCCTCTATGTACGCGTACGCGCGGGATGTGCTGGCGGAACGGTCCATAGAGGGCGCATACCTGGGCGTCGGCGGGCTGGGCGGCGGCCGTCGTCTCTCGGGGCCGGCCCGGCTCTCAGCTCTTGCGCAGGTCCGGCGCCGGCGCACCGAGGAGATGGACTCGCGCGGCGGACCAGACCGCGCGCACCGCTGCCTCCACGTTCTCCTGCCCGCGGCCGAGCACCCGCAGCCAGGCGCCGCAGCCGTCGGGCAGGGTGCTCACCCCGCACCGCACAGACCCCTCGGGATCGAGCCGGCCCGCCTGTGTCGCTACGACGCCGGCGGCCGCGTCGGCCGCGTCGCGCATGACCGCCGCGAGCTCCTCCGCCGGGCCGGGCGCCACGACGAACAGGGTCCCGATCGCGTCGGCGTCTCCTGTGACCAGCGGGTGGCCGGCCTCGTCGCGGGCGATGTGGGTGGTGTCCACGGCGAGCAGGGTGCCGTCGGGGCGGGAGATCTCCACGGCCGAGACGTAGGCGTCCACGTCCCAGCGCTCCCCGCGGGCCACGCGTCCGGCGGTGAGGACGTCGCCGGCGATGAGCACGGCGTCCTCGGGCACCTCGGCCCGCAGCTGCTGCTGGAACCTGCTGCCGCCGTACGGAATGAGCGGGTCCGGCAGCCACTCGCACACCGCGCCCTCGCCCAGCGTGAGGGAGACGGTCTGCGTGGCGTAACCGACGTCCATCCGGTGCACCCGGTTCGCGGCCTGCGTGGTGACCAGCGCCTGCGCGCCCTCGGCCAGACGGACCTCCATGTCCAGCCGGTCGCCGCCGACGATCCCGCCGCCGGTCGACATCACGTACACCGTCGGCATCTCGCGGAGGACCGGGTCGATGTACAGCGACCGCATCACCTGCAGCGGCGACTTCTGGAACCGTTCGGCCAGTACCGTGCGGCCGCGGCCGTCCCGGCGGAAGGCCAGGTCCAGCACGCCGACCTTGCCGGGCGAGCCGGCGGGCAGCGCGCCGGGCCCGGACTGCGGTCCGGCGGCGACGGCGGGCCACACGAACCCCGGGTCGGCGGCCCGGGTCAGCCGGTCGCTCACCGTGCGGGCAGCAGTTCCACCCGGCGGGACTCGAAGTAGTCGAGCACCTCGGCGATGCCGGTCCCGGAGAGGCAGTCGGTGAGCGCGACGGGCTTGCCCGAGCGGACGCGGTCAGCGTCCGAGGACATGATTCCCAGATCGCAGCGCACGTACTGGGCGATGTCGATCTTGTTGATCACCAGCAGGTCGCACTCGGTGATGCCGGGCCCGCGCTTGCGGGGCATCTTCTCGCCTTCGGCGGTGTCCAGGACGAAGACGAACAGGTCGACCAGTGCCGGCGAGAACGTCAGGGTGAGATTGTCGCCGCCGGACTCGTAGATGAGGGTGTCGACGTCCGGGTGGTCCTCGAGCATCTCCGCCCCCACCGCGAGGTTCATGGTGGGGTCGTCGCGCACGGCGGTGTGCGGGCACGAGCCTGTCTCCACGCCCACCACCCGGGCGGGATCGAGGACTCCGGCCAGGGTGCGGCGGACGTGCTCGGCGTCCTCCTGCGTGTAGATGTCGTTGGTGATCACGGCCGGGGTCCGGCCCCGCGCGATCAACTCCGGGACCAGCGCCTCGATGAGAGCGGTCTTGCCCGAGCCCACCGGCCCACCGATCCCGATCCGCAACACCTGCTGTGCCTCTGCCATGGACGAGACGCTAACGCAGCCGTGTTTCGGCAGTGTTGCGCGGCGTACGCAGCGCGGCCCTGCCCTCGGCGGGATCCGCCCTGACCTGGGGTGCCCTGCATCGCACGTTCAGGGCACCGCAGTTCAGCGGGCAATTGCAGGACCGGGCCCATGAATCAGAGCATCGCCAGCAGGAAGCCCGTGTAGTGCTGCCGCGGCGGCGTCGGCCGCAGCGGCAGAGACGGTGGCGGCAACTGCTCCACCCCGGCCGGCACGGCCCTGACCTGGGGTGCCCTGCAGCGCGCGTTCAGGGCACCCCAGGCCAGAGCGCTACCTCGTACGCAGGTACTCCGGTCAGGAGGGGGGAGGCCGGGTCACGAGGCGAACAGCCGGGCGTCGGCGCGTTCGTGGTGGCAGGACGCCAGGTCCAGCACTGGCGCGAACCCGCCGAGTTCCTCCAGCGACCGGCCCACCGCGGCGTCGGCGACCTCGGCGATCACCGGGGCCGCCCCGCGCACCAGCGCCTGCGCGGTGCGGTGATCGGCCAGTCGCAGTCGCAGCGCGGCGCCGGACAGGCTGATGACCAACGCTGTGAGGTCTGCGGCCACGGCCTCTCGCCGGCTCAGCCCGCCGCGGGCGTAGACCACGCCCATGACCACCGACTGCGACCCCGGCGACCGGCGGGCCCGGACGTGGTCGTTCCATGCGGACACCACCGGGTCGTCGAGTAGCTCGGCGGCCAGGTCGAGCACCTGTTTGCCGGTGCGGGTGGCGCCGTCGCGGAACTCGCGGGTCAACCGGGTGGCGTGCAGCCGCCGGTCGATGCGGGTCAGCGCGGCGAGCAGAGCAGCAGTGTCAGTGCAAGCAGGATTGGCGGCCGGCGGCGGGGCGAGCTCGTGGGTCGCCGCCCAGGCGAGGGCCAGCGCGGTCGCCTCGGCCGGGCCGGCGGAGTGGCGCAGGATCCCGTGCACGGCCTCGGCCACGGACCGAGCCCCGGCGGCGGCGCCGGCTCCGGCCCCGGCGTCGACAGCGCCCAACTGCCGGAGCCCCTCGAGCCCGTGCGAGAGCGTGTACATGCCCGAGGGGAACGAGGAGTCGGTGAACTGCAGCGCTAACAGCAGAGTCGCCAGTTCGGCGCGACCCGCATCCGGCACACCATCCGGGACGCGGCGGCCCTCGTCGTCGTGGTCGTCGTGGTCGTCGTGGTCGTCGTGGTCGGACATCACGCGAGGTAGTGCAGCTGGGCCAGCGGCAACGTGGTGGCGGGGGCGATGGTGGCGGGCTCGCCGTCGACGGTCACCACGTAGGTCTCGGGATCCACCTCGATCGTCGGGCAGCGGTCGTTGCGGACCATGTCCTTCTTGCCGATCCCCCGGCAGCCACGCACGGGCAGGCACGGCGAGGTCAGGCCCAGCTCCTCGGGCACGCCGGCCTCGATCGCGGCGGCGGACAGGAACGTCACCCGCGTGGACTGCAGCGCCCCGCCGTACGCGCCGAACATCGGGCGGTAGATCACCGGCTGCGGCGTGGGCAGCGACGCGTTGGGATCGCCCATCGGCGCCCACACGATCATCCCGCCCTTGATGATCAACGACGGCTTGGCGGCGAACGACTCCACCGGCCACACCACCAGGTCCGCGAGCTTGCCCGGCTCGATCGACCCCAGGTGGTCGGCGACCCCCGCGGCGATGGCCGGGTTGATGGTCATCTTGGCCACGTAACGCAGGACGCGCTCGTTGTCGTTGCGGTCGCTGTCCTCGGGAAGCGGCCCCCGCTCGACGCGGCAGTGGTGTGCGGTCTGGAACGCGCGCTGCCACGACTCCCCGATCCGGCCCATGGCCTGGGAATCCGACGAGAAGATGGAGATGATCCCCTCGTCGTGCAGCACGGTCTCGGCGGCGATCGTCTCCGCGCGCACCCGGGAGTCGGCAAAGCTCACGTCCTCCGGGATGTCGTGCGACAGGTGGTGGCACACCATCACCATGTCGAGCAGCTCGTCCACCGAGTTCACGGTGTACGGCAGGGTCGGGTTGGTCGAGGCGGGCAGCACGTTGGGCTCGCCGCACACCCGCAGGATGTCGGGGGCGTGGCCGCCGCCGGCGCCCTCGGAGTGGAAGGTGTGGATGGTCGAGTCGCCCAGCGCGGCGCGGGTGTCCTCGTAGAAACCGGACTCGTTGAGGGTGTCGGTGTGGATCGCGACCTGCACGTCGTAGGCGTCCGCCACCTCCTGCACGCAGCGGATCGCCGCGGGCGTGGTGCCCCAGTCCTCGTGGATCTTCAGCCCCGCGGCGCCGGCGACGATCTGCTCGACCGCCGATTCCGGCTGCGAGGTGTTGCCCTTGCCCAGGATCCCGATGTTCACGGGCAGCCCGTCTGCGGCCTGCAGCATCCGACCGATGTTCCACGCGCCCGGGGTGCACGTGGTGCCCTTGGTGCCCTCGGCCGGACCGGTACCGCCGCCGAACAGGGTGGTCACGCCGTTGCTCAGAGCCTCGTCGACCTGCTGCGGCGCGATGTAGTGGATGTGGGTGTCCACGCCGCCGGCGGTGACGATCTTGTGCTCGCCCGCCACGACCTCGGTGCCGGGGCCGATCACCAGGTCCGGGTGCACCCCGTCCTGCAGGTGCGGGTTACCGGCCTTGCCCACGGCCACGATCCGCCCGTCCCGCACACCGATGTCGCCCTTGACCACGCCCAGCACCGCGTCCACGATGATCGCGCCGGTGATCACCAGGTCGAGCGCGCCCGAGGCCCGCGTGCCGGCCGGGTCCTGCGCCATGCCGTCGCGGATCGCCTTGCCGCCGCCGTACACGGCCTCGTCGCCGTAGCCGCTGCTGCCGTCGGTGGTCACGGCGTTGTGGTCGGTCGCGATCTCGATCACCAGGTCGGTGTCGGCGAGCTGCAGCCGGTCCCCGACCGTGGGTCCGTAGATGTCCGTGTAGGTGGCGCGCGGGAGCACCGTGGGCGGGCCGTCGGCCGGGGGAACACGGTCGGGCGACGGGGCCACCTCGTCGTCGTCGCCGCCCCCGCCGCTGTGCAGGAACCCCCCGGCGACCATCCGCTCCAGCGCGCGCTCGCGCACGGCCGGGTCGTCGAGCGGGCCGTCGACCAACCCGGAGAACCCGTGGCACACGCGCTCGCCCGCGAAGTCGACCAGTCGCACCGTCCGCGTCTGGCCCGGTTCGAAGCGCACCGCCAGGCCCGCGCCGATCGCCAGGTGCCGCCCGTACGCCGCGATCCGGTCGAAGCGCAGCTCCCGGTTGGCCTCGAAGAAGTGGTAGTGCGATCCCACCTGGACGGCGCGGTCGCCGGTGTTGGTCACGCGCACCTCGATGGTCGCGCGGCCGGCACCCAGCTCGATGTCCCCGTCGCCGTAGAGGTAGTGCACCGATCCGGACATGTGTGGCTCCTGGAGGGTCGTCGGGGTGGGGTCGGGGTGAAGTAGCTGGGGTGACTAGTGGGAATGCGTGTAAACGGTGCCGTCGGCGGCCACGTGCGAGTGGGCGTACCCGTGGCCGTCCTCGGCGTCGAGGGCGACGTCGATACCGTCGTCGCCGTGGTCGAGCCGGTGCACGGCCTCGCGGACGCGGGTGTCGACCACGCTGCGCAGCACGGCCGGGCCGAACAGGTACTCGCCCTCACCGGGCAGGTCGAGTCCGGTGACCGGCGCGGGGGCGAGGGTTGCCGAGACCAACGCCGGCCGCCCGCCACCGAGGGCACGGACGCGCTCGAGTCCCTCGGCGAGGTCGGGGTCGGGTTCGTCGCCGCCCCGGAACGCCACCTCGACCAGGCCGGGCTGCCCGTACTGCCGCGCGAGCCGGGCGAGGCGGTACAGCTCGGCGTCGGCGAACGGGTCGATCGCGCGGCTCACCACGAGCGCCGAGCACACCGCGCCGTGCTTCCGGATCACCGCGCGCAGTCGGGTGATGAGCATGGTCGCGTCGCCGAGCGGAGCGGCCAGCGCCACGCTGCCCGGGGCGAGCCGCGCGCGGACGTCGCGCAACGTCCGGGAGCAGTCGGCGATCATCGCGGGCGCGCGGCCGAACGTCATGGGGACGACGACGACAACACCCGCACCCTGCCCCGCCTGGGCTTCCACCAGGTCGGCCAGGTCGCGGCCCGGCCGTGCTGCGGGGATGCCCAGGTCCGGCATCTGCTCGGACTCCGGGCCCAGCGCCAGCACGATCCGCGCGGTGGCCGGGTCGGTGTGCCCGTGTGCGTGGCCGGTCACGCGCTCTGCTCCACCGGCCCGATGGGATCGTGCACGGTGACGAGCTTGGTGCCGTCGGGGAACGTGGCTTCCACCTGGATCATCGCCAGTCGCTCGACCACGCCGTCCATCACCTGGCCGGAGTCCAGCACCTGGCGGCCCAGGTTCATGCACTCGGCGACCGTGCGGCCGTCGCGGGCGTGCTCGACGATCTCCCACGAGATGAGCGCGGTGGCCTCGGGGACGTTGAGCAGCACCCCGCGCTCGAGCCTGCGGCGCGCGACCTCGGCCGCGGTGAACAGGGTGAGCTTGTCCAGTTCGCGGGGGGTGAGCTTCATCCTCGGGTCCTCTCGTGCTCGGGCGGCGACGCAGCGTGCGCGTCGACGCTTCTGAACGCTAGCGACGTTGTGTGTCGGCAGTGTTACTTACCTCCGGTCCGGCCCACCCTCGTGCCCTCCCTCAGACGCCGAGCGTCAGTGACGGGGTGAGGGATCGCGAACAGCACACATTGATCAGGGCGTTGGACTCCCTCTCCGCGGGCGACTGGACCTCGTCGCGGTGGTCGGGGATGCCGGCCAGGACCGGGGTCAGGCACGAGCCGCAGATCCCCTGTTCGCAGGCGAGCGACGTCTCCACGCCATCGCGGCGGAGCACCTCGGCGATCGTTTCGTCCGGGCCCACGGTGAGCTCCCGGCCGGTGGAGGACACCACCACGGTGAACGCCTCCCCGGCGGTCTCCACCGACTGCGCCCGCGCGAACTGTTCGGTGTGCACCGCGTCCTTGGGCCACTCCATCGCGGCCGCACAGCCCGTCGCCGAGGCGATCATGCCCAGCGGTCCGCAGACGTAGAGCGCCAGGCCCGGGGCCGGGCGCGGGATCACCGTCTGGGCGTTGCCCCGGAACCCGTCACCGTGATCGCTGTAATGAAGGACCGTCCGGTCGCGCCACGGGCGGCTCTTCAGATGGCGACGCAGCGGCAGGCTCTCCGGCGTCCGCGAGTAGACGTGCATCTCGAAGGAGGCGCCCCGCCGGTGCAGCCTCTCCGCCATGGCCACCATCGGGGTGATCCCGATGCCGCCGGCGATGAGGACGCTGTGCTCGGCCTCCGTATCGAGCCGGAAGGTGGTGCGGGGGTGCGAGATCGTCAGCCGGTCCCCCACGGCGAGGGCGTGGACGGCGACCGAGCCTCCCCGGCCGTCGATCTCGCGCAGCACGGCGACAAGGTAGCGGTCGGGTTCGTCACCTCGGCCGACCAGCGAGTACTGCCGGGTCAGCTCACCCAGGTGGAGGTCGATGTGCGCCCCGGCGTCGAACCCCGGCAGCCGCGTCCCGGGCGTGGCCGGGCGCAGTTCCACCAGGACGACGCGGTCGCCGTCGGCGGTGAGTGAACCGACGACGACGTCGAGGACTCCGGCGGCGCTCACGCGGTGAAGAACTCGGACAGACCGGCGGCGCGCAGGGCCCGGCGGTAGGCGATCGAGGACCGGTCGGCGGGGATGTGTACCTCCAGTTTCGGGTCCAGAGGCAGGTTCTCGGGCTTCTGCTGTTCCACGATTCGGCGGTCCTCGTTGAAGACCTGCAGGTTGAAGTCGTACACCTCGGACAAGGGCTGGTCTAGGTCGAAGTTGCGGCACCGGGCGTCGAACAGCCGGGTCCGGGTGGCCGAGACCGGTGACGCGGCGTTCATGAGGCTGAGTCGGATGCCTTCGGGGAAGAACACCACCAGCGTCCCGGTGAACGGCACGTGCAATCGGTAGTGCCGGAGCCACAGGAAGTCGTCGGAGACCTCGAGGTCGGTCCCGGGCGGCAGGTTGGAGACCGTCGACCAGTACTCGGATTCGAACCCATCGGCGGTGGGCACCGGCGTGTACTCGGGAACCACCTGGTTTTCGGGGTCGGCGAACGTCTCGTGGTGGACAAATGCGAAGTGGCCCACGTCGAGGAAACCCTCGATTTGCCGGCCGGCGAACGCCTCGATGTCGATCCAGGGGCAGTTGATTTGCTGGAAGCCGGGCTCGTCCCAGTGCGGGACCGGCGGGATCGCGGGCTCGTCCCCGGGAGCCGCGGCCAGGCAGGTCCACACCAGGCCGTACCTCTCGACTGCGGCGTAGGAACGCAGGTGCATCCGGGCGGGGATCTTGTCTCCCGGGTGCGCGGGAATCGCGTTGCACTTCCCGCCCGAGCCGAACCTCAGTCCGTGGTAGGGGCACCGGATGCCCTCGCCGTCGCCCTGGTCCTCCCCCAGGCTCAGCTTGGTCCCACGGTGAGGGCAGATGTCATCGGCGACCACCACCTCGCCGCTCCCCTCGCCCCCCACGCGGTAGACCACCAGCGGAACGTCCAACAGGGTCGCCCCCAGCGGTCCCCCGGTGACCTCGACGGACCTGGCGACCGGGTACCAGTAGCGGGCCAGGATCTGCCAGTCATCAGGTGTGAACGTCAGCCCGCGGGGCAGCGGGAGCGGCTCCGGGACGGCGGTGGTCTCCGCGGGTGATGTCTCGGCGTGTGACAGCGTCGGCAGCGACATTGGTACTCCCTGTGATTTCGGGCGGGCAGGTGTCTAGGTCTCGTGACGACGCGCTCGTCCCGACGGCTCGTCCGCGTCACTGCCCTGATCGTAGGAAGCAATATGTATTAGTACGGATCTATCGCGTTACGGCCGCGTTTCCACTCACAAGGTGACGGGCCCGCGCGGTTATGGTCGACCCGTGCCCCACTCCCACCGCCGCGCCGGACAGGCCCCGGTCGAGCCCCTCATCAGCGCCTCCCTGGGCCGTGCGATCCGCGAGGCCCGCACTGGCAACAAACTCTCCATGCGCGCGCTCGCCGCCGCGGCCGAGATGAGCCAGCCCTTCCTCAGCCAGATCGAGGCCGGGCAGACGATGCCGTCCCTGGCGACGCTCTACCGGATCGCCAAGGTCCTCGAGATCTCGCCCGCCGAGTTATTACCGGCCGAACCGGACCCGGCGCCGGTGCACCTTTCGCGCGCCGACGAGGCCACGTGGGTACCGATCAGCGAGAAGGAGAACGCCGGCACCACGCGCGTTGTGAACAAGGGGTTGGCGAACGTCCAGGAGTACCGAATCCTGCCGGGCCAGTACCTGGGCGACTGGTTCGAGTCCGACGGCGAGCTGAGCGTCTACGTCATCGAGGGCACGATCTCGGTGGATCTCGACGGCATGGACCCGTTCGAACTGGGCCCCGGAGATGCGGTTACCCATCCGGGAGGACTGCGTAACCGCTGGTCCGTGGTCGGCGACGATCCGGTGCGCATCATCCTCGTTTACGCCGGCGACCGCTGAGGGCCACCTCGCACCGCTCCTTTAGCGCGCGCCCGCACGCCGCAACACCGCCGTAACGTTATAGCCACAAGCAATAAATGATTGACTCCTACTATCGGCGATAGCCGACAGAAGAGAGTCAGAAATGACCACCCAGCGCCTCCTCGTCCCCGACCTCATCGTCACGATGGACGACGACCTCACCATCCTCTCGGGCACCGCCGTGCTGGTCGAGAACGGGATGATCACCGCCCTCGGCGACCCCGACGACCTGGCGGCGGCCCACCCCGGAGCCGAGCGGGTCGACCTGCCCGACCGGCTGCTCATGCCCGGGCTGATCAACGCCCACCACCACTCGGGCATGCTTCGCGGCACCGCCGAACACCTGCCGGTCTGGGAGTGGCTGCGGCTGCACATCGACCCCATGCACCGGGTCCTGCGTCCCGAGGAAGCCGAGGCAGCGGCGTGGCTCTGCTACGCGGAGGGCCTGCTCGCCGGCACCACCACCGTCGTCGACATGTGGCGGTACATGGACGGCGCCGCACGCGCGGCCTCCACGTTGGGAAACCGCGTGGTGACCGTCAACTACGTGGGTGAGCACCCCGACTTCGACTACTTCGACACCCTGGACGACAACGAGCGGATGCTCCGCGAGTGGACCGGCGCAGCAGGCGGACGCATCATGCCGTGGGTCGGCCTCGAGCACCCCTTCTATGCCGACGCCGCGGGCCAGAAGCGCGCGATCGCGATGGCCAAGGACTACGACACCGGCCTCTACACGCACTGCAGCGAGTCGGAGGTCGAGCTGGCGGACTTCCAGTCGCGGTACAGCGCCAGGCCGATGTTCGCGCTCGAGAAGCTGGGGTTCTTCGACGTCCCACGGGCGCTGATCGCCCACGCCGTGTGGCTGGACCAGTCCGAGATCGACCTCATCGCCGAGCGCGGGGTGGGCGTGTCCCACAACCCCGTGTCCAACATGAAGCTGGCGAGCGGGATGGCCCCCGTCGCCGACATGATCGCCGCCGGCGTCAACGTGGGGCTGGGCACAGACGGCGAGAAGGAGAACAACAACCTCGACATGTTCGAGGAGATGAAGGTCGCCTCCCTCCTCGGCAAGCTCCGCACGATGGATGCCGCCGCCATGGACTCGTGGGAGGTCCTGCGCATGGCCACCCGGGGTGGCGCGGCCGCGATCGGCCGGGGCGACGAGCTGGGAGCCGTGGCGGTGGGCCGCGCGGCCGACCTCGTCGCCGTGCGGACCGACACCCCCCGGATGACACCGCTGCTGCCCGACGGGTCCTACGCGAACCTGCACCACAACCTCGTCCACGCGGTCCGCGGATCCGACGTCGACCTGACCATGGTCGCGGGCGAGATCGTGGTCCGTGACGGCCGGCTGGTCAACGCCGATCTCCCCGAGCTCATCGAGCGCGTGCGCTCCCTGGTCCCCGACCTGTTCGACCGCCGCTCGGCGTGGCTCGCCACCCAGCAGGACCCCGCGGGCCTGTTCCACGGCTGATCACCCCGCCACCCACCTCTACGGATACGAGACCCACCATGACGATCGAGATCCCGACCATCACCTACCTCGACCGCGTGGCCCGATTCCTGTCCGACGACCCCGGTCGCCTGCTCGTCGACGGCACCTGGCGCGAACCGGCCACCGGCCGTTCCCTGCCCACGGTCGACCCCGCGACCGGCGCCCACCTCGCCGACATCGCGTGCGCGGACGCGGCGGATGTCGACCGCGCCGTCACCGCCGCCCGCGCGGCGCTCGACGGGCCGTGGGCCACCATGACCCCGGCCGATCGCGGAGCCCTTCTCTGGCGCATCGCCGACCTGATGGAGGAGCACCTCGACGACCTCGCGGAACTCGAGACCCTGGATCAGGGCAAGAACCTGCGGACCTCCCGCTTCGGCGAGGTCCCGGCGGCGATCAACCAGTTCCGCTACTACTCGGGCTGGCCCACCCGGATCCTCGGGCAGACCATCCCCACCTCCCTGGGCCGGACCCCGCCGGACAAGCAGGTCCTGGCCTACACCCGCCGCGAACCCGTCGGAGTGGTCGCCGCGATCGTCCCGTGGAACTCCCCCCTGATCATGGCCGCGATGAAGCTCGCCCCCGCGCTGGCGGCCGGCTGCACAATCGTGCTCAAGCCCGCGGAGAACACCTCGCTGACGGCCCTGTACCTGGGCCGGTTGCTCCTGGAGGCGGGCCTCCCGGACGGCGTGGTCAACATCGTCACCGGCCTGGGCGCCGAAACCGGTCAGGCCCTCGCGGAGCACCGCGGGGTCGACAAGATCGCGTTCACCGGGTCGACCGCCATCGGCAAGCAGCTCGTGGCCACGGCGTCGGCAGACCTCAAGCGGTGCACCCTCGAACTCGGGGGCAAGTCCCCCGCGCTGGTGCTGCCGGACGCCGACCTCGACGCCGCCGTCGAGGGCATCTCCCGGGGGATCTTCGACAACGGTGGGCAGGTCTGTGTGGCCAGCGCCCGCGTCTACGCCCACCGCAGCGTGTACCGGGACGTCGTCGACGGTATGGCCGCCTTCGGCAGCAGGCTCCGGCTGGGGCACGGGCTCGATCCCGACGCCGACCTGGGGCCGCTGGTCAGCCGGACTCAGGCGCGTCGGGTCGCCTCGTTCATCGACGAGGGCCGCCGCGACGGTGTGACCGTGGCCGGCGGCGGCGGCGAACTCAGCGGACCCGCCGGCACCTTCTACTCCCCCACCGTGGTGACCGACGTGCGCGCCGACATGCCGCTGATGCGCGACGAGGTGTTCGGTCCCGTCGCCGTGGTGACGCCCTTCGACGACGTCGACGAGGTGATCGGCTGGGCCAATGACTCGCGGTACGGACTCGCGGCGAGCGTGTGGACCGAGGGCCTGAGCACAGCGCACCGCCTCGCCGCCCGGCTGCAGGCGGGAACCGTCTGGGTCAACTGCCACTCCTTCCTCGGCCCGGAGCTGCCCAAGGGCGGCCACAAGGAATCGGGATGGGGCTACGAGAACGGCGCGCAGGGGCTGGAGAACTACCTGGAGACCAAGACCGTCGTCGCGCTGGTCTGACCGCACCCACCTCTCCGCCGACACCCACACAAGACACCCACGTACAGACCAGAAAGGACCACACCATGCGCGCAGACGCCGTCGAGGCCGTGTTGAGCGGACTGAAGAAGGCCGGGGTGAGCATCGCCACCTACCTACCGGATTCCCTGCTCAAGGAGCTGTACCCCGCCCTGGACGCCGACCCCGACATCCGCACCATCCCGGTCACCAACGAAGGGGAGGGCGCCGCCCTGGCCGGCGGCGTCTTCCTGTCCGGCAAGCGCGCGGTGCTGGTGATGGAGAACTCCGGCCTGCGCGCAGCGACCGAGCACCTGGCCCGCCTGGGCCTGGGCGCCGGGATCCCCGTGGTGATGATCATGAGCTACCGCGGCGAGATGGGCGAGAACAACTGGTGGGCCATCCCCCACGGGATCACCATGGAACCCCTGCTCCAGGCCTTGCGTACCCCGTACACCATCGTACGCAGCGTCGAGGAGATCGAGACCGCCATCGTCCGGGCCTACGACACCGCGTACGCGTCCTACCACCACACCGCGATCGTCCTCGCCGGCGACCTGGTCCGCTGAGCCACCGAGAAACACGGAAAGGAACCACCATGAGCTATTCCCGTTTCGAGGCCATGAAGCTCCTCGCGGCGCGCCTGCAGGACCAACTGGTCATCCTCTCCCTCGGTGGCGCCGTCGACGAGTGGTACAACGCGGCCCCCCACATGCGCGAGGCGAGCCTGTTCCAGCAGCAGCTCGGCTGCGTCACGCCCGAGGCCCTCGGGTTGGCCGTCGGCCTGCCGGACCGGCAGATCGTCTCCCTCGACACCGACGGCGGGCTCCTGTTCAACCTGGGTGCCCTGGCCACCGTGGCCAACGAGCAGCCGGAGAACCTCTTCGTCGTCGTCTGGGACAACGAGCAGTACCAGTCCATCGGCGGGCCGGCCACCCACACCGCCGCCGGCCGCGTCGACCTCGCGGGCATCGCCCGCGGCGCCGGCATCACCCACGCCTACACCGCGCAGACGCTCGAGGAGTTCGACGCCCACTGCGCCGCGGGCCTGGCCGCCCGCGAGCCGTACCTGGTGGTGGCCAAGACCGACGGGATCCTCGAGCCCGGCATCCGGCGCAAGCACTCCGACGGCCGCGAGGACAAGTACATCTTCGTCCGGCACGTGGAGGCCTCCGAGGGGATCTCCATCATGGGACCGAGCGAGCACAACTGATGCCGGTCGTCACCGCGCCGGCGCCGCGCTACGACACGGTGGTGGTCGGGGGCGGCGCGGCCGGCTGCGTGCTGGCCGCCCGCCTCACCGAGGACCCCGACCGGCGGGTCCTGCTCATCGAGGCCGGACCGGACCACCGCGACCTGCGGGAGGTCCTCGACGCCGCCCACTGGGATGCGCTCATCGGCGGACGCCTCGACTACGGCTACCGGTCCCGGCCGACCGACCACGTCCTCGGCCGGTCCATCGCGATGCCCCGGGGCCGGGTGCTGGGCGGCTCGTCGTCGACCAACGCGATGCTCTGGTACCGCGGCAACCGCGCCGACTACGACGCGTGGGCCGACGCCGGGGCGACCGGGTGGGGTTACGACGACCTGTTGCCCTACTTCCGCCGCTCGGAGGCCCGCCCCGGCGGCGACCCGGCGTACCGGGGGCTGGACGGCCCGATGCGGGTCGCGCCCCTGGCGCAGGTCCACCCCATCGCCCATGCCCTCGTCGACGCCGCGGCCGAGCGCGGCCTGCCGGTGCTGGACGACGCCAACGCGGAGTCCAACGAGGGCGCCGTCCACGCCGACTACAACGCGGTGACCGGCGAGGACGGCGGCTTCGAGCGGTGGAGCACCGCCCGGGCCTACCTCGAACCGGCGCTGGACCGGCCCAACCTCGACGTG
The DNA here is from genome assembly GCF_001571065.1 of Dietzia cinnamea NBRC 102147. Lineage (GTDB taxonomy): Bacteria > Actinomycetota > Actinomycetes > Mycobacteriales > Mycobacteriaceae > Dietzia > Dietzia cinnamea. Next base: position 17,875 of record NZ_BCSW01000019.1, read on the forward strand.
CTGGTGGACTCCCCCGTCCACGCGGTGCTGCTCGCCGGCACCCGCGCGACCGGGGTGCGGCACCTCCTCGGCCGGGGGACTCCCGGCGGAACCGATGGCCCTGGCCGCCCCGAGCCCGTCGAGACTCTCGCCGACCAGGTGGTCCTCGCGGCCGGCGCGCTGGACACCCCGCGCCTGCTGCAGCTCTCGGGCATCGGCGACCCCGGGCGCCTGGCCGCCGCAGGCATCGAGGTGCGGCACCCGCTGAGCGGGGTCGGCGAGAACTTCCAGGACCACCCGCTGATCCTGGGCATGAACTTCCGGGCCCGCGCCGACCTGGGCCCGGTGGTCGGCAACGGCGGCGGCACCATGGTCAACTGGCGCAGCTCCCACGCCGAGCACGGGCCGGACCTGCACGCCGTGGTGGCGCACGGCTCGCGCGGCGACGAGGCCCTCCACGCCGCCCACGACCTCACCGGCAACCGGGTGTTCGCCCTGGTGCCGGGGCTGTACCGCTCGCGCAGCGTGGGCTGGGTGCGGGTCCGCTCCGCCGACCCGACCGCCCCGGCGGACTTCCACCCCAACTACCTGGCCGACCCCACCGACCTGGCGGCGATGGTCGAGGCCGTGGACGCCGTCCAGGACCTCGTGGCCACCTCGGCGTACGCGGACCTGGCCGAGGGCCCCATCACCCCGGCGGCCGGCCTGGACACCGCGGCCAGGACCCGGTTCGTGCGCCAGAACATCGGGTCGTTCTTCCACTGCTCGGGCACCGCGCGGATCGGCACCGACGAGCTCGCCGTGGTGGACCCCGGGCTGCGGGTGCGGGGCCTGGACGGCCTGTGGGTCGCCGACGCCTCGGTGATGCCCTCCATCCCCACCTGCAACACGCAGGCGCCCACGGTGGCGATAGCCGAACGCGCCGCGGACCTGATCCGCGGCCAGAATGGAGCACGATGATGACCACCTCCCCGTCTGACGACTCTCCCTCTGACCACTACGGTTCTGACGACTCCGCGCTCGCGCCGGGCCTGGGCGGGTTCAACTCCGCCGACGCCGCGCGGCTCACGCCGGTGCTGACCAACCTGTCCGGGTCGGCGGAGTGGGCCCGCGAGATCGTGGGCGCCCGCCCGTTCCCGACCGTCGAGGCGCTGCTCGCCGCCGCGCGCGGGGTCCTGGCCGGGCAGGACGACGACGAGGTGATCGCCGCGGTCCGGGCGCACCCGCCCATCGGGGCCCGGGGACCGGTGAGCGACGCGTCGGCCCGCGAACAGAGCGCCGCCGCCCGCGCGGACGCCGAGACCGCCCGCGTCCTGGCCGAGGGGCAGGCCCGCTACGCCGAGCACTTCGGCCGCGGCTTCCTGGTCTGCGCCACCGGCCTGTCCGCCGAGCAGGTCCTGGCCGAGATCGACCGCCGGCTGGCCCTGCCCCCGGAGCAGGATCTGGTGGAGACCCGCGAGCACCTGGCCCGCATCAACGCCCTGCGCCTGGGGCGCCTACTCGAGGAGGGGACCCTCTGATGTCCATCAGCACGCACGTCCTGGACACCGCCACCGGCACGCCCGCCGTGGGGCTGGCGTACTCGCTGGTCCGGGCCGATCCCTGCAGCTGCGATGGATCCGGGGCCGTCCTGGCCGCCGGAGTGACCGACGACGACGGCCGCGGCCCGGACCTGTCCGGCGTCGCCGTCCCCGCCGGGATCTACCGGATGACCTTCGACACCGGCGGCTACCAGCGCACCCGCGGCGTCGACGGCTTCTACCCCGAGGCCGTGGTGTGCTTCGAGGTCACCGACCCCGCCGCCCACCACCACGTCCCGCTGATCCTGTCCCCGTTCGGCTACAGCACCTACCGCGGGTCCTGACCCCACGGCGTGGGCTGGCCAGCTCTCCCCGCAAGCCTGGCCGATATGGACTGGATGCGGGCGCGCAGGAGTCGCTGGAGCAGCACCGGGTACACGTGCACTACCAGTCCGAGCGCGATCAGCCACGCCGCGCCGTACCATGCCCCTGTCGAGAGCACGCCCACGGCCAATGCCACAGTGGCGACGATGCAGAGACCGTGGCCGACTTCGGAGCGCCGCGTGTGCTGATCGAGCCCGTGGAGGCCCTCTCTCGTGCCGCTGAACCCGCGTTCCTTCTCCACGACCCGGTTCCATCCGGTCACGTCGAGCAGCGTCCCGAACAGCCGGACCCCGAGTGCGGGGTAGAGCCGCGACTCCCAGGGCCGGACCCGGAGCCAAGCCAGATCCGGAATCCGTACCCGGGGGCTGATGATGGACGACACCCACGCCATGAGAACGAAATGGGTGACCAGGGCGAAGGAGAACCCCGCAGGGCCGATGAACAACCACGCCGCCGCGATAGCGCCTGCGGCGAGTGCCGTCGCCGCCAACGCCGACGCCGACGCGACCGGCATGACGCGCGCTGAGTCGAGGCGTGGAGGCACACGCCAAGGCTAAGCGACCTGCTCCCGGCCCGTGACCTGCGGTGCCCTGCGGGGCACGTGCAGGGCACCCCAGGTCAGGGCATTTCGGACAAGCCCGGTCACCTACCGGCCGATCCCCCTGGCGCGACACTGCCCGCGCAGCTCGGCGGCCATGTCCTGCTCGTCCGCGGTGACCAGTTCGTAGTCCCGCACCACCACCCTGCCGCCCACCACCACGTGTCGCGGCCGCCGGCCGGGCGAGGCCCACAGCAGGCCGCGCACCGGATCGGCCACCCCGGCGTCGGCGACACCGGAGACGTCCCACACGGCGAAGTCGGCCGCGCAGCCCGGGTCGAGGCGCCCGAGTTCGGGACGTCCGAGCCCGTCGGCGGACCCGGCGGTGGCCATGGTGAGCACCTCGAGCGCGTCGAGGGGTCGGCCGACCAGCGGCGCGACCTGCATGGCCAGCCGGGCGTCGGCCATCAGGTGCCCGGCGTCGTTGCTGCCGCCGCCGGAGGTGCCCAGGCCGACGGGCACGCCCGCGTCCAGCAGACCGGCGACGGGGGCGATCCCCCAACCCATGGGCAGATCGCAGGCCGGGGCGTGGGTGGCGGTCACCCCGGCGCGGGCCAGCGCGACGATCTCCTCGGGCGTGACGTCGCACAGGTGCGCCAGGGTGACATCCGGTTCGAGCCAGCCCCACTCCTCGAGGAGCTCGATCGGGCGGCGGCCGTACTCCCGCTCGGCGCGCTCCACGTCCACCTGCTCGTTGGACTGGGTGCGCCGCCGCAGCCCGTGCCGCGCCGCGACCTCCCGCAACACGGCGAAGGTCCCCGGACCGTCGGCGTGCACCCCGGAGGGGCCCACGGCGAGCTGGCGCAACCCGTCGGCGCTCACACCGCCGGCAGCGTCAGGCAGGTGCGCGGCGAGGATCGCGGTGACGGACGCGGCGGCCGCGTCGGGGTCGCCGCCGGCGGTGCCGCGGACAAAGGCCAGCCGGGCGCCGAGCGAGCCGGCCGCGTCATAGGCGGCTCCCGCCAGATCCACCGGGTCCTGTCCCGCGGGCCAGGTGAGGTGGTGGTCGCCGACGGTGGTGACGCCGCACAGCAGCGACTCCGCCATCGCCACCCGGGCGGCGGCGGACACCAGCTCGGGATCCACCGCCGCGCCCACGTAGGCAGCGCGCATCCGTCCGAGCCACTCGGCCATCGTCACGCCCCGCGTCCCGGGCAGGGTCCGGAAGGCGCTCTGCAGCAGGTGGTGATGAGCGTTGACCAGGCCGGGGGTGACGATCCCGCCCCGGGCGTCCAGGGTCACGGTGGGGCTCGCCGCCGGGCCCGCCGCCGCGTTCGCCGCCGACGCGGTGCCGGCCTCCTCCACCACTCGGCCGTCCACGCAGGTCAGCGAGGTAGTCGACCTCGCCGCCGACCCGTCCGACCCGGTCTCCCACCCGCGCGACCACACGCCCGACGCACCGGTCAGGCGCAGCACCCGCGCGGTCACCGCCGGACCCCCGCGGCAGCCGGGGCCGACAGGTCCGATCCCGGCCCGGCCTCCCCGGGGTCGACCCCCACTGCGTCAGCAGCCGCCTCGGCCGCACCGCCCGTAGCACCGCCCGTAGCACCGCCCATGGCACCCCCCGAAGCACCGTCCAGCGCACCGCCCGCGTCGGCGTCCGGCGCGAAGCTCCGCAACCACACCCGGTCCGGCGTGAGCGGGATGGACTCCTGGCGCACCCCCGTCGCGCGGGCCACCGCGATCCCCACCGCCGCCGCGACCGGACAGTACGGCGCCTCGGACATGGACTTGGCCCCCAGCACGCCCTGGGACTCCACGGTGTCGGCAAAGAAGACCTCCGTGCGCGGGACGTCGCCCAGGCGCGGCGGGTGATAGTGGCGGAAGGTCGCGTTGGTGACGGCGCCGTCGTCGTCGAGCAGCATCTGCTCGTACAGCGCCGCGCCGAACGCCTGCGCCACCCCGCCCTCGATCTGGCCGCGCAACTGCTGCGGGTTGAGCACCCGCCCCGCGTCCACCGCGTGGACGCTCTGCAGCACCCGCACCGTCCCGGTGTCGGGGCACACCGCCGCGCGCACGCCCTGCACGGTGAACGCGGCCTGCCGGGCCATCCCGTCGGTGGAGCCCTCCGCGGACACCGGCAGCGTCGCGCCGGCGGCGAGCAGCGCGGCGACCCGGGAGGCGGCGCGGTGCAAAGCCCGGCCGCCGACCACCGTGCCGGCCGAGCCGAACGCGCCCGTGTCATGGGCGAGCAGGCTCGTGTCGGAGGCGTGCAGCACCACCTTCTCCGACGGCACGCCCAGCACCTCGGCGACGATCTGCGTGTGCACGGTCGCGGTGCCGTTGCCGAACTCCGCGGTGCCCACGTAGGCGTGGACGGTGCCGTCGGCGTCCACCTCCACGCGCGCGGACCCATGGTGGCCCCCGGGCGGGGTGGTGGCGATCATGGTCATCGCGACCCCGCGGCCCTCGAGCCAGCCGGCGGGCGAGGGCTCGCCGCGGCCCGAGGCGAGGGCCTGCTCGACGTGGTCCAGGCACTGGTCGAGGCCGTAGGAGGAGAGCGTCAGCTCGTCGTCCACGCCCGCAGCGCTGACCAGCGGGTCGCCGGGCCGGATGACGTTGCGCCGCCGCAGCTCGACCGGGTCCAGGCCCGCCTTGTCGGCGAGCTCGTCCAGGGCCGCCTCCAGGGCGAACCCCACCTCCCCCAGTCCGTATCCGCGGAACGCGCCCGAGGGCACGGTGGAGGTGTAGACGGTCTCGGCGTCGACCCGCTTGGCCGGGCTGCGGTACAGCTCCATCGACTCGGTGATCGAGTGGAACATCACGCCCGCCGAGTGCCCGCCGTACGCCCCCGCGTCGGAGAGCACGTCCAGGGCCAGGGCGGTGAGCCGGCCGTCGTCGTCACACGCCGCCGTGACCGACACCCGGAACGGGTGGCGCACGGTCGCCGAGGTGAACTGCTCCTCGCGGCTGAGCTCCCACGCCACGTCCCGGCCGGTGCGCAGCGCGGCGAGCACAGCCAGGTCCTCCACGATCATCTCCTGCTTACCGCCGAACCCGCCGCCGACGCGGGCGGCGTGCACCCGCACGGCATCCCGGTCCAGGCCGAACACGTGGGCGATCTCGTCGCGCACCAGGAACGGCACCTGGGTGGACGAGCGCACGTCCAGGCTCCCGCCCCCGTCGCTCCCGCCCCCGCCGGGCCCGCCGTCGACGTGCCGGACGACCACCGAGTGCGTCTCCAGGTGCGCGTGCTGCACGCGCGCGGTCCGCCACGTACCCCGGACGACGTGGGCGGCCGCGGCCACCCCGCCGGCCACGTCCCCCACCTCGCCGTGGAAGTCGGCCACGAGGTTGCGGGACGGGTCGGCGATCCGCGCGGCGGGGGCGGCGTCGCCGTGCAGCAGCGGGGCGCCGGGGGCGCGGGCGACCTCCGGGTCGAACACCGGCTCCAGGACCTCGTAGGTCACGTCGATCTCCAGGCACGCGCGCCGGGCCAGGGCGGCCGTCTCGGCCACCACCGCCGCGACGCGCTGGCCGCGGTACCGGAGCACCCGGTCCAGCACGCGGGTGTCGTCGGGATCGTCCTCGCGGTTCTGGTGACGGGCGGCGGAGAACGCGCGCCCGGGGTCGTCGTGGTGGGTGAGGACGGCCACGACGCCGTCCATCGCCAGCGCCCGGCTCGCGTCGATCGAGACGATGCGCGCGTGGGCGTGCGGCGAGCCCAGCACCGCCAGGTGGGCGCACCCGGTGAGGTCGGTGTCGAGGGTGTAGGGCTCGCGGCCCCGCACCACCCGGTCCGAGGCCGGGGCCGCGACCGGGTCGCCGATCCGCCCCGACCGGCGCGTGCACACCGTCCCGTCGATCGCGTCCGAGATCGCCCGATACCCGGTGCAGCGGCACAGGTTGCCCTTCATGGCCGCGGCCCGGGAGGCCGGGGCGCCGTCGCGCGCGCACGGGGCCCGGTCCAGGCCGGTGACGGTGGTGACCATGCCGGGGGTGCAGAAGCCGCACTGGAACCCGCCCGCCGCGGCGAACGCCTCGGGCACCGCGTCCGGCACGCCGGACGCGGTACGGATCTCGGCGCCCTCCGCCCGGTGCGCGGGCACCACGCAGGAATGGGTGGGCACGCCGTCGAGCAGCACCGTGCACGCCCCGCAGTCCCCGGTGTCGCAGCCCTTCTTGACCGCGTGCACCCCGAACTCGCGCAACAGGGTCCGCAGGCACTGCCCCGGGCGCGGCTCGAGCCGGGTGTCCGTGCCGTCGATCACGACTCTCATCGCGTCTCCTCTCCTCGGGTGGCGGCCAGGGTGGTGGCCAGTTCCGCGGTGACCGCCGCCGCTGCCAGCCCGGCCACGTGCCGACGCCAGCGCGGGTCGCCCTGCGGGTCCGAGTACCAGTGCGGCAGGGCGCGCACCGCCTCCGTGGCCTCGGCCGGCGACGGCGGAACTGCCCAGGTGAGCACCTCGGGCGCGGGCACGGCCGCCGTGACGACCAGCGTGCAGCGGCCACCCGGGTCCAGTCGCCCGGTGACCAGCGACGCCGAGCGCCCGCTGGGCACGAGCGAGTTCCGGCGCACCGCGTACCGGGCCGTCAGGCTCGACGCGGGGATCCGCAGCGCCCGCAGCACCTCGCCGGGCGCCAACACCGTGGTCCCCGGCCCGTTGACGAGGCCCGCCGCCGGGACCGTGCGGGTGTCGCCGTTAGGGGTCCAGATCTCGGCGACCGCGCCGAGCGTGCACGCCGCTGCGGTGCCGGCGCCGGCGGGCAGCGCCGCGCACAGGTTGCCGCCCCAGGTGCCGCGCGACCAGATCTTCCACGAGGCCAGCAGGCACGAGAACGTGTCGTGCAGGAACGGCCGGATCGGCGCGGTGAGCGGGTGGTCGAGCACCGTGCGCAGCGAGGCCGTGGCGGCGGCCCTGAGGTCCCCATCGGGCAGGACCTCCAGGTCCTGCCACCCCAGGTCGACCAGGTCCACCAGCCCGGCGAGGTGTTCGTGCCGTTCGCCGTGCAGTGCGGTACCCCCGGCCAGCGGCATCGCCCCAGCCAGCAGGGCGGCGTGCACGTCAGCGCGCTCCCGCGGCCGATGCAGGTCGGTGACCGTCACCAGGTCCACCGCCCTCACCCCGCCTTCGCGAGCAACCGCCGGCGGGCCGCCACCACGTCGCGGGACACCGCCTCGGCGTCCACGGTCACGACCCGATCCGCGTCCACCACCCGGCGGCCCTGGACCCACACCCCGGCCATCGGCGGCCGCGAGCCCAAGACGAGGGCGGCCACCGGGTCGTCGATCGCCGTGTGGGTCGGGGCGTCCACCCGCCACAGGGCGACGTCGGCCAGATAACCGGGCGCGAGCCTCCCGATCTCGCCGTCGCGACCGAGCGCCCGGGCCCCGCCGACGGTGGCCATCCGCAGCGCGGTGCGCACGTCCATCGCCCGCGGGCCGCCGACGCCGCGCGCCAGCAGGAGCGCGGTGTGCATCTCCTCCCACAGCACGCCCGATTCGTTGCTCGCCGACCCGTCGACACCCAACCCCACCGGGATCCCGGCCGCGAGCATCGCCGGCACCCGCGCGATCCCGGCGCCGACACGACAGTTGGAGACCGGACAGTGCGCGGCCGCCATCCCGCCGGCGGCCATCGCGGCGATCGCGGCATCGTCCAGGTGGATGGAGTGGGCGAACCACACGTCCGGGCCGACCCAACCCACCGACTCCATGTACTCCATCGGTGTGCTGCCGAAGCGCTCGCGGCAGAACACCTCTTCGTCGTCGGTCTCGGCGAGGTGGGTGTGCAACCGCACTCCCCGCTCCCTGGCCAGTTCGGCGCTGATGCGCATCAGGTCGCTGGTCACCGAGAACGGCGAGCACGGTGCCACCGCGATGCGGCACATCGAGTCGGGCGCGGGGTCGTGGAACCGGTCGATCACATCGGCGGTGCCGGCGAGGATCGCGTCGGTGCTCTCCACCACCGAGTCCGGCGGCAGCCCGCCGTCGCGGCGCCCGAGATCCATCGAGCCGCGGGTGGGGTGGAACCGCAGGCCCACCGCGGCGGCCGCAGAGATCTCGGCGGCGAACACGTCCCCGGCGTCCGCCGGCACCACGTAGTGGTGGTCCGTGGTCGTGGTGCAGCCGCCCAGTGCCAGGTGCGCAAGCCCGCCGAGGGCCGCGGTGCGCACGTCGTCGGCGTCGATCCCCGCCCAGACCGGGTAGAGCGTGGTGAGCCACTCGAACAGCGTCGAGTCGACGGCCAGGCCACGCGTGAGCCACTGGTACAGGTGGTGATGGGTGTTGATGAGACCGGGCGTCGCCACGCAGCCGGTGCCGTCGACCCGCTCGGCGTCCGCGGGCACGAGCGCCGGATCGCACCGACCCCGGCCGACCGCGACGATCCGCCCACCATCGAGCAGGACGTGCCCGTCCGGGTACTCGGCCCCCGCGACACCGGGACCGTCCATCGTGACGACGGCACAGTTCTCGATGAGCACGGGGCGGATGGCCGCGGGCATGGTGGGGGACGCGGTCATGAGGGGACTCCGATCAGGGGGGTGACGGTCGAGGTGGTGGAGGCGGAACGGTCGAAGGCGGGGATGAAGCCTCGGGTGCGAGCCGACCGGACCATGCGCTCAGTGAGCTGGGCGTCGGCCTCGTCGGCGAGCGGGTGCAGGCTGCGCGCGCCCTCCGCCACCAGACGCCCACCCACGTAGACGTGGGTGAGATTGCGCAGCGAACAGGCCAGGACGTACGTGGCGACGGGGTCCCAGATCGGTCCGGTGGCTGGGGACGTGGGGTCGACGACGACGAGGTCCGCGTGCTTTCCCACCTCCACGCTGCCCACCCGGTCGGACAGGCCGAGGGCTTCCGCGGCCCCCAGGGTGTGCATGTGCAGGACCTCGCGGGCGGCCAGCACCGCGGCGTCGCAGTGGACGGCGCGCTGGGTGTACAGGCCGATCCGCATGTTCTGGAACGGGTCGGACACGTCGGTGCAGGACTGATCGTCCAGGCCCATCCCCACGCGGATGCCCGCGTCCCGGTACCGGGTGATGTCGGCGATGCCCGAGCCCAGCCGGCCGTTGGAGGTGGCCTGCCAGATCACGGCGGAGTCGGTCTCCGCGACCCGGCGGACCATGTGGTCGGTGGGGTGGACGAAGTGGCCGAACGCGAAGTCGGGGCCCAGGACCCCGGCGCGGTCGTACCAGTCGAACTTGGCCCGCTGCACCTCGAGTTGCTCGGCGGTCTCGACGAAGTGCGCCTGGTTGCCCACGCCGTGGGTGGCCATGGCGTGGAGTTCGCGCTCAGCGGTGACCGGCGACGACGACCACTGCACCGACCCGAACACCGACCCGCCCAGGTCCAGCTCACGGGGGACGGTGCGCAGCCGGTGCTCGGTGACGTGGGCGAACGCGTCGAAGCACTCGGCCTCGGGCAACTGCTCGTCGTCGAGGCGGGTGGAGGTGACGCAGCGGAGTCCGGAGTCGGCCTGGGCGTCGATCTGGCGGGTGACGAAGTCGACGTCGTGGACCCGCTCGGCGACCAGGGTCGAGGAGGCGTGGTCGAACACCGCCACGACCCGGCTCTGGGTGAAGTTGTAGGCGCTGGTCACACCGTTGCGCAGGAAGTCCAGGCAGCCGGCGAGGGTGAACCAGTACAGGTCCTCGGCCTCCGCCCCGACCATCATCTCGCCCAGCGTCGACACCCAGCCGTAGAGCGTGTCGTCGGGGGCGGTGCCGCGCATCCCGGCGGTGAACAGGTGGCTGTGCGCGGAGACGAACCCGGGGGCGAGGATGGCGCCGCCGAGGTCGTGGACTTCGCCCGGCAGGCCGAGCGGCGGGTCGCCGGGCCCGAGTCCGGCGATGATGCCGGCCTCGTCCACGTGGACCCAGCCGTGGAACCAGGCGGGCGCGGCCGGGTCCGCGGACACGGGCAGGACCAGCGCGTCGGTGAAGGTGATCATGGGTTCTCTCGTTCTCTCGTGTGTCAGCCCGGAAGTTCCTCGGCCCGCCACCGCTGCCCGTCCGTCACGAATCGGCGGCGGTGGGACGGCTCGTCGCGTCCGGCGGCCCAGAAGGTCACGGACCCGGGCCGCAGTCGCATGCCCAGCCACGTATCGGGCGGCTGCGCCGGCGACGGGCCGAACCGGTCCACCGCGGCGGCCCAGACCCGGCGTCTTCCCGGCGGGGCGAGTTCCGCCGTCGCGAGGTCGTTGGTCCAGGCCAGGAGCTTGAGGTACTCGCTGCGGGAGTGGTAGCTCGCCAGGTGCTCTTCTCGATCGGTCTGCTCGGCCACCCCGGTGACCGTGAGTTGCCGCGTCCGGTCGGCGGACACCACGACCAGCGTCGCGCGCGGGTCGGCGGCCAGGTCCAGGGCCTTCCTGGACCGCGAATCGGTGTGGAACGTGGGCCCGTCGGTGGTGGCCCCGGAGACCAGCAGGTGCCGGCAGTGCGGGGTGCCGTCCGATCCGACGGTGGCCAGGACCCCCAGCGGCGGATCCGCCGGGTCGACCGCCAACCACGCGACCATCGCCTCCAGTGGATCGTCGGTGGGGCCGGGCATGGTGACCACGGGCATCTCGACGGCGGTCACAGTCCAACTCCCGTCTCGGTGGCCGCGGCGGTGACGGTGGCCGCGGCGGGCACCCCGCGCGCCGGGTCGAACTCCTCGATCTCCGCGAGCGCGGCGGCCACGGTCTCCACGTGATCGGCCACCAACCGCCGGCCGGTCTCGGCGTCGGCCCCGGTGGGGTCGCCGATCACCCCGGTGTCGGACAGGTCGTCGGCCAACCAGCCGAGCCGCACGGGGCCGGTGAACCCGATGTGCCGGCACTCCGCGATCCCCGCGGGGACCCTCGCCTCGGCCACCGACATGTCGACGAGTTCGGGTTGCAGATGCAGCATCATCGACGTCTCCGCCCACCCGGCGTGGATGCCCATCCCCAGCTCGGTGGGGCCCGGGACCGCACGCCCGGCGTAGAGGAACGTGCGCAGCCCGAAGCGGCGGCGCAGTTCGCGCAGCGCCACCTCGAGCAGCGCGGAGTTGCCGCCGTGGCAGTTGACGAACAGCACCCGGGTGAACCCGCTGGCCCGCAGTGCCGAGCCGAGCTCGACCACCTCGCGCATCAGCGTCTCCCCGGAGATCCACAGCGCCCCGGCGAGGTTGGCGTGTTCGTCGCTCTTCGTGTATCCCAGCGCGGGCATGAGCCACGCGTCGACGCCCGCCTCCGCCGCGGCGGCCACCGCGTGGGCGGCCACGTGCTCGGCGACCAGGAGGTCGGTTGCCAGTGGCAGGTGCGGACCGTGGGGTTCGATCGCCCCGGCCGGGATGACGGCGACGGGGTCACCGGTTCCGACCCGGCCCGCCTCGACGGTCGTGAGTTCGGCGTAGCGCCGCTGCGGGCCGATCACGCCTCCCACCGCCCGGGGTTGAGCAGGCCGAACGGGTCGGTGCGGGCAGCCAGCGCGCGGACGGCCTCGGTGCCGTGGTCCACGCGGTACTGGTGCGGTGAGTGCACGCGCACCCCCAGCTCCTCCAGCACCGGCACACCCGCGTACGCGGCCTCCGGCGAGGTGTAGTGACCGTTGAGCATCCCGAACATCCGCCCGTGTCCCGCCTCCAGGTGCAGGGTCCCGCCCGGGTAGACGGCCTCCACCTCGTCGAGGCGTTCCACCAGGGCGTCACCCTGGCACTCCATGTGGAACCAGGTGTCCGGCTCGGCCTTCTGCAGCCAGTGGGTGGGGTGGTTGTAGGACAGGGTCGAGACCTTGATCGTCTCGTTGACGCCCGTGCGGACCGCCTCGACCACTCCCCCCGCACCGTCGATGATCGCCCGCACCTCGTCGACCGCGGCGGCGTCGACGATCGCCCGCAGGCTCGCCCGGCCGGCGGGGATGGCCTCGTCGGCGGGCAGGCACGAGGAGACGTGGGCGCCGTCCGCCGAGCACAGGCGCGGAGCCGGCTCGACCAGATGGACCCGCCGCGCCGCGGCGAACGCGTCGTGGTGGTCGTCGAAACTGGCGTACACGCACCGCCAGTCCTGCAGCGGCTCGATCCGCACGGTGGCGCGCACGATGATCCCGGCCACCCCGTAGGTGTGGACGAACGGCTGGGCGTCGGCGCCCTCCAGGTGCACGATCTCGGCGTCCTCGTGGGCGAAGACCACGTCGAGCGCCTCGACGAACCCCTCGTGGTTCCGACCGTGCACGATCGTGCCGGTGCCCGCCGACCCGCCGGCAAGGAACCCGCCGAGCGTCGACTGGACCGTCGACGGGTACATCCACAGCTGGCTGTCATGGTGGGAGGCCAGCCGCTTCTCGAGGCTCAGCATGCGGACCCCGGCCTCGGCGGTGACCACACCCGCCTCCGCGTCCACGTGGTCGACGCCTCGCAGCGCGGTCAGATCCAGGACCAGCCCGCCGTGCAGCGGGATCACCTGCCCGTAGTTGCCAGTGCCCTTACCGCGGGAGGTGATGGGCACCCGACGCCGCACCGCCGCGCGGACCACCGCCGGGACCTGCTCCACGCTGGTCGGTCGGCAGACGACCTCGGGTCGGCCGAGGGGCCACTGCTCCCGGAGGATCGGGCTGAGATAGGACCCGTCCCTGGAGGCCTTCTCCAGGGCACGGTCGTCGGTGTGGACGGCGCCCGGGCCGACCAGCTCGAGCAGGTCGTCGACCAGCCCGGCGACGTCGGCGCGGGGCTCGGCTGAGTTGGCGCAGGGCGCGGCGGGTGCGGATACGCGGGCCATGGCGATCAGTACCCCAACGAGATCGACGGGTCGATGAACTCGTTGGTCATGACCGCATCCGGCGTCATGGGTTCGGCGATCTCGATTCCGGCCGAGGCGAAGATCGGTCGGTTGAGCTCGATGAGCCGCTCCCAGCGCGCGGGGTCGAAGTCGCCGACCGTGCCGTTGTGACCGTCGCCCACCAGCCCAAGCTCGCGCATCGTCTCGAGGCCGTAGTCGGCCTGGGCCTGGGAGTAGACCCAGCCGGTGGCGTACTGGTCCACCAGGTCCAGCATCAGCTCATTGGTCGGCTGCGGGTCGGCGAGGTAGTCGACCAGCCCCTGCTGCAGAACCGGGACCAGCTTCTCCAGACACGCGGACTGCTCCTCGAGCTCGCCGGTGCGCACACTCACCGCCGACTTGTAGCTCGGGTATCCGGCGTCGTGGACGAGCTGATAGGCGATCGGCTTGTTCCACTCGGGCAGGTCGTTCTCGTAGACGTACAGCTCGCTCGAAGCGAAGCCCTGCTGCGCGGCCTCGCCGCCCGCGGCGACGAAGCTGGAGGTGGATCCGTCGTAGCTGCCGTCGATCTGGGCCTCGTCGAGGATCCCGGCGCCGGTCAGGTAGCGCCAGTAGGTGTCCGCCTCGAAGGTCAGCACCCGGGCGCCGGTCTCCTTGAGGTCGGCGATCTCCCGGACCTCCGGGTAGGTCTCCGGATCCCACATGATCATCATCGGGTTGATCTCGAGCGGGGCGAATACCGCCGTCACCGGGTTGGTCGCCGACACCTGGATCGCCTGGTCGGCGTCCACGAACCCGAGGGTGATGTCCGGGTCGGTGTACATCTGGGCCGAGACCGCCTGGAACCCGATGGCCGGCCCGCCGACCCGGATCTCCAGGTCGACCCCGGTGTACTCGTCGGAGACGAACAGCGGGCCGGTGACCTTCTTGGCCCCCGCGTCGACCTTGGGATCGGGTCCCAGCAGGTCGTAGATGTGGCCGTGCTCGGCCTCGGGGTTCCAGTCGGTCTGGATGACCACGGTGGCCGGGCAGGCGTCGCTCAGGTCGACGGCGCCGATCGCCCCCGTGTAGCCGGAGCCGGTGGAGCTCTCGGAGTCGCCACAGGCGCTGAGCGCGGTGAGCGCCAGGGCGCCGACGACGGCTCCGGTGGTCAGTCGCCGGCCGGCGTCGTGGCCGCGGGTGGGGCGGAAGTTCATGGGTGGGCCTTTCTCTCAGGCGGGTCTGTAAAGCGGGTGTGCGCAGCTCGAACGTGCTGCGGAACGGGTGGGAAGTGGACCGGCGGGCCGGTTCAGGCGTCCAGCCAGAAGCCGTCGTGGACCTCGCGAGCCCCGGGGACGTCGACGGGGCCGATCACCTCGATGCGTCTGCGGCCGCGGGCGAACACTTCGCGGCACGGCATGGCCATGGTGAGGTTCTGGGGGTCGTCCCCGGTGAGGACGGCGAGCTCGCTCTCGGACAGGGCGTAGACCACCCGGCCCAACCCCGCCCAGTACGTGGCCCCGGCGCACATCACACACGGTTCCGCGCTGGTGACCAGCGTCATCCCCTCCAGTTCGTCGGGTTCGTGCCGCAAGCCCACGTCGCGGACGACATTCGTCTCCGCGTGCCCGATCAGGTCGTGCTCGCAGCCGACGGTGTTGGTGGCGGTGGCCACGACCTCGCCATCGGCGTCGACCACGACCGCGCCGAACGGGTGGTTGCCCTCCGCGCGGGAGCGGCGGGCGACCTCCACCACCGTGAGCAGGTGCGGCATCCACGTCTCCGCGTCCGACGTCGCCTGACGCCTGGCGTCCGCGGTCGCCGGCATCACTTGAGTCCGATCGACGGGTCGATGAACCGGTTGGTGAGAACGGTCTCCGGCGAGACGTCAGCGGCGAGCTCCACGCCCAGCTGACCGTAGGCGTCCTTGAGGATCTCGACCATCTCGGCAGCGCGGGCATCCTCGAAGTTGCCGATCGTCTCGTCCGGTCCGTTGCCCACGAGGTCCAGCTCCAGCATCGTCTTGTGTGAGTGCTCGGCCAGCTCGGGGCTGTACACCCAGCCGGTGCTGTACTGCTCCACGATGTCGACGATCAGCTCGTTGGTGGCGGCCGGATCCTCGACGTAGTCGATGGTCGCCTGTTGCATCACCGGGACGAGCTTCTCCAGGCAGGGGGCGAGCTCCTCGAGTTCGGCCGACCGGACCGAGACCATCGACTTGTAGATCGGATACCCGATGTCGTGCAGCAACTGGTACTTCACCGGCTTGCCCCAGTCGGGGACCTCGTTCTCGTAGATGAACGGTTCGGCGCTGGCGAAGCCCTGCTGGGCGACCTTGCCCGCCCCGGCCACGAAGTTGGACGGGGAACCGTCGTAGCTGCCGTCAGCCTGCGACGGATCGAGGATGCCCGTGCCCGTGAGGTAGTTCATGTAGACGTTGCCCTCGAAGTACAGGACCCGTGCCTGCTCCTTCTTGAGATCCGCGATCGTCTCGACCTCGGGATACGTCTCCGGGTCCCACATGATCATCTGCGGGTTGATGTCGAGTGGGGCGAACACCCCGATCGTCGGGTTGTTCAGCGACGTCTGGACGGTCTGGTCCGAGTCGACGTAACCGAGCGTGATGTCCGGGTCCTGGTACATCTGACCGGTGACCTGCTGGAACCCGATCGCCGGACCACCGGCCCGGATCTCCACGTCCACGCCGGTGTACTCGCCCGAGGTGAACAGCGGGCCCGAGATGGATTTGGAGCCGGCGTCGACGGTGGGCTCTGGGCCGAGCAGCTCGTAGAGGTGGCCGTGCTCGGCCTCCGGGTTCCAGTCGGTCTGGATGACGATCTCCGCCGGGCAGACGTCGCTGAGGTCGACGGCGCCGATCTCCCCGCTGTAGCCGGAGGCCTGGGCCGAGTCGGAATCCCCGCCGCACGCGGTGAGGGTGACGGCGCCGAGGGCGCAGAGCGCGACCACGGAGACTGCAGAACGAGGGACGGCGGTGCGTGGGGTGACGGAGCGTCGCATTGCTTCTCCTGGCGATTGGTGGGTCTGAGTGAAGGGCCGGTATTGACGTGATCAATACTCGAAGTGAACCGCGCCCGTGTTTCGGCGGTGTTGCGGCTGGTGGCGAGTGTCGTTACGGACTCAGCGGGAATCGTCCGGGTTGTACCAACGCCCCACGACCCGGCGCGAGAGCAGGCCGAAGAACAGGAACACGGCCACGCCGAGCAGGGAGGCCAGGATGATCGACGCGAACAACTCGGGCGACTGCAGCCGCGCCCGGAAGGTGTCGATGAGGATGCCGATCCCCGGATCACCCTGCTTGAAGAAGAAGTCGCCGACGATCGCGCCGACCACCGACAGCCCGGCAGCCACGCGAAGGCCCTCGAACAGCGCCGGCAGGGCGGCAGGGGCCTCGAGCTTGCGCAGCACTGTGAGCCGCCCGGCGTGGTGCAGCGTAAAGAGCCGGCGCAGGCCCGGGTCGACGGACTTCAGCCCGAACAGGGTGTTGGAGACGATCGGGAACAGCGCGATCAACACGCACACGAACACGCGGGCGGTGAACCCGAAGCCGAACCAGAAGCCGATCAGCGGCACCAGCGCGAGGATCGGGATGCACTGCAGCACCACCGCGTAGGGGAACAGCGAGCGCTCGGCCCACTTCTCCTGGCTCATGATGATCGCCCACACGACGCCGATCACGAACGCGATCGCCAGCCCGGTCAGCGCGACGGTCGCGGTCCGGCCGAGCGCCTCGAGCATGCCCGAGATGCTGGGCCCGAACAGGCCGTCGGTGACCACCACGTGCGGCGCGGGAAGCAGGAACCGCCGCGACGGCTCGAGCACCCCGTAACTCACGAAGTACCACAGGCCCAGCACCGCGACCAGGACCGCCAACGGGCCGCCGTAGCGGACCACGGGCCCGTCAGCCGAGAGGCGGAACCGGGGGCGGGCGGGGCCAGCGGCGGGGGCTCCCCCGGCCGGTTCGGCCACCGGGCCGCGGCCCACGTCGGCGGCGGTGACCTTGTCGTCGTCGTGGGTTTTCACGGTCGCGCGGGCGGTGATTCCGTTCATCAGTGTGCCTCTCATCAGTGTGCCTCCTCGAGTGCCTGGGAAACCTCGCCGACGAGGTTGATGTAGTCCGCCGTGTAGCGGATCTCGGGGTCGCGGTCCGGCCCGAACGGCACGTCCACCGAATGGGTGATCCGCCCCGGCCGACCGGACATCACCACCACGCGCGTGGACAGGTACACCGCCTCCGCGACCGAGTGCGTGATGAACAGCCCGGCGAACCGCTTGGCCGCGAACAGCCCCAGCAGCTCGTCGCCGAGGCGCTGCCGGGTGATCTCGTCCAGCGCGCCGAACGGCTCGTCGAACAGGAACAACTCCGGGTCGAGGGTCAGCGAGCGGGCCAGCGAGACACGCATCTTCATGCCGCCCGACAGCTCCCGCGGCAGCGACTTCTCGAACCCGGCCAGGCCCACCAGTTCGATCGCCGCCGCCGCGCGGTCACGGCGTTCGGTGCGGCCGATGCCGTCGAGCTCGGCGAGCATCTCCACGTTCTGCTCGACCGTCCGCCACGGCAGCAGCGTCGCGTCCTGGAAGACGTAGCCGATGCGGTCGGTGCCGGTCTGCATGTAGCCGTCGGTGTGGGTGGCGAGCCCGGACGCGAGGCTGAGCAGCGTGGACTTGCCGCAGCCGGACGGGCCCACGACGCTGACGAACTCTCCGGCGCGGATCCGCAGGTCCACGCCGTCGAGCGCGCGGGTGCCATTGGGGTAGGTCACTCCGACGCCGTCGAATCCGAGGATCTCGCTGCCGGGCCGGGCGGCCTGCGCCGCCCGCATGTCGGTGGGTGTGGTCATCGGGTCTCCTCGTAGGTGGGTGTCCGTGGGTGGGTGGTGGCGGCTTGGTCGTCGAGCAGCGCGACACCGGGGTCGACGACGACGAGGACCTCCCTCGCCGCCACCACGCAGCCAGCCCGCAGCACGATCCGGTCGGGTGGCGCGTCGGCGATCACGTCGTCGAGCCCGCCCGCCCGGACCAGCAGCAGGTCGGCCCGGAGGCCGGGCGAGGGGCCGGCGAGCGGCAGACCCATGACTTCGCGGGCGCCGCCCGTGACGAGCTGCCAGGCGGTGTCCATGTCGAGGTGGGCGGCCACGATCAGCAACATCGCCGTCTCGGTGGCGTCGGAGCGGCCGACCGGGTTGAACGGGTCGCGCACGTTGTCGGCGCCGGCGGCGACGGTCACGTCGGTCTCGAGCAGGGCCCGCACCGGGGGCAGGCCGCGCGGGACCGAGGTGCAGCCGGCGCGGCCCTGCAGGTAGAGGTTGGTGATCGGCAGGGTCACCACCCCGACGTCCGCCCTGCTCAGCGCGCCGGCGGCGCGGGATTGGCCCGCCCCGTCGAGCGAGCCGATGCGGCAGCAGTGCCCGGCAGTGCGGATCTGCCCCGGCGGCCAGGTCGCGACACGGTCGGTGAACACCTCGAGCATGGCGTGGTCGCCGTCGAGGAACTCGTCCACGTGCAGGTCGATGCCGGTGCCCAGTTCCTCAGCGAGGTCCACCAGTCGGTTCGTCTCGGCGACCGGGTCGGTCGAGATGTGTGGGGCCCCGCCGATGAGGTCGGCACCGGCCGCGATCGCGGCGCGGGCCCGGTCCGCCGGGTCGACCTCGTTGACCATCACCGAGATCTGCAGGTCCATCACGCCGGCGAGCTCGTCGCGGACGCGGACGAGAGCGCGAACGCCGCGCAGCGGGTCGTGGTCGTCGTGCAGGTCCACGTGGCTGCGCACCGCGGTCGTCCCGTTGGCCACGAGCTTGCGCGCTGCGGCGAGGGCGCGGGCGTGGATCTCGTCCTCGTCGACCGTCGCGGCGTAGGCCCGCCACGCGTCGATCGCCGCCCCCAGGTCGCAGCCCGGCGGCCGCGTGGCGCCCCAGCTCAGGGCCTTGTCGAGGTGGGCGTGCGGCTCCGCGGGCGCGGTGAGCACCATGTAGCCGCGGGCGTCGATCACCGATTCGCCCCCGGTAGGACCACCGCGCGTCGGGGTGGTCCCCGCATCCGTCACGGCCACGACCAACCCGTCGACGATGTCCACGTCGACCACCCGGCCGCCCTGCAGCCGGGCCCCCGCGATCCGGTCCACGTGCCGCGGCGCGACTCGCTCGGCCCCGGCTCCGCGCTGTGCATCGCGCTGTGCCGCTCGTCGTGGTTCCATCGTTCCCCTCCTCTTCCCTCACGCCCGGCGCTTGCTCTCTGACCCGGCGCTGGCAAGCCCGGCCCACCGGTCTGGTCGCGCCCGGCGCGGCACTTGTGCTTCCGACCCCGGAGCGGGATAGTTGCCGGGTATTGATCGGATCAATACTGATGAGTGTGGTGGCCCCGTGTTTCGGCGGCATTACCCCGTTGTTCCGGCGCGGTTCCGGTGTCCGCCGATTCCGCGCCAACGCGACTACCTGCACGAATACCGACCCCGGCAGACCGCGTCCCACCAGATCCCGCCCCGCCAGACCCCGACCCGCCCCGACCCGCCCCGACCGCAAGGGAGGCCCCATGACCACCGCACGAGGCGACTCGCTGGACCGTCTCGGCGCGCGCATCCGGCACCACCGCCGCCAACTCGGACTGACGCTCGTCGAGGTGGCCGACCAGGCCGGGATCTCGCAGCCCTTCCTCAGTCAGATCGAGCGCGGTAAGGCGGCGCCCAGCATGTCCACGCTCGAGGGTCTCGCCCACGCCCTCGGCACCACCCAGGCCCACCTCCTCGACGCGGCCACCGCCGGCGGGGCCTCCGACACCGGCGGACCCGGAGACTCCGGCCGGGACCCGGCCCATTCCGACCGGGTCGACGTCCAGCGCTCCACCGAGGGCGCCACCCTGACCCGTGCGGAGGGCACGGTCGGCGGTCACACCCGACTCCTGCCCGGAGGCCCGGGGGGCACGCAGTTCCTCGAGTTCGTGGAGACCAACCACGTCCCGGGCCGGTTCTTCGAACACCCCGGCCAGGAATGGCTCTACATCACCCGGGGCACCGTCCTGCTCGAGGTCGGCGATTCGCTCACCCGACTCGAGGCGGGCGACGTCGCGAGGTACAACGGCACCCTCCCCCACCGGTGGTACGTCCCCGACGGCGGCGAGGCGTGCCTCATCGTCGCCCGACCGGGTTGACCGCGACCGGGCCGCCCGACCTGCGCCTGACCAGCACGACCACCACGACCACCCACCTCACTGCCCTGGGACATCCCCGCCCCGGCGCCCTCCCTCGCGCGCCGACCTGGGGCGCCCTGCGGGGGCCGAGCAGGGCACCCCAGGTCAGAGCACCCAAGACCGTGCACCGCCCACGGCGCCACACCCTTCACCGAACCAGAAGCCGGACCCGGACCCGGACCCGGACCCACCACCCCTCCGAGACCGCCCGCACCACGCATGCCCTCTACCTGCGGTGCCCTGCGGAGGGTGCGCAGGGCACCCCAGGTCAGCGGGCGCCGCGGTGATCAGCGACGACGACGAGGCCGGGCATCTCCTCCGTAATGAGATGACACTCGCTCGCGTGTTCGATCCAGTCTCCCTGTCCGCAATGTCAGACCTAGAACATATGGTCGAACCATGACGAGCACCTCCAAGTCCGACGCCCATGATTCCGCCTCCCATGCGGCGATCGTCCCCGATGCCCCCGGCCCGTTCGTGCCGCCTAAGGGGTTCACCACAGCGACGGGTCCCGCCGTCGACGTGATCGTCCCGGAGGCCTACGCCCGGTGGGATCCACATCAACAGCGCGGATATCTCGCCCAACGCCTGATCAACGCGGCCGAAGGACGCACCGTCGCCTTCGCCTACGATTGCGTCCGGGTCGCGGGGCAGCGCGACCGCCACCGGGACCCGTGGGAGACCGCCGCCTCGATCGTCAGCGCCTCGATGGCGTTGTCCCGGCACGGCGCCTCGCGTCTGGTCACCACCGCGGTCGAGTTGACCGAGCGGCTCCCCCGTACCGCGGCCCTGCTCGCGACCGGATGGATCGGCATCCTCGCCGCCCACACGATCGCCGAGGAGACCGCGATGGTCTCCGATGAGCTCATGCCCGAACTCGACAGGCGGATCAGTGAGGCACTGGCTCCCACCAGGCGCCGCACACACCCGCCGAGACTCGGCCCGCTACGAAAGATGCTCACCAAGACCGTCTCGGCGTGCGACCCGGTCGGGGCCGACGCCAGGGCGAGGGAGGCGCGGCGGGACCAGGACGTCGAGATGGTGCCGCTGGCCGACGACAGGGCCCTCATCACAGCGCACCTCACCGCGGAGACCGCCGTGGAGATCGCCGACCGTATCGAGGCCCTCGCGCGCACCGCCTCCGAGGACGACCCGCGTTCTCTCGGTGAGTTGCGTGCCGCGGGCCTACTGGCGCTGAGTCGCGGGTGGGCCTGCCTGCCCGACGTCGACGGCGAACACCCCGGTGACCCGGACGGACAGGCGGCCGCTCGGCGGGTGACCATCTACGCCTACGACGACGGCAGTCCGGACAACCGTGGCCTCACGCTGGCCGGCTACGGGCCGATCACCGGTCACACCGCCGACCAGCTGGAGCGCAGCGCTCGTCGCCGGATCGACTCACTGGCAGATCTCGCGGACCCCGACTGCTACGCGGCCCGGCGGTACACGCCCTCCGAGGCGTTGGCACGCTTCTGCAAGGGCCGCGACGGCACCTGTGTCTTCCCCGGGTGCCACACGCCGGCCGAGAAGACCGACCTCGACCACATCATCCCGTTCGACCATGACAACCCGGAGTGCGGCGGGCACACCACGTCCGATGATCTCGGCTCCCTCTGCCGCTTCCACCACCGACTCAAGACGGAGGGAATCTGGGCTTACTACCGGGACATCGACGGAACCTACGTCTGGCTCCACGGCCCCAATCACCCGGAGGCCGATCCGGGAACGCGCATCACGACGGCCCCCGGTGGACCGCTGGCCGCGCTCGCCCCGCCGCGGCATCCGGAGTCCAGCCGACGGCAGCAGAACGCGGCCGAAGCCGGCAGGACCGGCAGCGGCTCACCGGCGTCGAGGAGGCGCCCCCACCTGCGTCACCGCCGCGCGGCGGAGCGCAGCAGACTGCGGGCCCAGGCGCACCATCGTCAACAGGAACCCCGGTCAGGGCGCCCGCCGCGCTCGGCTCCCCCGCAGGATGACCGGCCCCAGCAGGACCAGCCGCGGTCCTCGGCGTTCGATGATGAGCCGCCGTTCTGATGGCGGGGCCGTCAGTAGCGGGGTCTCGTCGGGTACCAGCCGTCGTCGGGGCGGTGCGGGCCGATCGACCGGACCTCGCGGAACTCGAAGCCCGCGAAGTCGTCCGCGAGGCGGTCCCAGTTCTCGCGAGTGATCGCGGTGGTGACCGCCCCCGCGATGCGACCGACACCTCCGTAGATGCCGGACAGCTGGTTTCCGGTGACGCCCATGGACGTGCGCGCGCCGGTCGAGAAGTGGTGCAGCCTGGTCACCCAGGGCGCGGAGCCCGGTCGGCGTTCGGTGAACTCGAAACCCGGTCCGAGGTAGGGGTTGCGTCCTGCCGGGTGGCCGGCGGCGAAGTCGTGCACGTCGGCCCACAGGGCGATGTCGTCGACGAACTCCGCGAGCTCCGGGCGCAGTCGCAGGTCGACCTCGTACCCGGTCGCGGCGATCACCACATCGGCGTGGAACCGGCCGGCGGGGGTGACGATGGCGAGCTCGGTCCCGCCCGCGCCGTCGTCGACCACCGCGACCGAGTCCCAGGCACAGCCTGTGCGCAGTGCGAAGTCGGGATGGGCGAAGCACCGCCACACCGTGTGCTGGGTCGGCGGCTGCGGCAAGCCCCCGCTGAGGAGGGTGAAGTCCCACTTCGCGCGATCGTCGAGGTCGTAGAAGCGTTCCTGCATGCCGGGGAACTCCATCCACCGCAGCGGGTTGGAGTCCGGGACGGTGTCCCGCCGCATGAACACCTCCGCTCGCGCGGCGCCGTGGTCGAGCGCGGTGGCGGCGTTGTCGAACCCGGAGGCTCCGCCGCCCAGGACGGCGACCCGCCGGCCGCGCAGGGCCTCGAAGTCGATCGGGTCCTCGGTGTGGAACCAGCGCTCGCGCGGCAGCGCGCGGACCATTTCCGGCACTCGCTGTCCGCCGCCGCCGCTGAGGCCGAGGGCGAACACGATCCGCCGGGCGGTCACGGTCTGGGTGGTGGCCCCGTCGGCGGCGGCCACCTCCACGACGAACGGGCCATCCGCCGTGGCGGGTCGGTGCACGGCGGTCACCCGCGTCTCGTGGCGGACCTCGATCCCCGCTGCCTCGCGATACCAGCGCAGGTAGTCGTTCCAGTCCAGGCGCGGAACGAGGTCGATCTCCTGCCACGCCTGCTCGCCGTAGACCGCCTCGAACCAGCGGCGAACGTGCAGCGACGGGACGTCGAACTCGATGCCGCGCATGTGTTTGGGGCTGCGCAGGGTGTGCATGCGTGCGTAGCGGTCCCAGCAGCCCACCCGGTCGGCGGGCCCGTCATCCACCACCAGGACCCGGTCGATCCGTTGACGTCCGAGGGCGAAGGCGGCGCCGAGTCCGGCCTGACCGCCTCCGATGACGAGCACATCGAGTTGCGCGCATCCGGGTTCGCGCGGGATCCAGTCGCGAGCATGGCTCGTGGTGGCGATGTCCTCGCGGACGCGCGCGGTCAGCGCGGCCAGCCTGGCGTCGGCGTCTGCGAGACGACGGGGGCTGCGGCCCGCGGTGGCCGGGCTGGTGTCGCCCGGAGTGGGCAGCGTGGGCGCGTCGGGCATCACGGAGGTCATGGACGTCTCCTGCGGCATCGGGACCCGGGTCCTGTGCCCGGGCGGACACCGCGCCGCTGCCTGACTGATGACTCGGCCGCCGGGGCGTCGGTCGCCCGGCGGCCGGGTCGGCTGGGCCGACCGCACCGCCGCGGTGTCGCCTCCGAGTCTGACATCAGCGCTTTTCCGCCGTGTTACGCCGACGTGAGGGCGATGTGGCGCGCCGGCCGATCCGCGTCGCCGGCGGCGACGTCCCGCGTGAAGCTCGCCAGCGCCGCGCACAGTGGGCCTGGTGCGGACAGCTGCGGGACGTGGCCCGTGTGGAGCGTGACCACCCGGGCACCAGGGGTGAGCTGCTGCATGCGTCGCTGCGCGATGATCGGCACGGTGCGATCCCCGGTGGCTTCGACGTACAACCGCGGCAGGGCGCCGAAGCGCGCAGGGGTCCAGGCGGCGGAGATCAGCCGGGCGCTCTCCCGCTGCGGACGCAACCGTCGCGCGGCAGCGATCGCCTCCCCCTCCAGGGCATCGTGGAAGAACACCGCCGCCGCGGCCTCGGGCGGGACCGAGGTCTCGCGACCATCGGCGCTCGACTCGAGCCACCGGGAGATCCCCACATCCGTGGGCAGGCCGATCCCGGCGCAGAGCTGCGCGAAGTCCACCCCCGAAGGCAGCATCATCCCGGCGACGAAGGCGACCCCGGCGACCCGGTCCGGAATCAGTTCGGCGACCCGGGTCACCACGACCCCGCCGCCGGAGTGCCCCACGAGAACGGCGGGTCGTTCGAGAAGCCGCACGAGTGCCGACACATGGTCGGCCAGGGTGTCGAGGTCGACCACCTCGTCGTCGTCGCCGCCAACGCCCGGTAGGTCGACCACATGGGGGCGGAGGCCGGCCGCACGGAGCGGACCGGTGACGGTGTCCCACACCCAGCCGCCGGCCCACGCGCCGTGGACCAACACCACGTCCGTCACGGTGTCGACCTCCATTACCGGGCCGACGCCGCCAGGACCCGGGCCGCCTCGCGAACCGCCGCGGTATTGGCCTTGCCGTGCCGGGACCCGGCGAGCTTGGCTGCGATGTGTTCGCGGACGGTGACGGGCTCGTAGGCGTCGCCGTCGGTGCCCACGAACTCGGGCAGGGTGGCCACCACGGCGTCGACGTTGCCGTCGTGAAAGAACGCGGCAGAGCGGCGGCGGACGATGCGGCCGTCGACGATCGGTGGCGCCACGCGGTGCAGGGTCGACATCCACCGGTCGTTGGTCAGCCGCGCGGTGAGGTCGCCGAGGTTGACCAGCAGGCCGTCCTCCACGGGCTGGACGTCGTGCCAGCCTCCGTCGGTGCCGAGGACCTGGAGACCGGCAACCCGGTCGGCCCACAGGACCGTGACCAGACCGAAGTCGGTGTGCTCGCCCATTCCCTTGAGTTCGCCGTCGAGCGAGACGGGCCCCTCGTCGAGGGCGTAGTTGACCATGCGGAGAACGTCGATCGAGTGGTCGGTGAGCTGCTCAAAGTACCCCGCGGGCTGGCCGAGGGCGTCGGCGAAGACGCGGGTGAGCGTGCGCGCGACACGGGAGGCCTCGGCGAAGTAGGCATCGACCCGCTCGCGGAAACCGGGCCGCCGGCCACCGGGGAGATCGGGCCACACGTTGATCCCGTAGTCGTCCTCCGACAGGTCCAGACCGATGAACGAGCGTGCCTCGACCCCCACGTTGAACGCCTCGAAGAAGTCGTTCATCCGCCCCGCGGACTCCACCCCGAGGCTCAAACTGAGCGACTCGCTCCTGGGCGGGCTGTACCCGCGGTTCGCATCGGCCACGCGGTAGGCCTTCTTGGCCTCGAGGGGCAGTGCGAAGAAGTCGTCGATCGCGCCGGCCAGACCGTCGATGACCGCGGGTGCCACGCCGTGTCCGACGATCTGCATGAACCCGACGGTCGAGCAGGCCTCGTCGATCTCGCGGGCGACCCGCGCGCGGTCGTCGGAGGACCCGCCGACGACGTAGGGAGACAGGTCCACCGTGGGGACGTGGAAACCGGGGTGATCAGTGGTCATGAGCTTCTCCTGTGGCGGAGTGGCCGGCCGAGGTGACGGGGGCCGGTGTGCCGGGCCGCGGCGCCCACCACGCGGGGTGGGGGCCGGTGCACGACCATGTCTACCGAGGGCGGGTTCCGTCGCCGTAACCCGCGTGTGACCACCGCATTAACGGTCAGCTCCGCGGGAGCCGGGCGGCCATCGCCTCGAGCGCGTCCGCCGTGAGCCGCCCGTGCACCCGGAGTCGCGCGATGCCGCCGTCGGGGAAGACGTCGATGCGGACGAACCGGACGGGGTCGGGGTCTGTGCCGGGAGTGTCGGGGCCGGCGGGGGCCCCGACGAGGAACCGGTGGCGGCAATCGGGCTGCAGCGGGGTGCGGGGCACCAACTCGACCCAGGTCTCGGGGCGGTCGAGGTCCTCGGCCCTGCGGATGCCGTGCAGGGACGCCGATCCGGGGGCGTTGCCGACGTAATAGGAGGTGTCGATCTCCACGTGATCGACCGTGCCCGGGCCGGCCAGGGCAATGGTGACGTGGTCGTTGCCGTCGTCGCGGCGGCGGGCGTTCTCCCAGCCCTCGCCCATGTGGCGGGAGCGGCCGGGGGCGATGATGTTGGCCGGTGACGAGTAGAACAGGTCGGAGCAGTCGACGATCCGCCCGCCGTTCTCCGCCGCCGCCAGGTCGACTGTGCCCGCCAGGAACCGGGGGTCCGGCGCGGGTTCGCCGTGCACCCGCAGCCTGGCGATGCCCCCGTCGGGGATCATCCGCAGCCGCACGTGGGTCACGGGCGTCTCGTCGGCCACCGCGTAGGCGTTGCGGGTGTCGCCCTGCGCGGGGGACGGCGGGACCAGCGGCCGCCACGATGCCGCGGCGAGCTGCTCGGCGTCCGGGTAGCCCTCGACCCACGCACCGTCGAGGGCGACCTGCGGCGGGTAGTTGCCGCGGAAGAAGGCGGTGTCCACCACGACGCCGCGGACCACGCCCGGCACCCCGAGCCGGATGATCGCCGCGTCCTCGCCCGGTGTTCGACGGCGACGGCTCTCCCAACCGTCGTAGACCTTGCCCTTGTGCCCGAACAGGGTCGGGTCGAAGACCGGCTCGCCGGGCAGGAGCAGATTCTCCTTCTCGGCGAAGAACTCGTCGTCGGCGTGGACGACCGCGCCCGCGAGGGTGCGGGAGGCCAGATCCGGCAGTGTGAGGAAGTCAGGCGTGGTGGACGGGGTCGCGGTCATGCGGGGGTCTCCATTCTGGACGAGGCCAGGGAAGGGATGGGGCGGAGCACCGGGTGGCCCGCAGCCGGGCGGTCCAGGTCCACGCGGTGGCCGGCGAGGTAGACCTCGCGCACCACACCGGCGAGGGCGCGTTCGGCGTAGGCGGTGACGGGGTTCTTGTGCTCCAGCCGCTCGGGCAGGACCACGAAGGCATCGTCGGGGGCCAGGACCACCAGGTCCGCGCGGGCGCCGGGACGGATAGCCCCCCGGTCGGGAAGGCCGACGAACGCGGCGGGCCCGGAGGCCATCCACCGCACCACGTCGGGCAGCCCCATCCCCCGGCGCCGGGCCTCGGACCACATGACCGGCAGGCCCAGTTGGACGGAGGCGATCCCACCCCAGGCCTCGCCGAAGTCGCCGGTGTCGAATCGCTTGAGCTCGGGCACGCACGGTGAGTGGTCGGAGACCACCAGATCGATGGTCCCGTCGCGCAGCCCCTCCCACAGTCCCTCGCGGTTGCCGGCCTCCCGGATCGGCGGGCAACACTTGTAGTGGGTGGCACCGGGTTGGATCTCCTCGGCGAAGAGCGACAGGTAGTGCGGGCACGTCTCCACGGTGATCGGCAACCCCTCGGCCTTGGCGGCGCGGATCAGCGGCAGTGCGTCGGCGGCGGACAGGTGCAGGATGTGCGCGCGGCACCCGGTGCGCCGGACGCCGTCGATCACCTGCGCCACCGCGCGGACCTCCGCCGTCACGGGCCGCGAGTCGAGAAACCCGGTGTATGCCGGCCCGGACGGCGCGGGCTGCGCGTCGATGGTCCCGGCGTCCTCGGCGTGGACGATCAACAGGCCGTCGAACGACGCGATCTCCGCCATGGCCGCGAGCATCTGCGCCGGGTCCAGCGGCGGGAACTCGTCGATCCCGGAGTGCAGCAGGAAGCACTTGAACCCGAACACGCCGCCGTCCCACAGTTCGCGCAGTCGGCCGCGGTTCTCCGGCACCGCGCCGCCCCAGAAGCCGGTGTCGACGTGCAGTTTGCCCACCGTGCTGGCGAGTTTGGCGTCGAGCGCGGCGGGGCTGGTGGTGACGGGACTGGAGTTGAGGGGCATGTCGAGCAGGGTCGTCACGCCGCCGCGGGCCGCGGCGCGGGTGGCGCTGGCGAAGCCCTCCCAGTCGGTGCGGCCGGGTTCGTTGACGTGCACGTGCGTGTCGACGAGGCCGGGCAGCAGGACCACGTCGCGTGCCAGGGTCACCGTGGGGGCGCCGGTGGGTGCCCGGTCGAGTGCGCCCGGGGCCACGTCGACGGTGGTGATGGTGCCGTCGGCGACGACGACGAGGGCCTCCCGCTCGGCACCGTCGACGATCGCCCTCTGGGCCCGGATCACCAGGTCGGGGTGGGTCATCTGCTCTCCTCGTGGTCGGTTCCCGGGTGTGTCAGCGCGGCCAGGTCGGCGCGATCGACGCCGGCGCGGGAGGTGATCTCCTCCGCGGTGACGGCCCCGCAGTCCAGTGCGCGGACGCAGAAGTCGGCCAGGGCGCGGGCGGTGGCGGGTTCGTCGAGGTATCCGGCGTCCGGGCCCGTGCCGAGGTAGGCGGCGATTCTCGCGCACGCGGCCGGCACCGAACGCCGGTAGAAGGCGTAGGTGGCCACGTACCGGGACACCAGCTGCGCGGGATGCAGGTCCCAGCCCTGGTAGAAGCCGCGGCGCAGTGACCGGTCGATCAGCCGCGCGTGCAGACGCCACCCCGCGCGCACCGCCTCCGCGTCGCCGACGGGCAGCCGGTTGGTGGAGCCGTCGGACAGCGCCACCCCGGTGCCGGCGGCCGCGACCTGCATGACGGCTTTGGCGTGGTCGGCGGCCGGGTGGTCCATGGCCTGGTACTCGGCGGCGATCCCGCAGGCGGCCGAGTAGTCGTAGGTGCCGTAGTGCACACCGATGCAGCGCCCGTCGGCGGCGTGGATCAGCCGGGCGACCAGTGCCGAACCGTCGGGGCCGCAGATCGACTGCGGGGTCTCGATCTGGATCTCGAACCGCAGGGCGCGCTCGGCCAGGCCGTACTCGGTCTCGAGTTCGCGGCACAGCGCGACCATCACGTGCACCTGCTCGACGGCGGTGACCTTGGGCAGGGTGGGCCGGAACCCGGCCAGCAGGGAGTCGCGGTCCGGCGCGGCGGCGAGACCCTCGACCACCCGGACGAAGGTCCGGATTCCCCGGCGCCGGGTGGTCGGGTCGAAGGAGCCGAAGCGCAGTCCCCAGAACGGCGGCAGGGCGTCGCCGGGCCGGGTCACCACCTCGGCGAGCACCCGGTCCACGTGCGCGTCCTCGTCGTGGTCGCGCAGCGCGGCGGGTACGCCGCGCTGTGTGAAGCCGTCCTCGAAGTCGATACGCAGGTCCTCGATCGGCTCCCGCTCGAGCTTGGCCCGGACCAGCGCGTGAATCGCGGGGGCGTCCGCCGGGGCCACCAGGTCGCCGCCGCCTGCATCACCGCCGCCTGCATCACCGCTGACCAGGGCTGCCCTGAACACCCTCTGCAGGGCAGCGGGGTCCGGCAGGTGTTCGTCGAACGCGGCGAGGGCGACCGCGCCCACTTCTCTGACAATGCCGGCGTGCACCCGGTCCGCGGGCAGGTACAGGGTGTGGACGGGCTGCCGGGCGGTCGGCAGGCCGGGAAAGCGGTCGGCCAACTCGGCGTCGGCGGCGGCGAGGCGAGCGTCGGCGGCATCGCAGAGGCGAGCCTGCAGCACGACACGGTCGGGCGCGGTCATGCGCCTGCACCGCCGATGGTGGCCGGGGCTCCCGATGGGAAGGTGACGGGCTTGGGCAGGGGCCGTGCGTAGGTGCGCACGCGGGAGGTGGTCAGACCCAGGCGAACCAGGGACTCGGCGTGCGTAACCGCGGCGGCGACGCCGTCGACGACCGGAACGGACA
Organism: Dietzia cinnamea NBRC 102147; assembly: GCF_001571065.1. GTDB lineage: Bacteria > Actinomycetota > Actinomycetes > Mycobacteriales > Mycobacteriaceae > Dietzia > Dietzia cinnamea. Next base: position 47,964 of record NZ_BCSW01000019.1, read on the forward strand.
GCTCGGCGGCGATGCGCTCGGACAGGCCCGCCATACCTCCGCAGCCCAGGCAGATCACCTCGGCTCGGTCGACCTCGACCAACAGTCGGGCCTGCTCGACGATCTGGTCCAGGCTCGACCCGGGATCCGACTCGAGTTCCAGGACGGGCACGTCGGCGGCGCGGATGCCCGCGCAGCGGGCGGTGAGGCCGGCGGTGAGAAGCCGGTCGCGGATCAGGGGCACGGTGCGGTCGAGGGTGGTGACCACTCCGTAGCTGTGGCCGAGCAGCATGGCGGTCATGGCCGAGGCCTCGGTGATGTCGACCACCGGGACCCGGCAGACCTCCTGCAGGGCCTCGCGGCCGTGGTCACCGAAGCCAGCCAGGATCACCGCGTCGTAGGGATCGGTGTGGCGGGCCACGCGCTGGCACACGGCGACCGCGGCCAGGTGACTCTCGTAGTTGCCCTCGACCGAGGCGGGGCCGAAGTCCGGGGTGAGAGGCACGATTTCGGTCCCCGGTGAGGCCGCGGCACGGGCGGCCTGGGCGATCTCAGCCGTCATTGCCTCGGATGTGTTGACGTTGACCACGAGCAGTCTCACCGCGATCTCCTCCGGGGTGGTGGGCGCGGGGGCTCGAGCCGACATGGCGGTCATCGGCCCGCGAAGTGTGGGTGGGCGGGCAGCGCAGCCATCGCTCGCCGGCGCTCGCGCTCGATGTGCACCACCGCGCAGGACCCGGCGAGCTCGGTGTTGCCAGTGGCGATTGCCTCCACCAGCAGAACGTGTTCCTCGTGGCGGCTCGTGCGGTCGCGATGCTGGCTGACGCTGTTGAGCCGGTCGGTGCGGTCCGCGAGTGGCGCAATAACCTGCTCGAGCAGCGGGTTCCCGGCCAGCGCCACGATCTGGGCGTGCAGCTGACCATTACAGCACATGAAGTGCTCGTGGGCGTCCGCCGCCGCCCGGGCGTCGGGGCCGGTGACCCTGGAGTCAGTGGCATGTGGGTCAGTGGCACGAAGTGCGTCGCGCGCCTCGGCCAGCAAGTCAAGCAGTGGCGCAGGATCGGCGCCCTCGGCCACGCGGGCGGCGGCGAGCCTGGCCACGGTCGCCTCGATGGGGGCGCGCAGTTCGAAGAGCTCGTCGAGGTCGTCGAACGACACGTGCGTCACCACGGCGGGACGACGCGGCTCGATGCGGACGAACCCGCCGGCCTCGAGCCGGGGCAGTGCCTCGCGGATCGGGACCCGGGAGACCTGCAGGCGCTCGGCCAACTCCCGCTCGCGCAGCGGGGCGCCCGCCTGGAACCGCGCCTCGATGATGTCGGTCCTCAGTCTGCGATACACGCGGTCGACGAGATTGACCTCGGACGACGCCTCATCCGGCACCGCGGTCGTGTTCACCGGATTAACACGCTGGTTACCGGCCGCTGACGTTTCGGTCATCGCGCACCCTCACTCTCGGTCATGGCACAGGTATACCAGCCCACTGTTTCAGAAATGTGACGCCACAATAAGGCCAGCTCGAGTGGGCGAAATCGACCCACCGGTATACCGCCAGCACATCGAGGGCACCCGCCCAGACCGAGCCAGAACCCCGGAGGAATCCATGACGATCGCCCCTGATAGCCCACCGGTCGCGGGCGGATCTGCACCACCCGCGCCATTCGGCACCTACGACCCGCTTCTGGTCAACGAGGAATTGGCGCCGCTCAAACAGCAGCGCTGGAAGGCGTACAATATCTTCGCGTTCTGGATGTCGGACGTGCACTCGGTGGGCGGCTATGTCACGGCCACGTCACTGTTCGCCATGGGCCTGGCCTCGTGGCAGGTGTTCCTGGCGATCATCGTCGCGATCCTCATCGTGAACCTGGCCGTCAACCTGGTGGCCAAGCCCAGTCAGGTCACCAGTGTTCCGTTCCCGGTGATCTGTCGGGCCGCGTTCGGCATCAAGGGGGCCAACATCCCCGCCCTCATCCGCGGGATCATCGCGGTGGCCTGGTACGGCATCCAGACGTTCCTCGCCTCTCAGGTGCTGGTCATGCTAATCCTCAAGCTGTGGCCGTCGATGGCCCCCTACGCCGACGAGGCCCAGTACTCCTTCCTGGGCCTGCACCCTGTGGGTTACCTGGCGTTCTTCATCATGTGGGGTCTGCAGATCCTGGTGTTCTGGCGCGGCATGGGGGCCATCCGCAAGTTCATCGACGTGGCCGGACCCGCGGTGTACGTGGTGATGTTCGCGCTGGCCGGGTATTTAGTGTTCCGGGCCGGCGGTTTCGGGGCGCTGGACTTCTCGCTGGGCAGCGAGCCGCTCACCGGCCGCCAGGCGGTGTTCGCCTTCTTCGCCGCGATCGCGATCATGGTGTCCTACTTCTCCGGCCCCAGCCTGAATTTCGGTGACATCTCGCGGTACGGCGAGTCCTACCGGGCCGTCAAGGTGGGCAATTTCCTGGGTCTGCCGGTCAACATTCTGTTCTTCTCGGCCCTGGTGGTGGTGACCGCCGCGGCGACCCTGCCGGTCTACGGTCAGATCATCACCGACCCGGTCGAGACGATCGAGGCCATCGACAGCACCACCGCGGTGGTCGTGGGCGCGCTGACCGTGATCATCGCGACCATCGGCATCAACATCGTGGCCAACTTCATCGCGCCTGCCTTCGACTTCTCGCAGGTTGCGCCCACCAAGATCAGCTGGCGCACCGGCGGCATGATCGCCGCCGTAGGCTCCCTGCTGCTGACGCCGTGGAACCTCTATGACTCGGCCGACGTCATCAAGTACACGCTCGGCATCCTGGCCTGCTTCATCGGTCCGTTGTTCGGCGTCCTCATCACCTTCTACTACTACGCCGCCAAGCAGCGGGTGAAGGTCGACGACCTCTACTCCTCCGCGCCCACCGGGAAGTATTGGTACACCCGGGGTTTCAACACCAACGCTGTGGCCGCCACCGTGATCGGCGCGGCCGTGGGCATGTGCTTCGTGCTGATACCGGCGCTGGGCGGTCTCGGCGACTTCTCGTGGTTCGTCTCCTGCGGCGTGGGCGCCCTGGCGTTCTACCTGCTCGAGCGCACCCGGCCGCAGACGGCGCCGCTGCCGACCGACGCCGAACTGGAACCCTCGGTCCGGGTCGATGGAGGTGTCGCCCAGGGGTGACATCAGCCAGCAGTACCTCACGCCGGCGCCCCCGCGGAATCCACACCTCTCGCGGGGGCGCCGTCTCACCGGTGGATCGCGGCATCCATCCCCACCAGCGGTGCCCCGGTCCCGCCCCGGCGATGGGCGACGAGCTCGGCCGCGATCGACAGCGCGGTCTCCGCGGCAGTTCGCGCGCCCAGGTCCAGCCCGATCGGCGAGTGCACGCGCTGCAGCCCCGCCTCGGGGACCCCCTCCGCGCGCAGGTCGGTCATCCGCTGGGTGTGGGTGCGTCGGCTGCCCATCGCGCCGATGTACCCGGCGCGGGTCCGCAGCGCCTCGACCAGCAGCGGGATGTCGAACCTGGGATCGTGGGTGAGGACGCAGATCGCGGTGGAGGCGTCGACGCGGGTCCCGGCGAGGTACTGGTGCGGCCACCGCCGCACCACCTCGGCGGCCGCCGGGAAGCGCTCGGCGGCGGCGAACACCGGTCGGGCATCGCACACCGTCACCCGGTACCCGAGCTGCGCACCCATCGGTACGAGGGCCTCGGCGAACGCGGTCGCGCCGAACACCAGCAACCGCGGCGGGTCGAGCCGGTGCAGGAAGACGCGGGCCGGCAGGGCGGCGCCGTCTGCAGCGCTGTCGGCGGCAGGGTCGGCGGCAGGGGCGGCGAAGACGACGCCGGTTCCGCGCCCCTCGGCGATCGCCGCGGCCACCGGCCCGCCGGCCCAGGGCGGGGCCTCGTCGTCGTCGACCCCTGTGCCGCCGTCTCCCCCCGCCACCATCCACTGCCCGGTGCACGGGCCGTCCAGAACGGTGGCCGCGACCACGGCGTGGCCCTCGCGCGCGGCGGTGAGCAGTCGGTCAACGGGGTGCGCGGGGCCCGGCGGTGGCGCGGGGGCGAGGGGTTCGACGAACACCTCGAGCGATCCGCCGCAGGTCGGGCCCACGTCGAGGAGGTGGTCGGGGAGTTCGTCGCCGTCGGGGCCGAAGCGCGCGAGGGCGGGGTGGCCGTCGGCGAAGACCTGCTCGCACAGGGTGTACACCGCCGCGTCCACGCAACCGCCGGAGACGCCGCCGACCACCTCGCCGGTCGCGGAGACCGCCATCGCGGTGCCCGGGGCCAGCGGCGCCGACCCGCCCGTCGCGACGACCCGGGCCAGCGCACACGCGACGCCGGCGGCGCGCCAGCGGGCCAGGGTCTCGGCGACGGGGATGTCCATGCGCTCAGGATGGCGAGGTCACATTGCCGAGGTGTTACCGCCGGGATTCAGTCGTGGCGCGCGCCCATGAGGTGCAGGATCCGGTGCACGGTGTCGTCGACGAGGGTGTAGCGCACGATGCGGCCGTCGGCGTCGTCGCGCGTCGCGCTGACCCAGCCCTGGTCGCGCAGGATCCGCAGCGCCTGGGACGCCGCGTTGCGGGTGATGCCGACGGCGTCGGCCAGGTCGGAGACCGTCGCGACGCCCGGCCCGGCGTGGTGCATGTGCGCCAGGAGACCGAGGCGGGTGGGGTCGGCGAGCAGGTCGAAGCGCGCGGCCCAGTCGTTCACGTCCATCCGTTCACGTCCATCGGTTCCTCCGTAACAGCCGCGACACATTCCGCCTCTACGCTCGGGCGCACTAGGTGTCCGACCGGACACGTATCTCCCGTGGGTAGGGGACGCACTTGAGACCGTTCTACGCCGTGGCCAGCGTGGGCCTCGCAGTGGCCCTGGCCGCGTCGGGATGCGCGATGCCGTCCGCCGCTGGTGACGGCGGCGACGGCGGCGGGAGCGTCGGCGGCCGGGTCGTGCTGGCCGACTCGGCGCCGATGGACGAGTTCAACCCGGTCGCCGGCTACGGCTCCACCGGCGTCTCGCCGCTGTACGAGGGACTCCTGCGCCCAGCGGCCGCGGACGACCAGACGCTCCCCGACCTCGTGCCCGCGCTGGCCGCGACCGAACCGGAGGTCAGCGATGACGGGCTCACGTGGACCGTGCGGTTACGCGAGGGCGTGCGGTTCCACGACGGCACCACGCTGGACTCCGGGGACGTCGCCGCCACGTACCGCGCAGTGGTCGATCCGACGTCGGGCTCGCCGATCGCGTCGGACTACACGTCGATCGCCCGGATCGGGACACCGGACACGCTCACCGTGGAATTCGGGCTCGATGCCCCGGACCCGGGGATGCCCGCACGCCTGCTGCTCGGCATCGCCCCGTCCGAGCTGCTCGCGCCGGGGCCGGCCGCGGAATCGACGCTCAACACCGCGCCCGTCGGCACGGGGCCGTACCGGCTGGAGCGCCTCTCCCCCGGCGAGGCCGTGCTCGTGGGCAATCCCGACCACCGCGACGGCGGGCCGGACGTCGACACCCTCGTCCTGCGGTCGGTGCCCGACGAGAACGCCCGCGCCCAGATGGTGCTCACCGGCGAGGTCGACGGCACCGTCCTGCCGCCCGCCCTCGCCGCGGGGCTGGCCGGCCGCGACGGGCACGAGCTGCTGTCGGTGGGCAGCGCCGACTGGCGGGCCGTGGCCCTGCCCACCGCGCACCCGTTCACCGGCGACCCGGCGGTCCGGCGCGCGCTGACGCTGGCCGTCGACCGCGAGGCGCTGGTCGAGCATGTCCTGGCCGGGCACGGTGAGCCCGCCACCTCGCCGATCACCGACGCCTACCCGGAGCACGAGCCGGACGACGCGCGACCCCACGCGGACCCTGCCGTGCGCCGGGCCGACGCGCGGGGCCAGCTCGCCGAGGCCGGGTGGCGGCCCGGTCCCGACGGGGTGCTGGTCCGCGGGGACGGGGCGGGCGGGGTAGACGGGGCCGGCGGGGCAGTCGGGGCCAGGGCCGAGTTCGTGCTGGCCTACCCCGTCGCCGACTCGCTGCGCCGCGAGCTCGCCTCGGCGGTGGCCGACCAACTGCGCGAGGTGGGCGTGGCCGTAGACCTGTGGGGCGGGACGTGGGACCAGATCGAGGCCCGCGCCGGGGAGGTGGCGGTCCTGCTCGGCGGCGGCGACAACCCGTACACCGTCGACACCCAGGCCCACCGAACCCTGCACTCGCCGACCCCACAGTCCGGGCCGCTGGACAACCCCGGCGACTACGGCGACGACGGCGTCGACCGCGCCCTCGACGCCGCCCGCCGCGCCGCCGACCCGGCCGAACGGACCCGCCTCTACCGGCAGGCCCAGCGGGCGTACCTCCAGAACCCCGGGCACCTGTTCCTCGTGACTCTCGACCACACCTATCTCGTCCGCGACACCGGCCACACCGGGCCCGCCCCGATCCTCGAGCCGCACTCCCACGGCGCGACCTGGGGACCGTGGTGGGCGATCGCGCACTGGACGGCCCGCCCGTGATCCGACGACTGCGTGAACGGCGGGCCGACCTCGCCCGCGTCACGGTCCGCCGGGCGCTCGCCGCGCCGATCGTCGTGCTCGCCGTGACGCTGGCGGCGTTCGTCATGGCCGACGCGTCACCGCTCGACCCGCTGGCCGCCCACCTCGGCGACGGGTACGAACGCCTCACCGAGGCCGAGCGCTCGGCCGCCGCCGTCGCCCTCGGCGTCGATCGGCCCTGGTGGCAGGCCTGGGCGCAGTGGATCGCGGGACTGGCGACCGGCGACGCCGGCTACTCCCCCACCTACCGCCAACCGGTGCTCGACGTGCTCACCGAGCGACTTCAGTGGACCGTGGGACTGTCTGCGGTGGGGCTGGGGATCGCCCTCGTCGTCGTCGTCCTCTCCGGCCTCATCGCGGCAGCGCGCCCCCACGGCGCGGTCGACCGGGCGCTCGCCGGGGCGGCGGTCACGCTGAGTTCGATCCCGACGTTCGCGCTGGCCCTGGGCTCGGTGGCGGTGTTCTCGGTGGCGCTGGGGTGGCTGCCCGTCTCCGGCGCGGCCCCGCCCGGCCAGGCGGCCACGGTGGGCGGCGTAGTGCGCTACGGCATGCTGCCCGCGCTCGTGCTGGCCGCCGGGCAGGTGCCGTGGATGCTGCTCGCGTTCCGGCGGGCGGTGCTCGACGCGGAGGCGTCGCCGGCCGTCGCCGAGGCGCGGGCCCGTGGACTGGGCGAATGGACCGTTCTGAGCAGGCACGTCGCACCCGTCGCGTGGGCGCCGCTTATCGCGCTGCTCGGCTCGCGGGTGCCCGAAGTGATGGTCGGATCGCTGGTCGTGGAGACCGTCTTCGCGTGGCCCGGGGTGGCGGCCGCGACCGTCGACGCCGCGCTCGGGGCCGACTTCGCGCTGCTCGCCGCGGTGACGGTCGCCGCGTCGCTCACCGTCCTGGTCGGCACGTGGCTCGCCGACTGTCTGCTGATGGTCGCCGACCCGAGGGTGCGGATCGATGCGTGATCGGGCGGTGGGGCGGGTGACTGGCCTGCGGGCGGCGGGCGGGGTGATGCTCGTGGCCGTGGTGGCGTTCGCGCTGCTGTGGCCCGTGATCGCGCCCGCCGATATGGCGTCGTCGGGCTACCTGTCTGCCGACCTGCCGCCGACGTGGGCGCACCCGATGGGCACCGACGGGCTGGGGCACGACCTGTCCGTCCGGGTGGCCCAGGGGCTGCGGGTGTCGCTCGCGGTCGCCGCGGGCGCAGCGGTGCTCGCCGGGGTGCTCGGCGTGGCGGTGGGAGCAGGGGCAGCGGCGTGCGGTGGCCGGGTCGACGCGGCACTCATGCGGTGCACCGACGCGATCGCCGCCGTGCCACACCTGCTCGCCACCGTCGTGGTGGTGGCGTTGTTCCGGGGCTCACACGCCGCCATCGTCACGGCCCTGGCGCTGACCCACTGGCCGGCCGTCGCGCGGGTCGTCCGGGCGGAGGCGCAGAAGGTCATGGCGTCGCGGTACGTCGCCGCCTCCCGTGTCGCCGGGGCGTCCCCGCTGCAGCTCGCGCGGTGGCACGTCCTGCCGGCTGTGGTGGGGCAGGCCGGACTCGCGATGGTGCTCATGGTGCCGCACGCCGTGTGGCACGAGTCGACGCTCTCGTTCCTCGGCATCGGGATGCCGCCCGAACGGCCGAGCCTCGGCACCCTCGTCGCGCTGTCCCAGTCCGGCCTCCTGCTCGGCCGGTGGTGGCCGCTGGCCTTCCCCACCGCCGCGCTCATCGCCGTGACCGTGGCGGTGGCGCTGCTGGGGCCCGGGACGCCGGGGCGCGGGTGGGTGCGGCACGGGGCCCCCGTGGGTGACCACAACCCCGGCGACCACCACCGCGACGACGACGACGAGGTGGGCTCCAGCCGGGCGAGCCTGACGGTGGACGATCTCGTGGTGGCGCACCGGGGCCCGGGCTCGGTGCGGGCGGTCGACGGGGCATCCCTGCGGATCGAGACGGGCCGGGTCGTGGCGATCATCGGGCCGTCGGGCGCCGGCAAGTCCAGCCTGCTCGACGCCTGCGCCGGGATGACCCCTGCGAGCGCGATCACCGCAGGCCGGGTGCACCTGGGCCCCGGCGCGTCGACCGGGCACGTCCCCCAGTCCGCCGCGGCCGCGTTCACCCCGACCCGGCACCTGCGGGGGCAGCTCGAGGAAGGACTCGCCGTTGGGCGCCGGGGCCGTGGCGCCCGCGGTGGCCCCGGCGTCGACGCCCTCTGCCGGCTCGCGGGGGTCGATCCCGCCCTGGCTGACCGCTACCCGCACCAACTCTCCGGCGGGCAGCTGCGACGGATGGCGATCGCGGCAGCGCTGAGCGCCGGGCCCACGGTGCTGCTCGCCGACGAACCCACCACCGGCCTGGACGCCGACCTGGCCCGGGCCGTCCTGACGACGCTGCGCCGACTGGCCGACGACGCCGAGCTCGCAGTGCTGCTCGTGACCCACGACCACGCCGCGCTCGCGGAGAGTGGCGTCGCCGATGAGGTCCTCGAGATGCATGGCGGGCGGCTCCGGTCGGTCGCGGAGCTGGTGTCGCCATGACGCTGTCCGCACGCGGGGTCGCCTTCCGGCACGCCGGGGCCGACGGATTCACGTTGCCCCCGACCGATCTGACCGTGCGCGGGGGCCGGATCACCGCGCTCGTGGGCCCCTCCGGAAGTGGGAAGACCACCCTCGCGCACCTGCTCGCCGGGCTGCTGTCGCCCACCGCCGGGGAGGTGACGGTGACCGATGAGCCCATGACGCCGACCGACGGCCCGGGTGTGCGGGAGGTGCGGCGCCGGCGCGGCCGACTGCCCGGGCACACGGCGCTGCTGGATCAGGACCCGATGGCGTCGGCGGACCCCCGGATGACTCTCCGCCGGATGATCGCGCTCCCCGGACGGCTGCGCGGGAGCCCGGTGGACGTGGACGCGCTCGCCCGGGAGGTCGGACTGGACCCCGGCCTACTCGACCGACGGCCCGAACAGGTCTCCGGCGGACAACTCCACCGCGCCTGCCTCGCCCGGGCGCTGGCCCAGCGGCCGCGTTACCTGATCGCCGACGAGGCCACCGCGCATCTGGACCCCGAGAGCACGAACGCGATCGCGGGCGTCCTGCGGGCCCGCGCCGACGGGGGGCTCGGCGTCCTCGCGATCACCCATGATCAGCGGCTCGCCGCCGACTGGGCTGACGTCGTCCACACGATGGGCGGCGCCGCCGGAACTAG
>NZ_BCSW01000020.1 GCF_001571065.1 Dietzia cinnamea NBRC 102147
TCCGCCGGCGGTGGGGTCTGTGTGGTTGAAGGGGCGGACGTGGTCGATGTCGCAGGCGTCGGCGGGGACGGAGCAGCCGGGGTGGCGGCAGGTGCCGTCGCGTAGGCGGATGCGGTGGGCCAGTCGGTCGCTGATGCGGTAGCGGTGGGCGTGGTGGGGGTTGTCTGTGGCGCCGGGCGCGGTGTCGGGCACGGTGATGGTCGCGCCGGTGCTGCGGGTGAGTAGTTCGATGAGGGCGTCGATGGTGGCCGGGCCGCCTCGGGGGAGGTAGACCTCGGGTTCGCCGTCGGGGCCGGGGGGTGCGAGCACGGTGATGGTGGGGCGGATCTGGGTGGCCGGCGGGCGGTGACCGGCGCCCGCGGCAGTGCCTGCGCCCGCGCTCGTACCCGCGCCCCTGCGTGCGTCTATGTCGGTGTCGGTGTCGGGGTGGCCGAGGAGGGCGGCGACGAGGGCGTCGGCGCGTAGTTCGTCCATGCTGCGGATGGTGTCGGTGTCGAGGGTGTGGGCGCCGTGGCGGCGGGTGGTCTCGACGCGGGTGCGGGTGTCGCGGTGGCGTTGGTCGGTGGCCCTGGTCTGCAGCAGGGTGTGGATGGCGAAGGCTTCGGTGGCGGTGAGGTGGGCGGTGAGGTCGGCCATGCCGTCTGGGCCGCGGCGCAGGGTGACGCGGCGTTCGCGGACCGCGGCGGTGCGGCGCAGGCGTACGCCGTGGGGGTCGTGGGCGGCGATGATGCGGTCGGTGCGGGACAGGATCGCGTCGCGTCCGGGGCGCCTGCCGGCGGCGAGGGCGGCCAGGAGCCAGTCGATGACCTCGCGGTGAACGGCGTCGCGGTGCAGTGAGTCCACGGTGCGCATGTGGCGTGCGAGCAGGGTGGCGGTGGCTTCGTCGAGGTGGCCGGTGTCCATGGCCTCGACGAGACCGGGGAACTTGGTGACCAGGGTGATGGCCAGGGTGAGCAGGCTGCGGGCGCGGTTGTGGTGCACGCCGTAGGCGGCGACGATCTCACTTGTGGCGATGGTCAGCGGGTCGATGACGGCGTGTTCGGGGCGTTGGTCCAGGCCGGGGCCGTAGCCGGCGGCGATGTCGCGCAGTTCCTGTTCCTCGCGGCAGGTGGCCCACAGGTCGTGGCAGGCGCGCAGTCGGGCAGCGGCCGCGCGATTCTCGGCGTGCAGTGCCGCCAGGGCTGCGGAGCTGGCGGCGGTGACGGCGGGACTGCCGGCCACCGCTCCGGCATCATCCCCGGTAGTCGTCTCCCGCATGTGCACCCCCTCGGGCGGGCGAGTGCCGCACCCCGTATCGCTCGTGTGTTCGATTGAGGGAACACTAGCAAGGGGGTCCGACATGAGGCTCTCAACTGGGAAGACCGGCGACCGGCGCTGGTCGGTGGGAGGGTGAGACCGTGTTGGACACGGGTGCCGTCGTCTCGGTGAGTTGGTGGGCGATCATCCCGCTCATCGTCGTCGGCTCGGTGCTCCACTTCGTCTACGACTGGAGCGGGCACAACCGGGTCGTGGCCGTGTTCGCCGCGGTCAACGAGAGTTACTGGGAGCACATCAAGATCGCCGCCTGGCCGACCATGGTGTTGTACGCGGCCCTCTTCGTGCTCGGCGGCGCCTCGCAGCCGTCTTTCGTGCCCGCGGCCACTGTCGCCCTCTATTCGATCCCGGTGACGATGATCGGGGTGGTCTTCGTCTACAAGGCCGTCGCAGGTCGCAATGTGCTGTGGGTGGACATCGCCGTGTTCGGCCTGTGCATTGCGCTCGCCCAGGTGATCTTCGTGTGCCTGCTCAGCGGACTGGAGGCGGACGTCCTCGTCGTCGTCCTCTCGGTTTTCTACCTGGTGGGCATCGTCGCCGCCTACGTGGTGTTCACCCTGAGGCCCCCCGCCGAACCCGACGTCTTTATCGATCCCATCACATACAGATACGGGGTCGAGGGGTACGCCGACTACGAGGCCGCACCCGGGGACTGACGGGCAGAGGGAGTCCGTCGGACGACTCGGGCCCCGTCCGCGGGGGGCGGACGGGGCCCGACGGAGCCAGGGGGGTCGTGGGACCTACAGGCCCATGTCCTTGGCGATGATGGACTTCATGACCTCGTTGGTGCCACCGTAGATGCGGTTGACGCGGTTGTCCGAGTACAGGCGGGCGATCGGATACTCGTTCATGAAGCCGTAGCCGCCGTGCAGCTGGAGGCAACGGTCGATGACCTCGGCGGCGACCTCGGTGCAGAACAGCTTGGCCGAGGCCGCCTCGGCGGCGGTGAGCTCGCCCTCGTCCAGCGCCTCGAGGGCGCGGTCCGCGACGGCCTGCGCGGCGTCGACCTTGGCCTGGCACGCGGCCAGCTCGAACTTGGTGTTCTGGAACGAGGCCACCTCCTTGCCGAAGACCGTGCGCTGCTGCGTGTACTCCTTGGCGAACCGCACGGCGGCCGCGGCCTGGGCGTACGCACCGTAGGCGATGCCCCAGCGCTCGGACGGCAGGTTCTGCCCGAGGTAGTAGAAGCCGCGGTTCTCTTCGCCGAGCAGGTCCTCGACCGGGACCTTGACGTCGGTGAAGGACAGCTCGGCTGTGTCGGAGGTCTTGAGTCCGACCTTGTCGAGCTTGCGGCCCACCGCGTAGCCCTCGAGCTTGGTGTCGACGGCGAGCAGCGAGATGCCGAAGCGGCGGTCGTCCTCACGCGGGGGAGCGGTACGGCAGGCCACGATCACGCGGTCGGCGTGGACGCCGCCGGTGATGAACGTCTTGGCACCGTTGAGAACGTAGTGGGTGCCGTCCTCCGAGAGCTTGGCGGTGCTCTTCATGCCGGCCAGGTCCGACCCGGTGCCGGGCTCGGTCATGGCCAGCGCCCACATCTCCTCGCCCGAGACGAACTTGGGCAGGTAGCGCTGCTTCTGCTCCTCGGTCGCCAGGGCCTTGATGTAGGGGAGCCCGAGCAGTACGTGGACACCCGAGCCGCCGAAGTCCACGCCGGCGCGGGCGGTCTCCTCGGACTGGATGGCCTCGAACTTGTGGGAATTGATCCCCGCGCCGCCGTACTCCTCGTCGACGTTGATGCCGAACAGGCCGAGGTCGGCGAGCTTGTAGTAGAACTCACGCGGGACGATGCCGGCCTCGAACCACTCCTGGAAGTGGGGGGTCACCTCGGACTCGATGAAGTCACGGAGGGTCTGGCGGAAGGCCTCGTGGTCTTCGTTGAACACAGTGCGGCGCAAGGGCGTGCCTTTCCGTTGGACGTTCTGCTCCGGTGGCAGGCCACCGTGGAGGGGAGCGGAGCGTCGGGTTGGTGTACTCCTACTGGTGAGTAGCCTACAAGAATTCGAACTCTCTGACCCGTCCGCCGGCCCATCCGACGCCGCGACGTCACCCCGTCGGCGGAGTGAATTCCAGGCCGTCGTCGGCGATCAGCCTGATCGGCCCGGTCACCTCACGTCCGGTGACCCGCTCGCCACGCTGGGTCACCGCCACCACGCCCTCCTCGCGGAGGTCGAACGCGACCTCCCGGGCGACGGGCATGAGGTCGCGCCAATGATCCCCACCCGCCACCCGGGCCGCATCCGACGGGCAGATCGACCCCTGGCCGCGCGAGCGCAGGAGCGTCCTGATCGTCGCGGCCAGTCGATCGCGTGTCCCCTCCCGGGTGGGTGCCCACCACGGGTCGCCGCGCTCACCGAGCGCGACCTTGGCGTCGTGCACCATCACCCGGGCGGCATCGCCTTCGGTCTTGACCAGCCGGCGACCGGTCATCAGTGCCCGGACGAGCTCCGAGCGGAGCTTATCGGGGATGGACGGATCCGTCGCGCGCCACCGCCGGCCCCCGACCACGATGTGTCGACCGTCCTCGGTGTGCTCCACGCCGGCGCCGGTGCTGTCGTCTCGATCGGTCACACCCAGATCCTGCACCGCCTCCCCCTCCTTCCCCACCGATCGGCGATCGAGGGTGTCGCACACCGCGCCGGTGTTAGGGTCACGGCAGGAACTGGAACGTGTTCCACCAGAGCTGGATGATGATGAGGGGCTGCCGTGACGGCGCAGGACAACACATTCGACGCGGAATTCGACGTGGTGGTCGTGGGGTCGGGGGTGGCAGCCCTCTTCGGTGCCGCGACCGCCGCCGCCCGGGGTCTGTCGACCTGCCTGATCGAGAAGACCGACCGCTTCGGGGGGACCTCCGCGTACTCCGGCGGCGCCGTGTGGCTCCCTGGAAACTCCGTCCTCGCCCGGGACGGGGTCGAGGACTCCGTCGAGCGGGGGCGCACCTACTTCCGCGCCGTGGTGGGGGACCGCACCGCCGCCGACGTCCAGGACGCGTTCCTCAACACCGGGCCGCAGGTCGTCGAGTTCCTGCAGGACGAGCTGGGCATCCCGACCCGCTTCCAGGCCTTCCCCGACTACTTCGACGCCCCGGGGCGCCAGGAACTCGGCCGGAGCATCTACCCCAAGCCCATCAAGGGCGAGGAGGTCGGCGACCGGGCGACCGACATCCGTCCGCCGGTTCCGGCTGACCAGTTCGGCGCGGACGAGGACACCACGAAGCTCGAGGGCGGCAGGGCCTGGGTGGCGCGACTCGTACTCGCACTCGACGCGATGGGCACCGCGGAGACCCGACTGAACACCGCCGCCGAGGAACTGGTCCGTGACGACGACGGACGTGTCGTCGGGGTGGTCGTGAACGGTGCCTCCGGCCGGCAGGTGCTGGGCGCACGCCGTGGGGTACTGGTCGCCGCCGGCGGTTTCGAACGGTCGGCGGACCTCCGCCGCCGCTGGCAGGACATGCCCACCGCCGACTGGTCCTCGTCGCACCCCGCCACGGGCTCGGGAGACGCCGTCCGCATGTTCGAGCAGGTCGGCGCGGAGCTGGACCTGCTCGACCAGTCCTGGTGGTGCCCCGCCACGCTGTTCCCCAACGGGCACGCCGCTTTCACCCTGGGCTTCCGCTCCGGGATCATCGTCGACGGCACCGGCCGGCGATTCGCCAACGAACTGCTGCCGTACGACCAGATGGGGCGCAAGATGCACGCCCGCATGGCCGACGGGGCCGGTGACGACTTCTGGCTGGTGTTCGACGACGCCGAGGCCGGCGGCTACCCGGCCATCTGTATCCCCGCACCCGAGCCCGACGCGTTGCGCGGTGCCGGCCTGTGGCACACCGCGGGATCCGTCGAGGAACTGGCCGAGGCCACCGGACTCGATCCCGCCGCGTTGCGCGAGAGCGTGGACCGGTTCAACGGCTTCGCCGAGCGGGGCCGCGACGCCGACTTCGCCCGCGGGGAGGACCCGTACGGTCGCTTTTTCCTGGGTGCCTCCACGGCCGAGCAGTGCCTGCGTCCCGTGGGCGGGGACCGACTCCACGCCGTCCGCCTGGTCCTCGGTGACCTCGGCACCAAGGGCGGTGCGGTGATCGACGCGAACGGCGCCGCGCTCGACGCGGACGGACGTCCCATCCCGGGTCTCTACGCCGCCGGCAACTCGTCCGCGTCGGTGTCCGGGGAGGCCTACCCCGGGCCGGGCGTCCCGCTCGGCTCCGGGATGACGATGGCGTTCCGCGCCGTGGCCGACATGGCCGGGGAGCCGCTGCAGATCGCGCCCTGAATCGGGACGCGGGGGCGAGTCGCGCGGGCGGGCCGCGGGGGCCGGCCGGCCCCCGCGGGGCTGCTCTCCGCGGCCGCCGAGCCGGGTCCGGCCAGCGTCAGCGGCCGGCCCAGCGGAGGAAGTCAGCGACCGGGATGACCGGCGTACCCCACCGCTGGGCGGCCCGTGACTTGGTCGACTGGCTGCCCGGTTCGGCGATCACCAGCGCGTCGCAGCGGGACTTGGTCACCGCGGACACCAGTTCGAGGCCGCGTCGGCGAGCCATGCCCTCCATCTCGTTCCGAGCCACCACCGTACCGTCCCGGTCGAGGGCACTGCCGCTGAAGCACACGCGCGCCCCGGGGCGCAGCACCTCGGCCACGTCGACCGCCGGCGCGGCCTCCAGCCCGCGCGTGAGATCCGAGCCCACCACCTCGGAGGCCAGCCGAAGCCTGTCGAGCAGTGCAGCGGTCATCGGCACCCGCTGCGCGGCGCGACGGATCTGGTCGGCCACGAGCCCGCGCGCCCCGACCACGAGGTCGCGGTCGCCGGTGTTGACCACCTCGTCGTCGTCGCCAGCACCCGGGTGGCCACCGCGGTGCGGTGGGTCGAGTAGTGCCGCCGACACCTCCGCGCTGATGCGCAGCATCGCCGACAACTGGGGGAGTGACGCCGGGGAAGGTGGGTGGACGTCGCCGTCGCGGGTGAGAAGGTACCCGCCCCGCGCCGGCTCCGCCGGACCCACCGCGCCCGGGCCGGCCTCGTCGCCGTGCGGGTCGACCCGCTGCGACCCGGCGCCGACCACATCGAACACCCCGGCGCCGGCCTCGTCGAGCCACAGCCGGTCCCGGACTTCGAGAGCGACCCGCGCACGGCGGATCGCCGAGCCGGCCCGATGACGCGCACGCTCGCCGGGGATGAGCGCGCCGGAGGGGATATCCACCCCGAGCGGCATCGCCACCGGGCTGCCCAGACGCTCGAGCTCCGAGTCGAGACACTCCAACGTGGCGTCCAGGTTCACGCCTATCGGCGTGTAGCCGTCCACGAGCGGTGCGATCAACGCCCACGCCTCGGGCAAGGTCGGCGCGAGCAGCACGTCGGAGGCGGAGATCCCGTAGTCCGCCCGCGCCTGGCCCAGATCGCGCTGCGGATTGACCAGCGTGGTCACCGCGCTACCGTCCGGGAACACCACCGCGAGCTCCACCGGCCGCGGACGGGAACGGGCGCTGTCGCCCCCGACGGTGAGCGCCGCGACAGCACAATAGCGGTGGCCGTGGACATCTCCCTCGGGGTCGCGGAGGAACCGGAGGATCCGGCGGTCGGTTCTGAGGTCCCCCGGCCTGACCGGCCGGGTGAGGACGAGACCGTCCAGGGACCGCGACCGGCTCAACGCGACGTACAACTGGCCGGGCGCGAAGGTGCCGCCGCCGAGATCCACGATGAGCCTGTCCAGCGTCTGACCCTGGCTCTTGTGGATGGTGATGGCCCAGGCGAGGGTGAACGGCAGCTGCCTGAAGGAGCCGATGACCTCGTGGCGGACCGCGCCGTTGGAGCCGTCGGGTCGGGTGACGTCCCAGGTGTGTGGGACGACCTCGGCCACCTCCCCATCGGAGAATCCGACGACGACGACGGGTCCGTCCTCGCCCCGCCCCTCCCGTCTCCCCGGCGACGCGTCGAGCACACTTCCGATAGAGCCGTTGACCCAGCGGTCCGCCGGGTCGTTGGTGAGCATCATGACCTGGGCACCGACCTTGTACACGAGCTTCGCCTCGTTCGGGGGCTCGAACCCGGTGAGGTCGCCGGTGACGGCCGCCTCCGTCGTCAGCTCCGCCCCGAGAAGACGGTCGAGACGTCGGCGATTGTGGGCGGCGGCCATCCGGTTGGTGGTCGTCAGTGTCAGCCACGGCGCGTCGTCCGGAGGCGTGAAGGCCGGGTCGGTCCGTGAGTTGAGCCGCTCCAGCGCGGTGCCGACGAGCGTGCCCTCGCGGATCGAGTTGAGGATGGCGGTCAGTTCCGGGTCGCCGGACTGTCGGAAGACGCGGGTGAGATCGACGGTGGGGAAGCGGCCGCGGTCGAAGCGCTCGGCGGAGAAGAAGTAGGGGGTCGTGTACGCCGCGTCGAAGTCGGGTCGCTCGGCGTCGGTGACGACCGGTGGGAGTTGGAAGAGATCGCCCACCAGGACGAGCTGGACGCCGCCGAACGGCCTCGTGGGGTCCGGACCGAATCGCTCGAGGGCGATCGCCATCATGTCGAACAGGTCGGCGCGGATCATCGACGCCTCGTCCACGATCAGTGTGCGGACGCCGGCGAGGGCCCCGGCGAAGCGCCCCGGGCGGTACGAGGAACCGCGGACGTGGTCGACGGTGGACCCGGGGTGGAAGCCGAACAGTCGGTGGATCGTGTAGCCGCCCACGTTGAGTGCGGCGATGCCGGTCGGGGCGGCGACCAGGGTGGGGCGGCGCGTCTCCGACAGGAAGCGACGGATGAGGGTCGACTTACCGGTGCCCGCCTTGCCCGTGAGGAAGAGGTCGTGCCCCCCGTGGAGGAGTTCGAGGGCGTGGTCGAACTCATCGGTGAGCACGATCGCACCGTCCGCTCCGGACGAGTGTGACTGCTCGATCATTCCTGTCCCGCGGGTCGAGGGTGTGGTGGACGACGACCGCGGGCCGGACCTCCTCGGAGAAGGAGATCCGGCCCGCGGTCGGGTGCAGTCGGGGATCAGTGCTCGTCGTCGCGACGAGTACGGTTCTCCTCCTGCAGCGTCGTGAGCATCGAGTGCTCACGGTGGTGCTTGTCGTGCTCGGCCTCGTCGAGCAGACGCGCCTCCTCGACGGGGTCGGGGGTGAGCGCACCGCGCGGGGGCCGACCCGCGACGCCGAGCTGGTTCATCTTGGTGGGCACCTTGGCGCCGGCGTACTCGAGCGGGACGGCGTGGCCGTGCTCGTCGATCTCGCCGAGGGGCTGGTGGACCTCGATGAACTCGCCCTGCGGCATCCGCATGATGATGCCGGTCTCGATGCCGTGTTCCAGCACCTCGCGGTCCGAGCGCTGGAGGCCCAGGCACAGACGGTAGGTGAAGAAGTACACCAGCGGCGGGAGCAGGATGAGCCCGATACGTCCGGCCCACGTCGTCGCGTTGAGCGAGATGGCGAAGTGGTACGCGATGAGGTCATTGGAACCCATCAGGACCAGGATCACGTAGAAGGTGATCGCCATCATGCCGGAGGCGGTACGAACCGGCACGTCACGCGGGCGCTGGAGCAGGTTGTGGTGCGCCTTGTCGCCCGTGATCTTGGCCTCGATCTGCGGGTACAGGAACATCAGCACGACCATGGCGCCGAGCATGACGGCCACCCACGTGGTCGCCGGGATCGTGTACGGGCCGAGGTAGAGCTCCCAGGCCGGCATCACACGGGCGCCGCCCTCGGTCCACAGCATGTACCAGTCGGGTTGCGAACCGGCGGAGATGTGCGACGGGTTGTATGGCCCGAGATTCCATATCGCGTTGATCGTGAACAAGCCCGAGAAGAGCATGAGCATGCCGACGGTGATGGCACCGAACGCGATCGACTTGACGGCGAAGACCGGGAGGATCCGGACGCCGACGACGTTCTTCTCCGTGCGGCCGGGCCCGGGGAACTGCGTGTGCTTCTGGTACCACACCAGCGCGAGGTGAGCGGCGATCAGCGCGAGGATGATGGCCGGGATGATCAGCACGTGCAGGACGTAGAAGCGGGGGATCATGATCTCGCCGGGGAAGTCCCCGCCGAAGATCATCCAGTGCATCCAGGTTCCGATCACGGGCAGACCCACGATGATCGCGGAGGTGATGCGGAGGCCGGTGCCCGAGAGCACGTCGTCCGGCAGACCGTAGCCGAGGAAGCCCTCGACGATGCCCAGGAGCAGCAGCACGCAACCGATGGTCCAGTTGGCCTCACGCGGGCGGCGGAACGCGCCGGTGAAGAAGATGCGGATCATGTGGACGACCATCGAGGCCACGAACAGCAGGGCCGCCCAGTGGTGGATCTGTCGCACGAAGAGTCCGCCACGGACCTCGAACGAGATGTCCAGCGCGGTCTCGTAGGCACGAGACATCTCGATGCCGTTGAGCGGAGCGTACGCACCCTGGTAGATCACCTTCGACATGGAGGGGTCGAAGAACAGGGTGAGGTAGACACCCGAGATCAGCAGGATGATGAAGCTGTACAGGGCGATCTCGCCCAGCAGGAAGGACCAGTGGGTCGGGAAGACCTTGTTGATCTGCCGGCGCAGACCCTTGGCCATGGTGTACCGCGCGTCGAGGCCGTCGCCCAGGGACGCGAGTCTTGTGTTAGTGCTCATGAACGACGCTCCCAGAAGGCGGGTCCGACCGGCTCGACGAAGTCACCGTTGGCGACGAGGTAACCCTCGCTGTCCACGGCGATGGGCAGCTGCGGAAGCGCGCGGGCGGCGGGGCCGAAGACCGGCTTCGCGTACTCGAGCGCGTCGAACTGCGACTGATGGCACGGGCAGAGGAATCGATGGGTCTGCTGCTCGTACAGCGAGGTGGGGCAGCCGAGGTGGGTGCAGATCTTCGAGTAGGCGTACAGGTCGCCGTAGTTGAAGTTCTCCTGGCCCTTGCGCTTGACGACGCGGGCCGCGTCCTCGGGGCGGAAACGGATCAGCATGACCGAGTTACGCGAACCGTGGATCGAGTGCATGTGCTCCTCGAAGTTGCCCAGGGCGCTCGCGGGCAGCGGGAAGACGGACTCGAGGCCACCGGCGGCGAGGTCGTCGACGCGGATGCGCTCGAGGCGGCCCTCACCGGCGGGGGGATGCCCGTCGGGGTAGACCTTGCCGGTGTCGCGGCCGAGGTACACCTTCTCCGGCGGCAGGCCGTCGGGGCGGTTCTCGGAGGCGAGGGTCCAGCCGGTGGTGTGGAGGGTGCCGTCACCGGAGAGGGTCATCTCTCCGCGCTTCCACGGGTTCTTGATCATGCCGCCGAGGGGCAGGATCGCGGACAGGCCGATGAGACCGACGCTCGCGCCGAGGAAGCCGCCCATGACCTTGCGGCGGCCGAGGGTGGAGGTCTTCCACGAGTCGTTGAGCTCGGCGACGATCGTGCGGCGGTCGACCTCGTCGGACGGGCCGTCGTGGCGCGTCTGGACCGAGATCTCCTCGGGGACGAACTTCTTGGTGAACTGCACGGCGCCGAAGCCCAGGAACAGGATCGACAGGCCGATCGTGCCGCCGAGCAGCGGCGTGTACGCCATGTACAGCCAGTAGCCGTCCTCACCCTCACCGCGGTACTCCCACGGCCAGAAGATGTAGACGACGGCGAAGGCGAGGGCGAACAGTGCCGACAGCGCGAACCAGGTGGTGACGGTGCGCGCGGCGCGCTTCTCGGCGCGGGTGGTCACGCCCTCGGGCCAGCGGCTCTCGCGGTGCCGGATCTCGACTCCGTCGAGCCGGGTGCCCAGCTCGACGAGCTCGGCCTCGCTCATGCGGTCCAGGTCCGCCGGTGACGGGTTCTTCGGGGTCTCACTCATGAACGGGATCCGATCCACAGGGTCGCACCGATGAGGGCGACGATGCCGACAAGCCAGATAGCCACGCCCTCGGTCACCGGGCCGAGACCGCCGAGGCCGTAGCCACCGGGCGAGACCTTGTTATCCGTGGCCTTGATGTAGGCGATGATGTCCTTCTTCTCGTCAGGCGTGAGCTGCCGGTCCGAGAACTTGGGCATGTTCTGCGGGCCGGTGAGCATGGCCTGGTAGATCTCCTGCTCGTTGGCAGGGTCCAGAACCGGCGCGTACTTACCGCCGGAGAGTGCTCCGCCGCGGCCGGTGAAGTTGTGACAGGACGCGCAGTTGAGCCGGAACAGCTCGGAACCGCGGGCGATCTCCTCGGCGGTGCTCTGCCCGGAAGCGCCCCGCAGCGACTCCTGCGCGATCGTGCCGTCGGGATCGGTGACGATCTCGGGACCGCCGCCGAAGAGGTGGACGTACGCCGCGAGAGCCATGATCTGCTGCTCGCTGTAGCGGGGCTTCTTCCGCTCGGCCTGCGCCTCGTTGTCCGCGGCCGGCATGCGACCGGAGTGCACCTGGAAGTAGACCGAACCCGCGCCGACGCCTACGAGCGAGGGGCCGCGGTCCTCGACACCCTGCAGATTCTGCCCGTGGCAGGTGATGCAGGCGACGTCGTAGATCGACTTGCCCTCGGCGATGAGTGCGGCCTGGTCCTGCTGGGCCGTCGCCACCTGCGGCTCCGGGACGACGGCGGTGGCGATGGCTCCCGCTCCGAGGAGGCCGGCAGCGATGACGAGCGCGCCGGTCGCCTTACGGCGCCGCTTGGTGGAGACCGACCGCGTCGGGGTCGTCGCCGGGTCGGGCGACGGCGTATCCGCAGCGGCTGGGTGAGGTGAGTTCATTGTGAGTTCCCTTTGGTGTTGGGACCTGCTGGACACAGCGTCCTGCGGCCAGCTGACTACTGAATGAAGTAGATGGTGACGAAGAGGCCGATCCAGACCACGTCGACGAAGTGCCAGTAGTAGGACACCACGATGGCGGCGGTGGCCTGCGCCGGGGTGAACCGCGACATCGTCGTACGCATCACGAGAACGACGAAGGCGATGACGCCCGCGGCGACGTGGAGCCCGTGGAAGCCGGTGGTGATGAAGAAGACGGACCCGTAGACGCTGGAGGAGATGGTGGTCCCCTCGAGGTACAGCATCACGTACTCGTACGCCTGGCCGATGAGGAAGACGGTGCCCATGACTGCGGAGATGACGTACCACCGCCGCAGTCCGAAGACATCGCCCTGCTCCGCGGCGAACACGCCCAGCTGGCAGGTGAACGACGATGCCACGAGGATCACCGTGATCGTCAGGGCGAACGGCACGTTCAGATGCGTCGGGTAGGAGGGCCAGTCACCTCCCGAGTTCGCCTTGGAGACGAAGTACATCGCGAACAGGCCCGCGAAGAACATCAGCTCCTGGGACAGCCAGATGATGGTGCCCACACTGACCATGTTCGGCCGATTCAGCGAATGAACACGCTGGGCCATGGCCGATCCTGAGTTATCTACTGCGCTCGTCACGTGGCCAAGTATGACCCCTGAGGTGGGGCGAGTCTGCATGGACCCCCGAAATCGGCGTGTCCGCTCAGCGTTTCCGCAGGTCGCCTCAGATACGTCACGGTCAGGGGTCGGAAATCGCCCCCCTTGCAGGGGCTATCAGGGGGCTCTCAGGCTGGTCTCCCCGGGCGGTCGCGGCCGCCGTGGCAGGGGACGGCGCGGGCGGCGACGCTACCGGGGTGGCACGATTGATCCCGTGTGGCCGGCCCCTTCGAGTGCCGGTTCCTTTCTATGAGACCAGAGGAGGTCGGGACACGTGGGCAGTTCGGCGGCGATCGACGGGGGCCGGTCCTGGCCCGGAGTACTCGGCACCCTCACGGCGGAGGTGGACCTCGATCCGGCGGACGCGCGGTGGGCGATGTCGCGGATCATGGAGGGCGTCGCGACCGATGCGCAGATCGCCGCGTTCGGAGTGGCCCTGAAGATGAAGGGTGTCACCGGACCCGAGCTCGAGGCGCTCGCCTCGACGATGCTCGACTACTCCCGCCGCGTGCCCACGGACCGCGCCTGCGTGGACATCGTCGGCACCGGCGGCGACCGGCAGGGCACCGTGAACATCTCGACGATGTCGTCATTGGTGGTCAGCGCGTGCGGTGTGCCCGTCGTCAAGCACGGCAACCGGGCGGCGTCCTCCAAGAGCGGAGGGGCGGACGTCCTCGAGGCGCTCGGCGTGGCGATCGATCTGGGGCCCGAGGACGTGGGGCGTTGTCTCGACGAGGTGGGGGTGGCCTTCTGCTTTGCCCCCGTGTTCCACCCCGCTCTGCGCTTCGCCGCGACGCCGCGGCGGGAGATCGGCATCCCGACCGTCTTCAACATCCTGGGGCCGTTGACGAACCCGGCCGCTCCGACGGCGAACCTCATCGGCTGCGCCTTCGAGAATCTCCTCTCGGTGATGGCGGAGGTGTTCGCGCTGCGCGGCCGATCGGCTCTGGTCGTCCGCGGTACGGACGGGCTGGACGAGATCACGATGACGGGTCCGACCCGGGTCCTGCGGGTGTCCGACGGTCAGGTCGACGAGGACCGGATCGAGCCCGCCGACTTCGGGATGAGCACGTGCTCGATCGAGGATCTCCGTGGCGGCGACGGGGTGCACAACGCCGGGGTCGCCCGGGATCTCCTGGCGGGGAAGACCGGGCCGGTGCGTGACGCGGTCCTGCTCAACTCCGCGGCGGCCCTGGTGGCGTTCGACGGGCTCGACAGAGATGCGGACCTGGTGACCGCGATGCGTGCGGCCGTGGACCGGGCGGCGACGGCGATCGACGACGGCGAGGCGGCGCGTCTGCTCGAGAAGTGGGTCGGTTTCAGCGCGAACCGGTGAGTCAGGCGTGGCGGTGATCGGCGGCCGCGCGTTCGGCCCGGTCAGCCCAGTCCGTCAGGGTGTGCGCACCCTGGACGGGGAGCGTCCAGCAGCCGTCGACCGAGACGATGCGGGTCTGCGTGGAGTCGATCCACCGGTGGACGTTCCGGATCTGAGCCTGGGTCGCCCCGGCGAACGGCCCGGGCGCGGGCCGCACGGTGGTCGCGGCGGCCCGTAGGCCGTCGATGACCGGCATCGGCGCGGCTCCGGGTGGGACCGTGCCGGATCCGGCGAGCCGGCCGTGGCGGACGATCGCCACCGCCCAGGCCCGTCGGGGCGCCGGTTGGACGAGCACGATCTCCGCGAGCGCGGCGGTGGCGGCCAGCTCCTGCCGGCGGGCGAGTACCCGGATGAGGGCGGCGGGCCTGTCACGCAGTCTCGCCCCGCGCTCGAAGGCGCCGTCGGCGGCGAGTCGGTCGATCTGCTCGACGAGCGCGTGCAGCGGGGCCTGGTCCCGCCCGTCGGCGAGCGCCGCCCAGCGCTCGGGCGTGGGCCGACCGCCGAACGCCTCGAGGAGGTCCTCCCACGCGGCGCGTGCGTCCTCGGTGCGACGGAACGGCCCGATCGCCGTGGGGTCGTCCGGGATCCGGACGATCGTCGGACGGCTGGCGCGGCCGGTGGGAGGGGAGAGCCACCAGCCTCGGCGAGGGCTGCGGGACCGTCTGTTGAACGGGGGCTGCAGTGAGTCGATGAGTTGTTCCTCGACGGTCCACGCCTCGAGGAGGTGGGCGCACGGCACCGACTCCACCGAGGCGGCCAGGCCGACCATGGTGCGCATCCGCCCGCGGGTGTCCCCGCCGGAGTAATAGGAGCGCGCGCGACGACGCACCGAGCCGGATGACCCGACGTACAGCGGCCCGCCGGCCTCGTCGCGGAAGACGTAGACCCCGGGGCCGTCGGTGAGCGCCTCGGTGAGGGTCGCGCGACGTCGGATCTCGGGAGCCAGGCGGCCGTCGTACGCCAGCAGTTCGGAGAGGGTGGACACCCCGCAGTCACCCACCCGCGAGATGAGGGCGTGCAGCACGTCCACCGTGGCGCGCGCGTCCTGTAGGGCGCGGTGATTGGGCTCGACCGTGGCGCCCAGGTGTGCGGCCAGGACCCCGAGCCGGTGGCCACGCGTCTCGCCGCGGTGCAGCACCCGCCGGGCGAGTGCGAGGGTGCACACGGACGGGGGATCCGGCCACCGGTGGCCCGTCGCGGCTGCGGCGGCGCGGAGGAAGCCGAGGTCGAATCTGGCGTTGTGTGCCACCAGGACAGCGCCGCGCGAGAACTCGAGGAACGTCGCCATCACCTCGCCGAGGGACGGTGCGCCGACGAGGTCCTCCGGGGCGATCCCCGTCAGCCTGCTGATGTGCCCCGGCAGTACGCCGTCGATCGAGACGAAGGTGGACAGCTCCGCCTGCACCTCGCCTCCCCGGATCCGGACGGCGCCGATCTCGGTGATCTCGTCGCCGCCCGGCTTGGTGCCGGTGGTCTCGAGGTCGACGACGACGAAGGTCACCTCGGACAGCAGCGGCTCGAGCTCGTCGAACGCGCCCTGCGCGCCGACGGGTGCCGGTGAGGTGGAGGGGGGCATGGCGGAGACGGTAGCGGCGGGGTCGGACATCGCCGTCCGGGGGCGGCGTCCGGGTCACGGTCCGGGGGAGTGTGTCGTACCCGGTTCCTAGGGTGCCTCCCGGGCCGACCGCCGCGGCCGGATCGCGGCGCGATAACGAACGGGCAACACGCCCAGGACGGAATGTGAGGTAGATCATGGTGTCAATGGATTGCGCTCGCTGCCCGGCGGTGGCGGGCGACTGTGAAGGCTGCATCGTCTCCCTGCTGCTCGGCGAGAAGGACCAGGTAGACGAGCTTTCTCCGGAGTCCTGCGGGTACGTGCTGGACCCGGAGGTGCGGACGGCGATCGACGTCCTCCGAGCCGCGGGCATGGTGACGTCCATCGACATCCTGGCCGCGGAAACCGCCGCGTGAGCGGGGAACTGGACTTCGGCGAGATGGTTTCGTAACCTTTTCGAGACCTCGGAAGTCATTCCCCGCCCGCCGGTGGGGAGCCGGGGTCACGCCTAAGCGCCCGAGGGCGCGCCGGGGAACCACGTTCCACTGGGGTGAATCGCTCGACGACCGGGAGGTCGGCGAGCGTAGGACAGACTTCCGTGTCCGAACCCGTCAGCTAACCCGGTCGGTGTCGCAGGAAGAAAGAGGTAAAGTCTCTCGTGGGAGCCCACAGCATCAAGACCAGCTCGACCGGCCGCCGCGTGGCCGCCGCCGGACTGCTCGCCGCCGGAGCCGCTGTCGCGGGCTCCGGGACCGCGTCCGCCGCGCCCGTGACCGTCGACGTCCCCGTCGAGCTGCGGCTGCCGGGTGTTCCGGCCCAGGTCACCATCGACGTCCCGGAGGGCATCGCCCTTCCGGCCGGCCTCCAGCAGGCCGCCCAGGCGGCCCCGGCCGCTCCGGTCGAGTTCGCCACCCCGGCGCCCGAGGTCTCCACCGGCCAGCGCATTCTGGACGCGGCCACCACTCGTGTCGGCTCGCCTTACGCCTGGGGAGCGACCGGCCCCAGCTCGTTCGACTGCTCCGGCCTGACCTCGTGGGCCTACAAGGAGGCGGGGATCTCGATCCCGCGCACGAGCCAGGCCCAGATCGGCGGCGGCACGCAGGTGGCCAAGTCCGACCTGCAGCCCGGTGACATCGTCGCCTTCTACAGCGGCGCGTCCCACGTCGGCATCTACGCCGGCAACGGTCAGGTCGTCCACGCCCCGTACTCCGGTACCTCCGTGAGCTACGCGCCGGTCGACTCGATGCCGTTCTACGGCGCCACCCGCTACTACTGAGCGGGTCGGGTCTCCGACTTCTACGCACCCCGCCTGTGACCGGTCGTGTACCGGACCCGGGCGGGGTGTGTCGTATGTAACATCCCCTCTCGGGTGCCGGATGCCTTCGCAGGTGTCCGGATCGGCCCCGCCCAGGCGAACCCCGGATCCGAGAGACCGACGAGAGCAGATGAAGCCCCGTGCCCGCGCGAACAGGCTCGCCGCCGCCGCGGCGGTCGTGGTGCTGCTGGCCGTCGCCGGTGTCACCGCTCAACCCACCGCCACTGCTCAGCCCACCGTTCCCGTCGCCGCCTCCACGACGACCGCGGCCCCCGCGGCTGACGCTCCCCCCACTCTGAGCGAGAGCGCGGTCCATGCGCCGGCCTCCGCCTCGCGCGGTGCTCCGGAGGGCTCCGTGTCCGCGGCGGGCGAGGACCTGGCCGAGTTGGCGCGGCTGTCCGAGGAGGCGGGGGCTCTCGGCGAGGAACTCCACCTGGCCCGCGCGGAACTCGACCGCGCCGAGCGGGAGCGCGATCGCCTCGAGCTGGCCGCCGGGGCAGCCGCCGGCCGAGCCGCGGTGGCCGACGGTGCGGCCGTGAGGGATCAGTCCCTCGTCGACCACCTCGCCGCCATGAGGTACCGAGGTGGCGACCCGGGCGCGACCCGGGCCGCGATGCTGGCCGAGAGCCCACGGGACCTCGTGCACAGATTGGACGCGCTACGCCGGCTGTCCGGCGCGACCACGAGCGCACTGGACGCCTCGCGGGCGGCTTCCGAGACGGCCGCACGCCTCCGGGATGACGCCACCAGGGCCGCGGATACGGCGCGGGCCTCCGCTCGCGCGGCGCGAGAGCACGCCGATCACCTCGACCGGCGCATGGCCGAGATGCGCGAACTCATGGACGAGGTACGTCGCCGCGTGGACTCCCTGTCGGACGGGCAGCGGGCCCTGTGGGTCGGCGGGCCGGTGATGCCCGCCGGTTACGTCGCCCCGCCCGTGGACGACACCAACTCGGCCGCGCTCCGCGTGGCACTGACCCGGCTCGGCGCTCCGTACTCGTGGGGCGCCACCGGTCCCGACGAGTTCGACTGCTCCGGGCTCATGGTGTGGTCGTACGCCCGGGAGGGCAAGACCCTGCCACGATCGAGCCAGGCGCAGGCGGTCTCCGGGGCGCCCGTGGCGATGCGGGACGCCCGTCCCGGCGATCTCGTCATCTACTACCCGGAGGCAACCCACGTGGGGATGTACGCCGGCGACGGCCTGGTGCTGCACGCCCCGACCTACGGCGTCCCCGTCAGACTGGAGAGGGTCGACGCTATGCCGATCCACTCGATCCGGCGGTACTGACCGCGCGCCAACGGCCCCGTGACGTTTCCGGGGCGCACGGGTCGTGCCGGGTCGCGCGGGGCCGGTGTAGGTGCTGTGGCAGGCTCGGAGTCGATGACCAAGACCCTGCTGATCACCAACGACTACCCGCCGCGCCCCGGCGGGATCCAGTCCTATCTCGAGACGTACCTGAGCCACCTCGACCCCGCCGAGGTCGCGGTCCTCGCGTCGACGTTCCGCGGTGCCGAGTCCGCCGAGTACGACGCGTCGAAGCCCTATCTCGTGGAGCGCGTGCCCACCGAGATGTTGCTGCCGACGCCGGACCTGGCGGCCCGGGCGCGCCGCCTCGCCTCGGATTTCGGGGCGACGACGATCTGGTTCGGGGCGGCCGCCCCGCTCGCGGCCATGGCCCCGGTCCTGCGTGAGGGTCCCGTGGAGCGGATCGTGGCGAGTACCCACGGGCACGAGGTGGGATGGTCGATGCTCCCCGGGTCGCGTCAGGTCCTGCGCGTGATCGGGGAGTCGACCGACGCGATCACCTACGTCAGTGACTACACGCGAAGGCGCGTCTCCGCGGCCTTCGGCCCCCGGGCACGGCTGGTGCGTCAACCGGGCGGTGTCGACACGGAACGGTTCCGCCCGGACCCGGTCAGGCGCCGGGCGATCCGGGACCGCTACGGGGTCGCGGACCGCGACGTGATCGTGTGCTTGTCCCGTCTCGTGCCGCGGAAAGGTCAGGATGCGCTCATCCGCGCGATGCCGGAGATCGCCCGCCGGGTGCCCGGGGCCGTCCTCGTCGTCGTCGGCGGGGGGCCGTACAGACGGACGCTCGAGGGGCTCGCACGCCGGTACGGCGTGGCGGACCGGGTCATCTTCTCCGGCCGGATCCCCGCGGACGAGATCGTCGACCACCACCGCATGGCCGACGTCTTCGCGATGCCGTGCCGCACGCGCGGCGGCGGGCTGGACGTGGAGGGACTGGGGATCGTCTACCTCGAGGCCTCGGCGTGTGGCGTACCGGTGGTGGCGGGGCGTAGCGGGGGAGCACCGGAGACGGTCCGGGATGGGCGGACCGGACTCGTGGTGGACGGGACCTCGCGGCGCGAGATCGTCGACGCGGTGGCCGGGCTGCTCGAGGACCGTCCGCGGGCGTCCTCGATGGGGCTCAGTGGCCGCCGTTGGGTCCTCGAGAACTGGCGGTGGGAGGACCTGGCGCGGGACATGCAACGCGTGCTCTCGGGGGAGTGACCCGCGAGAGCACGCGTCCGGGCCGTCGTGCCGTCCGGCTCGGCCCGACCGTCAGGCCGCGCCGTCAGGCGTAGAGGGCCTCGATCTGCTCGGCGTACTTCTGGTGCACCACGTTGCGCTTGACCTTGAGAGACGCGGTGAGCTCGCCGGTCTCCTCGGTGAACTGGTCCGGCAGGACGTGGTACTTCTTGATCGACTCCGAGTGCGACACGCTGCGGTTCGCCCGCGCCAACGCCTGATCGAGGTGCTCGATCATGTCGGCGTCCTTGAGCAGCTCGTACAGTGACCCCGACTTGTCGTGGTGGGACTTCCAGCGCTCCAGGGCCTCCGGATCGAGGGTCAGCAGGACGGAGACGAACGGCTTGCCGTCGCCCACACAGACCGCCTCCGCGACCAGGGGATCGGCGCGCAGGGCGTCCTCCAGCTGGTTGGGAGCCACGTTCTTGCCGCCGGCCGTGACGATGATCTCCTTCTTGCGGCCGGTGATCGACAGGTAGCCGTCCTCGTCCAGCGAGCCGAGGTCGCCGGTCCGGAACCAGCCGTCCGTGAAGGACTCGGCGGTCGCCTTCTCGTTCTGCCAGTAGCCGGAGGCCACCACGGGGCCGCTCACCTCGACCTCGCCGTCCTGGGCGATACGGACGGCGCACCCGGGCAGCGGCTGGCCGACGCTGCCGATGCGCATGTGGCCCGGGGTGTTCACCGTGATCGCGGCGCACGTCTCCGTCAGGCCGTAACCCTCGAAGATGTTGACCCCGATGCCGTCGAAGAAGTGGGTCAGCCGGTCACCGAGGGCCGCGCCGCCGGAGATGGCGACCTCACAGCGTCCACCGAGGGCGTTGACGAGCTTGGCGTAGACGAGCTTCGAGAAGAGGGCGTGGCGCAGCCGGAGGAGCGGACCCACGCGGCCGTCGCCCCGGTTGGCCTTGGAGTACGCCACGGCGGTGTCGGCCGCCTTGTCGAACATCCACGCCTTGACCGTGCCGCCGTCCTGGGCGGTCGCCCGGGCCTTGTTGAAGACCTTCTGGAAGACGCGGGGGACCGCCAGGATGTAGTGCGGCTTCATCTCGCCGAAGGTGTCGACGAGGTTGGTGAGGTCGGAGGAGTGCGCGATCGTCACACCGGCGTGGAAGCCGGCATAGGTGATCGCGCGGGCCAGCACGTGCGCCAACGGGAGGAACATCACCGAGGTCGCGTCGATGCGCAGGATCTGGCTGAAGGGCGTCTCGAGCACGGCGAGCGTCTCGGACATGAAGTTGTGGTGGCTGAGCATGACGCCCTTGGGGCGCCCCGTCGTGCCGGAGGTGTAGATGAGTGTCGCGGGCGAGTCGGCCCGCACCGTGGCTCGGCGCTCGTCCAGGACGGAGGCGTCGACCGAGGCGCCCTGGGCGGTGAGAGTCTCCAGAACCGGTTCGGCGCCGTCGATCACGAGGACGTCGGAGACCTCGAGCCCCTCGATGCCCTCGCGGGCCGTCGCCGCGTGGGTGTCGTTCTCGACGATGATCAGCTTCGCGCCGGAGTCCTCCATGATCCACCGGATCTGGTCAGCGCTCGAGCTGTCGTACACCGGCACCGTGACCGCCCCGACCGCCCAGATGGCGAAGTCGATCAGGTTCCACTCGTAGCGCGTGGCGCTGAGCAGGGCGACCCTGTCGCCCGCCTGGACGCCCAGGGCCACGAGGCCGCGGGCGACCGTGCGGACCTCCTCGGCGAACTCACGGTTGGTGACGTCCGTCCACCGCCCGCCGACGGGCTTGAGGAACGCCACGTTCTCCGGAGTCTGTTCCGCTCGGTCGTAGGCCGACTGAACGCAGGACCAGTCGTCGGGGACGGTGAAGGTGGCGGGTGCCGCGACGTATTCGCGCAAAGGGTCCTCCCGGTGGTGACGTTCGTCGTATGTCGGTGACCACACACTATCGCCGCCCCGGCACGGCGACCACGGCGACCGGCACCCTCAGGACTCGGCGTGGGCGCATCCCGGGTCGGGATGTGTGAAGCTGGAGGGCATGAGCGAGCACGACGGCGCCCCCGAGGTCTGGCCGACCAGAGACTCCACCGTGGTCGACGCGTCGGTGGCGGACGTCATGGCGGTCATCGCCGACTTCGCGGCCTATCCGGAGTGGTCCGCGTCGATCGACGCCGCCGAGGTGCTGTCGACGGGCGCGGACGGCCGCCCGGACAGAGTGCGGTTCCAGCTGCGAGCGGGCGCGATCGTCGACGAGTACGTGCTCGTGTACTCCTGGTCGGCGGATCACCGCTCGGTGGAGTGGCGCCTCGAGAGCTCGACGCTGCAGCGGGACCAGCGCGGGTCGTATCGTCTGGAACCCGTGGAAGCCGGCACCCGGGTGGACTACGAACTGGAGATCGAACTGACGGTGCCGGTGATCGGCAGTCTGCGCAGTCGTGCCCAGCGACGCATCCTGGGCGACGCGCTCAGTGAGCTCAAACGACGGGCCGAGTCCCGGTGAACCACACCCGTGTGGTCGTCGTCCTCGGCGGCGACCCTGCCGAACGCGCCGGCGTCACCGGCGGGCTACTCGCGGAGTCCGGGCGGACCGCCCTGGTCCTGACCGGGCACCCTGATGCCGTCGACCCCCGTCTCGACACCTCCGACGAGGGCCCGGTCGAGGTCCGCGCCGACGACCCGACCGCGAGGCTGGAGGCGTACCGATCCGGTGCCGCCGACCCGGATGACGACGTCCTGGCCGCCCTCTCGGCAGGCGGCGACACGCCGCTGGCGGCCGTGCTCGGATGGGAGTACGCGCGCCGCGCGGCGGCGTCCGGTTACTGGGACGTCGTCGTGGTTGAACTCGACGGGGACCTGGCCGCCGTCCGCCGCATCGCCGCGGCCGGGGAACTGGCCGCCTTCGTCGAGTCGCAGTGGCCGGCGAACGTGCGCTTCGCGTCCATGGCCGCCGGCGCCCGTGCGGACGCCCGTGTCCGGGAGGCGCACCGGCTCGCGCTGCTCGCCGGTGACGTGGCCGGTTTCCTCTCGGGCCCTCTCGAGGTGATCGTCGTCGGCCGCGCACCGGAGCGGACGGCCGCGATGGCGGCGCTGGCGCGCGGCGCCGTCCGGCCCGAGGTGGCGCCTGACGGCGACGGGGGATACCGCGTCGAATACCCCGTCCCGACCGCGCCCTCCACGCCGGCGTCCGTCGAGGGCGACCGGCTCCGCCTCGAACACGACGGTTTCCGCGCCGTTCTCGGCCTGCCGCCGCTGCTGACCCGCTGCGTCCTCGTCGACTCGACCTTCGACGCCGGCGCCGGGCGGGTCCGGCTACGCTTTCTCCCGGACCCCGATCTGTGGCCGCAGAACCTCGTGCCGACCGGTTCCGCCGACACGGCCAGGTAGTATCCGCATTCGTCGATTGGCACCACGAGAGGACCGGGGACCGCGTTGCTGTACTACCTGTTCAAGTACGTGCTCATCGGCCCGTTCCTCCGGGTGACGAGTCGGCGGGTCGTGACGGGACGCGAGCACTTCCCGGCCCGGGGGGCCGCTCTCCTCGTCGGCAACCACCAGTCGGTCGCGGACTGGCTGTTCACCCCGCTGCTCCTGCCGCGCCGGGTGACGTTCCTGGCCAAGAGTGACTACTTCACGGGAACCGGCATCCGCGGGATGCTCAGCCGGTGGTTCTTCGCCGGCTCCGGGCAGTACCCGATCGACCGCACCAACGCCGACGCCGCACAGGCGGCGCTGGACGCCGGTCTCGAGGTCTTGTCGTCCGGGCGCATCCTGTGCATCTATCCCGAGGGCACCCGTTCCCCGGACGGACGGCTCTACCGGGGCAAGACCGGGCCGGCCCGGCTGGCGCTGCGCGCGGGCGTGCCGATCATCCCCGTCGGGGTCTCCGGCACCGGCGAGTACGTCCGCAAGGCGACCAGGTTCCGCTTCTTCCCGCGCACCGAGGTCCGCGTTATGCTCGGCGAGCCGCTCGACCTCTCGCCGTGGGCCGGCCGTGAAGGCGACCGGGCGGCCGAGCGCGAGGTCACCGACGAGCTCATGCGTCGCATCCAGGCACTCACCGGCCAGGAGTACGTCCACGACATCTACGGCGCGGACATGAAGAAGCGCTACCAGGCGGTCCGCGAGTCAGGGCACAACCTGCTCGACCAGCCCGTCGACGGACAGCGCTGACGAGGTGCGGTACTTCTACGACTGCGAGTTCATTGAGGACGGCACGACCATCGACCTGGTGTCGGTGGGGGTCGTCGCCGAGGACGGTCGCGAGTTCTACGCGGTGTCCACCGAGTTCGACTCGTCGACGGCCGGCCCGTGGGTCCGCCGCAACGTCCTGCCCAAACTCCCCAACCCGTCGTCCGCGGCGTGGATGTCGAGGGCCCGGATCCGCGACGAGCTCTACGACTTCCTCACGGCCCCGCCCACCGGCCCGGTCGAGATGTGGGCGTGGATCGGCGCCTACGACCACGTCGCGGTGTGCCAGCTGTGGGGCGACATGACGAAGCTCCCGGCGGCGATGCCCAAGTTCACCCGCGACGTCCGCCAACTGTGGGAGCTCGCCGGCCGGCCGGAGCTGCCGGCGCACCCCGGGGGCGCACACGACGCACTCGGTGACGCCCGCCATGTGGCGATGCGGTTCCGGGCCATCGCCGAGCAGGCGCCCCACCTGGGTCTCTGAGGCCTCGCCCGCGCGCGGTGGCGTATCGTCGCCGGGGTGAGCAACTGGACAGTCGACGTCGACATCGCGCAACTCCCCGACCTGCCGCCGCTCTCCGCGGACCTCGACAGGCAGTTGGCCGATGCGCTCTCCCGGCCGGCGCTGCAGCAGCCGTCGTGGGACCCGCAGCACGCCGCCGCCATGCGCAAGGTCCTCGAGAGCGTCCCGCCGATCTGCGTGGCCTCCGAGGTCGAGCACCTCTCAGACCGCCTGGCCGACGTGGCCCACGGTCGGGCGTTCCTGCTGCAGGGCGGTGACTGCGCCGAGACGTTCGAGGCCAACACCGAGCCCCACATCAAGGGCGTGATCCGCACGCTCCTGCAGATGTCGGTCGTGCTGACCTACGGTGCCTCGATGCCCGTGGTCAAGGTCGGTCGCATCGCCGGCCAGTACGCCAAGCCCCGGTCCGCCGACCGCGACGGCAGCGGACTGCTGTCCTACCGGGGTGACATGGTCAACAGCATCGAGGCGGACGAGGCGGCACGTGAGCACGACCCGTCCCGCCTGGTCCGCGCCTACGCCAACGCGGCCGCGGCGATGAACCTCGTCCGGTCCCTGACGGCGTCGGGCACCGCCGACCTGCACCGCGTGCACGAGTGGAACATGGAGTTCGTCGCCGGTTCGCCGGCCGGCGCTCGCTACGAGGCCCTGGCCGCGGAGGTCGACCGGGGCCTGCGCTTCATGGACGCGTGCGGCGTCTCCGACGCGAACCTGCGGTCCGCCGACATCTTCTCCTCCCACGAGGCCCTCGTCCTGGACTACGAGCGGGCGATGCTGCGCCTGGCCGATGACGGGACGGGACTCACCGGTGACGCCGAGCAGGGCCTGTACGACCTGTCGGCCCACTTCCTGTGGATCGGGGAGCGCACCCGCGGCATCGACGACGCCCACGTGGCGTTCGCCTCGCTCATCCAGAACCCCATCGGACTGAAGATCGGGCCCACCACGACGCCCGAGCTCGCGGTCGAGTACGTCGAGAAGCTCGACCCTCACAACCGGCCGGGCCGACTGACCCTGGTCTCCCGCATGGGCAACGACAAGGTCCGCGAGGCCCTGCCGCCGATCGTCCGTGCGGTGGAGGCCACCGGGCACAAGGTCATCTGGCAGTGCGACCCGATGCACGGCAACACCCACTCCACGTCGAACGGGTACAAGACCCGCCATTTCGACCGGATCATCGACGAGGTCCAGGGCTTCTTCGAGGTGCACCACGCGCTCGGGTCGCATCCCGGCGGGATCCACATCGAGTTGACCGGCGAGGACGTCACGGAGTGCCTCGGCGGCGCCCAGGACATCTCCGACCTGGATCTGGCGGGCCGGTACGAGACGGCCTGCGACCCGCGGCTCAACACCCAGCAGTCGCTCGAGCTGGCCTACCTGGTCGCGGAGATGCTGCGCCACTGACGCGTCGGGCCCGGCCGCCGGCGCGACGCGTCAGCCCAGTGCCGCGTCAGCCCAGGGCCGCGTCAGCCGAGGGCGTCGATCTCGACCTCGCTGCCCCTGGCCACCACCCGGCCGGGCAGCGGGGTCTGGCCGTAGACGATGCCGCTCGACGTCCCCGCGTCGATCGTGGCGCGCAGTCCGGCCTCCTGCAGACGCTGGCGGGCGTCGGACGCGCGGGAGCCCAGCACGACCGGGACGGTCACCGCGTCGGACGGCACGATCCGCAGCACAGCGCCCGACGGGTCGAGGCGGGTCCCGGCGGGCGGCTCGGTACGGACCACCCGACCGTCGGCGACCTGACGATCGGTGACGGGCGACTCGAGGACGACCGTGAACCCGGCCTTCTCGAGCACGTCGGTCGCCTCGTCGACGGGCACGTCCCTGATGTCGGGCACGGTCAGTGCGTTGGAGACCAGCAGGACGACCCCGTCGCCGCGGGACACGTCGGTCCCGGCGTCCGGGTCGGTGCCCACGGCCAGGCCACCATCCACCTCGTCGTCGTACACCCTCCTGACCTGCGAGACGGCGAGCCCGGCGCCCTCGATGGCGGCGCGCGCCTGGTCCTCGGCCAGGCCCACCACCTCCGGCACGGCCACCGGCGCCGGCCCGGAGCTGGTGATCATGGCCACGCGCGTGCCCACGTCGACGGTCGTGCCCGCGCCGGGCTGCAGCGACACCACCTGGCCGACTGGCACCGAGTCGGAGTACTCGGTGCCGCCGCGCACCGGCTCCAGCGAGTTCTCACGGAGGGCGGCCGAGACGGCGTCGACGGTGCGGTTCGCACCCACCTCGGGCACCACCGGGCGCCCCACCGACACCAACACGGCGACGGTGTCCCCGCGGGGCACCTTCTCACCCGCCGCGGGGTCGGTGCCCACCAGGCCGGAGGGGGGGACGTCGTTGCTGAAGGCGTCGCGCGTCGCGGCCGCGAGCCCCACGGCGTTGACCGCGTCGGTGGCCTGGCCCACCGACATCCCCTGGACGGAGGGCACCTCCACGAACCGCCCCGAGCCGAGCCACCAGCCGGCGACGGCCAGTCCGATCGCGGCGGCGAGCACCACGATGAGCCATAACATGCCGCGCTGTCGGCGCGGCCGGATGATGTCGCGGTCGGGCGCGGCCTCCATCTCACCGCGCGGCGCGCGGGCGGGCTCGGCGTGCCCGCCGGCCGGGGGCGCCGGGGCGAGGTCGGCGCGTGTCTGGACCCGGGTGGGCGTCGGACCGTCGCCGCGGCGCAGGGCCTCGCCGCTCTCGCGGTCGGCGGCGTCGAACTCGGATTCACCGCCCGGGGTGGCGCGCGCGGCGTTCGCCCGGGCCCGCGTCCACGAGGACTGCCTCGGCGCCGGGACGACGTAGTCGGGGAACCGCCCGATCTTGGCGGCGCGATCGAGGTCGCGCAGCATCTCGTCGGCGTCGGCGTAGCGGTCCTCGCGGCTACGGCGGGTGGCGCGCAGGACCAGGTGGTCGAGGTCCTCGGCGACGGTGTCGGACTGGTCGGACGGCGCGGGGACGTCGGTGTCGAGGCGACGGTAGGCCACCGCGATGTTGTTGTCACCGCTGAACGGCGGCTCCCCGGTGAGCATCTCGTAGGTCAGCACGCCCAGGGAGTACAGGTCGGAGCGCGGGTCCGTGTCGGCGCCGGAGATCTGCTCGGGGGAGAGATAAGCGGCGGTGCCCATGACCACGCTGCTGGAGGTGGCGCGCGACTCGGCGACCGCGCGGACCAGGCCGAAGTCGGCCAGCTTGACCGCGCCGGTCGTCGAGATCAGGACGTTCTCGGGTTTGATGTCCCGGTGGACGAGGCCGGCGGCATGGGCCTCGCGGAGCGCGCCGAGCAGCGGGCGCAGTACGGCGGCCGCGGCGTACGGCGGCATCGGCCCGCGCTCGTCGAGGAGTTCGCGCAGCGTGCCGCCGGGCACCAGTTCCATGACCAGGAACGCGGTCCCCGCCTCGACGCCCTGGTCGAAGACCTGGACGATGCCGGGATCGGACAGGCGCGCGGCGGACCGGGCCTCGAGCGTGAACCGGTCCACGAACGCGCGGTCGCCGGCGAGGGTGGGGTCGAGCAGTTTGACGGCGACGTGACGGTCGAGCCGCTCGTCCGTGGCCAGGTGGACCGTGGACATGCCACCGCGGGCGATCACGGCGTCGAGCCGGTAGCGCCCGTCGAGCAGGGTGCCTGGTCCGGGGGGCTGCCCGTCGTAAGTGCTCATAGCGTCCATTCTGCCCCTCCCGCCCCGTCCGCGGTACGTCCGGAGACGTCCTGACGCGGCCCGGGGTCTAACGTGGGAGGCGTGAGTACCGTTCCGCACTGCGACGACGTCCTGCCCGCCGGGGCCGAGACCATCAACCTGCCCGAGGTGTCCGAGCGCCTCGGCATCCCGGTGACCCGTGTGCACGATCTGCTGCGCGACGGGACACTGCTCGCCGTCCGCCGGGCGGGCGTCGTCGTGGTGCCGGCCGTCTTTCTGGACGACGACGAGGTCGTGCGTTTCCTTCCGGGACTGATCGCCGTCCTGCGGGACGGGGG
The DNA here is from genome assembly GCF_001571065.1 of Dietzia cinnamea NBRC 102147. Taxonomy (GTDB): domain Bacteria; phylum Actinomycetota; class Actinomycetes; order Mycobacteriales; family Mycobacteriaceae; genus Dietzia; species Dietzia cinnamea. The sequence continues at coordinate 28,073 of NZ_BCSW01000020.1, forward strand.
TTATCGGGACGAGGAGATTCTGCGGTGGCTGTTCACCGAGGACGACAGCCTGCCCGGCCGCCCGGCCGACGCGCTCCACGGCCACCGCGCACGGGAGGTCATGCGTCGCGCTCAGGCGATGGCGTTCTGACGGAGTCGGGGCCGGTGCGCGCTGCTGCGGTCGCACGCCACCACCACCAGACCGCGGCAGCGGACGCCACGAGGGCCGCGCCGACTAGCGCGGGGCTGTAGAGGCTGGTCGAGCCGTTCGGGCCGATCCCCAGGACGAGGAAGACGGTCACTCCGACCGCCGCGGTCGTCGCGCGCGGGCCCGGCCGGGCGACAAACCAGAACGCGGCCACCCACACGTGGTACCACGGCCAGGACAGCGAGTTGAGCACCACGAAGGTCAGCAGCGCGACCATGATGCCGCGCAGCGCCGACCGGGTGTCCCGGCGGTACCGCCACCACACCGCCACCAGCGCCACCGCGAGCACTACACGTCCCACCCGCCGGGTCACGGCGAGGACGTCCTCGAAGCCGGGGGTGTCGAACGCGGCGTGGATGAGGTGGGCCACAGCAGTAGGCGCGCTCAGGTAGTTGATGACCCGGTCGGAGACGGAGATGGCGTCCACCCAGCCGAGGCCCGTGCCGGCGGCCAGAGTGGCCAGCGCGAACACGACGACCGCCGCGCCCGCTGCGACGACCGTGTCGAGGACCGCGCCCACGAGGGGACTCCGGTGCGACCGCGCGAGAGGCCGCGTGGAGTCCTGCGGGCGTCGGCGCCGGTCGAGGGCGATCCACAGCAGGAACGGCGCGACGATCACGGCGGTGGCCTTGAACGCCACGGCGAGGCCGATCGCGGCCCCCGCCCACGCGTAGCGCCGGTCGAGGGTGAGCACGACCGCCGCGAGGCACGCCACCAGGGGGAAGATCTCGTTGTGCAGGCCGCCCGCGAGGTGGATGACGGTCAGTGGTGACGCGCCGGCCATCCACACGGCCGCGCCCGCGTCGACCCCGGCGCGGCGAGCAGCCGCCGCCACGAGCGCGACGAGCCCGGCCAGCGCGACCAGCACCAGCACACGCAGGATCAGCACGCCCACCGCGGGATGCCCGCCCGACAGGGCCACGACGCCGCGCATGAGGAGCAGGTGCAGGGGGCCGTAGGGGGTGGCGGTGGACTGCCAGTCGGAGCTGACCTCGGTGGTGAACGGGCCGGGGTTGGCCTCGGGCCCGTACTCGTACGGGTCGACGCCCGCGGCGGTCATCGCGCCCTGAGCCAGGTACGACCACGCGTCGCGGCTGAACAGGGGGACCGCGGGCAGCAGCGGCAGCGACCACAGCGCGGTGGCCCACGCGGCGTCGCGTGTGGGGAGCCGTCCGGAGACCGCTCGGGGGCCGAGCGAGAGCCACGACGTGACCAGGAGCGCGACGCCCGCCCAGCACAGGACGAGGGCCAGGACCTCACCGTGGCCGAACGTGAAACCGGGCAGGCCTATCGCGACCGCGGGGCCGCCGTCGACCGGCAGCGCGCCGGCGCCGAAGCCGGAGACGGTGAGCAGTGCGGAACCGAGGACGCCCCGCCACAGCGCGGGGCCGGACGGGCCGGTGAGGGCGGCGCGGGCGGAGCCCACCGCCGAGGTGGTCCGGGTGGGCGGGCGTGACGACGACGAGGAGTTCCGCTCAGGTCGGCGTCCCGTGGCAGCGGGCACGGGTCAGGCCCGTCGGCGGGTCGCGGCCTCCGCGAGGTCCCGCAGCATGTCCCGCCCGTGTGCGCTGATCGCCTCCGAGGCGATCGCGTCCAGCGCGCGGGCGGTCAGCTCCTCGATCTCGGTCTCGACGGAGGCGACCGCTCCGGAGTCCACGAGGACGGCGCGGGCCCGTTCGAGCGTCGGGCCGTCGGGTTCGGTTCCCAGGACTCCGGCGAGGAAGCGCGCGTCCTCGCCGGGCGCGAGGGTCATCGCGCGTGCGAGCAGGAGGGTGCGCTTGCCCTCACGTAGGTCGTCCCCGGACGGCTTCCCGGTGACCTCCGGGTCGCCGAACACCCCGAGCAGGTCGTCACGCAGCTGGAACGCCTGGCCCACGGCGACGCCGAACTCCCTCAGCGTGGCGACCGTCTCGTCGGTCGCGCCGGCGAGCTCGGCCCCGATGTGCAGGGGCCTCTCGACGGTGTAGGCCGCGGTCTTGAAGCGGTTCACCCGGGCGGGGGTCTGCTCGTCCGTGGCCCCCGACGCCTCGGCGAGGATGTCGAGCATCTGGCCGGACAGGACCTCGGTCTTCATGGCGTGCCACGGGCCGAGCGCCCGGCCCAGCGCGGCCGGATCGACGCCTGACGTCACGAACATCTCGTCGGCCCAGCTCAGGGCCAGATCGCCGACGAGGATCGCCTGGGACACCCCGTAGCGGGCGGCGTCGCCGTCCCACCCGTCCCGGCGGTGCGCCGACTCGATAGCGCGGTGCACGGTGGGTCGGCCGCGGCGGGTGTCGGAGGCGTCGACGATGTCGTCGTGGACGAGGGCGCACGCCTGGATCAGCTCGAGGGCGGCGCAGGCGGTCACGACCTCCTCGGGCGCCGGGCCGGCGTCGGGCCGGGACGCGGCCCACCCGGCCAGTGCGAAGCGGGGCCGCATCCGCTTGCCGCCGTCGAGCACGAAGTCCGACAGGAGCCCGGCCAGCCGGTCCACCCGCTCGTCGACCGCGGCGACGACCGTGCGCCGTCCCTCGATGTGGCGGCGGAGCGTGGCGAGGACGCGTTCTCCGTCGTCGGGGCGGGTCGCCATGACCACGGGCACCATCCCTTCCGGGCGCCCGGTCCGGTCGCCCTCGTCGCCGACGATCCTAGTCGTCGGGCGACGGCCGGACCGGACGCGTGTCGGGCTACCCTGGTCGGGTGACCCAGCTACCCGACTCCGACCAGACGGGCGGTGGCCGGCACCCCAGCATCGTGGAGCGGATCGAGACGTCCACCACCCCGAGGGTGCCGTTCTCCGTCGAGTTCTACCCGCCCCGCGACGAGGCCGCCGAGGAGCGTCTCTGGCGTGCGGCCTCCGTGTTCTCCGAGCTCGGTGCGGCGTTCGTCTCCGTGACCTACGGGGCGGGCGGGTCGACGCGGGACCGGACCGTCCGGGTCGTGGAGCGCATCGTCCGCGAGACCGACCTCGTCCCCATCGCCCACCTCACGGCGGTCGGGCACACGGTGGCCGAGCTCACCGACATGGTCCGGATGTACGGCGAGGCGGGGGTCTCCAACATCCTCGCGCTCCGCGGCGACCCGCCCGGGGACCCGCTGGGTGAGTGGACGGCCCACCCGGAGGGGCTGCACTACGCCGAGGAGCTCGTGCGGCTGATCCACGAGGTGGGTGAGTACCACGTGGGCGTGGCCTCCTTCCCCGAGGGGCACTACCGGGCCCGCGACCTCGACCACGACACCGAGGTCCTGGTCGGCAAGCTGCGCGCGGGGGCCGAGTACTCCATCACGCAGATGTTCTGGGACGTCGAGCACTACCTCCGGCTGCGGGACCGAGCCGTCGCGGCCGATCCGGAGCAGGGCGCCAAGCCGATAATCCCGGGTCTCATGCCGGTCACCAGCCTGCGTCAGGTCAAGCGGATGGTCGAGCTGTCGGGGTGCGCGCTGCCCGACGACCTGGCCGAGCGCCTGCGCACCGCGGCGGGGGACGGGCCGGAGGAGAACCGCGAGGCGGTGCGCGAGGTGGGGATCGACCTGACCACTCGGATGTGTGAGCGGCTGATCTCCGAGGGCGTGCCGTGTCTGCACTTCAACACCCTCAACTTCTCGCGGGCCACCCGCGAGGTCCTCACAAACCTGTCGATGGCGCCCGCGCCCGGGGTGGCGGCCAGCCGGATCTGACCGCCTCAGCGCACCAGCCGGTCCGCGCGGGCCCTCGAGGTCCGCGCGGCCAGGATCGTCCCGATGGACACCAGCAGGGCTGCGCCGACGCCCACGATCATCCACACGGCGAAGCCGCGGGTGGCAGGGTCCGGGTACGAGGACGAGGCCTGCATCCGGGTGATGGACCCCGGTGCGGGCGTCCAGCTCACGGAGTTCCCCGCGCCGACGGTCCCGTTGGTCTCGCTGATGCGGTTGGGGAACGTCAGGTCGACCCGCGTCGTCGTCGATCCGGCGCGATCAGCCGGGAGCATCGACAGGTCGATCGAGCCGCTGAACGACACGGTGTCGCCGCTGCGGCGGAATCCGAGCGTGTACGGGCGGGCGCCCTCGATGTCGATCGCCAGGGAGAGCGCGTCCATCTCCGCGAACGTCAACTGGGTGAAGTAGATCTCGCGACCGGTGAACCCGTCCGCAGAGTAGGGCGTGATCCGGACCTTCTGCTCGAGGCCGGACGGCGCGCCGAGCCGCTCGAGCGCCGCCGCCTGTTCCAGCTGGTCCCCGGCGACGAGGATGCGTCCGGAGACGGTGTCGTCCTTACGGACGCTCATCTGCGCGTTGAGCTGCAGACACCCGGTGAGCACGACCAGCAGGGCGGCCAGCGTGGTGAGGCCAGCGACCCGTCGGGACAGCCGCGAGCGGCCGGAGGCGGCTGAGCGGCGCACGGTCGTGGAGGGCACGGTCGTGGGACGCCGGAGCGGTCGGGGCACGGTCACGGCGGTCATTCTGCCCGGATCCCCCGACGCCGTAGCGCCGACCTGCCGAGCCTGCGGCCGACGAGTCGCGCCACCGTCCTGCCGCTGGCGCCGATGACGCCTCCGCCGGGGTGGGTGGACGCTCCGGCGAGGAACACCCCGTCGGCGCCCGGGACCGCGTGGCCGCGCAGGTCGGGGTGCGGGCGCATCGGCAGCATCTGGTCCAGCGACATCTCCACGTGCATGACGTTCCCGCCGAGCAGCCCGAGCTCGGTCTCCAGGTCCTCCGGAGTCTGGATGTGTCGGTGGACGATCGAGTCCGCCAGACCAGGGGCGAACCGGTCCGCCGCTGCGATGATGCGGTCGGCCTCCCCGGGCCCGGCCTCGGCCCAGCCCCGCCCGTCGGCGAGGTGGCGCGGGTGCCACTGCGACCAGAGGGTGAGCTCGTGTCGGCCCTCCGGCGCGAGGGAGGGGTCGAGCGAGCTGAAGCTCATGGCCAGGACGGCGGGGTCCGCGTCCAGCCCCCCGGCCGCGGCCACGCCGTAGCGCCGGTCGAGGTGTCGCCGGTCCGTGACGAGCAGCTGCAGCCCGTGGGCACTGGTCTCGGTGGGCACGTCCGGATAGCACGGCAGGTCGGTGGTGCCCAGCCGGACGACCATCCCCAGGCCGAAGCCGGGCCGGATCCGCCGCCGCCACCCGTCCACCGTCGTCGCCGGCAACTCGTGCTCGAGGAGGTCGAGGGTCGTGTGGACGTGGCACGCCGCCACCACCGTCGAGCAGTGGAGGGAGTCGCCGCCCTCGGTGTCGACCCGCCAGCCCGGACCCGAGCGGCGGATCGCGGTTGCCCCGGCGCCGGCGGTGACCGTGCCGCCGTGCGCCCGGATCGCCGACGTCAGCGCGTCAGCCAGCGCCCCGGACCCGCCCACCGCGCGCCCGGGCGGGATCCGGTGCATCAGTGCCGCGAAGCCGATCATCGGGGCGGTGGCGGGGTGCGACATCGGCGGACCGGACTGGGCCCCGAACCACGAGAGCGCGGCCTTGAGCCGCTCGGAGTCGAACATCGAGTCCAGGAGCGCGTCGCCGGAGGACAGGAACGTCTGGACCGCGCCGAACGGGTCGCGCAGGTCCTCGGCCCCGAGGAACGCCGACCCGAGCCCCGGCGCGGTCGGCCGCACCGAGAAGCCCTTCATCATGCGTCCCGCGAGGACGTCCCACCGCCGGACGAACTCGCGGTACGCGTCGGCATCGGCGTCCCCGCAGGCGGCGGCGATGCTGGCGCACGTCGCGTCGAGGTCCCGGTGGAAGACGATCGGCGGCTCCCCGGATCCGGGCGGAGCGGGCGCGAACCCCCACGGATCGCAGTCGATGTAGCGCAGTCCGTGGGCCGCGAGGTCGAGCTCCTCCGGGATGCCGGTGTGCCGGATCATGAGGTGCGCCGACGACCCGCGATCGGTCAGGTGACCGGGGTACCGTTCGACCGTCGAGGTGGCGCCGCCGATCACGGTGTCCTTCTCCACCACGTGGACGTCGTGCCCGGCGCGGGCGAGATAGGCGGCGCAGACCAGCCCGTTGTGGCCGGAGCCGATCACCACCACGTCATGACGCCGGCTCACTCGTCGGTCCCCGGGACGGGGAGCGGCAACGTGCGCTCGAGGACCGCGAACGGCCGTGCATCGCCCTCGAAGCGGTACGACCGCAGCACATCGGTGAAGCCTAGCGACCGGTACAGCCGCCACGCGCTGTTGTCCTCGCCCTCGACCTCGGGTGTGGACAACAGGACCCTGCTCTCCGGACGGTCCGCCAGGAACCTGCGCAGCAGTGTCCCGCCGATACCGCGGCCCTGGTGGGTGGGCGAGACGTGCAGTTCGGTCAGCTCGACGTAGTCGGACGGGAGTTCGCGCTCCCGGTCGCGCAACCCCCGGGAGACCTGCTCGTACCACCACTGGCCGGGCGCGCCGTGGTAGCCGTAACAGATCGCGACCAGCGGGCCCCTCGACTGTCCGAGCAGGCGCCGGCGCGGGGCCTCGAACGCGGCCACCCCGGACCAGCCGTCGCGGTAGCTGTGCTCCATCCAGGCGGCCGCCCGGGAGCGGATCACCTGCGACGGGTAGCCCATGGCGTCGACGTAGACCCCCAGAGCCTCGGGCAGTCGGTCTCGGAAGTCGGCGGCGTCCAGCCGGGTGATCACGGTGTCCATCCACCCCATTTGATCACGGGCGCGGATCCGGGGCGCCGGGATGTGTCGTACCCCGGCGATACCGTGCGCGCAGACGCGGAGGTGCAGGAGGCGGAGGTGCAGCAGATGGACACGAGGAGGACGCGGACCACGAGCAGGACGCGGTCGTCCCGCGGGGGTGCCGCGGGGTCACTCGGCCGCGCCGGGCGCGCCGAGGTGCATCGTGGTCGCGCGGTCGCGGCGGCCGACCCGTCGGAGCGCTTCGTCGAGGCGTACCGCGCCGCGCGGTGCGCTGCCGGCGCGTTGCTGGCCCCGGGGCCCCGGCGTCGCGGTCCGGTCGATGTCTGGCACCGGCTCGCGGCGGAGGCGCCTGAACTGGGGGAGTGGGCGACCGCCTTCGCCGGGTATTCCGCTCTAGCTGCCGCCGTCGAGGACGGGCTCCCGCGGACGATCTCAGCCCGCATGGCGGACGATTTCCTGTGGGCGGTGGGCCGCTTCATGGACCTGGTGGACCGGCGCCTGGGCGTCCTGGGCCCCGCGGCCTGACCCGTCCGGCCGCGGACCCGCCGTCCCCCTGGCCCGTCCAGGGGAATCCCGGTGGTCCCGGCCGCGTTGCCCTCGTATGATGGGGAGAACCATGACCGGCTGATCACCGTCCGCGGTCGGTGCGAACCGACCGAGCCGGCCACGCTCGTCATCACGAGCATCTGAAGGAGGTCGAAGTGCCCCTGTCCGAGCACGAGCAGCGCATGCTCAAGGAGATCGAGAGCGCGCTCTACGCCGACGACCCCAAGTTCGCGTCGTCCGTCCGTAAGACCGGCGCGAGTGGCGCCCGGCGTCCCGCGGGCCTGGTCGTGGCGCTCGCCGTCCTCGGTGTGGCACTTCTCATCGGTGGTCTGGCCCTCGACGTCAAGCCGGGCGGTTTCCCCGTGCTGAGCCTCGTCGGGTTCCTGGTCATGTTCGCGGCCGGGGTGCTCGCGCTACGTTCGACGCCGTCAGCGGGTGCGCCGGGGGTCAAGAACCCGGGCGGGCCGCGTGTCCCCGGGGCCGGGCGGGCCTCCTCCAAGTCCTCCGATGGTCGGTCCTACTCCTCGAGGATGGAGGACCGGTTCCGCCGTCGCTTCGAGCAGGGGCCCTGATCGATCGACTGCCTCCGGGCCGACCACCACGCTTCAGATGAAGGGGTGAGCGCACCAGCGCTCACCCCTTCACCCATTTCCCGGCCCACCGGCCCACCGGCCCACCGGCCCGAGGCCCATCGGTCCACCGGCCCACCGGCCCGCCGGCCCGCCGGGGTACGGCTTCTCGCATTCACGCCACGCTCGCGGGGACGCCACGGGTCCTCCGGCATCCACTCGCGCAGTCGGCGTCTCGCCGGCGGGGCTCAACGCCGAGTCCACAGCCGCTCCCTCGGATGGCGTCTCGCTCGCGCGGATGTGCGCCGAGCATGCAGCCGCTCCCGGGGATGGCGTCTCGCACCCACCGCGGTGCGCGCGAGACGCCATCTTGGCGTGCGGCTGCGGCTGCGGCTGAGCGGGCCGGGCGGCTGCGGCTGAGCGAGCTGGGCGGCTTCGGCTGAGCGGGCCGGGCGGCTGAGCGAGCTGGGCGGCTGCGCGCCCGACCCCTCCCCGCCCCGGAGCCCCACCACGCCCCACCCCGACGCCCCACCACTCCCCACCGGCCGCCCTCAGGGCCGCCTCATGAGCTACTTCAGTCACATCGGCCTCAGTAAGTCGCTGAATGTGCGGTTCGTGACGAGGGCTCGACAGCAGGGGGTCGTCCGTGTCGACGAGGCGGAAACCGTCTGAAGTGCAGTGATGTAAGACAGTGGGGAGAAGTGGGGCGCACGCCTTGTTTGTGGGGCGTAGTGGGGTACAGTGGGGCACGCAAGGAGCTCGATGGGCCTGGACCCCAGGAGGTGGCGGGTGACCGACACCGATCCCGTCGACTCCGGACGCGAACGAGCCTTCGTCGGGTACGGGACCCACCGTCCCAAGCTCGACGACAAGGGGCGGCTGACGATCCCCGCCAGATTCAGGCCAGGCCTGGCGGACGGGGTGGTGGTGTGTGGGTGGTTCACCAACACGCTGTCGGTCTTCCCTGAGGGCGAGTTCGACGCGCTGGTCAGAAAGGTCCGGCCGACCGCCAACCTCAGCGAGAGGCACATGGCGTTCTTCCGGCTCCTGGTGAGCGGCGCGGAAGTCCAGCAACTGGACTCGCAGGGACGGATCTCCATCCCCGCGAGTCAGCGGAACTACGCGGGTCTGGACAAGGACTGCGTCGTCAACGGCCTCGGGGAGCGTCTCGAGGTCTGGGACGCCGAGGCGTGGGACCGCTACAGCGCGGAGAACCTACCCGTGTTCTCCGAGATGGAGGGCACCTCGCTCGGGATCGAGTTCTGATCCCGGGAGAGGAAGGACGAGAACGCACACGAGAGCACGACGGACGGAGCCCCCCGGCCCCTGCCCGGCACCACCCTGACGTACTTCCCCGACGCCAGGTGGGTACCGGACGGGGACCAGGGGGCTCCACCACAACCGCCGGAGCACCGACGACCGGACGCGAGGAGGCGAGATGGCAGAACGGCCCGATGCCGACCGCGACGCCACGCGCTCCGGGCACATCCCCGTCTTCCTCGAGCGCACCATCGAGCTCTTCCGTCCCGTCGTCGAGGCCGCCGCGGAGGAGGGGCGCGCACCCGTCATCGTGGACGGCACCCTCGGTCTCGGTGGGCATTCCTCGCACCTGCTGGCCGAGTTCGGCGAGCTGCGTGTACTCGGCGTGGACCGCGACCCCGAGGCGCTCGACATGGCGACCCGCCGGCTCACCGCCTATCGCGGCCGCTTCACTCCCGTCCACGCCCGCTTCGACGACTTCGACAGCGTCACCGCGGCGCTACCTCCGGATGCGCGTGACGACGCCGGCCCGGCGATCGACGGCATCCTCCTCGACTTCGGCGTCTCCTCGATGCAGCTCGACGTCGCCGAGCGCGGATTCGCGTACTCGGTGGACGCGCCGCTCGACATGAGGATGGACCCCACCACCGGCCCGACCGCCGCCGACATCCTCGCCGACTATCCGCGCGACGACATCGCCCGGGTCCTCCGGGTGTACGGCGAGGAGCGCTTCGCCCGGCAGATCGCGGCCGCGATCGTCCGCCGACGCGACACCGATCCCATCGTCACCAGCTCCCAGCTGGTCGAACTGCTCTACGACACGATCCCCCAGGGCGCCCGCCGGACCGGTGGGCATCCGGGCAAGCGAGTGTTCCAGGCCCTGCGCATCGAGGTCAACGCCGAACTCGAGGCCGTCGAGAACGCCGTGCCCGGCTACCTCGACCTCCTGCGGTTCGGCGGTCGCGCGGTCTTCATGGCGTACCACTCCCTCGAGGACAAGATCGTCAAGCGCGAACTCGCGACCCGCACCGCCTCCCGCACCCCGGCGGGCCTGCCGGTGGAGCTGCCCGGCCACGGCCCCGAGTTCGAGGCCGTCACCAGGGGAGCGGAGAAGGCCTCTCAGGAGGAGATCGACCACAACCCGCGCTCGGCCTCGGTCCGGGTGCGATGCGTCCGGCGTATCGACGGGAGAACCCCATGACGAGCACGATCGACACGCCCGGCACCGTTGACGGGCTCGACACCCACCCGGCCCCCGGCGCGGACGCCGACGCCCCGGCCGGGGCGGGACGGGCCGTCGGCCTCCGACGCAGGCCGGTCACGCGCTCCGTCCGTGGCCGTCGCACCGTGGTCGTCCCCGCGGAACGTCTGAGCCCCGCGGAACTGGCCGCGAGGGTGCCCTTCCTCGTCGTCCTGCTCCTCCTCATCGGCGCAGGCGTCGGCGGCACCCTCCTACTGTCGGCCCAGACCACCCAGGACACCTACGACCTCAAGAACGCACGCGACGCCAACGTCGAACTGGTCGAGCGGATGGAGGCGCTCCGCGCGTCCAACGAGCGCGCCCGCTCTGCCGAGGTGCTCGCGCAGCGCGCCGAGAAGCTGGGCATGGTCGGCGTCGCCAGCGCACCCATCCTGACCCGGGGATCCGACGGCGTCATCGAGATCGTGGGGGAGCCGGAAGCCAAGCTCGGCGCGCCGATCAAGCCGCTCCAACCCGCTCCGGTAGCGTCCGAGCCGTCGAGGTCGTCCGACCGGGACGCGTTCGATGCGCCGCCCGCACAGGTGCCGCAGGACCGGACCCCCCGCGGCGTCGCCCCCGTTCCTTATCCGCCGCTCGCCGGCCCGCCGTCCCCGGTGGCGCCGCCGTCCCCCATGGTCGAACCGGCGCCGCCGGCCCCCGGCGCCGACGCGGGCCCCGCCCCCGACCCGGTGTCCCCGGCCGCGCCGCCCGCCCCGGCGGCGCCTGGTGACGGTGCCGCGACGCTCGCCCCGGTGCCCGGACAACCCTTCTAGCACCCCACCCGAAAGGCCCCCGAGATGACCGAACGACGCACCCCGGAAGCGGGACGCCGGGCTACCTCGGGTGACCCGCGCGCCACCGAACCGCGCGTCGGACGGCCACCGAACCGGTTCGGGCGGGTTCTCACCACCAACTCGACCGAGCGCCGGTTCACCTTCATGCGGTCCGCGTTCGCGCTGATCATGGTGATCGCCCTCGTCAAACTCTTCTGGGTGCAGACCATCGGGGGCACCGAACTCGCGGCCCGCGCCGAGAGCCAGCGGCAGGTCCACCAGGTCCTGCCGGCCGCCCGCGGGGCGATCGTCGACCTGGACGGCGACCCCATCGCCTTCACCCGCGAGGCCCGCGACCTGTCGATCCAGCCGCTCGTCGAACAGCAGAACGCCGAGGCCCGCCGCGAGCTCGACAGCACCAAGCCGACGTGGGACGAGCTCGTCGTGGAGATCGCCGACGAGTTCGAGGCCGTGCTCGGCGACGCCGTCGACCGCGACGAGATCGAGGCCAAGCTCTCCTCCGGTGGCGGCTTCACCTACCTCGTCCGCAACGTCGACGTCACCCAGGCCAACGCGATCGTCCGAAAGTTCCCGATGATCGGCGCCGAGCGCGTCGACATCCGCGAATACCCGGGCGGCGCGCTCGCCGCCAATGTCGTCGGCGCCACCACCAAGAGCGACGAGGGCAAGCTGATCGGCCTGCAGGGCATCGAGTCCCACTTCAACGACCAGCTCGACGGCGAGGACGGCCGGCAGACCTTCGACCGGGCCCAGGACAACACGGTCATCCCCGGCACCCTGCGCAACGTCACCGAACCGCGCGACGGCGACACGATCCGCCTCACCCTCGACGCCGACCTGCAGTGGCACGTCCAGAAGGCGATCCAGTCCGCCAAGGACACCTCGGGCGCGAAGAGCGCCTCTGCCGTCGTCCTGGACGCGCGGACCGGCGAGGTCCGGGCGATGGCCAACGACAACACGTTCAACCCGGCCGTCGGAGTGGGCGCCGAGCTCGAGCGTGGCGCGGACCTCGGCAACCCGGCCATCACCTCCCCGTTCGAGCCGGGCTCCGTGCAGAAGATCATCACCGCGGCCGCCGCCATCGAGGCCGGACTGACCCACCCGGACGAGGTGCACTCGGTCGACGGCAGCATCCGCATGGAGGGAGTCACGGTCTCCGACGCGTGGCAGCACGGGCCCACGCCGTACACCACGACCGGCATCTTCGGGAAGTCCTCCAACGTCGGCACTCTCATGCTCGCCCAGCGGGTGGGCAAGGAGCCGTTCTCGCAGTACCTGGAGAAGTTCGGCCTCGGCCAGCGCACCGGCATCGAACTGGCGGGGGAGTCGGAGGGCCTCGTGCCCGACCTGCAGAACTGGCAGGGCGGCACGTTCGCCAACCTGCCGATAGGGCAGGGCCTGTCCATGACCACCCTGCAGATGGCCGGGATCTACCAGACCATCGCCAACGACGGCGTCCGCGTGCCGCCCCGGATCGTCGCCGAGCGGGTCGGCCCGGACGGCGAGAGCCACCCCACCGAACGCCCCGAGGGCGAACGAGTGGTCAGCACCGAGACCGCCCGCACCGTGCGCGACATGTTCCGCGCGGTCGTGCAGTCCGGGCCCGGGGCGCAGGCCGGCACCGGCCCCCAGGCCGCGGTCGCCGGCTACCAGATCAGCGGCAAAACCGGCACCGCGCAGCAGATCGACCCGGGTTGCTCCTGCTACTCCAACTCGCGCTACTGGATCACCTTCGCCGGCATCCTGCCGGCCGACGACCCGCGCTACGTGATCGCCGTCATGCTCGACGCGCCCTCCCGCGGCGTGCTCGGCGCGTCCGCCGCCCCGCTGTTCCACGACATCGCGTCATGGCTGGTCAACAGGGACAACATCCCGCCGTCCGCCCCCGCGCCGGAACTGGTCCTGCAGGCGCGGTGACCGGCGCCCGGCAGGGTAGCGTGTAGCGGGTTCACGGGAGGGATCGAGCGAGGAAGGCGGGGCGAGGACAGGCGATGACCACGGCGCGACAGCTGGCAGATGCGGTGGGGGCCAGGCTCCTCGGCGACAGGTCCGGGGCCGACCTCGACCTCACCGGGGCGACCATCCGGGCCCAGGACTGCGGCCCGGGCATCCTCTTCGCCGCCCTGCCCGGAACCCGCGTCCACGGCGCCTCGTTCGGGGCCACCGCCGTCGAGGCGGGCGCATCCGCGGTGCTCACCGACCCCGAGGGCATCGAGCTGATGGCCGCCGTCGCCGGGCGCCTGCCCGTCCTCGTCCACCCCGCCCCGCGCGCGGTTCTCGGCGCGGTGTCCGCGGCGGTGACCGGAGACCCGTCCGCCGACCTCGACGTCGTCGGCATCACCGGCACCTCCGGCAAGACCACCACCACCTACCTCGTCGAGGCCGCCCTCGAGGGCTGCGGGCACGTCGCCGGTCTCATCGGCACCACCGGCAGCCGCGTGGACGGCCGCGCCCTGCCCAGCCGGCTCACCACCCCCGAGGCACCCGAGTTCCAGGCCCTGCTCGCCCGGATGAGGGCCGCGGGGGCACGCGCCGTCGCGGCGGAGGTCTCCAGCCACGCCCTGCGGCTCGGCCGGGTGGACGGCGTCCGGTTCGCCGTGGGCGCGTTCCTCAACCTGTCGCAGGACCACCTGGACTTCCACCCGAGCATGGACGACTACTTCCGCGCCAAGGCGCGGCTGTTCGACGTCGAGGCGGATCCCGGCTCGGCGGTGTGGCCGGCCGAGCGCGCGGTCGTGGTGATCGACGACGAGTGGGGCCGCCGCCTGGTGGGGATGCGCCCGGACGCGGTAACCGTGTCCGCCGAGCCCGACGCCGACGCCGACTGGACGGCCGGGGAGTCCACCCCGACCGACCGCGACACCCAGGAGTTCACCGTCCACGGGCCCCGCGGGCTGGCCGTGGACGTCGAGCTCCCGCTGATGGGTCGGTTCAACGTCGCCAACGCGCTCGTGGCGCTGGCGATCGTCGACGCCCTGGGCGGGGACGTCGCCGCAGCCGCGGCCGGACTCATGCGGGTGCGGGTGCCCGGCCGCCTCGAGCCGGTCGTGCGCGGCCAGGACTTCCGCGTCCTCGTGGACTACGCCCACAAGCCGGGCGCGGTCGCCGCGGTCCTGCGCTCCGTCCGCGCGCAGACCGAGGGCCGTGTGGCCGTGGTCCTCGGCGCCGGGGGCGACCGCGACCCGGGTAAGCGCCCCAAGATGGGGGCCGCCGCGGCCGAGATCGCCGACCTCGTGGTGGTGACCGACGACAACCCCCGCAGCGAGGACCCCGCCGCCATCCGCGCCGCCGTCCGCGCGGGGGCCGAACAGGCCGCCGGGCCCGACACCCGCGTCGAGGAGGTCGGCGACCGCGGCGCCGCGATCGCCACCGCGATCGACTGGGCCCGCGCCGGCGACGTCGTCGTGATCGCCGGGAAGGGACACGAGACCGGTCAGGAGGTCGCCGGCGTCGTGCACCCGTTCGACGACCGGGCCAGGGCCGCGGAAGAACTCGTCAGACGACTCGGATACCGCGCCCCCACGGGCGAGACGGAGGACAGCACACCATGATCGACCTCACCCTCGGCGAGATCGCGGGGATAGTCGGCGGTCGGTTGGTCGGTGGTGACCCGTCGACGGCCGTGACCGGCACCGTGGAGTTCGACTCCCGCCGCCTCACCCCGGGCGGGTTGTTCCTCGCCCTGCCCGGCGAACGCGTCGACGGCCACGACTTCGTCGCCCGCGCGCTCGACGCGGGGGCGGCCGGTGCGCTCGTCGCGCACGAGGTCGACGGCGTGGACGGTGCGCAGATCGTCGTGCCCGCGGTCGACCGTCGCGAGACCAACGCCATGGCGCTGGCCGCCGACACCGACGGCTTCGGGGCCGCCGTGCTCACCGCGCTCGGCGCCCTCGCGCGCGCCAGCGTCGACCGGCTGGTCGCCGACCACGGGCTCGTCGTCGTGGGGGTCACCGGGTCGTCGGGCAAGACCAGCACCAAGGACCTCATCGGCGCCGTACTGTCGGCGGCCGGCACGGTCGTCGCACCCCCGGGCTCGTTCAACAACGAGATCGGCCACCCGTGGACCGCGCTGCGCGCGGACGAGGACACCGACTTCCTCGTCCTCGAGCTCAGCGCCCGCGCACCCGGCAACATCCGCGAGCTCGCGGCCCTCGCGCCCCCGCGCGTCGGGGTGGTCCTCAACGTCGGCACCGCGCACCTGGGCGAGTTCGGTTCGCGAGAGGTCATCGCCGCCACCAAGGGTGAGCTCGTCGAGGCGCTGCCGGACGCCGCGCACGGCGGGGTCGCCGTCCTCAACGCCGACGACGACCGGGTCGCCGCCATGGCCGGCCGGACCTCCGCCGAGGTCGTCACGGTGGGGCTGGGTGGGTCCGCGGACGTCCGTGCGGAGCGGGTGAGGCTCGACGACGAGGTGCGCGCCTCGTTCACGTTGGTCACCCCGCGGGGTGAGGCGGAGGTCGCGCTCCGGGTGCACGGCGAACACCAGGTGGGCAACGCCCTGTCGGCGGCCGCGGTGGGCCTCGCGTGCGGGATGGACGTCGAGCGGATCGCGGCGGCGCTGGGTACCGCCGAGGCCGCCTCCGTACGCCGGATGGACGTGCGGATGACCGTCGACGGCGTCACCGTCATCAACGACTCGTACAACGCCAACCCCGATTCGATGCGGGCCGCGCTGAAGTCCCTGGCCGTCATGGCCCGCTCCGGCGGCGGCCACCGGCGGACCTGGGCGGTGCTGGGGGAAATGGCCGAGCTCGGCGAGGACGCGGTCATCGAGCACGACCTCATCGGGCGTTTCCTCGTCCGCCTGGACGTGTCCCAGCTCGTGGTCGTGGGCCTGGGCCGTCCCCAGCGGGCGCTGTTCCAGGGCGCGATCCAGGAGGGCTCGTGGGGTTCCGAGGCGGAGCACGTCGCCACCGCCGAGGAGGCCGTGGCGATCCTGGACGAGCGCGTGGAGCCCGGCGACATCGTCCTGGTCAAGGCCTCTGCTGCCGTCGGTTTGTGGAGCGTCGCCGAGCACCTGCTCGCGTCGCGTGGTGAGGAGAACCAGTCATGACCCAGATCATGATCGCAGGCATCGTCGCCTTCGTCGTGAGCATCTTCCTCACACCCCTGCTCATCATCTATTTCCGGCGCAAGGGCTACGGCCAGGAGATCCGTCTCGAGGGACCGCAGTCCCACATGAGCAAGCGCGGCACGCCCAACATGGGTGGCGTCGCGATCCTCACCGCCGTGTGGCTCGGGTACATCGTCGCCGGGGTGATCGGGCAGGTCACGGTCGGTGGGGGCGGCTTCACCGCCTCGGGCGTGCTCGTGCTCGGCCTGGCCACCGCGCTGGCGGTGGTGGGGATGGTCGACGACGGGCTCAAGGTATTCAAGCGCCACAACAAGGGCCTGGGCATCCTGTCCAAGACCGCCGGCCAGGTCCTCGCGGCCCTCGCGTTCGGCGTCCTCGTGCTGCAGTTCCGCAACAACGACGGGCTCACCCCCGCCAGCACGTCATTGAGCTACGTGCGGGACTTCGTCGCGGTGAGCTTCCCCGTCGTCGTCTTCCTCGTCTTCATCGTCGTCCTCGTCTACGGCTGGTCCAACGCCGTCAACTTCACCGACGGCCTTGACGGCCTCGCCGCCGGGTCCATGGCGATGGTGATGGGCACCTACGTGGTGTTCACCTTCTGGCAGTTCCGCTACTCCTGCTTCTCCACCGCGGAGGGAGTCGACCTGTCGGGCTGCTACCAGGTCCGTGACCCCCTCGACATCGCGGTGGTCTGTTCGGCGGCGCTCGGCGCCTGCCTGGGCTTCCTGTGGTGGAACGCGGCCCCCGCGAAGATCTTCATGGGGGACACCGGGTCGATGTTCCTCGGCGGCATCGTCGCGGGCGTGTCCGTGGTCTCTCGCACCGAGCTGCTCATGGTCGTCGTGGGCGCCGTGTTCGTCATCGAGTTCGTCTCCGTGCTCATCCAGGTGGCCGCGTTCCGCACCACGGGCCGTCGGCCGTTCCGCATGACCCCCATCCACCACCACTTCGAGAACGGCGGCTGGGCCGAGACCACGGTGACCATCCGGTTCTGGCTGCTGGTGGCCATCTCGTGTGGCCTGGCGATCGCGTTGTTCTACGGCGACTGGCTCGCGAGCTCGGCGGGATGACCGACATGACCGATATGACCGAGACCACCGCGTCGACCGAGCGGCCGGGGCCGGACGTCCGGGCGCTGCACGGGCTGCGGGTGTTGGTCCTGGGCGCGGGTGTGTCCGGGCCGGGCGCGGTACGCATCCTCGACGCGCTGGGCGCCGAGCCCGTGGTCGCCGACTCGCGACCCGAGGCGATCGCACGCCTGCGGGAGGCGCTGCCGGACGGTGTCGCGTGCGAGGGCGTCGATCTCGACCGCGCTGCCGAACTCCTGGCCGCCTCGCGCGGACCGGTCGGCCGGGCCGGTGGAGCCGGCGGGGCCGGTCCAGCCGGGGCGGTCGACCGGATCGGTATCGACCTGGTCGTGACCAGCCCGGGATGGCGCCCCGACTCGCCTCTGCTGGTCGCCGCGGCCGACGCCGGGATCGCCGTGTGGGGCGACGTGGAGCTGGCGTGGCGCGCAGATGCCGCCGAGTTGTTCGGCCCCCGCCGCACGTGGCTCGCGGTGACCGGTACCAACGGAAAGACCACCACCACCTCGATGCTCGAGGCGATCTGCCTCGAGGCGGGCATGGCGGCGCGCGCGTGCGGGAACATCGGGCTGCCGGTGACCGACGTGCTGCTGGCCGAGCCGCGCGTGGAGGTGCTCGCGGCCGAACTGTCGAGTTTCCAGCTGCACTGGGCGCCGAGCTGCCGGCCGGACGTGGGCGTGGTCCTCAACGTCGCCGAGGACCATCTCGACTGGCACGGGTCCATGGAGGCGTACGCCGCGGCCAAGGCGCAGGTCCTCACCGGCCGGGTGGCCGTGGCCGGTGCCGACGACGAGATCGCCGCCCGACTGCTCGCCGACGCGCCCGCCGCGACGCGTATCGGGGTGCGCCTCGGCGCGCCCGCCGCGGGGGAGTGTGGCGTGGTCGACGGCGTGCTCACCGCGCGGATCGGCGGTGGTGACGACGACGACGAGGTGGCGCTGATGCCGGCCGCGGACGTGCGCCCGGCCGGGCCCGCGGGCGTCCTCGACGCACTCGCCGCCTCGGCCGTGGCCATGTCCGTGGGCGCGCGGGCCGAGCACGTCGCCGCGGCCCTGCGTTCGTTCACGGTGGGCGCCCATCGCGCCGAACCGGTCGGAGTCGTCGACGGGGTCACCTACATCGACGACTCGAAGGCCACCAATCCGCACGCCGCCCGCACCTCGCTGCTCGCGGGCGGGCCGATGGTGTGGATCGCCGGCGGACTGCTCAAGGGCGCCGACGTCGAGCCACTGGTCGCCGAGGTCGCCGATGTCCTGCGCGGGGTGGTCCTCATCGGCCGCGACCGCGGGCGGATCGCCGGGGCATTGGCACGACACGCGCCGACGGTGCCCGTCGTGGAGCTGGCCTCGGGAGACGATGACGACGCTGCGGGTCCCGACGAGCCGCAGCAGACGATGGACCGCGCGGTCGCCGAGGCCGCGCGGATGGCCACCGGAGGCGACACCGTGTTGCTCGCCCCGGCTGCCGCGTCGATGGACATGTTCACCGACTACGGCCACCGGGGGCGCAGCTTCGTCCTCGCCGTGGGCCGCGTGGCCGGGAGGTAGAGGCTATGGCACTGCGAGACAAGGCACCTCACGACCGGGCCGTCACGGCCGGCGGACCCGACGCGGCCGAGAGCGGCGACCGGGCCGATCGGCCCGACCTGCTCGGGCGTATCGCCGCGCCACTGGCCGCGATCAACCGGGCACCCCTGACGTCGTACCACGTGGTCATGGTGGTTACGGCCCTGCTCACGGTCATCGGACTGGGCATGGTGCTGTCCAGCTCCAACGTGCTGGCCTTCTCCGGCGGTGGCACGCCGTTCGACATCTTCCTGCGCCAGGCGATGTTCGTGCTCATCGGCTGGATGGGCTTCGTCCTGGCCCTGCGCCTGCGCATCGAGCTGCTGCGCGCCGCGGCGTTCCCGCTGCTGCTCGTGTCCATCGGTTTGCTCGTCGCGGTGCTCATCCCCGGCATCGGCTCCGAGGTCAACGGCTCCCGTGGCTGGATCGACCTCGGCATCTTCTCGATCCAGCCCGCCGAGATCGCCAAGTTCGCCCTCATCATCTGGGCGTCGTCCGTGGTCGCCAAGCGCGTTCGGACGGGCTACTGGCTGGACCTGCTCTTCCCGGCGGTCGTCGGGTACCTCATCGTGGCGGTCCTCGTCGTCGTCGCCCCCGACCTGGGCATGGCCACCGCGGTGACCATCGCGTTCCTGTGCATCCTGTGGTTCTCCGGCTACCCGGCGCGGCACTTCGCGTGGGTGATCGCCGTCGGCGTCGTCGTCTTCGGCGTCCTCGCGGTGGCGTTCGCCTACCGCTTCGAGCGGATCCGGACCTACCTCGACACGTTCCGCGGTGACTTCTCCAACCCCCAGGGCGCGGCGTACCAGTCGTACCAGGGCATGCTCTCCCTGGCCGACGGCGGACTGTTCGGCGTCGGCCTGGGGCAGTCCAGCGCCAAGTGGTTCTACCTGCCGGAGGCCACCAACGACTTCATCTTCGCCATCATCGGCGAGGAGCTCGGTTGGTTCGGTGCCGCGGTCGTCGTCTCGCTCTACCTCACCCTCGGCTGGGTCGGCATGCGGATCGCCATGCGCTCGGTGGACCCGTTCCGCCGCCTGCTCGCGGGCACCATCTCCGCGACGATCGTCCTGCAGGCGTTCATCAACATCGGTTACGTCGTGGGCCTGCTGCCGGTGACCGGCCTGCAGCTGCCGCTCATCTCCAACGGCGGTACCTCCGCGGTCGTCACGCTCACCTCGCTCGGGCTGCTCGCCAACTGCGCCCGGCACGAGCCCGAGGCCATCTCCGCGATCCTCAGCTCCCCGAGCCGTCGCCGGCATCGGTGGTTCTCCCTGCCCGACCCGCGCCCCTACCGGCCCGAGCGCCCCGTCCCCGCCTCGTCGGCGCCCGGTCGCTCGAGCGAGGGCGCCCGGCGGTACGGCGACCCCGTCACCCGCCGCCAGCCGACCCGCCCCGGCGGTCCCGCGCCGCGTGACCGGGCCGCCGGCGCCCGGCGCACGGCCCAGCCCGCCCCCGTGCCGCGTCCGCCGCGCGGCGGACCACGGCCACCGGCGTACGAGACCATGCCGATCCCGGCCGACGCCGCCCGCGATCGTCGGCGTGGGGCGACCGCGATGACCGGCCGCACCGCCCGGCCCGTCCGCGGACGCGAGGCCGAGCGCCGCCAGCCGCGCCGCCCGGCCCCCGACGCGGGGGGCCGCCAGAGCCCCGGCGCCGGCCGGCCCAGCCCCATCCACCGGGGACGCGAGCGATGAGCGCGGCATCCGCCGGCGGTCCCTCGGTCCTCGTGGTCGGCGGCGGCACCGCCGGCCACATCGAGCCCGCGCTCGCGGTGGGGGAGGCCGTCACCGCCCTCGACCCGACCGCACGCGTCACGGCCGTGGGCACCCCGCGCGGCCTGGAGACCGACCTCGTCCCCAAGCGGGGCGTGCCACTCGAACTGGTGGATCCGGTCCCGCTGCCGCGCAGTGTCGGCGGCGACCTGTTCCGCCTGCCCGGGCGTCTCGTCCGGGCCGTGCGCGGGGCACGCGAGGTGCTGCGACGCACGGACGCGGACGTCGTCGTGGGCTTCGGCGGATACGCGTGTGTGCCCGTGTACCTCGCCGCGGCGGCGCCGCTGCGGCCCGCGTCCGGGGGCGCGCGTCGCCGCGTGCCGATCGTCGTCCACGAGGCCAACTCGCGCGCGGGGATCGCCAACAAGCTCGGCGCGCGGTTCGCCGTCGCGACCCTCGCCGCGGTCACCGGGTCGGGGCTCGACGCCCGCGTCGTGGGCAACCCCGTCCGCCGCGCCGTCGCGACCCTCGACCGCGCGGCCCTGCGGTCGCAGGCCCGCGCGACATTCGGGCTGGACCCCGACGGGCCCGTCCTGCTCGTCGTGGGCGGCTCCCAGGGCGCGCGGTCGCTCAACACCGCCATGGCGGAGGTCGCCGAGGAGTTCTCCCGGGCCGGCGTGGGCGTCCTGCACGCGGTCGGTCCGAAGAACCTCGACGACGCCCCGGTCGTACCGGCCGGCGGCGCGCCCTACGTGACCGTGCCCTACCTCGACCGCATGGACCTGGCGTACGCCGCCGCCGACCTCATCCTGTGTCGGTCGGGTGCCATCACCGTCGCCGAGGTCTCCGCAGTCGGGCTGCCCGCGGTGTTCGTCCCGCTACCCCACGGCAACGGCGAGCAGGCCCTCAACGCCCGCGACCTCGTCGCCGGCGGCGCGGCCCTGCTCGTGGAGGACTCCGACCTCACGCCCGACCACCTCCGCTCGGAGGTCCTGCCGCTCGCGCTGGACCCCGACCGGCTCCAGATGATGTCCGAGGCCGCCGTCCGCGGCGGCTCCCGAGACGCGGCGGAGGTCGTGGCGCGCATCGCGCTGGACGCCGCCGGAAAGGCCCCGCGTTGACCACCACCACCCCCGGCTCCGACTCCGTGCCGGCCACGCTCGAGCGCGTCCACATGATCGGGATCGGCGGCGCGGGCATGTCCGGCGTCGCGCGGATCCTGCTCGACCACGGCGTGGCGGTCTCCGGCAGCGACGCCCGCGACTCGGCCGACCTGCGCGCGCTGGCCGACCGCGGCGCCGTCGTGCGCGTCGGCCACCACGCCGACGCCCTCGAGGCCCTCGGCTCGCCCCCGCAGATCGTCGTGGTGTCCAAGGCGGCGATCCCCGCCGACAACCCCGAGCTCGTCGCGGCGCGGGCCGCGGGCATCCCGGTCGTCACCAGGTCGCAGGTGCTCGGGCACCTCGCCCGGGCGGGCCGCTCGATCATGGTGTGCGGCACCCACGGGAAGACCTCCACCACCTCGATGCTCATCGCGGGCATGCTCGCCGCCGGGTCCGACCCGTCCTTCGCGGTGGGCGGCACCGTCCTGCAGTTCGGGACCAACGCTCGCGGCGGCGCCGACCCCGTGTTCGTGGCCGAGGCCGACGAGTCCGACGGCTCCCTCGTGCACTACGAGCCCGACGTCGTGATCCTCACCAACGCCGAACCCGACCACCTCGACCACTTCGGCACCGCCGAGGCGTACTACGAGGTCTTCGACACCTTCCTCGCCCGTATCCCCGACACCGGCGCGCTCGTGGTGTGCGTCGATGACGAGGGCGCGGCCGAGCGCGCGCGTCGGGCCGCGGCCGCGGGCGTCCGCGTGGTGGGGTACCGCACCGTTGACGGTCCGACGACCGACCTGCCGGTGGCGGGGGAGCTCGCGGGGATCACCGTCGACTCCGACGGCACGCGGGCCCGGCTCACCCTCGACGGCGGGTCGCACGGCGAACTGCACGTGGGCACCCCGGGCGAGCACATGGCGCTCAACGCCCTGGCCGCCCTGCTCGCCGCCCGCGAGGTGGCCGGGTCCGGCGGCTTCGACGCGGACGGGTTCCTCGCCGGCCTGTCCGGGTTCGGCGGCGTCGGACGACGCTTCGAGCCCAAGGGCGAGGCCGTGGTCGGCGACGGGCGGGCGCGCGTCTACGACGACTACGCCCACCACCCCACGGAGGTCGCCGCGGTGCTCGGCGCCGCGCGGGAGATCGTCGAGGCGGACGGGGGGCGGCTCGTCGCCGTCTTCCAGCCCCACCTGTACTCGCGCACCAGGATCTTCGCCGAGGAGTTCGGCCGCGCACTGTCGCTCGCCGACGAGGTGGTGGTCCTCGACGTCTACGGCGCGCGCGAGCGACCCGAACCCGGCGTCGACGGCGGGCTGATCGCCCGGAACGTCACCGCGGCCGTCCACCACGTGCCCGACCTCGACAGCGCGCTGACGACGGTCACCGGGATCCTGCGGCCCGGCGACGTCGTGTTCACCCTCGGCGCCGGCGACATCACCACTC
The DNA here is from genome assembly GCF_001571065.1 of Dietzia cinnamea NBRC 102147. Lineage (GTDB taxonomy): Bacteria > Actinomycetota > Actinomycetes > Mycobacteriales > Mycobacteriaceae > Dietzia > Dietzia cinnamea. Next base: position 51,245 of record NZ_BCSW01000020.1, read on the forward strand.
TCGGCCCGCGGATCGTTACCGGCGGGGAGCCGTGAGGAGGGCCGCGCGGTGACCAACGAGCCCGACCTCCCCGAGGAGCACGACGTCCCCGGTGCGCCGGACGTCGATCCCGCCGCGGAGCGACCGGGGCCCGACCCCGGGCCACCGCCCACCGAGGCGTCCACCGAGGTGCCGGCGTGGGACACCCCGCCGACCGACGACCCCGATCGCCGGCGCGCCGCGGCCGACCTGCGCCGCTCCGACGAGCGGGTCCGTCATTCCGACCCGGCGGTGCGCGCACGCCTGCGGCGCCGCCGCCGGCGGACCAACCGGATCTACGCCGGGCTGGGCATCGCATTGGTCGTGGTGCTGCTCGGCTACATCGCGCTGTACTTCCTGCCGGTGTTCGCCGTCCGTGAGGTGAGCGTCGAGGGCACACGGACGATCCCCGCGGAGGTCGTCACCGAGCGCGCGGCGGTCGCACCGGGCACGCCGCTGCTCCAGGTCGACACCCACGCGGTCGCCCGGCGCGTGGCGGGCATCCCGCGCGTGGATCAGGTGACGGTCAAGCGGGACTACCCGTCGGGACTGCGGATCGAGCTCGTCGAGCGCACCGCGCTGGTGGTGGTGGAGGTCGACGGCGAGCAGCATCTCGTGGACGCCCAGGGCATCGACTTCGGCCCGGGCGAGGTGCCGCCCGGGACTCCTGTGCTCACGGTGGGAGAAAACGCCCGCGGCGAGCTGCCGGCGGTCGTCCGCGACCTGGCGACGGTCTTCGCCGAGGTGCGGGGCACGGCCGGTCAGGAGATCACCGCCGTGGAGGTCGACACCCGCGCGTCGATCGTGCTCACCCTCGCCGACGGGCGGATCGTCGAGTGGGGAGCGGCCGGCCGCGACCGGGAGAAGGCCGTGGCTTTGCAGATGGTTCTCGAGCAGCCGGGACAGATCTGGAACGTGTCCAACCCGGCCCTGCCGACGTCCCGCTAGGGCCCCGCCGGCGCCACGTCCGCACCCCGGCGGAGCACCGTCGACGGCCCGGTACACCCGACACGCCCGCGAGCCTCGTGGACGCGCGGGGCCGCTAGCCCTACCGTGGTGTTCCGACGGCCGAAACCGCCTCTGACCAGCAAGTTTAACCCTCAACTAGAGGGTGAGACTTCAGGGTCCACGGAACGTTTCGTCGAGACAGCACGCAACCGAGCACGACACCCCCATAGGAAGGCCGGGCCTCGATGAGCTCACCCCACAACTACCTCGCAGTCATCAAGGTCGTCGGCATCGGCGGCGGCGGCGTGAACGCGGTCAACCGGATGATCGACGAGGGGCTCAAGGGCGTCGAGTTCATCGCCGTGAACACCGACGCGCAGGCCCTCCTCATGTCGGACGCCGACGTCAAGCTCGACGTGGGCCGCGAGCTCACCCGAGGACTCGGCGCGGGCGCCGACCCCGAGGTGGGCCGTAAGGCCGCCGAGGACCACAAGGACGAGATCGAGGAGGTGCTCAAGGGCGCCGACATGGTCTTCGTCACCGCCGGCGAGGGCGGCGGCACCGGCACCGGCGGCGCGCCCGTCGTGGCGGCCATCGCCCGCAAGCTCGGCGCCCTCACCGTGGGCGTGGTCACGCGCCCGTTCTCGTTCGAGGGCAAGCGCCGCGGCGGCCAGGCCGACGCCGGCATCGACGCCCTGCGCGAGGCCTGCGACACGCTCATCGTGATCCCCAACGACCGCCTCCTGCAGCTGGGCGACGCGGGGGTGTCGATGATGGAGGCGTTCAAGACCGCCGACGAGGTGCTGCTCAACGGTGTCCAGGGCATCACCGACCTCATCACCACGCCCGGCGTCATCAACGTCGACTTCGCCGACGTCAAGGGCGTCATGTCCGGCGCCGGCAGCGCGCTCATGGGCATCGGCTCCTCCCGGGGAGAGGGGCGCGCGTTCAAGGCTGCCGAGGCCGCCATCAACTCGCCGCTGCTCGAGACCACGATGGAGGGCGCCAAGGGCGTGCTCATGTCCATCGCCGGTGGCAGCGACCTGGGCCTGTTCGAGATCAACGAGGCCGCCTCCCTCGTGCAGGAGGAGGCGCACCCCGACGCCAACATCATCTTCGGCACGGTCGTCGACGACTCCCTCGGCGACGAGGTCCGCGTGACGGTCATCGCCGCCGGGTTCGAGGGCGGGTCCCGGCCGGTCGCCGCCGGCGCGGCCCAGCCGCGCCGCGGCCGCCACCACCTCGACGACGACGAGTCGGTCCCCGGCGCCTCCGGCGACACCGGCGGGGCCTCGGAGCTCGGATCGACGCCCCTCGGCGGCCGCGGTCGCGAGGAGTCGGCCTACCCGGGCTCCGGCGGGTCGTCCGCGAGCTCGGCGGGCACGTCCTCGTCCTCGTCCTCGTCCCGTCGCCGCGACGAGGACGACGACATCGACGTCCCGCCCTTCATGCGGCACTGACCGGGCACCCCGTGACGCCCGACGGCACGGGGCGCGTCCGCCGGGTGGTCACCGACCGCCGCGGCGGCGCGTCGACCGGAGACTTCGACTCGTTCAACCTCGGCGACCACGTCGGTGACGCCCCCGCCGCCGTGGCAGCCAACCGCGCGCGGCTGGCCCGCCGACTCGGCCTGCCCGCGACCGACATCGTGTGGATGGACCAGGTCCACGGCACCCGGATCGCCCGCGTCACCAGGCCGACCGGCGGGCCCGTCCCCGCCACGGACGGACTCGTGACCGACCGGCCCGGCCTCGCGCTGGCGGTGCTCACCGCCGACTGCGTCCCGGTGCTCGCCGCGGACGAGCAGGCCGGCGTGATCGGGGCCGTGCACGCGGGACGCGTCGGCGCGGTCGGCGGGATCGTCCCCCACCTCATCGGCGCGATGACCTCGCTCGGGGCGCGTCCGGAACGGATCACCGTGCTCCTCGGACCGGCGGCGGCAGGGGAGCACTACGAGCTGCCCGACGACCTCGCCGACGAGGTCGAGGCGGCCCTGCCCGGCAGTCGCACCCGGACCGTCGCCGGAACCGCGGGCGTGGACCTGCGCAAGGGCATCACCCGCCAGCTCGCCGGGCTCGGCGTGACGCGCGTCGACTCCGACCCCCGCTGCACGATCGCCGAGGAGTCTCTGTTCTCCTATCGTCGACAGGGGCGGACCGGGCGCCAGGCCAGCGTGATCTGGCGGCAGGTGTAGCAGGCCGGGCCGGCCGACCCGCCGGACCGGGAGACGAAAGGGCGGACATGACCGACACCAGGGCCACAGAACTCGCCGCGCGGCTGGCAGAGACCCGCGAACGCGTGGACGCGGCCCGGGCGGCGGCGGGCCGGACCGACGAGGTCGACCTCGTCGTCGTCACCAAATTCCATCCCGTCACCGACGTCGTCCACCTCGCCCGCCTCGGGGTGCGTGACGTCGGCGAGAACCGGGTCCAGGAGGCGGCGGCCAAGGTCGGCGACCTCGCCGCCGCCGACGCCGAGTTGGCGGCGTCCGTGCGGTGGAACATGGTCGGGCACATCCAGTCCAACAAGGCCGCCGCCGTGGCCGGGTGGGCCGACAGGGTCCACTCGGTGGACTCCGTGAAGGTCGCGAACGGGCTCGAGCGTGGCCGCGCCCGCGCCGCCGACGAGCGCGACGGCGTCACGCCCCTGCCCGTCCTGCTCCAGCTGAGCCTCGACGGCGACACCTCCCGCGGCGGGGTCACCCGCGAGGACCTGCCCGCTCTGGCCGACCACGTCGCCGGACTCGGGCACCTCCGTCTGGCCGGGCTCATGGTGGTGCCCCCGCTCTCCGGCGAGCCCGCCGCCCACTTCGCCGACGCCGCCGACGTCGCCGCCGACCTGCGGCGCCGGCACCCCGACGCCGTCGAGTTCTCCGCGGGCATGTCCGGGGACATCGAGGAGGCGATCGCGGCAGGTTCCACCTGCGTGCGTGTCGGAACGGCGATCCTCGGCCCCCGACCAGTAGTTTGAGATCCAGCCTCGCGGGGACACCCGCCCGCGAAGAACACACGCCCGCGACGACCCCGTTACCAGGAAGGTCCCGGAAGATGAGCGCAATCGCCCGGTTCAAGGAGTACTTCGGAATGGCGCCCGTCGCGGCGTACGAGGACGAGTACCTGGACGACTACGACCGCCCCGTCCACCACGACGCGCGCGTCGGTCGCGGAATGCACGACACGGACGACCTCGGTCCGGTCGCCCGCGACCGCCGGGACGACTACGGCTACGCCGCCGACCGGTACCTCGACGAGCCCGCGCCCCGCTCCCGCGTCGCCGACCTCGACCCCGTCGACGAGCGTGCCGCCGCCCGCCGTGCGCCCGTCGAGGAGCCGGCTCCGCGCCCCCGCCGCTACCACGCGGCCGAGGCCGGCGCGCGCGCCAACCTCCGCGGTGTGCCCGCCACCCGCGGTGCCGTCGCCCTCGCGCCGGAGGAGGACTTCGTCGAGGACGGGCTCGTCACCGTTCCCGAGACCGTCGTGGAGCGCCCCCGCGGCTTCGGCGACGGCAAGAGTCTCGGCGAGCACTTCCGCGCCGGACGCGCGGTCGTCCTGGACCTGTCCACGATGGCCTCCGGAGACGCCCGACGCATGGTCGACTTCGCCGCCGGCCTCGTCTTCGGCCTCGACGGCCACATGGAGAAGGTCGCCGACCGCGAGCGCACGTTCCTCCTGCAGCCCGCCGGCATGGACCTCACCGAGGCCGAGGTCCGCGACGCCGTCAACGGCGCCTTTCGCCGCTGACCGGTCCGCCCGTCGGCGGGGACCGGGTGCCCTCGGGCACCGCGGTGGCCCGGGGAAGTAGAGTTGAAGCGTGACGTTGATTCTGCTGATCCTCTATTACCTGGTCGAGGTCTTCTGGTTCCTGCTCCTGGGCCGGATCGTGGTGGAGATGATCGCCTCGTTCTCCCGTAGCTGGACGCCGAAGGGTGTCCTCGCGGTGGTGCTGGAGTGGCTGTTCACCATCACGGACCCGCCGGTCAAGGCGTTGCGCAAGGTCATCAAGCCGGTCCGTCTCGGCCAGGTCTCCCTGGACCTGTCCGTCCTGGTCCTGTTCATCATCCTCATGGTGCTGCGGGTCGTCATTCTGGCCTTCATCTGAGCGATGGGGCCGCGCTGCGGCCGGCAGAGCGGCCCCGGTTCACCGACCCGGACCACGGCCGCTGGTGACGCGCGGGCCGGTTGTGACTAGATTGGCCACAGTTAAGGTAGAAATGAAGTCGTGGGTCCGGTGCGTGAACGCCGGACCGGCACCCGAGACGACCACGAGGGGTATCCCATGCCGTTGACACCAGCCGATGTGCACAACGTCGCGTTCTCCAAGCCACCGATCGGCAAGCGTGGCTACAACGAGGACGAAGTCGACCAGTTCCTGGACCTGGTCGAGACGGAGCTCGCGGAACTCGTCTCGGACAACGAGGACCTCCGGCAGCGGGTCGAGGAGCTGACCCGCGACCTCGAGAAGGCGCGCAAGGCCGCTGACGAGGCCGGCAAGTCCTCCGGCGGTGGATCGGGTGCCGCCGCTCCCGCCGCGCAGGCCCCGGCGCCCGCGCCGACGCCGGCCCCGGCGCCCACCACTCCCGCTCCCGCCGCCGCGACCCCGTCGCTCGGCAAGGGCGAGGACGACGGCGCCGCCAACAACGAGACGCACCTGCGCGCCGCCCGCGTCCTGGCCATGGCCCAGGAGATGGCGGACCGCCTGACCGGCGAGGCCAAGAAGGAGTCCGACGGGCTCATGGCCAAGGCCCGCAGCGAGTCGGACCGGCTGGTCGGCGACGCCCGGACGCAGTCCGAGAAGCTGGTCAACGACGCCAAGTCGCAGGCCGAGAAGATGGTCGGCGACGCGCGCCGCGAGGCGGACAAGCTTCTCGCCGAGGCCAAGAGCAAGTCCGACGGCATCGTCAAGGATGCCCAGGCCCGGTCCGAGCAGCAGGTCAAGGAGGCGCAGGCCAAGGCCGACGCCCTGCAGGCCGACGCCGAGCGCAAGCACACCGAGATCATGGCGACCATCAACCAGCAGCGCGGTGTGCTGGAGAGCCGGATCGACCAGTTGCGGACGTTCGAGAAGGACTACCGCAGCCGTCTCACCAGCTACCTGGAGAACCAGCTCGCCGAACTCGGCAAGACCGGCTCCGCCGCCCCGGCGGCCCCCGCC
>NZ_BCSW01000021.1 GCF_001571065.1 Dietzia cinnamea NBRC 102147
CCCCCACCGCGCGCAGCGCGCCGAGACCGAACGCCCTCGTCGTCGTCGTATCCACCCCGGTCACCCCCCGCCCGCGCCGCATCCTCACTCGAACCTGTGATCGATTCTACCGGCGTGCCATTCATCACACAAGGGTTCGATACAGCCGCCACCCGTCATGCCCGCCGACGACAGCGGCGCCCCTCCCACACGGGAGGAGCGCCGCTGTCCGGGCTTACCGGGCCTACCGAACCGAACCGACAGGGCGAGCCGGGCGAGTCAGGGCGTCAGGCGCCCTTGGACTTGCCCGCCGACTTCAGGTCGTTGCACGCCTCGACGACGCGCTCGGACATGGCCTGCTCCGCCTTCTTGAGGTACGAGCGGGGGTCGTAGGTCTTCTTGTTGCCGACGTCGCCGTCGACCTTGAGCACGCCGTCGTAGTTGGTGAACATGTGCGCGGCGACGGGCCGGGTGAAGGCGTACTGCGTGTCGGTGTCGACGTTCATCTTGATGACGCCGTAGCTCAGCGCCTCCTCGATCTCGCTCTTGGCCGAGCCGGAACCACCGTGGAAGACGAAGTCGAACGGCAGGTCACCCTCGTTCAGGCCCAGCTTCTCGACCGCGACCTCCTGGCCCATCTTGAGGACCTCGGGCTTGAGCTTGACGTTGCCCGGCTTGTAGACGCCGTGGACGTTGCCGAAGGTCGCGGCCAGCAGGTAGCGCTGGCCGGTGTTGCCGGCGCCGAGCGCGTCGATGGTCGCCTCGAAGTCCTCACGCGTGGTGTAGAGCTTCTCGTTGATCTCGTTCTCGACGCCGTCCTCCTCGCCGCCGACGACGCCGATCTCGATCTCGAGGATCTGCTTGGCCTTGGCCGTCTTCTCGAGCAGCTCCTTGGCGATCTCGAGGTTGCGGTCGAGCGGGGTGGCCGAGCCGTCCCACATGTGCGACTGGAACAGCGGATTCTCCCCGCGGTCGACGCGCTCCTGCGAGATCTCGATGAGCGGACGGACGAACGTGTCGAGCTTGTCCTCGGGGCAGTGATCGGTGTGCAGAGCCACGAGGATGTCGTACTTGGCCGCCACCACGTGGGCGAACTCGGCGAGGGCCACCGCGCCGGTGACCATGTCCTTGACGTTCAGACCGGAGCCGAACTCGGAGCCACCGGTGGAGAACTGGATGATGCCGTCGGAACCCGCGTCCGCGAAGCCCTTGATGGCGGCGTTGATGGTCTCCGAGGAGGTGCAGTTGATCGCGGGGTAGGCGAAACCCTCCCGGCGGGCTCGGTCGAGCATGTCCTTGTACTGTTCGGGAGTTGCGATGGGCATGGGGTCTCCTCCGGTGGTTCAGTTCTTGGTGCGGATGGCCTCGGCCGGGGCGCCGGCGCCGCCCGTGACGGCGGGCGCACACCTCCCAGCCTAGGCCAGCCCCACCCCGCGCACCCGGGAGCCGCGCGACACCGCCCTCGACAGGGCGGGGGCGGCACCGCCCCTGGGCCGCCCGTATGTCATCCGGGGAGCAGCGCGGCGAACGCCTCGTCGGCCCGCGCGAGCGCGTCCCGGTCGTACGTGGACGTCGACGCCATGATCTAGTCGGCGCCCGTGCGCTCCACGAGTGCGGCGATCTCCCCGGCCACCTTCTCCGCGTCTCCGTGCACGGCGGTGCCCATCCACTCCTCCATCCGCCGTAGTTGCTGGGGCCGGAACTTCCGGTCCAGGATCTCCTCGACCGGCCGAAGCGGTCCGAACGCGCCGGTCTCGCGCGACTCGGCCATCGCCCACGCCTCCGGCAACAGCAACTCACGGGCCGCGTCGGTCGAGTCGGCGATCATCACCTCGAGGCTCATCACCACATAGGGCTCGGAGTCGGCCCCGTCCGGCCGGAACGCCTCCCGGTAGCGCTCCAGCGGCGTCGGGTCGGCCAGCAAGCGCGGACCGCCGACGACGACCGGCAGACCGGCGCGCGCGGCGACCCCCAGGCCGCGGCCGGTGGCCAGGACGAACATCGGTGGCGGGTCCTCCACCACCGGCAGCGCGGTGACCGGGCCGCGGCCGTGGAGGAAGTCCCGCACGGCGGCGATGTCGCGGTCGAACGCGTCGGTGTCGTACTCGCTCACACCGAGCGCCTCGCGGACCGGGGCGGTGAAGCCGAGCGACCGGCCGACGCCGAGGTCGATGCGGCCCGGGTGCATGGCCTCGAGCACGGCGAACTGCTCGGCCACGACCAGCGGGCGGTGATTGGGCAGCATCACCCCGCCGGAACCCAGGCGGATGCGCTCGGTGCGGGCGGCGGCGGCCGCGATGAGCAGCGGCGGGCTGCCGCTCGCGATGCCGGGCACCGCGTGGTGCTCGGCCGTCCAGTACCGGTGCAGACCCAGGCGGTCGGCGTGTTCGGCGCGCCGGAGTGTCGACTCGACCGCCGAGGCGTGGGACTCGCCGTGACGGGTCCGGGACCGATCCAGCAGGGACAACCGGAGGGTGTCCGGCAGATCGGTGGGTGCCACGCCCCCACCGTAGCGCCGGCGCGGGAAACGAGGCGGGCCCGGCGCGGAAACGAGGCGGGACCCAGTCCCGGGACCCGCGCCCTAATCCACCCCTCGCCAGCGCAGCGCGCCGAGCGCGAGCAACGCCAGGACGACGGCCAACGCCAGAACAAACCGCACCGCGCGCCTCATTCCACGTCCTCCACCCATTCCAGCAGGTCACCGGGCTGACACTCGAGCGCACGGCAGATCGCCTCGAGCGTGCTGAACCGCACCGCCTTGGCGCGCCCGTTCTTCAGCACCGACACGTTGGCGGGCGTCAGGCCGACCTTCTCCGCGAACTCGCCGACGCTCATCTTGCGCTTGGCGAGCTCCACGTCGATCCGCACGACGATCGACATCAGACCACCGTGTCCATCTCGGAGCGCAGTCCGGTGGCCTGCCGGAGGAGGGCGCGCAGGACGACCATGAGCAGCGCCGCGACGGTGATGATGACGACGACGACGAAGAGCAGCAGCGGCAGGCCGGGATCATCCGCCGTGAATCCGACCAGCGCGAGCACCACCACGAGCATGGCCCAGGCGGCGGCGATCGCCCCGAGGATCACGTCGACCCACGTCATGGAGGCGTCGGTGAAGATGCGGTCGGATTCGACGAGGGAGAGCAGTTTCCAGGTGGCCACCACCACGACCTGGATACACACCACCCAGTAGATCGACACGGCCGTGAGCGGCCACCGCAGGTGCGCGGACTCGGAGTTCGTCTCTGCCATGTGGGCGAACTGACCCGGCAGCGACATCACCTCCAGCAGGAGGAGCACGGCGAACAGCACCCCGAGGAGGGTTCGGAGCGGCAGGACCGCCCGCCTTTCGATGTTCATGCAATGACCATGGGCCGAAACCTATCGACAATCAATAGGCGGCGTGCTCCCGGATCCAGGCGTGCATGGCGATGCCGGCGGCCACGCCCGCGTTGATCGACCGGGTTGAGCCGAACTGCGCGATCGACACTGTTCGCGCGGCCCGCAGGCGGGCGTCGTCGCTGACGCCGGGCCCCTCCTGCCCGAACAGCAGGACGCACTCGCGCGGCAGGCTCACCGCCTCGAGCGGCTCGGCGCCGGGGAGATTGTCGACGGCGACGACCGGCAACCCCTCGGTCGCGGCCCACTCCATGAGCGCGGTGACGTCATCGTGGTGCCGCAGGTGCTGGTAGCGGTCGGTGACCATGGCACCGCGGCGGTTCCAGCGGCGTCGGCCTACGATGTGCACCTCGGCGGCCAGAAAGGCGTTGGCGGTGCGGACGACGGTGCCGATGTTGGCGTCGTGGCCGAAGTTCTCGATCGCCACATGGAACGGGTGCCGGCGCGTGTCGAGGTCGGCGACGATCGCCTCGCGCCGCCAGTAGCGGTATCGGTCCACGACGTTGCGGCGGTCGCCGGCGTCGAGCAGTTCGGGGTCCCAGGTCTCGCCTGACGGGCGGGGCTCGCCGGGGTGCTCGACCTCCCACGGACCCACGCCGACCGCGCCGTCGCCCCACTCGGTCGGCCCGGGCGCGGGCTCGCCGGGCTCCGCCGACCCGGCCGCGGCCTCCGTCACGAGGTGAGGCGCTTGTTGGTCAGCCGGGTGAGTCGTCCCGGCGCGACCTGCGACGCGAGGTACATCGCGGTGGCCTGGGCGCCGACCGGGCGGTGGACCTCGCGGCCGAACGTTCCGCGGATCCGACCGAGCAGTCCGCGCGGCGTGCGGCGGGTCTGCTCCGCGAGGTCGAGGATCTCGCCGGCGACGTCGCCCTCGGTCAGGCGCACGCCCATGTTGCGCATGCCCGCGGTGTTGACGCCCGAGAGCATCTCGGTGCCCACGTAGAGCGGCCACACCGAGCACACGCGGATCCCGTGGTCGGCCCACTCCAGGTCAAGGGCCTCCGTGATGCCGCGGACGGCGAACTTGGTGGCCGAGTAGGTGGCCATCTCGGCCTGGCCGTAGATCGCCGACGCCGAGCACAGGTTGACCACTGTCGGCGCGGATGCGGCCCGAAGGTGCGGGAACGCCGCGCGACAGCCGTAGAGCACGCCCTTGACGTTGACGTCGACCAGGGCCGAATCCTTCTCGTAGCTCGCGTCCATGAACGGGGTGCCGTACAGCAGCCCGGCGTTGTTGACGAGCACGTCCAGCGCGCCGCCGCTGCGGGCGGTGAGCTCGGCGAGGGCGGCCTCCCACGCGGCGGGATCGGTGACGTCGAGGGCGCCGGTGACGAACCTGTCGTCGCCCTCGGCCCACGCGCACGGCTGCAGGTCGTACGCGCCGACGAGGTACCCGGCGCCGGCGAACCGGCGGGCCGTGGCCTCGCCGATCCCCCGCCCCGCGCCCGTGACGAGGACGGTGCGCGCCGCGCTCACGCCCGGCTCCCGGTGTGGCGGGCCGCGGCGGCGGCGCCGGTGAGCAGCAGCAACGCGGCGGTGGCGTAGGTGTCGATCACGCCGACGTCCAGGGCGCGGGCCGGCACCGTGCCGCCCTTGACCTTGCGGCGCGCGAGGATGAGCGAGTCGCTGAGCAGGAACACCGGCCCGGCCACCGCCAGCACCGACGCGGCCGGTCCGTGCGAGCGGTCCACCGAGGTCGCCAGCGCCGACAGCGTCGCGAGCAGACCGCCGTACGCGGCCAGCGGCGCGTTCTCGCGGCCCTCCGCGAGGAGCACCGCGGCGGCCGCCCCGGCGACCACGCCGTGCACGGCCGACTGCACAGGCTTGAACCGCAGGCCCGAGCGCAGCATGAGCGCGCCCAGCGCGAGGTGGCCGGTCGCGAACGCCGCCGCCCCCGCGGCCAGCCGGCCCACCTCCCGGCTGGCGTGCCCGTCGCCGAGCATGAGGATGACGTCGCCCGTCGTGTACGCCGCCCCGGTGGCCGACAGCAGCGCGGTGTCGACCGCCGAGAGGGGCCGGCCGTCCCGCAGCGCGATCGCCAGCGCCGCCGGCACGATGAGCGGCTTGCACAGCTTCTCCAGCGCGCCGATGCCGGTGGCCTTGGCGATCTCCGTCCCCGCGGCCGCCGCGAGGAACGCCGGCCCCTCCGGGCGAGAGGTGTCCGTGAGCACGCCCACGCGCTCCGTCAGCGCCTGCCGCACGCGGTCGAGGGCGGACCTCGTCGTCGTCGTGGTCGTCGTCGTCTTGTTCGTCACCTCAGGTCACTCCAATCCCAGGTCGGTCAGGCCGAGCAACGCCCGGTACTCCACGCCCTCCGCGCGGATCACGTCGTCGGCGCCGGTCGCGCGGTCCACGACGGTGGCCACGCCCACGACCTCCGCGCCCGCCTCGCGCAGGGCGGCGACGGCGGTCAGCGGCGAGTTGCCGGTGGTCGTGGTGTCCTCCACCACCAGCACGCGGCGGCCCACGATGTCGGGGCCCTCGATGCGGCGCTGCATGCCGTGCTTCTTGGCCTCCTTGCGCACGACGAACGCGTCGACCGGGCGGCCGGGCGCGTGCATGATCGCCGTGGCCACCGGATCCGCGCCGAGGGTGAGCCCGCCGACGGCGTCGAAGTCCCAGTCCGCGGTGAGCTCGCGCAGCAGGCGGCCGATCAGCGGCGACGCCTCGTGGTGCAGCGTCGCGCGGCGCAGATCCACGTAGTAGTCGGCCTCGCGGCCCGAGGACAGGGTGACGCGACCGTGGACGACGGCCAACTCCGCGACCAGCTCGGACAGGCGCGCGCGGGACTGGGCGTCGACGGGGGCGGGCTCGGTCATGGGACTCCTCGCGGGGGCAGGCTGCACGGACACGGTGGGCCCGGCGGTCGGGCCAGGCGCCGCCGGTGGTGGTCCCGACTCTAGTCGGCCGCGGATCGCACCACGTCACGACCGGTTTGTCCGCGACCGGCGTCAGTCCCTGATGTCCGGCGGGAGGTGGAGCCGGGCGGTCTGCTCGACGTCGGGGTCGACGCCCGGTCGCTCGCGGCCGCCGACCTCGTCACCGTCGTCGTGCGCGGGTTGCTCGTCGTCCTCCGCGCGGCGCCGGCGGCGTCTGCCCGGCGACGGCGTGGCGCCCACCTTCGCCGCGAGCTCGGCGACCGACAGGCGGCCGGTCTCCTCCTCCGCGCTCTCCGCCGGGTCCGAACCGTGGCGGCCGGACGGCGTCCGCTCGAGGTCCGAGCCGCCGTCGATGCGGGCGGCGTCGAAGCGCTCGACCTCGTCGCGGATCTCGTCCTCGTCGTCCTCCGAGCCGAGCGGCTTGATGGCCGCCTCGCCGCTGTACGCCCCCGCGGCGAGCGGCGGCACCGAGGCGTCCTCCGGGTAGGCCTGCCCGATGCCCCGGCTCGGCCGCGAGAGCGGTGGCCGGGGCGCGAGGTGGTCGGCCGCGACGTCGCCGCGCGCGGGGACCGGGCCGGTGATGTCCATGATCTCGGCGAAGGGGTCGGGCTCGGGGGCGGGCGCCTCGTCGGGCTCTGTATCGGACCCTGCCGGCTCGGCTGCGTCGGCGGGCACGGCTGCGTCGGCGGGCATGTCGGGGTCGGTGTCGGGCATCGTGTCGCCGCGGTCGGCCACGACGGGCACGTCGGTCAGGTCGCGCGCGCCCGACCGGTCCGGGACCAGGCGGAGGTGGCCGGCGCGACGCGGTTCGGGCACCGGGGCGACCGGTTCGTCGTCCGCCGGCTCGTCGCCGGTGGGAGTGGCGTCGGTGGTGGTGGCGTCGGTCGGGGTCGCGTCGGTGGGGGCGCCGGCCTGGACGGGCGTGAGATCGCCGCGGGTGTCGCCGCGGTCGTTGTCGACGACGACGAGGTTCTCCGACCCCGGCAGCCCCGCAGTCGCGGTGAGTCCGTGAGTGCCCGTGCCGACCTCGCCGTCCATGCCGACGGTGGGGTCGGCCTCGGGGCCCGCGGCGGCAGCGGGAGCGCCCGGATCGATCTCCGCGGGCAGCGCGCGGGCCCGGCCACCGATCGGCGGGAACGGCGCCAGCACGTCGGCCACCCCGTGCAGGGCCATCACCACGTCATCCCACGACGAGGGGTCGTCGACGCCGTCGATCGTCGCGGCCGCCCACTCGCCCTCCGCCCAGACGCGGCGCACGTCGGCGGGCACCTCGCGGACGGCTTCCGTCAGGCGGTCGCGGTCGATGAGGTCCAACCGCCCGTAGTCCGACGTCCGCGCCTCCAGCGCACCGACTTCGCCGGCATCGTGGAAACCCGGCTCGGCGTCGACGTCCGGGCGACTGAGGTCCAGCACCACGTCGGAGGCCGTGTCGCGGCGCAGCGCCAGCACCGTGCGCCCGCCGGTCACGCCCATGATCGCCCGACGCCCGCGGAACACGCCGTGCGAGACCGTGCCGAGCGGGGCCAGTCCGCCCGCGAAGTCGCCGTGCCGGAACTCCGGAGCCGGCGTCGGGGTCGGCTCGAACTCGCGATCCTCAAGCCAACGCACCACCGGCGAATCCGCCAGCGGGTCGGCCGGCGCCTGCTCCACCGACACCGGGGCGGTCCCCCGCTGCCGACGCGCGGGAAGGAGCGCACGCACCTTGTCGAGCAACCGCGGCGACGAGTCGACCGTCGGCTCGGTCGGGTCGAGGGGCGCGGGTTCGTCGGCCGGCTCAGCGGCCGGCTCATCGGTCGGCTCGACAGCGATCCGATCCTCAGTGGCCTGCTCGTCAGCGGCCGACGCGTCGACCCCCGAGTCATCGCGGGCCCCGGCTGACGGGACCTCCACGCCCGCACTCCGCGAGCGCTGGAACGGCGCGAGAAGCGGCTCACCCGACCGTCCCGGCGACCCGGGCTCCCGATCGGCCCCGTCCGCCGGCTCGGCGGGGCGCGGGGCTTCGTCGTCGTCGACCCCGGCCGATCCCCCCGCGACCGCGTCGCCTTCCGGACCGGCCAAGGGGGCACGCGCCCGTAAACGCCCGTCGCCGCGCGCCGCGCCGCGCCCGCCGCCGCGCTGCTTGGCGTCCAGGCGTAGCAGGGCGATCGCCGCGACGAGCAGCACGAGGGCCACGAGGAACCAGATCCAGACCATGCCCTGAAGGGTAGCCAGCGCGACCGACACGCCCGTCCAGGTGGCGCGGCGCGTGGGCCCCTCCCGGTCCCGTGTGCGGCTGTGAACCGCGCCCGGACCGGCCGGAGGGGGTGACTAGCGGGGGTCCGGGCCGATCGCGACCGGGCGCTTGCGGTCCGCCGACCACGCCGACCAGGAACCCGGGAACAGACGCCCCGCGTCGAGACCCGCGACCTCCATCGCCGCCAACGTGTGGCACGCGTGGATTCCGGACCCGCAGTACACGACCGCGTCGTCGCCCTCGGACACGCCCACCTCGGCGAACATCTCCCGCAACTTCTCCGACGGCAGGAATCGGCCGCGGTCGTCGATGAAGTTCATCGTGGGCAGGTTCACCGCGCCCGGGATGTGTCCGGCGCGCGAGTCCATCGGCTCGGTGCGGCCCTCGTAGCGCTCCGGCGTGCGCGCGTCGATGAGCACGCCCCGCTCCGGCCAGTGGGCGGCCTCCTCGATGCCGACCGTCTGCATGTGATCCAGGTCGAACGTGAAGTTCCCGCGCGAGACCGGGTTGCCGGGCCCCACGGCGAGGTCCTCACCCTCCGCGATCCACGCCTTGAGACCGCCGTCGAGCAGGTGCACGTCCTTCTTGCCGGCCCACCGCATGAGCCACCAGGCGCGGGCGGCCGAGGTGTTGCCGAGGTCGTCGTAGATCACCACGCGACTGTCGTTGTCGATACCGACGCGGCGCATCGCGTCCTCGAAGTCCTCCGGCGAGGGCAAAGGGTGCCGACCCTCGCGGACGTTGCGCTGGCCCGCGAGGTCGCCCGGCAGGTCCAGATACTGCGCGCCGGGGATGTGGCCGGACCAGTAATGCTCGCGCCCGAGCGCGTCACCGAGCTGCCAGCGCACGTCGAGGATGACGGGCGGGACCGGCAGGTTGGAGACGTCGTTGATCAGCTCGCGCGCCGTGACGAGAAGGGGGCTGTCGGGACGAGTGGTCGAGAGGACGGTGTCGCTGGTCACGTGGCCAGGATAGTTCGTACGGCGGCGTGGTGGGCGGCCCGATCCGGCTGCGGTGACAGGCTTCACGCCATCCGGCGCGGCTCGTCGACAAGTACGTTCCGTGCACATCGCCCGGGATCGGCGGGTACGGAACGCGCTTCTCGACGAGACGGGCCCGGTCACCGCGTTCCGGTGACCGGGCCCGTCGGGCGCCGCATCGGCTCAGCTCAGCTGGAGCGTCTCGCCGTCCTCGGCCAGCGAGACGCGCACGGTGTCGCCGTCGCGGACCTCGCCGGCGAGCAGCGCCCGGGCCAGCCGGTCGCCGATCGACTTCTGCACCAGTCGACGCAGCGGGCGCGCGCCGTAGGCCGGGTCGTAGCCGCGCCGGGCCAGCCAGCCCTTGGCGGCCTCGTCGACCTCGAGCACCAGTCGCCGGGCCTTCAGCCGCTCGGCGAGCTGGTCGATCTGTATGTCGACGATCGACTCCAGCTGCTCCTCGCTGAGGGCGTCGAAGACCACCACGTCATCCAGTCGGTTGATGAACTCCGGCTTGAACGCCCGCTTGACCGCGTCCATCATCTGCTCCCGCGTGCCGCCCGCGCCCAGGTTCGAGGTGAGGATGAGGATGGTGTTGCGGAAGTCGACCGTGCGTCCCTGACCATCGGTCAGGCGACCGTCGTCGAGGACCTGCAGGAGGATGTCGAAGACGTCCGGGTGAGCCTTCTCCACCTCGTCGAGAAGGACGACCGTGTACGGCCTGCGGCGCACCGCCTCGGTGAGCTGGCCGCCGGCCTCGTAGCCGACGTAGCCCGGAGGGGCACCGACGAGTCGCGCGACCGAGTGCTTCTCCGAGTACTCGCTCATGTCGATCCGGACCATGGCGCGCTCGTCGTCGAACAGGAACTGGGCCAGTGATTTGGCCAGCTCCGTCTTACCGACGCCCGTCGGGCCGAGGAACAGGAACGAGCCGGTGGGCCGGTTGGGGTCGGCGACCCCGGCCCGGGCGCGGCGGACCGCGTCGGACACGGCCCGCACGGCCTCGTGCTGACCGACGACCCGGCGGCCGAGCTCGTCCTCCATCCGCAGCAGCTTCTCGGTCTCGCCCTCGAGCATCTTGCCCACGGGGATCCCGGTCCAGGCGGAGACGACCTCGGCGACGTCCTCGGGACCGACCTCCTCCTTGAGCATCGCGCCGGCCGCGGCCTCGCTCTCCTCCGCCTGCGCGAGCTGCTTCTCCAGCTCGGGCAGCCGTCCGTAGCGGATCTCGGCCACGCGGGCGTAGTCGCCGTCGCGCTCGGCCTTATCGGACTCGGTGCGCAGGGCGTCGAGCTCCTCCTTGATCCGCTGCACGCCCTCGATGGCGGTCTTCTCGTTCTGCCAGCGGGCGGTCAGCTCGGACAGCTTCTCCTTGGCGTCGGCGAGCTCGGCCTGCAGGGCGACCAGCCGGTCCTTGGACGCGGCGTCGGTCTCCTTCTGCAGAGCGACCTCCTCGATCTCCAGCCTGCGAACGATCCGCTCGGCGGCGTCGATCTCCTCGGGGCGCGAGTCGATCTCCATCTTGAGCCGGCTGGCGGCCTCGTCGACCAGGTCGATCGCCTTGTCGGGCAGGAACCGCTGCGTGATGTAGCGGTCCGAGAGCGTGGCGGCCGAGACCAGGGCGGAGTCGGTGATGCGCACGCCGTGGTGGACCTCGTAGCGCTCCTTGAGCCCGCGCAGGATGCCGACGGTGTCCTCGACGCTGGGCTCACCCACGTACACCTGCTGGAAGCGGCGCTCGAGGGCCGCGTCCTTCTCGATGTACTTGCGGTACTCGTCGAGGGTCGTGGCGCCGACCAGTCGCAGCTCGCCGCGGGCGAGCATCGGCTTGATCATGTTGCCGGCGTCCATCGAGCCCTCGCCGGTCGCGCCGGCGCCGACGATCGTGTGGATCTCGTCGATGAACGTGATGATCTGGCCCTCGGCCGCGGTGATCTCGTCGAGCACGGCCTTGAGCCGCTCCTCGAACTCGCCGCGGTACTTCGCGCCCGCGACCATCGAGCCCAGGTCCAGCGAGAGCAGGGTCTTGCCCTTGAGGGACTCGGGGACGTCCCCGGCGACGATGCGGCGGGCCAGGCCCTCCACGATGGCGGTCTTGCCGACGCCGGGTTCACCGATGAGTACGGGGTTGTTCTTGGTGCGGCGGGACAGGACCTGAACTACGCGGCGGATTTCCGAGTCGCGCCCGATGACCGGGTCGATCTTGCCCTCCCGCGCGCGGGCGGTGAGGTCCGTGGCGTACTTCTCGAGCGCCTGGTACTGGTCCTCGGGATTCTCCGTGGTCACGCGGGTGTTGCCGCGGACTGCGGTGAACGCCTGCTTGAGCGCGTCCTCGGTGGCGCCGAGCTCGTTCAGGAGCTTGGCCGCGTCTGCGTTTGTGGCGCCAGGAGCGCCACCTGCGGCGATGCCGACCAGGACGTGTTCGGTGGAGACGTAGTCGTCGCCCATCTCCGCCGCGAGGGCCTGGGAGTAGTTGACGACGGCGAGGGCGTCGCGATTCAAGTTGGGGGCGGCCATCCCCGAGCCCGACGCCTTGGGGTATCCGCTGACGAGGGCCTTGGCCTGGGTCAGGGCGAGCTGCGGGTCCACCCCGCAGGCCTGGAGGAGGGGGGTGGCGATCCCGTCCTGCTGTTCGAGCAGGGCGACGAGCAGGTGCCCGGGTCGCACATCCGGGTTACCCGCCGCGGACGCGGATTGGACGGCGGCCGAGAGAGCCGCCTGAGTCTTGGTCGTGGGGTTGAACTGGCTCATCGACCGGTCCTTTCTAGGCGTAGTGTTGAGCGTACTGGAATCAATACCGGAGTTGTTCACTGCCGGACACCCTCTACAACGACTGTCGGGTTGAGTCTATTCCACTCAAGTCAGAGATCGCGCCACAAGGACCGCGGACTGATGTGAACGAATGTCCACAACTGAATAGACTCCACTACAGTCCGGTGGCCCGCGCCACCAGGTTCGTCATCTACGTCCTCGCGGTGGTCGTGCCGATCGCGATCGCGCTGGCCGTGGTCGGCACGACCCCCCTCACTGCTGGAAAAGGTCCCCGCCGAGCACCGGGACACCACCATCCCGGGCGCGCCCCGGCCGCTGCGCGGGGAATGGTCGCCGCGACGGCCCGAGGACCACTCGCCGCCGGTCGGGCTCCGGGCCGACCTCGACTACGCCGTGATGACCACCGAAAGCGGACACATCGCCCACTGGCCGTGCGGGCGTGAGATCCCCGTGTCGACCATCGGCGCGCCGCCGGGGGTCATCGGAGACATCGTCTGGGCCGTCGACGTCCTCGCCTGGACGACCGCCGGATGACGCCGACGGGCCGGGCGCCGCAGCGCCCGGCCCGTCGGAGAGGTGGAGAAGAGCTCTGTCAGAGGGTCTCGACGACCTCGTCGTACCCGAGCCGCGGGAGCCGGTCGAACCAGGCACCCTCCTCGGCCGGCTTGCCGATGTTGATGGCCATGAGCACGCGGTGGCGGCCGTCGGGGAAGAACTCGCGGGAGATCGCCTCGGCGTCGAAGCCGGTCATCGGACCCGCCGCGAGGCCGGCGGCACGGATCCCGATGATCGCGTAGCCGATCTGCAGCCCGGCGTTGAGTTCGGCCGTGCTCACGCGGGCGTCCTCGTCACCGGCGAACAGATCGCGCGCACCGGGGAAGTGCGGGAACTGCGTGGGCAGCTCGTCGTGGAAGTCGATGTCGGCCGCGAGCAGCGCGACGGCCGGGGCCGCGGCGGTCTTTGCGCGGTTACCCTCGGCGAGGAGCGGGAGCAGCCGGGCCTTGGCCTCCTCCGATCGGATGACGATGGCGCGCAGAGGCTGGATGTTCATGGAGGTGGGCGCCCACTTCACCAGGTCGAAGATCGCGCGGATCTGCTCGTCGGTGACGGGCTCATCGGTGAAGGCGTTGGCCGTGCGCGCCTCGCGGAATAGGAGGTCCTGCGCCTGCTCGTCGAGGGCGAGCGCGTTCTGGGCGTTGAAAGTAGCGGTCATGTCTACTACTAACGACACGCGGCGACGTCCGATCTCCGGTCTCCGCATGATCTCGGCCACACCCCGGCCGGCGGCCTGTGTGCCGGCCGGCGCGCGGTCACCGGCGGCAAACCCTCCGCGCACCCGCTACGAATAAGTGGTGAGAATGTAGGCACGAAAGAGGGAGGTGCGGCGATGCGCAACGGCGTGGTCGTGGACATCGGCGGCAGCGGGACGCGGATCGGTGCCGTGGTGGACGGCAACGTGGTGGGCGTCCACGGTGCCGAGGTCGCGACCGCCGAGGATCTCGCCACCGCGATCCTCGCCGTCGACCGCTCCCCCGCCGGGGTCGGGGTATCGCTGAACGGCCACGTCGACGCGGACCGCGGGCGGGTCGTCATGTCGCGCGCCGCCGCGTGGGCGGAGTGCGACCTGCGCACCGAGCTGGTGTCGCTGATCGAAGCGCCGGTCTCGGTCATCGGCGACGGTGACGCCCACGCCCTGGCGCTGACGCGGCTCCCGGACGTCGAGTTCGGCGGTATCGCCATCTCCCTCGGCTCGTCCCTGGCGTTCGGCGCACTCAACCACCACGGCGCGCTCATCCACCCGTGCGGCCACACCGGCTGGGACCTCGGGCACTGGCGGATCGTCGGCGACGGTACCAACACCGAGGCGTGGTGGGGACTGGGCGGGCACGGCCTGTACGACCTCGAGCGGGAGCACGGCGACGGCGCCGCCGAGATCTACGCCTACCGGCTCGGATCGTTCCTCGTGGACGCCGTCCAGCTCTTCCGCCCCCGGACGGTCCTACTCGCCGGCGGCATCGTCGTGGGGCTGGGCGAGGCACTGCACGGGCCGGTCGCCGAGCAGCTCCAGTCCCTGCCGATCACCGTGCCCGTCCCGCGCGTGGTCTACTCGCCGTCGCGGGACACGGCGCTGTTCGGGGCGGCCGTGGCAGCGGGGCTGGCGCTGCCGGAGATGCGTTGAGTCGCGCGCCTACCCCAGCAGCCCGCGCAGGTCGTCGGCGGTGAGCGCGGCGGAGAAATGCTCGCCGCTGTCCAGGACGGAGGCGAACAGCTCGGCCTTGCGCTGCTGCAGCTCGACCACGCGTTCCTCGATCGTGTCGCGGGCGACCATCCGGTAGACCAGCACCGGGCGAGTCTGGCCGATGCGGTGCGCGCGGTCCACGGCCTGGGCCTCGGTCGCCGGGTTCCACCACGGGTCCAGCAGGAACACGTAGTCGGCGCCGACCAGGTTGAGCCCCACGCCGCCGGCCTTGAGGCTGAGGCAGAACACCTGCGCGCCGCCCTCGGTGAACTCGCCGACGGCCCCGGCCCGATCCGTCGTGCTCCCGTCGAGGTGGGCCACGGTGATCCCCTCGTCGCGCAAGCGATCCACGACGGTGTCGAGGTAGGTGGTGAACTGGCTGAACACGAGCGCGCGGTGCCCCTCGGCCACCACCTCCCGCAGCGCGGCGATGAGCTCGTCGGTCTTCGCCGACGCGACGCCGAGATGGTCCGGGTCGACCAGGGATGCGTCCAGGCACAGCCGCCGGAGCACGGTGAGCCCGGCGAGGACGCTGATGCGGTTGGACTCGAAGTCGTCGAGCAGCGCCAGCAGCGAGGCCCGCTGCCTCGCGAGCTCCCGTTCGTAGATCCGGCGGTGCGTGGCCGACAACTCGATCTCCATCACCGCGTCCGTGCGCGGGGGCAGGTCGGCGGCCACGAGCTCCTTGCGCCGCCGCAGCAGGAACGGACGCAACCGCCTGCGCAGCCGCTCGAGCGTGGCCCGGTCCCCGTCCTTCTCGATGGGCGTGCGGAAGCGGGTGCGGAAGTCCTTGGCGTCGGGCAGCACGCCCCGGCACGACAGCGCCGCGACCGCCCACAGTTCGGTGAGGTTGTTCTCCATGGGCGTGCCCGTCACGGCGAGCAGGAAGTCCGCCCGCAGCCCGGCCAGCGCGGCGAAGAGCTTGGACCCCGGGTTCTTTGCCTGCTGGGCCTCGTCGAGGATCACGCCCGCCCACTCGACGCCCGCGTACGACTCGGCGTCCAGCCGCAGAACCGCGGCGGAGGTCACCACGATGTCGGACGCGGCCGCGTCCTCGGCGACCGTCGTCGTGGACCGGGCCTCGGTCGCCGATCGCCGCGACACCCGGAGCGAGGGGACGAACCGGCGCGCCTCGGCCTCCCAGTTGGGCACGACCGACGAGGGCGCCACGACGAGGAACGGTCCCGGCGGGCGGTCGCCGGCGGTCTCGTGCGCGTGGGCGATGAGCGCGAGCGACTGGATGGTCTTGCCCAGGCCCATGTCGTCGGCGAGGATCCCGCCGATCCGGTGCCGCCACAGCATGGCCAGCCAGTCCAGGCCCTGCTGCTGGTACGGCCGCAGGTCCGCCTCGAGCGCGGCGGGGGCCGGGACGGGCGCGGGGGTGTCGGCGGCCAGTTCGAGCAGCGCGCGCGCCCGCCCGGACGGTGGCTCGAGATCGTCAGCCAGCTCCGCGAGGTCCGCGAGCACCCCGGCCTGCCCGAGGCCGATCTTCACTCCCGCCCCGTCCGGCTCCCTGCCGACCCGCTCGGCGGAGGCCGCCATCGCCTCGTCGAGCAGCTCGCGCAGCTCGCCGAACCGCTCGAGGTCCACCGGGACGAGCAGCCCGTCCTCGGTGAGGAACTCGTCCTGCCCGGTGACCACCGCCCGGAAGATGGCGGCGAACGGGACGGGGCGGCCTTCGACGGTGACGGTGACCGTCAGTCCCAGCCAGTCGATCCCCGAGCGGTCGTCCTCGGTGGCCACGTGGATGCGCGGCCCCTCCGTGGCCCGGCGGATACTCGGCACCTCGTCGGCCAGCACCACGTGGACGCCGTCGAGTGCGCGGAGCTGCTCGAGCCCGTCGGTCAGCACCAGCCCCGCCTCCCGGCCGGTCACCCGCAGGGTGCCCTCGCCGAGGATCCAGCCCCAGCCGGCGTCGGAGACGGCCGTGGTCAGCGCGATGAGCGCGGGATCCCCGGGCAGCGGGGTGCCGATCCCCATCTCGGCTACGCTGAGGGGCCGACGGCGCGTCACCTCGGTGTCGTCGGACATGCGCATCACGTCGACGCGGTGCCACTGCAGCATCAGTCCCAGCTCGTGGGTCGCACCGCCCGGGCCCGCCCCGGCGGGCGGCCGGATCGTCAGCTCGAGCTCCACGCGATCGAACCGGGGGAGCTCGAGCCGCCCGACGCGGTCGGTCACCGGGAACCTGTCGACGAGGTCGGGCAGGAAGTCCGCACAGAACTCGGGCACCGCCTCGTCGGGGACGGTCAGGGCGCGCCACTGCCGCAGCTGCCCGGCCACGCCGGGCCCCAGCCGCCCGACCGGGGACAGCTCCAGCACCCGGTCACGGACCAGCGCGACCATGTCCCCGTGCTCCCCCACGAGGGCGCCGGGCAGGGGGCGGTCGCGGCCCTCGTCGTCGTCGTCGCCCTCGCCGTCGTCGCCCTCGCCGTCCCCGGCGCCGTAGCCGCCGCCCGCGGTGCCGTCCGGTCCCGGCTCCACCTCCGCCGCGGCGACCACCACCAGCGCCGACCCGTCCGGACTCCACGCGGTGAGGCCGACTCGGCGCGGCGGCCCGGGCACGACCTCGCGCAGGCCGTCGCCGGGCACGATCTCCATCTCGGCCTCCGCGGCCGTGACGATGAGCGGCCACAGGGCGGGGACCTCGGCGTCGCACAGGTCGAGCCACACGCGCGCCTGGCGGTGACTGCGGGCGAGCGCGTCGACCGCCCGCAGCCACGCGGCCTGGGCGAGCGACAGTCCGCCGTCCCAGCCGTAGCGCAGCCGGTCCCACTCGACGCCCGCCGACTTCCAGCGCCCGCCGCTGCCGGGCACCACGATCCGCGCCTTGAGCCGGTTGCCCAGCCCCGGCTGCAGGCCGCCCGCGCCGCCGTCCGGGGCGAGCTCGTCGGGCACCACCGACAGCTGCAGCCCGACGATCGGCGCCTCCTGATACGCCCGCCCCGCGTCGACCGTGCGCAGGGCCTCCTCGGCCTGGCGCCGCCAGTCGGGCACGCCGGCGTCCCGGTCGGCGAGCGTCGCCGCGTACAGCATGACCGCGGCGGCGTGCTTGCAGTTCAGCGCGACGGGGCACGTGCACAGGCTGCGGCGCGGGCGGGAGTACCCGTCCGCGTCGGGCGCCGTGAGGTGGACGGTCGTCGAGTACCAGGCGCGGCCGCCCCGGCCGCCACTGCCCGCGACGTCCGCGTCGAGGCGGTGGGTGGCGGCGTCGTACCGCAGCTCCCGGATGCGCGTGGCGTCGACGTAGCGCCGGGCGCGGCCGAGCGCCGCCGCGCCCACGAAGGAGGCGACGTCGGTCTCGGGAACCCTCGGGAGCGATGCCTGCACGCCGTCAGGCTAGAGGACGACGACGACGAGACGGCCGCTCACCGGGCGGCACCCGCCCGTCCCTGTGGAGACGGAAGCGGGCTGTGGAATCCCGGCGCCCGTTCCGGCGGTGACGGTGTCGGCTCGCCGCGGGGTATTGACCCCGGGCGCGGGCAGGCCTAACGTGATACCACATGGTTTCATGTCGAACGGATGAGGTGGCCCTCGATGACGACGAGGTGGACCGACTGTTCCGCGCGTTGGCCGACGCCACGCGGCGGGACATCCTCCGGCGCACGCTCGCCGGCGAGTCCACCGTCTCCGAACTGGCGGACCACTACGACATGTCGTTCGCGGCCGTCCGTAAGCACGTCAACGTCCTGGAGGAGGCGGGACTGATCAGTGACCACCGGATCGGCCGAGAGCGCCGGATCCGGGGCGATGTCGACGCGATCCGGCGAGCGCAGAGCCTGCTCGACGGGTTCGAGGACATCTGGCGGGGACGCATCGACCGACTCGACGCCCTCCTCGCCGAGGAGCAGCACCACGCCTAGCACCACGCCCGAGCACCACCCGCGAGGAAGAAGGCCCGTCATGCCGGTGACATCGGTGGACAAAGATCTCGACCAACTGACCCTGACCATCGTCGCCGAGTTCCCGGTGCCGGTGCGTCGCCTGCGGGACGCCTACGTCGACCCGCGGCAGATCGAACGCTTCTGGGGCCCGCCGACGTGGCCCGCCACCTTCACCCGGCACGACGTGTTCCCCGGCGGCCGGACGGACTACTACATGACCGGGCCCGACGGCAGCCGTTCCCGCGGCTACTGGGAGTTCCTCGCGGTCGAGGAGGGCCGCTCGTTCGAGGTGCTCGACGGGTTCACCCGCGACGACGGCACGCCCGACACGGACCTGCCCACCACGCGCATGGTGTTCAGCTTCGAGGCGACGGAGGCAGGCTCCCGCCTGACCACCACCTCCCACTTCGGCAGCCTGGCCGAACTCGAGCAGCTGATCGCGATGGGCATGGAGGAGGGCACCCGCGAGGCGATGGGTCAGATCGACGCCGTCGTCGCCGACGACGCTACCTTCGCGGCCGACGCCGGCACGCGGACGCAGCACCTCGACGACCGGACGGTCCGGTTCACCCGCGTCCTGCGCGGGACCCCGCGGCAGGTCTGGGACGCCAGCCACGACCCCGCGGTCCTGGACCGGTGGTTCCACGGGCCGGACGGCTGGGCGCTCGTCGGGTGCCGGGTCGCGTCGGAACCCGGTCAGACCACGCGCTTCGAGTGGGCGCCCGGGGAGGGCGTCGAGGGTGAGCCGTTCGCGCTGACGGGTGAGCTGCTGGAGACCGACCCGCCGCACCGCGAGGTGTTCACCGAGACGATGGAGGGCGCCGACGCGCCGCCCACCCGCAACGAGCAGACCCTCACCGCCGTGGAGGGCGGGACGCTGCTCACGCTCGTCATCACCTACGCGAGTGCCGAGCTGCGCGAGATGATCCTCGGCACCGGGATGGTCGACGGGATGGAGGTCGGCTACCGGCGGTTGGAGTCGGAGGTGCTGTCGGCGGCCTGATCGATGGTGGCGGCCGGGCCGGTGGTGGCGGTCTTCCCGGCGAAGGCCCTCTCCACGGCCAGCACGATCAGCACCACCGCCACGCCGGCCACCACCGCGGCCAGGACGGCGGGCCAGTCCGACCCGGGCGCGAGCACGTCGGCCTCCTCGGTCTGCCACGGCCACAGCGCACGCAACGAGCCCAGCATGAGCCCGGCCATGGCGACGAGGGTGGGCTTGCGAAAGTCCTCGAGGAGCCGGTCGAGGACCTTGACGAACAGCGAGATGCCGACCAACGCGCCGAGCGCGAAGACGCCCAGGTAGGCGAAGTTTCGCTCGTCGACCGCGCCGAGCGTGGGGGCGTACAGACCCATCGCCAGTAGGAGGTACGACCCGGACACCCCGGGCAGGACCAGGGCGCAGATCGCCACGGCCGCCGCGACGAACACCAACAGATAGGACGGATCGCTGATCGACCCGCTCGGCAGCCCCGAGAGCACGAACGCGAACACCGCGCCCAGGACGAACACCAGACCCAGCACCCAGTTCCGTCCGCCCGGGGTCGCGCGCGCCATCCCCAGCGGGACCGCGATGCTCGTGGCCACCATGCCGAGGAACAGGCCGCGGGCGATCTCCGGGCTGCCCTCGACGAACCCCTTCATCACCCCGGCCACGGTGAACACCACTGCGAGCATGCCGACCGCCATCGGCAGCAGCAGCCACCAGTCGACGTGCCGAAACGCGGCGCGCGTGCGGGCCCGACGGTCCGGGCCCAGCGCCGCCGAGCGCAGGCCGTCCACCACGTGCGCGCCGGAGTCCAGCAACCGCGGGTAGACACCGGTCACCAGGGCCACCGTGCCGCCCGAGACGCCGGGGACGAGTTCGGCCATGCCGATGAGCGCGCCGCGGACGGCGTTGCCGACCATCCCGAGCGGACCCGGCCGCGTCGGCACCGGCGAGCGCGGGTCGAGATCGGCGTCGTCGACCGGGTCGTGCCCGGGTCCGGCCGGGTCGCGGCGGGGGTGAGCGGGAGTCGACGAATCGGCAGCCATTCTCCCAGCATCCCCGACCGGGGCGCCCGGCACCAAGCCACACGCCCGGCCGCGTCGCCACTGTGACCGACCCGCCACCCGCGCGGCCACTAGAATCGTCCTCGATGCCGGACGGGAAGGGGCACCGCACATGCCGATGCACTACCCGCCGCTCGCCGACGGCACCTACCGCTACGGCGACCCGCCCCGGCCCCTGCCCTCACCCGTCCCCGGCCCGGACGCCGACTCCCCGCCACCGCAGCCCCCGTTCCCCACCCCCGATGGCGGTCCCGGCGCCGGCCCACCGCCCGACGCGACCCCGCCGCGGTCCCGCGCTCGCGGTGGCCTCGCGACCGCGGCCGTGTTCGGGGCGGCGGCGCTCGTCGTCGTGCTGGGCGTCCTCCTCTCCGGCGTGATCCCCGGACCGTGGTCGGGCACCGGTTCCGACACCGGCCGCGGCACCGACGCCGCGCGCGGACCGATCCCCCAGCTCCTCCCGCCCCCCGAACGGGCGCCCGGATCCGCGACGTTCCCGGTCGAGGGCTCCTTCACCGTGGTCTCGACGCCCGCCGACCCGGTCTCCGGGGACGACACCGGCTGCGACCTGCCCGTCTCCCTGTCCGACATCGGCGAGGGCACCACCATCACGCTCCTCGAGGGCTCGACGTCCGTCATCGGCACCGCCCGGCTCGTCTACTCCGGCGGCGACCTGGCCTCGTGCACGTTCACGTTCGGGTTCCCCGACGTCCCCGCCGGCGGCTCCTATTACGTGGTGGAGCTGCCCGGCCGCGGCCAGCTGACCTACACGGAGGACGAGCTGCGCGCGGGCGTCGACATCACCCTGGGCAGGTGAGCGGCGCCGCGCGGATAGGGTGGGGACGGTGACGACGACGAGGCGGGAGGTGCCCGGAACGTGAGCGACGACCCCGGACCGGAGCCTGCCGACGAGCCGTTCGGTGGCTACGACGTGGAACGCCTCGTCTCGGACATCGACCTCGACCCGTTCCTCGGTCGGCGGCACGACCCGTTGGCCGAGCCGCTCGACGAGCCCGTCCAGGTGGGCGCGCAGGTGCCGCCGCTGCTCGCGCTGCGCG
Source organism: Dietzia cinnamea NBRC 102147 (assembly GCF_001571065.1). Classification (GTDB taxonomy): domain Bacteria; phylum Actinomycetota; class Actinomycetes; order Mycobacteriales; family Mycobacteriaceae; genus Dietzia; species Dietzia cinnamea. The sequence goes on from NZ_BCSW01000021.1 coordinate 21,469, forward strand.
ACCTGCTCGCCGACGACCGCTTCCCCGAGCTGTTCGCCCGCGCGCTCCGCGCCGCCGACCCCGACTTCCGCGAGCTGTTCCCCCGCGACGCCACGCCCGTGCTCCGCGAGTTCGTCCGCGCCATGACCTGGGCGTTCGAAACCACCGAGTACGCCCACGGTGACCGGTCGAAGGTCGAGGAGGTCGTCGAGTTCGCCCGGCACCTCGGCGCCGACCACCGCAAACTCGACCTCGCGCCCCGACACCACCAGCGCTTCGGCGAGGCGCTGACCCACACACTGCGTCACCTGGCCGGGCGTAGCTGGGACGACCGGCTCGAGACCACCCTGGCGACCGCGTACCGGGTGCTGTCGACCGCCCTCCAACAGGGCGCGGCCGCCGGCGAGGGGCCCGCGCGCGTCGGCGCCACCGTCGTGGAGGTGCTGCGCCCCACCCGCGACGTCGTGGTGGTGCGGCTCATCAGCGACGTGATGGTCGACTACCACCCCGGCCAGTACCTCAGCGTGCTCACGCCCTACTCCCCCGGCGTGTGGCGGCGGCTCAGCCCGTCGATCCCCTCGAACCCGGCCGGGCAGATCGAGTTCCACATCCGCGACGTGCCCGGCGGCGCCCTCAGCGGCTCGCTCGTCCGCGGCGTCGGCGTGGGCGACCGCTGGGTGCTCGCCCGGCCGCTCGGCCTGCTCGAGGTGGACCGCTCCGAGCCGTTCCGCGACGTGCTCATGATCGGCGGCGGCACCGGCATCGCCCCGCTGCGCTGCCTGCTGCTCGACATGATGCGCCACGGCCACAACCCGCGCGTGCACCTGTTCTACGGGGCCCGCTTCCCCGGCGACCTCTACGACCTGCCCACGCTCGTCGACCTCGCCGCGACCGCCCCGTGGCTGACCATCCAGCCCGTCGCCGAGGAGGACGAGGACCCCTGGTGGGCCGGGCCCCGCCAGGAACTACCCCGCACGCTGCACCGTCGGCAGACCGGCACGCTGGTCGAGGCGGTCACGCAGTGGGGATCGTGGGCCGACCGGCAGGTGATCGTGTCGGGGTCACCGGAGATGCTGCGCGCGACCGTCCGCGGCCTGGTCGCGGCGGGCACCCCGCGGGAGAACATCAGCTTCGACCGGCCCTGAGAGCCGCGCGGGCGACCGAAGAGGCCCGTCGCCCGGGTCAGCCGGCCGCCATGGCTGCGTCGGTCGTCTCGTCCCCGGACGTGTCGCCGCCCGCCGCGTCTCCGCCGTCGGCCTGGTCGGTGGTCGCCGTCGCTGTCGCCGTCGCCGTCGCGGTGGTGGGCGTGGTGACGGTGGTCTTGGTGCCGGTGGTGGTCGTCCGGGTCATCCTGCTCGTGCTCGTGGGGCTCGTCGACGACGTCGTGGAACTCGTCGCGACGTCGCACGGCTGGAACACGCGGCGGAACCGGTCGGGGACTCCGAGCTGCTGCAGTTGCTCACGGCACACGTCGGACGTCGGCTCGGCGAGGAACTGCCACGAGTCGTCCCGCCACGAGAACAGCTCCAGCTCACCGCTCTCCCGGGTGACCAGCAGGAAGCGCTCGTCGCACTCGCGGACGGTCGTGCCCCGGCCGAGCTCGCCGGCGATGAACTCCGAAGTGCAGCGCTCGGTGGCGCTGGGCGGGCCCGTGGTGGTGGGCGCGGTCGACGTCGTCGTCCGCGACGTCGACGGGGTGGCGGTCTGCGTCGAGTTGGTGGGCACCGCGACCGGCTCCTCGTCGCCGCCGGTCGCGGTGAGCAGCCAGATCACCAACGCCGCCACCACGGCGATCGCCAACAGGACGGCGGCGATCAGCCACGGCGTCGACCCGCCGCCGTCCCCGTCGTCCCAGGGATCACCGTCGTCGGGCGGGACATCGCCTGGCGGGGGCACGTCCCCGGTCGGGTAGGGGTGAGGCGTCGGCCCGGGGCCCGCGGGGTACTGCGACCAGGCCGCGCTCGACGTGCCGCCGGGGACGGGCGGGAGGTGTTCGGTGGCCGGGTCCGCGGGCGGGAGCTGCTCCGTCGGCGGGTCGACCGGCGGCAACCGCTCGGTGGGCGGGTCCGCGGCACCCGAGCCACCGGGCGACAGTCGCTCCGTCGGCGGGTCCGCGAGATCGGCCGCTCCCGCGCCAGCAGGATCGGCCGCCGGGGTCGGCTCGGTGGGCGCCTCGCGGTCGTCCGGGTCCGGATCCGCGGGGTCGTCGCCCCGGCGTGGACCGCCCGGTCCGCTCACCGCGGGACCTCCCCGCGCGACTCCTCCGTGACACGCCCGTTGGCCAGAACGGGGATCGCCTTCCGGATGTCGGTGACCTCGTCGTCGTCGACCTCCACTACCATCAGCCCCGCACCGGGGCCGGCCTCGGCGCGCACGGTCCCGTCCGGCCCGACGAGCAGCGAATGCCCGACGCCGGTGGGTGCGCCGCGCTTGACCTCGACACCCTCGACGGCCGGGTCCGCCTGGCCCACGGCGAGCAGGAAGGTCGTCGAGTCGAGCGCGCGCGCCCGGGCGAGCAGCCGCCACTGGTCGACCTTGCCCGGGCCGGCGCCCCAGGAGGCGCTGCACAGGGTGAGGCGCGCGCCGGCGGACGCGAGCGCTGTGTACTGGCCGGGGAACCGGATGTCGTAGCAGACGCTCAGGCCGACCCCCACGCCGTCGACCGTCACCACGCGCGTCGCGTCGCCGGGCTCGACGGTGTCGGACTCCGCGAACCCGAACGCGTCGAACAGGTGGATCTTGTCGTAGCCCGTGTGGATCTCGTCGCCGCCGCCGGTGGGGCCCGTGACCAGGAGGGTGTTGCGGACGCGGCCGCCCTGACCGGGCGTGAACATGCCGACGACGACGAGGACATCGTGCTCGCGCGCGGATTCGGCCACCGCGGTCGCCCACGGGCCGTCGAGGGGTTCGGCGATCTCGTCGAGTCGACCGGCGCCGAACGCGCGCATGGTGGCCTCGGGGAACACCACGATGCGGGCCGACTGCGCTGCGGCCTCGGCCACCGACTCGCGGACCAGTCGGAGGTTGTCCTGCGGGTCGCGTCCGGTCAGGATCTGGGCGGCGGCGATACGCACGGCGGTCCTCCTCGTGGATGTGCGGTGGGCTGTCGCCGCCGACGTTACCCGCCCGTGCGGGCCCGCCCGGGGTGGCCGCGGCGCTGGTGGCGCGGGCGCCACACCACGACCGAGGTCGAGCGCGGCACGTGGACCAGCTCGCCACCGGCCCGGCCGCCGGTGCCGGCGCGACGGCGGAGTTCGGCGTTCTCCTCGACCAGCTCGGACACGCGGCTGCGCAGGGCGTCGACCTGATTGGTCAGTTCCATGATCCGCTTGATGCCGGCGAGGTTGACGCCCTCCTCCTGGCTCAGGCGCTGCACCTCGCGGAGCATGGCCACGTCCCGCAGGGAGTAGCGTCGCCCGCCGCCGGTGGTGCGTTCGGGCGTGACGATGCCCAGGCGGTCGTAGGTGCGCAGGGTCTGGGCGTGCAGGCCGGACAGTTCGGCGGCCACCGAGATCACCAAGGCGCTGTCGTCGGGGCCCAGCTCCCCGACGTCCCGGCGGGGGCTCATGTCGCCCCGGCCCAGCCCGACCGGGGATCGAAGCCCGCCGCACGCAACGCGTCGTCGTAGGCGACCAGTTCGGCTTCGGCCATCCCGGCGGGGGGCGTGACCACCCGGAGGGTGACCTTGAGGTCACCGGTTCCGGACTTGCTCGCGATGCCCCGGCCGCGCACGCGCAGGATCTGATCGGCGCGCGACCCGGCGGGGATCTTCACGGTCACCCGCCCGGTGAGCGTGGGCACGGACACCTGAGCGCCGCGGACCAGTTCTGGGTAGGAGACGGGCAGGTCCACCAGCAGGTCGGAGCCGTCGCGGTCGAACACCGCGTCCTTCTGGACGGTGACGGTGACGTAGAGGTCGCCGGACGGGGCGCCGCGGAAACCGGCCTCGCCCTGGCCGGAGAGCCGGATGCGTTGACCGTCCTGGACGCCGGCCGGGACCTTGACGTTGATGGTGCGGGTGCGGTTGGTGACGCCGCTGCCCGAGCACTCGGGGCACGGGTCGTCGATCTTGGATCCGGTGCCGCCGCAGTCGGTGCAGGGCTCGGCGAACCCGAACGCCCCCTGGTTGCGCTGGGTGACGCCCGCGCCGTGGCAGGTGCTGCACACCCTGGGGCTCGTGCCGGGTCGCGCGCCGCTACCGTGGCAGGTCAGACACGGTGACGGCGAGGACAGCTTGATCTGGACCGTCTCGCCGAGAGCGGCCTCGCGGAACGACAGGGTCAGAGCGGTCTCGACGTCCTGGCCGCTGCGCGGGCGCTGCGCTCGGCTCCGACCGCCTGCGCCGCCGCCCGCTCGGGCCTGGTTGAACAGGCCGCCGAAGAGGTCGGAGAATCCGCCGGCGCCACCGGGCCCTCCCTCACCGAACAGGTCACTGACGTCGAAGTCGCTCGTGGTGGTGTAGCTGCCGCCGCCGGGCGTGAAACCACTGAACCCGCCGGAGGAGACCTGCGCACGGAACGCGTCGTACTCCTTGCGCTTCACGGGGTCGCCGATGACGTCGTTGGCCTCGCTGATCCGCTTGAACTTGTCCTCTGCGGCCGCGTTGCCGGGGTTGGAGTCCGGGTGATTCTCGCGGGCGAGCTTGCGGTATGCCTTGCGGATGTCGTCCTGGCTGGCGGTCTTGGAGACGCCCAGTTCGGCGTAGTAATCCTTCTCGACCCATTCGCGCTGACTCACCAGACGCCTCCTTTCCTCAGATCTCGTATTCTCTCAGGTTCCCCGGCGCGGCCGGGGCCGGGTCGGCGTGCGGGCACGGTCTGGAGACCTGGGGTCGGTCCGCGCCCGCACGCCGGGTGTGAGCCGGGTGGCTCAGCGGACGATCACCATCGCCGTCCGCAGGGTCCGCTCACCGTGGCGGTAGCCCTTGCGCAGGATCGTGCCGAGGACCGGCTCGGAACCGTCGGACTCGTCCTGCACGGCCTCGTGGATGGCGGGGTCAAACGCGTCGCCCTCCTCGCCGAAGGCCTCGACACCCTGGGAGGCCAGCAGCGCGTGGACCTTGTCGGCGAAGACCTTGAGCGGCCCCTCCTCCAGGTCACCGTGCTCACGGGCCCGGTCGAGGTCGTCGACGATCCCCAGCAGTTCGGTGAGCACCGATCCCTTGGCGGTGTCGATGATCGACTGGCGGTCGCGCTCGACGCGGCGGCGGTAGTTGGCGAACTCCGCCGACACCCGCTGCAGGTCCGCGGTCCGCTCGTCGAGCTGCGCCTGCAGCGCCGACGTCGGATCGTCGTCCCCGCCGTCATCGGCCTCGGTGCCGTCGGTGGGGGCGGCCGCGCCGGCCGCGGCCGGGCCGTCGGCGGGAGCGGCGCCCTCGTCGACGACCTCGGCCTCCACGGTCTCCGTGGCGCGCTGCGCCTCGTCGTCAGCGCCGGCCCACGCGGCGGTCTCGGCGGCGTCGCTCTCCTCGGGGCGGCTCACTTGGACTCACCCGCATTCGGCCCGGCGGGCCCGTCCTCGTCGACCACCTCGGCGTCGACGACGTCGTCGTCGGCCGCGTCACCGGTCGTGGCGTCGCCGGCCTCTGCACCCTCGGCCGCGGAGGCCTCGTAGATCGCCTGTCCGACGGCCTGGGCCTCGGTGTTGACCTTCTCCACCGCGGACTTGATCGCGTCGACGTCCGAGCCCTCGAGCGCGGTCTTGGCGTCGGCGATCGCGGCCTGGAGGGACTCCTTCTTGTCAGCCGGGATCTTGTCCTCGTTCTCCGAGACGAACTTCTCCGTCTGGTAGATCGTGGACTCCGCCTGGTTGCGGGCGTCCGCCTCCTCGCGACGCTTGGCGTCCTCGGCGGCGTGCTCCTCGGCGTCCTTGATCATCTGGTCGATCTCCTCCTTGGAGAGGCCGGAGCCCTCCTGGATGATGATCGTGTTCTCCTTGCCGGTGCCCTTGTCCTTCGCGGTGACGTGGACGATGCCGTTGGCGTCGATGTCGAAGGTGACCTCGATCTGCGGCACGCCGCGCGGCGCCGGGGCGATGCCGGCGAGCTCGAAGGAGCCGAGCAGCTTGTTCTGCGCGGCCATCTCGCGCTCACCCTGGAAGACCTGGATCTGCACGGACGGCTGGTTGTCGTCGGCCGTGGTGAAGGTCTCGGACCGCTTGGTCGGGATGGTGGTGTTGCGCTCGATGAGCTTGGTCATGACGCCACCCTTGGTCTCGATACCCAGCGACAGCGGGGTCACGTCGAGCAGGAGCACGTCCTTGACCTCACCGCGGAGCACGCCGGCCTGGAGGGCGGCGCCCACGGCGACGACCTCGTCCGGGTTGACACCCTTGTTGGGCTCCTTGCCGCCGGTGAGCTCCTTGACCAGGTCGGACACGGCCGGCATACGGGTCGAGCCGCCGACGAGCACGACGTGGTCTATCTGCGAGACCGAGATGCCGGCGTCCTTGATGACGGCCTGGAACGGCTGGCGGCAGCGGTCGAGCAAGTCCTGCGTGATGCGCTGGAACTCGGCGCGCGAGAGGGTCTCGTCGAGGAACAGCGGGTTCTTGTCCGCGTCCACAGTGATGTACGGCAGGTTGATCGAGGTGGACTGGCTCGAGGACAGTTCGATCTTGGCCTTCTCGGCGGCCTCACGCAGACGCTGGAGCGCCATCTTGTCCTTGGTCAGGTCGATGCCGTTCTGCGCCTTGAACTTGTCGACCAGCCAGTCGACGATCCGCTGGTCCCAGTCGTCGCCACCGAGGTGGTTGTCGCCGGAGGTCGCGCGGACCTCGACGACGCCGTCGCCGATGTCGAGCAGGGAGACGTCGAAGGTGCCGCCACCGAGGTCGAAGACCAGGATGGTCTGCTCCTTGTCACCCTTGTCGAGGCCGTAGGCCAGGGCGGCCGCGGTGGGCTCGTTGACGATGCGCAGGACGTTGAGACCGGCGATCTGGCCGGCGTCCTTGGTGGCCTGACGCTGGGCGTCGTTGAAGTAGGCCGGCACGGTGATGACGGCGTCGGTGACGTCCTCACCGAGGTAGGACTCGGCGTCCCGCTTGAGCTTCTGAAGAATGCGGGCGCTGATCTCTTGCGGGGTGTAGTTCTTGCCGTCGATGTCGCTGGACTTCCACTCGGTGCCGATGTGGCGCTTGACCGAGCGGATGGTGCGGTCGACGTTGGTGACGGCCTGGTTCTTCGCGGGCTGACCCACGAGGACCTCGCCGTTCTTGGCGAACGCGACCACCGAGGGGGTCGTGCGTGACCCCTCGGCGTTGGCGATGACGTTGGCCTCGCCGCCCTCGAGGACGGCGACGCACGAGTTGGTGGTGCCGAGGTCGATACCGACTGCACGTCCCATGGTGATCTCCTTTTCTGCTTCGCGAGCGCGAACTCGTCTTTAGTGGACCCGGCTCAAGGGCCGGGCCGTCTGACTCCACCCTGCCTTCCGGCTACCGAGGGAGTCAACCCGACTTGAGTCTGGTGCGCTGAGGTTTGTCGCCCCGTACAACCGGCGGTCTGCGGGTTCCATTCCCGGAGTGAGTCAACTCACAGTAGAAGATGAGTCGGTCGGACTCAACGACGAGAGCGTCCCGGCACCCCGCGGTGGGCGGAGGCGTCCGGAACGCTCGGGTCATGGAGAGAAGAAAAAGAGAAGAGAAGAAGCGACGACGACGAGGTGCACCGTCCGCCGGCACCGGGCGATCGCCCCCTGCGCCGGCGCACTCCCCGGTCTAGATCACGCCCTGGGCGAGCATGGCGTCGGCGACCTTGCGGAACGCGGCGATGTTGGCGCCGGCGACGAGGTCACCCGGGGCGCCGTACTCCTCGGCGGTCGCGGCCGCGGTGGCGTGGATGGTGGTCATGATCCGGTCGAGCTCGGAGTCCACGCGCTCGAAGTCCCACTGCAGACGCCCGGCGTTCTGCCGCATCTCGAGACCGCTGGTGGCCACACCGCCCGCGTTGGCGGCCTTGGCGGGCCCGAACAGGATGCCCCGCTCGTGGATGACCTCCACCGCCTCCTCGGTACACGGCATGTTGGCACCCTCCGCGATCACCCGGCACCCGTTGTCGGCCAGCAGTCGGGCCGCGTCGCCGTCGAGCTCGTTCTGGGTGGCACAGGGCAGCGCGATGTCGCATTCGACCTCCCACACCGACCGCCCCTCGACGTACGTGCAGTTGCCGCGCTCCTCGGCGTACGCCGTGAGGCGTGCGCGACGCACGTCCTTGATGTCGGAGAGCAGGTCCAGGTCCAGCCCGTCCTCGTCGAGGATGTAGCCCTGGCTGTCCGAGCAGGCCACGACGGTCGCGCCGAGCTGGGCGGCCTTCTTGGCGGCATAGATCGCGACGTTGCCGGAACCGGAGACCACCACGCGCGAGCCCTCGAGGCTGTACTCGGTGTCGCGGAGCATCTCGCGCACGAAGTAGACGAGCCCGTAGCCGGTCGCCTCGGTGCGGGCCCACGACCCGCCGTACCCGACACCCTTGCCGGTGAGAACGCCCGCCTCGTTGCGGCCGGTGATCCTGCGGTACTGCCCGTACATGTAACCGATCTCGCGGCCGCCGACGCCGATGTCGCCCGCGGGCACGTCGAGGTCCGCGCCGATGTGATGCGCGAGCTCGGCCATGAACGACTGACAGAAGCGCATGACCTCCGCGTCGCTCTTGTCGTGCGGGTCGAAGTCGGAGCCGCCCTTGCCGCCGCCCAGGCCGAGGCCGGTGAGGGCGTTCTTGAAGACCTGCTCGAAGCCGAGGAACTTCAGGGTGTCCTCGTCCACGGACCTGTGGAAGCGCAGGCCGCCCTTGTACGGGCCGAGGTCGGAGCTGAACTGCACGCGGAAGCCGCGGTTGACCTGGACGACCCCGTTGTCGTCGACCCACGGGACGCGGAAGGCGATCACGCGCTCCGGCTCGATGATCCGCTTGAGGATCCCGCCCTCTACGTACTCGGGGTGCTGCTTGACCACGGGCGCGAGCGACTCCAGCACCTCGTGGACAGCCTGCCGGAAGAGGTGCTGTCCGGGATTGCGTCGCACCACGGTCTCCAGCGCGTCATGTAGTGCGGCGTCAGCGTCGGACATGGAACCTCCGGTCGATAAGTCTTTGGTGATGACGCATGCGTCGTTGCCGAAGAGGCAGCCTAGCGGCAGGGTCCGCGATCCTCCGACTCCCCTCCCCTTCCGAAAACCGCCAGGCGATTCTCACTAATCACACGTGTCACACTGGACTCACTAATCACAGGTCCGTAATCTCACCGGCATCATCCCGAGCAGCGATCGGTCGACCAGCGGTCGTCCATCTGTGCATCACGGAAGGCCATCATGCGCATCACCTCGACACTCGCCGCCGTCGCCGCAGCCGCGGCGCTGGTGGTCACCGCGTCGCCCGCCGGCGCGGAACCCTCCGCCACGCCCCCCGCACCCGCTCCCGCTGCCGCACAGCCAACCGCGGCACAGGCGCTCCCCGTCCTGGCCGACGCCCTCGCACCGCAGCTGACCTCGCTCGTCGAGGCGCTGCGGCGCGACCTGGGTCTCACCCCTGAGCAGTTCCTGGCCCAGGCCGGCATCGGCGAGCGCCTCGCCGAGGCCCGGCCCCACTGGGAGCAGCAGTTCCGCGACGCGTTCGGCGGCGTGTGGCTGGACGACGAGGGCACCGGCCTGGTCGGCGTCGTCGCCGGTCCGGCAGGTGACCGTCTCCGGTCCGAGGCCACAGAGGCCGGGTTCACCGTGCAGGACGTGGCGCTCACCACAGCAGAGCTCGATGCGCGCGAACGACAGGTGCGCAAGGTCGTCGAGGGCATGCCCGAGAACCTGCAGGAGCTCGTCACCGCCATACGCGTCGACCCCGCCCGCAACGCCGTCGTCGTCACCACTCGTGGCGGCGAGGCGGCCGAGCTGGGCAACCTCGACGCCCGGCTCCGCGATCTCGCCGAGATCGACATGATCGAGGCGCCCGACCCCCGCTGGGACACCGCGCCGTTCGGCAGCGAGGGCGGCGGGCAGTCCGAGGGGACGCCCACCGTCGACGGACTCGAGCCGGCCACCACCCGCACGGGCGCCGCCACCGGCGAGCGGCTCGACGCCCAGCCGGCGCCGGGCAGCGGGGCCGGCGGATCGGGATCGCTCGGCAGCCTCGGCCTCCTCAACGAGGCCGGCCTCATCCCCGAGGGTCCGCTCCGCACGGTCGTCGACCTGCTCGCCGGACTGACCCCCGGAACCGGCTCGATCATCGACGGCATGAACGAGACCGTGCCCGCGCAGGCCACCCCGGTGCCGGAGGACCGACGCCGCGCCATCCAGTCCGTGCCCGCCCCCGCCGGTCCGGTCGTGGGCGGTACCGCGTACCAGGTGCGCGTCCCGGACGGCGTCCTCGAGTGCTCCACCGGTTTCAACGGGGAGCTCGACGGCAAGCCCGTCGTCGTCACCGCCGCCCACTGCGCCGGCGCCGACGGCACCCGCGCGGCCCTGGCCGACGGCGAGGAGTTCGGCACGATGACCGGTACGCAGCGCGAGGGCGTCGACACCGCGCTGATCGCGGTCGACGAGGACGCCGCGGACCGGTTCCGCACCAACCTCGTCGGCACCGGGGACGGCAGCACCCAGGCGATCGTCGGCACAGCGGCGCCGGTCGTGGGCCAGAAGGCCTGCAAGACCGGGTTCCGCACCGGCTTCTCCTGCGGCACCATCTCCCAGGTCGGGGCCCAGATCGACGTCGCCGGCACCCGCACGATCTCCGGCGCCTTCACCGTCGACCTGTGTGCCCTCCCCGGGGACAGCGGCGGAGTCGTCTTCTCCGGCGACCGCGCCCTGGGCATCTCGAGCGCGTCCAACGTCGCCGACACCGGCACGTGCGCCAACGCGGACACCGTCGCCCGCGCCGCCGGGGTCACCCCGCGGCTGTCGGCGGTCCCGATCGACGACGTCCTGGCCGCACACCCCGGGTTGACGCTGCGCACCCGCTGACCACCTGTGTGCACCAGCTGACCATCTATACGAACCACGCGGGCCCCGCCTGCGAGTGGAGCCTGCTCCGGTTAGGGCAGCCTCAACTCGGCGAACGGGGCCCGTGTGGCTTACCTTTGACCTCGACACAGTCGACGGGCGCCCACAGGGTCTATGAGTGCTCGTGCGTCGAGAAGTGCGACGAAAGGCCGCGAACCATGTCAGGCGTGACCATCACACTCGGGACGATCGGCGTCCTGCTCAGTCTGTTCTGCTGGGCCTCGTTCATCGGCGGCGTCACCCGCATGGTGCGCGGCCTCTTCCTGGGACAGAAGGACGGATTCGACCGCTTCCGGCCGATCCTGCCCCGGCTCAAGAACGTCATCGTCGAGGTGGGCGCCCACACCCGGATGGCGCGCAAGCGCTCGGTGGGCTTCTTCCACTGGTTCGTCATGGTCGGCTTCCTGCTGGGCGCGATCGTCTGGTTCGAGGCCTACATCCAGACGTTCAACCCCCGCGGTGGCTGGCCCTGGCTGTCCGAGCAGTCCTGGTATCACGTCATCGACGAGATCCTGGGACTGGGCACCGTCATCGGCATCACCGCACTCATCATCATCCGCCAGGTCAACCAGCGCCGTGGTCTCAACCGCTTCGTCGGTTCCGACCGCAAGGCCGCCTACTTCGTCGAGACCGTCGTGCTCCTCGAGGGCCTCGGCATGATCTTCGTCAAGGCCGGCAAGCTCGCCCTCTACCGCGCCGACGGCCAGGACTTCCACTGGGCCACCGACTGGGTCTCCGGTCCGATCTCGACGATCCTGCCCGCCAACGAGCTCATGGTCTCGATCTTCGCGCTGATCAAGCTGCTCACCGGCATGATCTGGCTGTACGTCGTGGGCCGCAACATCACGTGGGGCGTCGCCTGGCACCGCTTCTCCGCCTTCTTCAACATCTACTTCAAGCGCGAGGCCGACGGCCGCACCGCACTGGGCGCCCTCAAGCCCATGACCATGGACGGCGTCCCGCTGACCATGGAGAAGGTCGAGGAGCTCACCGAGGAAGACGAGGACTTCGAGCCCAAGCTGGGCGCCGGCGCGATCGAGGACTTCTCGTGGAAGGGCTGGCTGGACTTCACCACCTGCACCGAGTGCGGCCGCTGCCAGGAGCAGTGCCCCGCCTGGAACACCGGCAAGCCCCTGAGCCCGAAGCTCATGATCATGTCGCTTCGTGACCACGCGACGGCGAAGGCCCCCTACCTGCTCGCCGGTGGTCAGACCACCATGGGCGAGGAGACCGGCCTGGTCGACGCCGACGGCAACCCGGACGAGGCCAAGCTGGCCAAGATCCCCGAGGCCGCCCGCCTCGAGGCGCAGCGTCCCCTGGTCGGCCATACCACCGCCGACGTCTCCGAGGACCCGACGGCCGCGGGCATCATCGACCCCGAGGCCCTGTGGTCCTGCACCACCTGTGGCGCCTGCGTCGAGCAGTGCCCGGTCGACATCGAGCACGTCGACCACTTCATCGACATGCGCCGCTACCAGGTGCTCATCGAGTCGGAGTTCCCGACCGAGCTCGCCGGCCTGTTCAAGAACCTCGAGAACAAGGGCAACCCCTGGGGCCAGAACAACTCGGGTCGTGACGAGTGGATGAACGCCCTCGACTTCGACATCCCGGTGATCGGCAAGGACGTCGAGGACTTCGGCGACACCGAGTACCTGTTCTGGGTCGGCTGCGCCGGCGCCTTCGAGGACCGCGCCAAGAAGACCACCCAGGCCGTCGCCACCCTGCTGCACACCGCCGGCGTGAAGTTCGCGGTGCTCGGTCAGGGCGAGACCTGTAACGGTGACTCGGCCCGCCGCGCGGGCAACGAGTTCCTGTTCCAGATGCTCGCCGAGCAGAACATCGAGACGCTGAACAACGCGTTCGACGGCGTGCCCACGTCGCACCGCAAGGTCGTCGTGACCTGTGCGCACTGCCTCAACACGCTGAAGAACGAGTACGGACCGCTCGGCGGCGAGTACCAGGTGGTCCACCACACCCAGCTGCTCAACCGCCTCGTGCGGGAGAAGCGTCTCATCCCGGTCGCGCCGATCGACGGCAACGTGACCTACCACGACCCGTGCTACCTCGGCCGCCACAACCAGGTGTACGAGGCCCCGCGTGAGCTCATGGACGGCTCGGGCGTGACCCTCAAGGAGATGCCGCGGCACGGTCAGCGGTCCATGTGCTGTGGCGCCGGTGGCGCCCGCATGTGGATGGAGGAGACGGTCGGCAAGCGCATCAACATCGACCGTGTCGACGAGGCGCTGTCGACCTCGCCCTCCAAGATCGCCACCGGCTGCCCGTTCTGCCGCGTGATGCTCTCCGACGGTGCCACCGCCCAGACCGACGGCACCGAGCTCGAGGGTGAGGTCGAGGTCGTGGACGTCTCCCAGCTGCTGCTGGAGTCCATCTCCCGTGACGGCGGCCTGCCCGATCCCCGCGAGCCCCAGTGGCTCGAGCAGCCCAAGCGGGAGAAGACGACCGCGGAGAAGGAGGCCGAGCAGGCCGAGCGCGACGCCGCGGAGGCCGAGCGGGCGTCGGCTGCCGCTCCCGCCGAGGCGAAGACCGCCGAGGCCGCCCCCGACAACGCCGTCATCGACGCGGGCGAGGGCGCGGAGGTCGCGGCCGCCGGTTCCGGGGGCACGGTCAGCGCCGCGGAGGCCGGGCCGTCGGCCGCCGACTCGAAGGGCGCGCCCAAGTCGGGCGGCCTCAAGCTCGGCGGCGGCAAGGCCCCGGGCGGCGCGAAGGCCCCCGGTGGGGCGAAGGCGCCGGGCGGAGCCAAGGCACCCGGTACCGCGACGGCCGACGCCGCCGCGGTCGAGGAGCAGTCCGCGGTGAAGGACGCCGAGCGCACCGAGGAGACGCGCGAGGCCGCCCAGGGTTCGGCTCCGGCCACCTCGGGCGCGCCCAAGGCCAGCGCCGGCGCTCCCAGGTCGGGCGGGCTCACGCTCGGCGGAGGCAAGGCGAAGGCGCCCGGCGGCGGCAAGGCGATGGCTCCGGGCGGGGCCACGGCGCCCGGCGGCGCCAAGGCCGCGGCCGCTGAGCCATCCGCCGGCGAGTCGGCGGCGGCGCAGGCCGCCCCTGCCGAGGCGACCGAGGCGTCTGCGCCCGCCAAGGGCGGTGCCATCCCCAAGGCGAAGAAGTCCGGCGGCTACGGCCTGTCCCTGGGCTGATTCCCACCGGAAAGCCATCGCGGCCCGTGATCACAGAGCTGATCACGGGCCGCGGTCTATTTCGGTTCGCGCGGAAGAGGCCAGCTGCCGGTCAGCAGGTGTGATGCACTTCCTGCACCCGGTACACCGGCGTCGGGATGCCCTCCATCCGCGCCTTGAGCTGTAGCGCGAGGTACTTGGAGTAGTGGCGCGACTGGTGCAGGTTCCCGCCGTGGATCCACAGCTGCTCCACGTTGGTCGGCTTCCACATGTTGCGCAGCTCGCCCTCCCACGGGCCCGGATCGCGCGTGGTGTCGGAGCCGTAGCCCCACACCTTCCCGACCTGATCCGCGACCTCCTGGGACACCAGGTCCACGAGCCACTGGTTCATCGAGCCGTACCCGGTGGCGTAGACGATCAGGTCGGCGGGCAGCACCCGCTCGCCGTCGAGCTCGACGCCGTCCGGCAGGATCCGCGTCACCTGCCCGCGCTCGAGGGCCACCTCGCCGTCGATCAGGAGCTGACTGGCACCGACGTCGATGTAGTACCCCGAGCCACGTCGGAGATACTTCAGGAACAGGCCCGACCCGTCCTCGCCGAAGTCCAGATCGAACCCGACGTCCCGGAGCTTGTCGTAGAACTCCGCGTCCTTCTCCGCCATCTGGTCGTAGACGGGGATCTGCGCGTCCGGCAGCAGCCGGTAGGGCCAGGAGGCGAACAGCAAGTCCGCCTTCTCGGTGGTCACACCGGCCTCGAGCGCCTCCTCCGAGTAGAGGGGACCGAGCGCGAGCGACATCAGCGATTCGCTCCGGGAGATGTGAGTGGACGAACGCTGGATCATCGTCACGTCCGCACCGTGATCCCAGAGGGCGGCGCAGATGTCATGGGCCGAGTTGTTCGAGCCGATCACGATGGCGCGCTTGCCCTCGACGTCGCCCTCGCCGGTGAACTCGGACGAGTGCCACTGGTCGCCGGTGAAGTCCTCGGCGCCGTCGAAGTGCGGGATGTTGGGGTAGCCGGACACCCCGAGCGCGAAGATCAGCTGGGTCGGCCTGAGCTCGATCTTCTCGCCCCTGCGGTCGACGCGGACGCGCCACGTCGCCGTCGTCTCGTCGAACTCGGCGCCCAGGCACTGCGTGCCGGACCAGTAGTCGAGGTCCATGATCGCGGTGTAGTGCTCGAGCCAGTCCCCCACCTTGTCCTTGGCGGGGAACACGGGCCAGTCGTCCGGGAACGGGATGTAGGGCAGGTGGTCGTACCAGACCGGGTCGTGCAGGTGCAGGGACTTGTAGCGCTTGCGCCATGAATCGCCGGCGCGCTCGTTCTTCTCGATCACGATCGTGGGCACGCCGAGCCGCTTGAGCCGGGCGGCGAGGCCGATCCCGCCCTGACCGCCGCCGATGATCACCGCGTAGGGCTGCTCGGTGTAGCCGAGCGATTCCTTCCGCTCGGTCTGCTGCTCGAGCCAGGTCCGGCGTCCGCGTCGGATGACGTGCTCGACGCCCTTGTCGCGATCGCGACCCTTCTTCTCCTCGTGCCCCGTGAGCTCCTGCAGCGTGGTGAGCAGGGTCCAGGCCCGTCCGTCGCGCAGTCGCAGGTGGCCCCAGCCGCGACCCGCCGCGGTCTCGAAAGTGATCCACGCCTCGATCACGCCGCCCGACTCGGTGGCCGGCTCCGCGAGCTCCCAGCCGGTGGGGGCGATCGCGGCGAGCTGGCAGTCGAGCATCTCCCCGATCTCCTCACGCCCCTCGAGGGTCCGGAGGTTCCAGGTGAAGGACACGAAGTCGCGCCAGCACCCCTCGGTCTCGAACATCCCGGCCGCGCGGCCCGTGTCAGCCTCGCTCAACGCCTCGCCGAACTCCGCCAGCCACGTCTCCACGGCGCGGTCGGCGTTGTCGGGCTGCGCCGGCGCTTCCGTCGTCTGGGTCATACCCACTCCTTCGCCCTGCTGTAGCGTTTTCATGACGTAGATCACACTGTCTTCCCCAGGGGGTGGCAATGTCGTTGCAATCGGCGCTGCGGTTCTCCGACCCCGGCGCCTTCGCGGCCCGCACGATCGAGGCCCACGAGATAGCGCTGGCCGGCGGTCAGACGCCCGATCTGGACTCGCGGGTGTTGCGCGCCTGGCAACGCAGTGGGGACGCGGGAATCTCCCCTGACCAGCAGGTCCCGCGCAGCGTCCTGTCGCGGGACGAGCTCGCGACCGCACGCGAGATGACGCCGCTGCACCGGGTCGCGGCGGAGGTCGTGGCATCGGTGGCGGACACCTCGGCCGCCGGGCGCCACCTCGTCGTCGTCTCCGACACCCGGGGGCGCGTGTTGTGGCGCGCGGGCAGCGCGCAGGCGTTGCGCCGCGCGGACTCGATCGCGTTCGCGGAGGGCGCGGACTGGTCCGAGAAGGGCATCGGCGCCAACGGCATCTCGCTGGCACTCGAAACCGGGGCCCTCACCCACGCCACCGCGGGCGAGCATTTCGTCCGCGCCCACCACGGCTGGACGTGCACCGCGAGCCCGATCAGGGATCCGCGGGGGCTGGTCATCGGGGTCCTCGACGTGTCCCACCCGCTGCGGTTCTCGTCGGTGGAGACCGCCGCGCTGGTGCGCTGCGGCGCCCGGCTCGCCGAGTCCCTGCTCGCCGCGCTCCCGTCATCCCCCGGCGCGGCCGCCGGCCCCGGGCACGACGACGACAACGCCGTCGCCCACGCACCCGGCCACGTCCCGGCCGACCATCCCAACCCTGTCACCGCGATCCGACTGCTCGGGTGGAAACCGGCCGTGATCCGGGCGGACGGGACCTCGATCCCGCTCACACCCCGGCGGGCCGAACTCGTGGCGCTGCTGGCCTCCCGTGAGGCGTGGTCGGCGCGGGCGCTGTCGGAGGCTCTCTACGAGGATCCGTCGGCCACCACGACGGTGCGCGGTGAGGTGCGTCGTCTCCGCCGGGCCACCGGGCTGTCGATCGAGTCCCAGCCGTACTCGCTGTGTCCGCTCGAGCGCGAGTGTGTGGACTTTCTGCGCGTCGAGCATCCCGACGAGCTCCTCCCGGACTCGGAGATCCCGGCGATCGTCGACCTCCGATACGGGATCTGACCGCAGCGATCCGCCTGCGATCGCCGACTCCTCCTCCGCCCGGGCACGCGATGCCGGGGCGGGGGAGGCGAGTGGCACAATCAGCAGGTATGACTCCTGAGACCACGGGACGCACGCTCCGCCAGCCGCGCACGCTCGACCAGTCCTCCAAGCTCAAGGACGTCCTCTACGAGATCCGCGGGCCGGTACTCGCCCGGGCCAACCAGCTCGAGGCGGAGGGGCACCGCATCCTCAAACTCAACATCGGCAACCCTGCGCCGTTCGGGTTCGAGGCGCCGGACGTGATCATGCGGGACATGATCGCCGCGCTCCCCCACGCGCAGGGTTACTCGGAGTCCAAGGGAATCCTCTCGGCCCGCCGTGCGATCTTCACGCGCTACGAGCTGGTCCCTGACTTCCCCCACCTGGACGTCGAGGACATCTACCTCGGCAACGGGGTCTCCGAGCTCATCACGATGACGATGCAGGCACTCCTCGACGACGGCGACGAGGTCCTCATCCCGGCGCCGGACTACCCACTGTGGACCGCGATGACCTCGCTCGCGGGCGGCAAACCGGTCCACTACCTCGCGGACGAGGACGACGACTGGAACCCGTCGCTGGAGGACATCGCCTCCAAGATCACCCCGCGCACCAAGGCCATCGTGGTGATCAACCCCAACAACCCGACCGGCGCGGTCTACTCGCGGGAGGTCCTGCAGGGGATCGTCGACCTCGCGCGGGAGCACAGCCTGCTCATCCTGGCCGACGAGATCTACGACCGGATCGTCTACGACGAGGCCGAGCACACGTCCATCGCGACGCTGGCCCACGACCTGCTCGTGCTGACGTTCAACGGGCTGTCCAAGACGTACCGCGTGGCGGGATACCGGGCGGGCTGGGTCGCCATCACCGGGCCGAAGGCGCACGCCGCGGGGTTCCTCGAGGGGCTCGAACTCCTGGCCTCGACGCGACTGTGCCCGAACGTGCCCGCCCAGCACGCCATCCAGGTGGCGCTCGGCGGCTACCAGTCGATCAACGAGCTGATCGAGCCCGGCGGGCGGCTGCACGAGCAGCGCGGCATCGCGTGGGAGAAGCTGAACTCGATCCCCGGCGTGAGCTGCGTCCGGCCGATGGGCGCGCTCTACGCCTTCCCCAGGTTGGATCCCGACGTGCACGAGATCCACGACGACCGGCTCTTCGCCCTCGACCTGCTCGAGCGGGAGCGGATTCTCGTCACGCAGGGCACCGGCTTCAACTGGCCGAAACCGGACCACTTCCGGGTGGTCACCCTGCCCGCGGCGCGGGACCTGGGCGTGGCCATCGAGCGGATCGGCAACTTCCTGGCGTCCTACCGCCAGTAACCCGCAGGGGCGACCGCGAGCCCGACGGGCGGCAGAGCGTCGGCGACCGAGGGGACGCCGCGGCCGAGGGCGCGGTAGGTCCAGCCGGCCTCACGCCAGCGGTCAGCGGGCATGCAGTTGCGCCCGTCCAGCAGGATCCGGCCCCGCGCCACCCCGGCGACCGCGACCGGGTCGAGCTCGACGAACTCGGCCCACTCGGTGGCCACCAGCACCACGTCCGCGCCCTCGCACGCCGCCAACGCCGACCCGGCGTAGGTCAGGGTCGGGAACAGGGCCCGGGCGTTGTCCAGCGCCTGCGGGTCGTACACCACCGCGCTGGCGCCCTTGAGCGAGAGCATCCCCGCCACGTTCAGCGCCGGCGAGTCACGCACGTCGTCGGAGTTCGGCTTGAACGCCGCCCCCAGCACCGCGACGGTCTTGCCGATGACCGTCCCGCCGCACGCCTCGACGGCCAGGTCGACCATCCGCTCCCGGCGCCGCATGTTGATCGAATCGACCTCCCGCAGGAACGTCATCGCCTCGTCCGCACCCAGCTCCCCGGCACGCGCCATGAACGCGCGGATGTCCTTGGGCAGGCAGCCCCCGCCGAACCCGAGCCCGGCGTTGAGGAACCGCCGACCGATCCGCGGATCCATACCGATCGCATCCGCCAGCACCGTCACGTCCGCGCCGGCGGCCTCGCACACCTCCGACACCGCGTTGATGAAGCTGATCTTGGTCGCCAGGAACGCGTTCGCACTCACCTTGACCAGCTCCGAGGTCGCCAGATCCGTCACGATCACCGGACACGGATCCAACTCGAGGATCGGCGCGTAAGCCCGCTCGACCAGTTCACGGGCGAACCCCTGCTCGTCCGGCCCGCCGGGCAGCCCGATCACGATCCGGTCCGGCGTCAGAGTGTCGGCCACCGCGAAACCCTCACGCAGGAACTCCGGGTTCCACACCACCCGCGCCTGCACACCGTCGGCCACGTGCCAGTCCGCGACCCCCTGCAGCCGCGCCGCCGTCCCCACCGGCACCGTCGACTTGCCCACCAACACCGCATCCGAGGTGAGCAGCGGCACCAACCGCGTCACCACGTCCTCGACATACGTGGTGTCCGCGGCGAACTCGCCCTTGCGCTGGGGCGTGCCCACCCCGATGAAGTGCAGGTCCGCGAACTCGGCGGCCTCGGCGTAGTCGGTGGTGAACCGCAACCGACCCGACTCGACATGCCGCAGCAGGATCTCCGGCAGACCCGGCTCGTAGAACGGCACCTCGCCCCGGCGCAGCCGCTCGATCTTCGCCTCGTCGACGTCCACTCCCAACACCTCATGGCCCAGCTCGGCCATACAGGCGGCATGGGTGGCGCCGAGGTACCCGGTCCCGAACACGGTCATACGCATGGCGCCGTTCTACCCCGTGAAGGCGTCGCGGTGGGAACGCGCTGGTGAACGACGCCGGTGCACTGCGCGTCGCACGCCCCGGGCGGTGGGATGGCCGCGGCCATGCCGGCTCACTGGAAGTTGAGGTACGCCTTCGACGCCGTCGGTCCGCGCTGGCCCTGGTATTTGGAACCGACGCTCGCGCTGCCGTAGGGGGTCTCGGCGGGGCTGGAGAGCCGGAACAGGCACAGCTGGCCGATCTTCATCCCCGGCCACAGGGTGATGGGCAGGTTCGCGACGTTGGACAGCTCGAGGGTGATGTGTCCGTCGAAGCCGGGGTCGATGAACCCGGCGGTGGAATGGGTGAGCAGACCGAGGCGGCCGAGGGAGGATTTGCCCTCGAGCCGGCCGGCGAGGTCGTCGGGCAGGGCGAGCCGTTCGAGGGTCGCGCCGAGGACGAACTCGCCGGGGTGCAGGACGAAGGGATCGCCGTCGGCGACCTCGACCAGTTCGGTCAGCTCGTCCTGCTGCAGCGCCGGGTCGATGTGGGTGTAGCGCGAGTTGTTGAAGACACGGAACAGCCGGTCGAGACGGACATCGATGCTCGACGGCTGGATCAGCGCGGGGTCGAGGGGGTCGATGCCCAGTCGCCCGTCGGCGAGCTCGGCGCGGAGGTCACGGTCGGAGAGCAGCACGATCCTGAGGGTACCGGGCGCCCCCCGCGAGCAGACGGAGCTGGGTGCCGAGCTCGGCGACGCCCGTGCACGCCTCCGCGAACGGCAGTCGCTCGCGGCGGATCCGACCATCGCGGTCGACGAGCTCGATGTCCACGCCGGCGCGATCGATCCCGATGAGCAGGGGCCGCACGGCGGGCAGACACCGGCAGACTCGCAGCGCGATGCGCGGGACGACCTGGCAGCGGGGGTCGTTGAGGTGATCGAGCCAGTGGCCCTCGAGGTCCGTGAACGGGTCGGGGCCGGAGGTGGCGAGGTCGTCGGGCGCGATGTCGGTGACGCCCTCGTCGTCGGTGAGGACGATCTTGTCGGCACGGAGCCGGACGAGGGCGGAGTCGGATCCGACGCCCAGGAGGGCTGAGTCGGGGAGGTCGCGCGCGATGTCGGCGGCGGTGATCCGTTGGGCGCGCGTCCCCGTCTGTTCGACGCGTCCCTCGACGACGACGATGCGGCGGCAGCGGCCCTGGGCCACTCCCCCGATGATTTCGTCGAGTACCTCGAGTCGGGCGGTGACCCCACCGAACCCGATGGACGCGGCGTCGGCGATCGGGATCACCAGGCTGAGGTCGGCGGTCCCGGGGCTCTGGTGCACGAGGGCGACCGCCGGGGTGGCGGAGCCGAACGTGAGGGTGGCGCGCGGGCACCGGCGTAGCGCCGAACTCGCCCGCTCGGCCGGCTCCGGTACGGGTCCCACCAGTGATCGCATGCCCTCGCCTCTCGTCGTCGCGGTTCCCGTTTCCCGTTCCGGCGCCTCAGGGAATGACGCCGGAACGGGAAGCGGGTGCGGGGACGTGACTACCCGCAGCGATGAACTTAGGCAAGGCTTACCTCAAAGGCAAGGGTTTTCAGGAAACTTTTGTGTGACAGGTCACCGTGCCAGCTCGGCGAGCGCCCGGTGGACGTCGTCCGTATCGGCACAGACCTGCGGGAACGGCACCCGCAGGAACTCGCGGAAGCCGGAGTGCACCGACCCGATGTTCACGTCGATCCCGTAGCTGTCGATGCCCGCGAGACACGGTCGCGTGCCGGCGATCTGCCGGTCGGCGCGCAGCGCGAGGCGCGCGGCCAGACCCGTATCGTCGGCCAACCGGCGCAGCCACGCCTGCTCGTCGACCGCGATCGGGTCGACGCTCGCCGCGGCGAGGTCCGACCGCGGCACCAGGTGCACCCCGTCCGCCGTGACGTAGCTGATCTCCAGCGGCTGCAACTCGCTCAACCGGAGCGATCCGACGTCGCCGTTCCCGTCCGGTCCGCCGCCGTCCGCCGCGACCAACCTGCGCCGTCGTGCCGCCGACGAGGCCGTCACGATTCCCGAGAGCGTGACGATGCCGCGGGCGACCGCGCACTCGTCGTCGTAACCCCGCCCACGTCCCCCGCACGGTGCGGGACGACCGTCGACGGAGAACGAGGGACGCGGCGCGGAGTCGGGGCCGCCTCCTTCCCGGATCTGCTCGAAATCGGCGTTAGACCCACCACAACGCGCGGCCGCCGCGACCGCGGCGACCCCCTTCGAGCTGCCGCCGATATGCGCCGACCACCGCTGACGTGGTGAAATGGGCCCATGGACGAGTTCAGGGAAGAGCCCTCGAAATACATCTGGCGCTGGACCCAGTGGTCGTGGGTGTGCGTCGGCGTGGGCGTGCTCATCGTGCTGATGGGAATCACCAGCGGCGGCTCCGTCACCCCGTGGATCATCGGCGCGATCGCGGTGGCCGTGATCGGCGGCGTGGCGTTCGGGTTCGTCCCCCGCGCCTCCCTCGCCCAGCCCAAGCGGCCGATGACGCCCGGCGCGAAGCGGAAGGCCGCCCGGAAGAAGTGACCCCGGGCGCCCTGCGCCACGCAGGGCTCGTGCTAGTCTGAACACCGCCTCGAGCAGGCATCGCCGATGTAGTTCAATGGTAGAACTTCTGCTTCCCAAGCAGACAGCGCGGGTTCGATTCCCGTCATCGGCTCAACCGCCCGAAAGGGCATCGTTCGCGGGGCACCTCCTCACCAGAGGTGCCCCGCTCGTCATTGCGGCGCCATCCGGCGGTGTCGTCGTCTCCGCGCGCCCTCGCCGGGCACACCGCCGAACCCGGCAGCACACCGGCCCGCATAGTGCACGCTGCACAAACGGTGTCGTGAACTTCGTGACATCAACCGATGATCGACCCCTGCCCGGCTGTGTAGTGTCCGAGATCACACCAGCCGTGATGAGGAGTCGATGTGAAGCCCGGATACCTCCCGAGAGGGTTGGCGGATCGGTTCGGAGACGCCCCCGCCGTACGCGACGACGCCACGGAGATGTCGTTCCGCGAGCTCGACGAAAGGGTGACCGCCGTTGCCGCCCAGTTCCGCGAACACGGCGTGAACAGGGGCGACGTGGTAGGCGTGATGCTGCCCAACCGGAGCGAACTGGTGATCTCGATCTTCGCCGCCTGGCATCTCGGCGCGGCGGCCACGCCGATCAACCCGAACTTCACCCACGACGAGGCCGGTCACCAGATCGAGGACGCCCGCGCCGTGCTCGTGGTGAACGCCGGTCACGGGGCCCCCTCAGGCGGCCGACCGACAATTAGCGTTGATGACCTAAAGACCTCGACCGACGACGTGCCGCTCGAACCGGTCGACCTCTCGGGCGACGATCTCGCGCTGGTCATCTACACCAGCGGCTCCACCGGACGCCCCAAGGGCGTGATGCTGACGCACGACAACGCCACGGCGATGTCCGCGATGATGGTCGAGTCCATGAGGATCACGGCGGACGATCACTGCCTGCTCGTGTTGCCGTTGTTCCACGTCAACGCGCTGATAGTCAGCCTGCTGACGCCCCTGCAGGTCGGGGCGCAGCTCACGATCCTCGGTGGGTTCGACGCGACCAGGTTCATCGACACCGTCGAACGGCTGCGCCCCACCTACTTCTCCGCCGTGCCCACCATCTACGCCCTTCTCCTCAGCAAGACCGAGGGGCGGCAGCCGGACATGTCATCCCTCCGGTTCGCCGTCTGCGGCGCCGCCCCGGCCACCCGTGAGCTCCTCGCTGCGGCCGAGGAGTTCCTCGACGCCCCCATCCTCGAGGGATACGGCCTGACCGAGGCCACCTGCGCCTCCGCGGTCAACCCCATCGACGGCCCACGCAAACCCGGCACCGTCGGACCGGCCCTCCCCGGGCAACGCATCCGGATCGTCGACGACAACCTGCAGGACGTCCCCACCGGGCAACCCGGCGAGGTCCTCATCACCGGACCCACCGTGATGGCCGGCTACCTCAACCGTCCGGAGGTCACCGCCGAGACCATCGTCGACGGCTGGGTGCGAACGGGCGACGTGGGCAGGCTCGACGAGGACGGCTACCTGACCATCGTCGACCGCCTCAAGGACATGATCATCCGCGGCGGCGAGAATCTCTATCCCAAGGAGATCGAGAACGCTATCGGCAGCCTGCCGGGCGTACTCGAGGTCGCCGTGGTCGGTCGGCCCGACGACGTGATGGGAGAGGTCCCAGTGGCGTTCGTGGTGCCCTACCCCGACGCCGACCTCACCGCCGAGGCGGTGGTCGCCCACTGCCGCCAGCACCTCACACGGGTCAAAGTGCCCGTGCACGTGGAGATCACACCGACACTGCCCAAAAACCCCGTCGGAAAGATCGACAAACCCGGCCTCCGGGCGTCGCTCCCGGCCTGACGGCCCCTCCCGCGTCCCTGTGTTCCGGCTCCCTCTCTAGCCCCCCTTCCCCAGCCCCCTCCCCATCCGATCCCTCACCGCCACCCTCACCACCGCCAAAGGAGTACCAGTGGCATTCCTACAAGCCGACGTACCCGACATCGACCCGGAGAAGTTCGAGTCGATCCCCGTCATGGAGCGGATGAAGCTGCTCGCCCACCACTGGGTGGACTACGGCTTCGGCGCCCCGAAGATCATGCACTCCCTCTACCTCGTCAAGGGCCTGTTCTTCTTCATCGGGGGCTGGCTCATCATCGGTCTGTCGACGCCCGGTCTGCCACTGACCGACCTGGGCGCCTGGTGGGGCGAGCTCATCGTCTACCAGAAGGCGATGCTGTGGGTTGTCCTGTGGTCCGCCACCGGCTTCAACGAGTCGTGGGGGCCGCTCGCCTTCAAGTTCAAGCCCAACACCGCCGGCTACCGCTACTGGATGCGGACCGGCACCCTACGGCTCCCGCCCTGGCCGGACAAGGTGCCCTTCACCAGGGGTGACGAGCGCAGGGCCGTCGACGTCGCGCTGTACTTCAGCATGCTGGCCAGCCTCGCGCTCGGCCTGGTGCTGCCGGGGCAGCAGACGGCGGCCGCCTACAGCGAGGCGGGCCTCGTCCCCGCCTGGCCGTTCATCACCTATGTGGCGCTGCAGTTGATCCTGGGCCTGCGTGACCGGGTGACCTTCCTGGCCTCACGTCCCGAGCAGTACTCGGTCATCCTGCTCGGCTTCGGCCTGCTCACCCTGTACGGCGGCGGCAGCGTGGACATGATCATCGTCGCCAAGATCGCCATGTTCGCCGTCTGGTGGGGGGCGTTCCTGTCGAAGATCGGCGTGCACTTCACGCCCACCGTGCAGACGATGCTCACCAACGGGCCGTTGGTGAAGTCCAAGGCGCTCCGCCGCTCGCTGTACCGCGACGCGCCCAACGACCTCATGCCCACCAGGCTCGCGTGGTTCGCCGCGCACGTGATGGGGACGATCGTCGAGTTCGTGGTCCCGCTCATCCTCCTGTTCACCACCAACTGGACCGTCGCGGTCCTGGCGGCGGCGTTCATGATGTGCTTCCACGTCTTCATCTACTCGATGTTCGCGCTGGCCATGCCGCAGGAGTGGAACCTCTTCTACGTCTTCGCCACCCCGGTCGTGTTCCTGGGCTTCTTCAACGGTGACGGCTACGCGCTCTGGGACGCCAGCAGCGTCTGGGTCGTGGTCGCCGCCGCGGTGCTCACCCTCACGGGGCCGCTCGTGGGCAACTTCCGGCCGGACAAGATCTCGTTCCTCATCTCGATGCGTCAGTACGCCGGGAACTGGGCGAACTCCACCATGGCGTTCCGCAACAACGGCTGCGAGGCCAAGCTCGACAACCCGGAGTTCGTCACCTCGATGCCCTCGCCGAAGCACCAGCTCTCGAGCCTGTTCGGGGAGGCGGGGGCGGAGATGTTTCTGCAGAAGACGACCGCGTTCCGGATGATGAACACCCAGGGTCGCGGCCACATGTCGATCTTCCCGGATCACGTGGACAGCATGGAGAACTACCGCTTCCGCGAGGGCGAGGTCATGTGCACCTTCTTCTCGGGATGGCAGTTCGGCGACGGCCACCTGTTCGACGAGCGGACCATCGCTGCCGTGCAGAAGCGCTGCAACTTCGCCCCGGGCGAGTTCATCAGCGTGTGGACGGAGTCCCAGCCGCTGCACAAGAAGACGATCGAATACCGGGTCATCGACGCCGCCCTCGGCGTCGTGGAGCGGGGGCACTACGACGTCCGTGATGTGGTCAAGCAGCAGCCCTGGCTGCCCGACGGTCCCATCCCGTACACGGTGACCTGGCGTCATCCCGAGTACCTGCCGGCCGACAAGCGGGCCTCCACTGCGGTCCCGTCCTCCCCTGGTGCCGAGGGCGACCTCTCGGCCCCCAGCCCCGTGACCGGACACGACGAGTCCACGGTGGAGATGAGCTGACTCCATGCCCACAGCGATCATCGTGGGTAGCGGACCCAACGGTCTGGCAGCCGCGTTGACACTCGCCGCCGACGGAGTCGATGTGACCGTCCTGGAAGCATCCGACTCCGTCGGCGGCGGTACGCGGTCCGGAGAGATGACCACGCCGGGCCTGTTGCACGACCACTGTTCGGGGTTCCACCCGCTCGCCCTCGACACCGGGTTCAGCCGACAGTTCGACCTCGTGGCGCACGGACTGGAATGGGCGCTGCCGGAGGTCCAGTACTCGCACCCCCTCGACGGCGGCAGAGGTGCTGCCGTCTGGCAGTCGGTCGGCCGGACGGCCGCCGGGCTCGGTTCCGACGGCCCCTCCTACCAGCGCGTCTTCGGTCCCCTCACCGAGCGATTCCCCCGGATCACCGAGGACTTCCTCCGACCGCTGTTACACGTCCCGGACCATCCGGTCGCGCTGGCCCGGTTCGGCGCGTACGCGGCGATGCCGGCCGGGCTGCTGGCCCGCCGGTGGCACACCGACGAGGCACAGTCACTGTTCGCGGGCGTCGCCGCGCACGCCTTCCGGCCCCTGGGCTCGTTCATGTCGTCGGCGATCGGCATCGCACTGGGCACCGCCGCCCACCGCTTCGGCTGGCCGGTGGCCGTCGGTGGCTCCTCGACGATCTCCGCGACGATGGCGGCGATGCTGACCGCGCGAGGAGGGCGGATCGAGACGGGCACCACCGTCCGCGACCTGAGGGAACTCGGCGGGCCGGACATCGTCATGCTCGACACCTCCCCCGGGGCGGCCGCCCGGATACTCGCCGGCGTGCTGCCCCGGCGGGTCGACAGGGCCTACCGCCGCTTCCGCCATGGCCCGGCCGCGTTCCAGGTCGCGTTCGCGGTCGAGGGAGGCATCCCGTGGTCGCACGAGCCGTCGCGGCGCGCGGGCACCGTCCATGTCGGCGGCACGTTCGCGGAGATCGCCGCCGCAGAGCGCCAGGTCGTTCGCGGGGAGATGCCCGACCGACCGTTCGTCCTGGTCGGCCAGCAGTCGGTCGCAGACCCCGGCAGGGCCCGGGACGGGGTGCACCCCGTCGACGCGTACGCCCACGTCCCCGCGGGCTGGACGGGGGACGCCACGCAGACGATCATCGACCAGATCGAGCGGTTCGCCCCCGGCTTCCGGGACCGCGTCCACTACGTTCACACGCGCTCGCCCCGCGAGATCGCAGATCACAACCCGAACTACGTGGACGGCGATATCGTCACGGGTGCCAACGACCCCCGGCAGCTGGTCTTCCGTCCGAGGGTCGCCATCGATCCGTATTCGACCGCAGTGCCGGGCGTCTACCTCTGCTCGGCGGCCACTCCCCCCGGTGCGGGCGCACACGGGATGGCCGGGTGGAACGCGGCCCGCTCCGCTCTGACATACCTGTCCCGGCGGTGATCTCGCAGGAAGGACAAGGCAGGACCCCGCCCCGGGACACGGGTGCGGCCCCGCCGGAGAGCATGCTCAGCACCACGCCCCAGAATCCCGAACGTCTCCGCGAGCTGACCCGACAGATCGGGCTGCGGCTCAGCTCGGAGACCGATGCCATCGCCGAGAGCATGACCGCCGCCATCAAGGAGGCCATCGGCGAGCTCACCGAGGAGGAGATGCGGGCCTCGCTGCACGCCAGCGTCGTGAACAACGTGCAGGTGATCATCGACCTGTTGTCCCACACCAAGGAGGCCCACCACCTGCCTCCGCTCCCGGATGCGATGAGCTACGCCGTGCTGCTCGCCCGGCGGAACGTGTCAGGCGCCGCGCTCCGCCGCGCCTACCACGTCGGGTCCGACCGGCTCCTTGCCTACGTGTTCGACCAAGTGCAGGAGATCGAGTGCGCCGACCACGAGAAGCTCCCGCTGTACCACCATTTGGCGGGGTGGCTCTACCAGTACGTCGACGAGATCACTCGGACCGTCATCGCCGCCCACGAGGAGGAGGTGCGGTACTCGCACAATCAGGCGGAGCGGTCCATCAACTCCCTCGTCAACCGCGTCGTCGACGGGGACGACGTGGACCCCGCCGAGTTCGCGAGGGTCACTGGTTACCGACTTGACCAGGTTCACGTCGGTTGCCGTGTGTGGATCGACGACTTCGGCACCGTCGCCGATCAGGCCCGGCTGCTGGCGACCGTGGTGGGGCAGCTCGCCCGCGCTCTCAGCGTGAGCCGGGGCCCACTGATGATCACCACCGGGCGCGCCACCGCCGAGGCGTGGTTCGGCATGGAGGGCCGGCGCGACCCCGTCGACACCCGGGCGGTGGTTCCGGTGGCGGCGGCGACGCGGGGTGCCCGGGTCGCGTTCGGTGCGGCCGGGGCCGGTGTCGAGGGCTTTCGGACGACCCGGACGCAGGCTGCGCAGGCCGCCACGGTGGCGCAGGCGTCCACGACCGGCCATGCGACCGTGGTCTCCTACGCTGACGACGGGATCCCAGTGATCGCGCGACTGGCCGGAGACCTCAGCACCACCCGGCGGTGGGTCGGCGAGGTGCTCGGCAGTCTCGCCGTAGACACCGAGGACGCGGCCCGCCAGCGCGAGACCGTCCGGGTGTTTCTCGATTCGGCGGAGAACTACTCGGAGACCGCGACCCGGTTGCTCCTGCACCGGAACACGGTCAAGTACAGGCTCACCAAGGCCGAGATCGCGTTGGGGCGCCGCCCGGGAGACCGGCGACTGGACACTCAGCTGGCCCTGGCCAGCTGCGACGTGCTGGGCAGTGTGGTCCTGACGCCACCGGACGGCGCGCGTTAGCCGATGAGCCCCTTCCCTTCACGGCCTCGTGCCGCGGGAGCCCGGGCACGGCGTCATGTCGCGGCCCTGCCGTTCTCGCCCCCGCGGCGGCGCAGGAGTTGGAAACCGGGGATGCCGGCCACGGCCTCGAGGCACTGCTGGGCGACCTCGAGGATCTGGTGGACCTCCGGCGCGACCGTGTCCATCGAGGCGAGCACCGGCATGATGTCGGTCTCCAGGCTCTCGCCCAGCGCGGGCAGGTGGTCGATGAACTTCACGACCGCCTTGATCTCCTCCGGGTCGACCGACTCGAGGACCTCGTCGGCGATCGGCTCCAGCAGCGAGACGGTCTTGTCCGCCCACACGAGCACCTCGGTGAGGCGCGTCGCGACGCGGCGCGCAACCTCGGGATCGAGCTCGGCGTCGACGAGCAGCGCCTCGACGACAGGTTTGACGGGGGCCAGCGCGGAGTCCGCGAAGTCGATGAGCGGCACGACGCGCTCGATGAGCGTGCCCGCGTCGAGGACCAACTCGTCCGCGGTGTCCACGGTCGCGCCGACCCGCGCGACCACGCCCTCCGCGGAGTCGATCGTGGCATCGACCCGACGCACCACGCCCTCGGCCGAATCGATGGTGGCGTCCACGCGACGCACCACGCCCTCCGCGGAGTCGATCGTGGCGTCCACCCGACGCACCACGCCCTCCGCGGAGTCGATCGTGGCGTCCACCCGACGCACCACACCCTCCGCCGAATCGATGGTGGCGTCCACCCGACGCACCACACCCTCCGCCGAATCGATCGTGGCATCCACCCGACGGACTATCCCCTCCGCGTCGGCCACCGTGCCGGCCACCTGGTCGATCATCTGATCGGCCCTGGCGACGGTGGTGCGGACGTCGTCGACAGTGCTGGTCGCGGAGGCGACTATCCCGTCGATCGCCCGCACGGTCCGGTTCACCTCGTCGAGCAGGTCCTGGATCCGCTCGACCACCACCTCGACGTCGTCGAGCAGCGCGAGTACCCGAGCGGGCAGGAGGATCAGCTCCCTGGCCAGCCCGAGTTGCCACTCGACCACACGGAACGCCGCCCCCACCACGGAGACGGCGGAGGGCGCCCGCCGCTGGATCTCTGCCATGAGGTGATTCTGCCCCACCGTCTCCCTCACCGTGGGCGCCCCGAAGAGCCCGCCCGGGAACCCGCGGAGGGACGCGGCCTGCGGAATCAGAGCCTTCCCTCACCTTGGACTGTTCGCGGACAACGCATTAGCATCGGCGTTGTTACCGACGAGTAGGTTCCAGTGGCCCCGTGGGCGAGCAGCACCGACTCTTCGGGCGCGACCAATTCCATGACACGCACTCCGATCGGAGAAGACCGTAATGGGTCACTACAAGAGCAACGTCCGGGATCTCGAGTTCAACATGTTCGAGGTCCTTGGCATGAACGAGGCACTCGACGCCGGCGAGTTCGGCGACATGGACACCGAGACCGCCAAGGGCATCCTCGACGAGGTCTCCGCCCTGGCCGAGGGCCCGGTTGCCGAGTCTTTCGCCTCCGCCGACCGCAACCCGCCGGTGTTCGACCCGGAGACCCACTCGGTCTCCATCCCCGAGGACTTCAAGAAGTCGTTCAAGGCGTGGTTCGACGCCGGCTACTGGTCGATGGGTCTGCCCGACGAGATCGGCGGCATGCCGGCTCCCCGCGCGATGGTGTGGGCCGTCGGCGAGATGATGCTCGGTGCCAACGCCCCCGCGTTCATGTACTCGGCCGGCCCGGCCTTCGCCGCCGTCCTCTACGAGAACGGTACCGAGGAACAGAAGAAGTGGGCCGCCACCTGCGCCGAGCGCGGCTGGGGTGCCACCATGGTGCTCACCGAGCCCGACGCCGGTTCGGACGTCGGCGCCGGCCGGACCAAGGCCGTTAAGCAGGACGACGGCTCCTGGCACATCGAGGGCGTCAAGCGGTTCATCACCTCGGCCGACTCGGACGATATGTTCGAGAACATCTTCCACCTGGTTCTGGCGCGCCCCGAGGGCGCCGGGCCGGGCACCAAGGGCCTGTCCCTGTTCTTCGTGCCGAAGTTCCACTTCGACTTCGAGTCCGGCGAGCTGGGTGAGCGCAACGGCGTGTTCGTCACGGGCGTCGAGCACAAGATGGGCATCAAGGCCTCGACCACCTGTGAGCTCACCTTCGGTGGCCACGGTGTGCCCGCCAAGGGCTGGATGGTCGGCGGCGACGAGCTGAACCAGGGCATCCGTCAGATGTTCGACGTCATCGAGCACGCTCGCATGATGGTCGGCACCAAGGCCATCTCGACCCTGTCGACCGGGTACCTCAACGCTCTGGAGTTCGCCAAGGAGCGCGTCCAGGGCGGCGACATGACCGAGATGGCCGACAAGACCGCGCCCCGCGTGACGATCACCCATCACCCGGACGTGCGTCGGGCGCTCATCCGCCAGAAGGCGTTCGCCGAGGGCCTGCGCGCGGTGTACATGTACACCGCCGCCCACCAGGACCCCGAGACGGCCGTGCGCGCGTCGGGCGCGGACGCTGCTCTGGCCCACCGTGTCAACGACCTGCTCCTGCCGATCGTCAAGGGCGTCGGTTCCGAGCGCGCCTACGAGCTGCTGACCGAGTCGCTGCAGACCTTCGGTGGGTCGGGCTTCCTGCAGGACTACCCCATCGAGCAGTACATTCGCGACGCCAAGATCGACTCCCTCTACGAGGGCACGACGGCCATCCAGGCGCAGGACTTCTTCTTCCGCAAGATCGCCCGGGACCGTGGGACCGCGGTCGGTCACATCTCCGCGCAGATCAAGCACTTCCTCGAGAACGACGCGTGCGGCGGGAAGCTGGCCGCCGAGCGTGAGCTGCTGGCCACCGCGCTGGCCGACGTCGAGGCCATGATCGGCACGTGCTTCGAGCACCTCATGGGCTCCCAGGACGAGCCGAAGCGCCTGTACACGATCGGGCTCGCATCGGTGCGCGTGCTCATGGCGTTCGGTGACCTCATGATGGGTTGGCGTCTGCTCGTCGGCGCCGAGGTCGCCCTGGGCAAGGTGGACGGCGCGTCTGACGACGACAAGGCCTTCTACAACGGCAAGATCGCCGCCGCCCGGTGGTTCGCGAAGAACGAACTGCCCCTCCTCACCGCCACCCGGGGAATCGTCTCGGGGCTCGGCAACGAGCTCATGGAGCTGGACGAGGCCGCCTTCTGACGCACCTCTGACGGGCGGGCCCACCCCGACCGCTAGACGAATCCGCTACTCCGGCTCCGGATCCGCTCCCCCTCCACGGGTAGCGGATCCGGAGGCCGGGTAGCGGATTTCGTATTTGCGCGAACGGTGGTATCGGGAAGGCCCGAGTCCTAGGGTCGGCGCCACGACCAGCCCCCACCGGACGGGCGAAGCCTTCTACCCGAGGAGAATCGCTGTCCGAAAAGCGCAGGCACGACGACCCCATTCTGACCACCCGCCAGGGACACCCGGTCCACGACAACCAGAACACCCGCACCGTCGGGGCCCGCGGGCCGGCGACGCTGGAGAACTACCAGTTCCTGGAGAAGATCAGCCACTTCGACCGCGAGCGGATCCCGGAGCGGGTCGTGCACGCGCGCGGTTTCGTCGCGTACGGCGAGTTCGAGGCGACCGGGAAGTGGGGCGACGAGCCCATCTCGAAGTACACCCGGGCGAAGCTGTTCCAGGAGGCGGGCAAGAAGACCGACGTCGCCATCCGCTTCTCCACCGTGATCGGCGGCCGGGACTCCTCCGAGGTGGCGCGGGACCCCCGCGGCTTCGCGGTGAAGTTCTACACGGAGGACGGCAACTGGGACCTCGTCGGCAACAACCTCGGCGTCTTCTTCATCCGCGACGCCATCAAGTTCCCGGACGTCATCCACTCCCTC
Organism: Dietzia cinnamea NBRC 102147; assembly: GCF_001571065.1. GTDB lineage: Bacteria > Actinomycetota > Actinomycetes > Mycobacteriales > Mycobacteriaceae > Dietzia > Dietzia cinnamea. Next base: position 54,399 of record NZ_BCSW01000021.1, read on the forward strand.
AAGCCCGACCCCATCACGTTCCGCCAGGACCCCGCCCGGATCTACGACTTCATGTCGCAGTCGCCGGAGTCGATGCACATGCTGGTCAACCTCTTCAGCCCCCGCGGCATCCCGGCCGACTACCGGCACATGCAGGGCTTCGGCGTGAACACCTACCGCTGGGTCAACGCCGAGGGCGAGAGCCACCTGGTGAAGTACCACTGGCTGCCCCACCAGGGCGTCAAGAGCCTCACCGAGGAGGACGCGGCGAACATCCAGGCGAACGACACCGGTCACGCCTCAAAGGATCTGTACGAGGCCATCGAGAACGGCGACTACCCCAAGTGGGATCTGGTCGTGCAGATGATGTCGGATGACGACCATCCCGAGCTGGACTTCGACCCGCTGGACGACACCAAGACGTGGCCGGAGAACGACTTCGAGCCGAAGCTGGTCGGCACCCTGACGCTCAACCGCAACGTCACCGACCACCACAACGAGAACGAGCAGATCGCGTTCGGTACCGGCGTCCTGGTCGACGGCCTGGAGTTCTCCGACGACAAGATGCTGGTCGGCCGCACGTTCTCCTACAGCGACACCCAGCGCTACCGCGTCGGCGCCAACTACCTGCAGCTGCCCGTCAACAGCGCCAAGAACGCCACGGTCGCCACGAACCAGCGCGGCGGCTCGATGTCGTACGGAGTGGATCTGCAGGGGCAGAACCCCCACGTCAACTACGAGCCGTCCACGATGAACGGCCTGCACGAGTCCGAGCCGACAGGCGAGGAGGAGGTGGGTCCCGAGCTGCGGGGTCGCCTCACGCGCAGCGAGTACCCCCGCACCAACGACTACGTGCAGGCGGGCCAGCGCTTCCGCCTCATGGAGGACTGGGAGCGCGACGACCTCGTGAAGAACTTCATCGACAACATCGGGCAGGCCACCCGCGAGGTGCAGGAGCGTATGGTCTGGCACCTGTTCATGTGCGAGGACGAGCTCGGCCAGCGCGTCGGCGACGGTCTGGGCATCTCGGCCGACGACGTCCGTCACCTCGAGCCGCTGCCCAAGCAGCAGCTGACCGACGAGGAGCGCGAGCGCATGGCCAATCTCGGCAAGAACGGCCCCCGCAACGTGGAGGGCCTGACGATGACGCACTGCGTGCCCAACGAGCGGGTCGTCGTCGAGCGCTGACAGCCGCGCACCGGCCCGGCCGGCCCCCACCGGCCGGGCCACCCCACCGAAATCCGCTACCCGGAATCCGGATCCGCTACCCCGACAGGAGTAGCGGATCCGGGCGGAGGGTAGCGGATTTTGTTCGTGCGGGCGGCG
>NZ_BCSW01000022.1 GCF_001571065.1 Dietzia cinnamea NBRC 102147
CCCGCGACCACCGTCACCGATGGGTGGGAACCCGTTCGATGTCGCCGCCGAGCGAGCGGACGTTGCCCACGAAGTCGGAATACCCGCGGTCGATGTGGAACACCTCGCAGACCTCGGTCACGTCATCCGCGCACATCCCCGCGAGCACGAGCCCGGCGCCGGCGCGGATATCGCTCGCCCAGACCGTCGCCGAGTCCAGGCGCTCGCGACCGACGATCTTCGCGTGGTGACCGTCGGTCTCGGCGTCGACACCCATCCGCACCATCTCCTCGACAAAGCGGAATCGGGCTTCGAAGAGGTTCTCGGTGACCACCGAGACCCCCTCGGAGACCGAGGCGAGGGCGATCGCCATCGGCTGGAGGTCGGTCGGGAACCCGGGGAACGGCAGGGTCCGGATGTCCCGCGCCCGGGGTCTGCCCTCCTGACGGACGCGGATGTGGTCGGGTCCCGTCTCGACGTCGGCACCCACGGCGCGGAGGTTCTCCAGCACCACGTGGATGAACATCGGGTCGATCCCGGTGACGGTGACGTCCCCCCGGGTCATGACCGCGCCCATCGCCCAGGTGGCGGCGACGATCCGGTCGCCGATCACCCGGTGACTGACGGGAGTGAGCTCGTCGACGCCGCGGATGGTGATGGTGCTCGTCCCCGCGCCGCTGATCTGTGCGCCCATCTCGTTGAGCAGGTCGCAGATGTCCACGATCTCGGGCTCGCGGGCGGCGTTCTTCAGCACGGAGGTGCCCTTCGCCAACACCGCCGCGGTCACGAAGGTCTCGGTCGCGCCGACGGAGGGGAAGCTCAGTTCGTAGCTCGCGCCCCGGAGCTCGGTGGCCTCGGCGACCAGGCGACCGTGGTCCATCCTGGTGCGGGCGCCGAGACGATTGAGCCCGTTCTGGTGCCAGTTGAGGGGGCGGCTCCCGATCGCGTCTCCGCCCGGCATCGCGATCACGGCCCGGTGGTGGCGGCCGACGAGGGGGCCCAGGATGCACACCGAGGCTCGGAGTCGCTGGGCTGCCTTGTCGTCCGCGATGTGCCCCGGTTCGGCGGGCGTGTCGATCACCACGGTGTCGCCGGAGATCTCGACGGTGCACCCGAGGTGCCTCAGCACATCGGCCATCGCCGGCACATCGGAGATCGAGGGACAGTTGGTCAGCGTCGTCCGGCCCTCGGCCATCAGGGCGACCGCCATCAACTTGAGGACACTGTTTTTGGCCCCCGCGACGGAGATCTCTCCGGACAGTCGGGTGCCGCCTCTGACGAGGAAACTCTCCTCGCGGGACGTGGGATTACCGCTCACGGGTCCACCCTAGGCGAGACCGCCGATTCGTCCGCCGACCGCGGGGCCCGCGGCCACGTAGGTTGACTGCCATGGCTGTTCATCTGACGAAGATATATACCCGCACCGGCGACGACGGATCGACCGGACTGTCCGACTTCTCCCGAGTGAGCAAGAACGACCCGCGGCTCGTGGCGTACGCGGACTGCGATGAGGCCAACGCCGCGATCGGCGTGGCCCTGACCGTCGGCGGCCTCGACGACCGGGTCGCGGCGGTCCTCCGGGCGGTGCAGAACGACCTCTTCGACGCGGGAGCCGATCTGGCGACTCCCGCGGCCGAGAATCCCAAGTACCCACCGCTGCGGATCGAGCAGTCCTACATCGACCGGCTCGAGGGGTGGATCGACGAGTTCAACGCCAACCTGCAGGATCTCACGTCGTTCATCCTCCCCGGCGGAACCCCCGGCGGCGCGTACCTGCACGTCGCGCGCACCGTGGCACGCCGTGCGGAGCGGGCAGCGTGGGCGGCCGTCGAGGCACACCCGGAGACGACGTCCGTCCTGCCCGCCAAGTACCTCAACAGACTGTCGGATCTGCTGTTCGTGCTGGGCCGTGTCGCGAACCCCGAGGGCGATGTCCTGTGGGTGCCCGGCGGCGAGCGCTGACGGAGGCCGCGCGGCTCAGGGCAGCGCGCCCATGCGCCGCGCGGCGTTGACCGCCTCGAAGCGGGTGTGCGCGTCGAGCTTGCGCATCACCGATCGCAGGTAGCTCTTGACGGTCTCGGCACCGATGCCCATGTCGGCGGCGGTCTCGATGTTCGTCTTGCCCTGGGCGACACACGCCAGCACGTCGAGCTCGCGGCGGGAGAGGCGCGCGGTGGGCATCTCGGGCGGCGGTGAGACCATCTCCGCGCAGATCCGTTCGAGCTCCGCGCGGACGTCGGGGTCCTCGGTGCGTGAGGCGAGCATCCGCAGGCGGGCGTGGGTCTCGCGCATCCGCTCGTTGGACAGCACGTCGTCCCAGCGGCCCTCACCGGAGCCGGGACCGACCGGGGCCGAACCGCGCGCCGCCAGCGCGTCGTTCACGGCGATCTCCTGCTCGAGGGCGCGCGCGGTGGCGGCCATCTGGTTGAGGACCTTCTCGCCGAACCGCACCGACGAGTGCACGCCGGCGTAGATGACGGCGCGCACGTCCTTGCCCACCACCACCGGGATCGCGGCCATGGACCGCAGGCCCTCGGAGAGCACCGGGAGGTCGTACTCGTGGGTGATGACGCCCGCGCGCGGGTAGTCGGCCACGCCGACCGGCTTGCCGGTGGCCATGACCTTCCCGCCCACACCGGCGCCGTAGTGGACCTTGAGGTCCTTCATCGCCGAGGTGCGCATCCCGAGCGATTCGGACAGCACGAGCGTGTGTCCCTCGCCGACCACTCCCCCGATCGTCACGGGGATCCCGGTCGCCTCACGCAGGGCCGCGATAGCGCTGCGCACCGAGGCGAGGTCACGCTTGCGCCGCTGGGCATCGCCCGCTGCGCTCGGGCCGCGGCCCGCATTCTCCTCGTCCACGAGGTCTCCTCCCTCGTTCGGTGCAGCACCCCCACCGCGGTCGGTGCAGCACCCCCACCGCGGTCGGTGGGGCCCCTGTCGGTGCGACACTTCGCCGTCGTCAGCGCCACTATACGCACGTGGACGGGGTGATGCCGAACAGGAACATGAGACGACCGTCAGGTCGACGGGGGTAGTGCGCCGGGCGTTCCCACGCGGAAGACACTCAGGGAGTGAAGGCTGGATCGAATGCCTCGGGATCCTCGGGATCGGCGAGCATCGCCGCGGTCCCGGTGAGGGGTGCCGCGCGCTGTTCGTCGTAGATCCACTCCTCCACGTCACTGGAGTCCGGGTCACCGATCAGGTACGGGTGCAGGCCCAGGCCGGCGGCGGGGTCGACGTGCTCACCGGGCGTCAGAACGGCCTCATCGAGGAAGCGCGTCACCTCGTCGTCGTCCATCCCCACGCCGATCACCACCAGGCCGTCGGGTCCGGATCCCCCGGCGCGCAGCTCCAACCGGCGGCCCACCAGGGCCACCTCGTAGCGTCGCGGGCCGTCCGCGTCCGCCAGGGTCAGCGTGCCCTTGGCTCGGTAGGCGCCGGTCGGCGGCGCGGAGACCGCGGCGAGGAACCGGCGCGGGTGGAGGTGGCCGGCGGGCGCGACGGTGACGGCCGTGTAGCCGTCGTGGAGGTGGGAGTTGTTGTGCGCGTCGCCGCCCGGCGCGTGTCCCCCGTCCGGCGCGGCGGTCGACGCGGTGCGGGGCGCGGCGGGTTCCAGTCCCAGGAGCAGCCCGGCCGGCACGGCGGCACGCACCGCGGGTAGCACGGCCACGCGCGGGGCGTGGGCGCGGATCGTCGCGCGGAGCTCGCCGAACCGTTCACGGGTGACGAGGTCGCATTTGTTGACGACGACGAGGTCGGCCTCCGCCAGGTGCGCCGCCAGACGCGGGTGGCGCTCCATGGCGTCGTCGAGGCCCTCGGCGTCGACCACCTGGATCATCCCGGCGTGCCGCACGACGTCGCGCGGCACGTCGTGGACCATCCGCGACAGCACCGACGGCTCGGCGAGTCCGCTGGCCTCGATCACGGCCAGGTCCAGACCCATCCCGGGATCGGCCAGCCGACCCAGCGTCCCGGCCAGTTCGCTGGCGTCGACCTCACAGCACACGCAGCCGTTGGCGAGGGAGACCATCGAGTCGACGCGGCCGGCCACGGCGGTGGCGTCGACGTCGATCTCGCCGAAGTCGTTGACGATCGCCGCGATCCGCAGCCCGGGCGCGCCGGAGAGCAGGTGGTTGAGAAGGGTGGTCTTGCCCGCGCCCAGGTAGCCGGTCAGGACCAGTACCGGCAACGGCTCGCCGGGGGCGCGGCGGGCGTCCGTACGCCCGTCACCGCCCCCGGCGAGGTGACCGTGCGCGAGACGGTTGCTCAGCGCTTCCACTCGGGCTTCCGCTTCTCCGCGAACGCGGACATGCCCTCGGACTGGTCCTCGGTGGCGAACAGCGCGTAGAAGGCGTTCTGCTCGGCGAGCAGCCCCTCCTCGAGCGTGGTCTCGAAGGAGCGGTTGACCGCCTGCTTCGCGGCGATCGCGGTGGTCTTGCTCATGGAGGCGATCTTGTCCGCGACCTTGCGGGTCTCCTCCAGCAGGTCGGCGGCGGGCACGACGCGCGCGACCAGGCCGGATCGCTCGGCCTCGTCGGCGTCCATCTGTCGGCCGGTGAGGCACAGGTCCATGGCCTTGGCCTTGCCCACGGCGCGGGTCAGGCGCTGGGAGCCGCCCATGCCCGGGATCACGCCGAGGGTGATCTCCGGCTGGCCGAACTTGGCGTTGTCACCGGCGATGATCATGTCGCACATCATCGCCAGCTCGCAGCCGCCGCCCAGCGCGAAGCCGGAGACGGCGGCGATGATCGGGGTGCGCGCGGCGGTGAGGCGCTTCCAGTCACCGAAGAAGCGCTCGAGGTAGATGCCGGGGTAGGACTTGTCCTTCATCTCCTTGATGTCCGCGCCGGCCGCGAAGGCCTTCTCGGATCCGGTGATGATGATGCAGCCGACGTCGGGGTCCGAGTCCAGGCCCTCGACGGCCTCGACGACCTCCTTCTCCATGGCGCTGGACAGCGCGTTGAGCGCCTTGGGGCGGTTGAGGGTGATGGTCGCGACCCGGTCGGTCTGCTCGACCAGGATGTTCTCGAACTGCTTCTCGGTCACGGACATGCGCGTCTCCACTCTGTGTCTGCCTACGATTAGTTGGAAGTCCTTGTAAAAACTCCGGGTCCGATGCTAGCCGGTCAGCGCGCGAGCGGCCCGCCGTTCCACAGCCCCGACCGTACGGCCTCTCCGTGGTCGACGGTCGCCTCGCGCGCCTCGGGCACGAGCGGTGTGTACCGCACGAGCGATCCCCAGTCCCGGTCCCAGTCGTGCTCGAGGTAGGTGGGCACGGTCTCGCCCTCGAGCAGCAGCTCGATGAAGCCGAGCGGCCCTCCACCGTCCCACGACTGCCATGTGTTGGTGGAGCTCACCGCGAGACCGCGGTCGGGAAGGACGCGGTATTCGGGCAGCTCGTGGATGCCGGCGTACTCATCGAACGGCCGCAGGCACGGCACGTGGAACGCCACGGCCCAGTCGGGCAGGACCGGTCGGGTGTCCCCGACCAGCTCCTGCATCGTCACGAGCTCCGGCATGCGCGGCGGGGTGAATGCGATCCAGCGCGACGGGTCCGGGTCGAGGTCGCGCACGACCAGCCGGATCGCGGTGGTGTCGTCGGGCAGCGTATCCACGGGCACGCGCAGGTTGCGCCATGCCGGGGCCGGGCCGATGTCCAGGGGAAGGACGGAGCCGGCGATCTCGGTGCCACCGCCGGTCGCGTACTCGACGCGCAGGGCGTCCGGGGCGAAGGAGCCGGCCACGGCGATGGTGACGAGCGGGTTCTCGTCCGACCGCGCGGGCAGCGGATACCAGTCGGTGGTCGTCTCGGCGTTGAACTGCGCACCGGTCTGGTGGCTGCCCAGGACGGGCACGCGGGCGGGGTCGAGACCGAACGGCAGGACGGCGTGGCTGCCGTTGATGCCCTCTCCGGCGCGGACACCGCCCTCGGTGCCGGCGGTGGTCGACGTGGTGTCGGAGCTCTCGCCGGTGCCCGGGGTGTCGGTGTCGACGTCCTGCGTCGCCGTGAGGTCGGTGGGGATGCCGTCGGGCTCGAACCGGATCGCCTCGGCCCCGGCCTCGAGCTGGTCACGCGGCTCGCTCATGGGCGCGAGGAGGCCCGCGTTGGCGTCCGGCTCGGCGAGGACCGCGTCGGCGATGCCGCACGGCTTCCCGGACAGTGCGCGCAGGTTCTGGAGACCCACCGAGTAGGCGGGGTACTGGTTGCGGACGGCCGCGGCCATGGAGGCGACGATGATGACGACGACGAGGGCGGCCGCGAGCCCGAGCGGGGCCCGCGAGATCTCGCGGGCGAAGCGACGGAGGGGCCCGCGGTCGCGGTCGGGCCGCTGCGGCCGGGTCCGCGTGACGAACAGCTCGCGGTAGTGCAGCACCAGCGCGGCCAGGAGAGCCAGCAGCATGAGGCCGACGAACACCGAGGACAGGGTGACCCCGGCGACGGCCGGCTGGGCGCCGCCCCACGGGATGCCGTAGATGGAGATGTACCACCAACCGTTGGTGGAGGTGAAGCTCAGCGCCAGGACGAAGAACACGGCGGCAAGGAACAGCATGCGGTTGCGTAGCGAGCGCGTCGCGGTGGGCAGGACCGCCATGGTCACGAGGGCGGCGAGCGCCGCACCGATGGTCGCGAACGCGCCGAAGTGGTGCGTCCACTTGGTGGGGTTGAGCGCCATGAACGCGATGGAGATCGCCGCCAGGCCCACGATGCGCCGGGCCGGCCCGATCGCCACGCCGGGGACGCGTCCCTTGCGGAACAGTATCGCCGCGCAGGTGATGAGCGAGAGGAACATGGTGAGCACCGCGAACCGCCGCGCGAGCGAGCCGTCCGGGGTGGGGTTCATGAGCCACTCGTAGCGCCACACCTCCTCGAACCAGCGGCCGGTAGGCCCGACGTCGCCGAGCAGAGCCGACGACTGGAGCGTGGTGACCAGCGGCTGGTCCAGGAAGATCAGGTGCAGTACCCCGAGCCCCGCGGCCAGCAGGGGTGCCACGGTCGGGACCCACCCGTCGCGCCGCGCCCGCCGGATGATGAGCAGCAGCAGCGGGCGCGAGGCGGCGATGATGACGGCGATGCAGAACGTGCCCGTCGGCGCCGCGGACAGGGTGAGCCCGCCGATGATGAATCCCGTCGCCGCCGGCAGCAGTCGGCCGGTCGCGAGGGCCCGTTCGAGCGAGACCCAGGTGGCCAGCACGCCGAAGGCGATGATCGGCTCGGGGCGCAGGCCGTTGTTGTAGGTGAGCCAGAACGCGAGGAAGACGGCGGCGGTGCTCCACCGGACGGCGGGCGCTCGACGAGCGGCGATGCCCAGGCGCGGGATGACCTCCCGCGAGAGCAGGATCCACGATCCGATGCCCAGAAGTAGGGCGGGCAGACGGAGCCAGATGCTGCCCAACGACACCGCGCTCATCGCGGTGTAGAGGTAGTACGGCATCCCGAACGGGGCGTAGGGGGCACCGTAGTAGCGGAAGACCTCGGGCATGTAGCCGCTGGAGACCGCCGCGCGCGCCTCGGTGAGGATGTAGCCGTCGTCGGCCGTGTTGGCGCCGATGACGTGCCACACGAGCAGGGTGCCCACGACGAGCACGTCCAGCGGTCGAGGCTTCCACCAGCCCGGCGGGAGGATCCGGCGGGCCAGCCGTCCGTCACGCAGGTCGAGCCGGTGTAGGGCGACCAGCGCGACGATGATGGCGAGGATGCCCACGACGATCGCGATCTGCTTGAGCGCCGTCGCCTGCGTGGTGTAGCGGGAGTCGACCGTGATGTCGACGGACATGCCCTCCGGGGCCGCGCCCTCCAGATCGGTGAAGACGCCCACCACCTGGGGTCGCAGGTCGCGGTCGATGCGGCCACCGACGCCCTGCCCGTCGACGGAGAGTCCGGTGAACTCGGCACCGATCGAGCCGGAGTCGGCGATGACGCGGATGCTCGAGCAGCCGCCGGGCGCGGCGACCGCCTCGGTCGGAGCGGAGGCGATGAGGACGTTGCGGCTGCGCACCTCGACGTTAGGGCCGGCCACGGACACCATGAGGCCGCGCGCGCCGGCGTCCTCCCCCGCCTCGCGCGGCGCGGTGGAGACGAGGACCCCGTCCTCGCGGCCCTGCTCGCGCAGCTCGGTCACCGCCGAACACGGGAGTTCCACCTCGATGTCGAGCGGGTAGTACGCCACCAGGGGCGCGGTGACCGGGTCGAGGGTGCCGCCCTCGGGCCAGCTGATACTCGTCGTGGTCTGCGTGACGGGGAGCAGCGGCACGACGATCGCGAGCAGGATGCCGATCAGTCCACTGACAGCGGCGATGATCCCCCACCGAGGTCCCGACTGGGTTCTCTCCGGCACGACAGGGACCTCGCTGGCAGTCGATGGCATGGCGTCCACGCTATAACGAGGGGTCGACGATCCCCGAAACGACGAACGCGCCGGAGGGATAACCCTCCGGCGCGTCATGTCCGTGGTGGCCAGAGTCGGGATCGAACCGACGACCTTCCGCTTTTCAGGCGGACGCTCGTACCAACTGAGCTACCTGGCCATAAGACCACCGGCGCACCCGGTGAAACCGAATGCGCCGGTTGCCTCTGGCGACCCTGACGGGACTTGAACCCGCGACCTCCGCCGTGACAGGGCGGCGCGCTAACCAACTGCGCCACAGGGCCGTGCTCTCCGCACGAGAAAGAACATTAGTGGACGCCGCCGTCGATGCGCAAATCGGGCCCCGGTCCCCCGGTCGTGCGCTGGTCAGCGCCGCGTTCGAAGCGGGGCGCCCCCGATCCCGAGGGGGGCGCGGTGGCGCCATCGTCGCGAGGCACTGAACGCACGAGGTCCCGGCCACCTGCTCGGTGACCGGGACCTCGACTGTGTACCCCCTACGGGATTCGAACCCGCGCTGCCGGCGTGAAAGGCCGGTGTCCTAGGCCGCTAAACGAAGGGGGCCTACGCCACGTCCGGGATCGCCGGTCCGCAGCGCGCTCCAGTGTAGGGCACCGCCCGCCGGGCGGATAAACCAACCGGGAGGCGGGGCGGTATCGTGGCCGTCGCCCCTATAGCTCAGTTGGTAGAGCTACGGACTTTTAATCCGCAGGTCGTCGGTTCGAGCCCGACTGGGGGCACCACCGCGGTCGCCTGGTCGGCTGCTCGTCACCGATTTTGGACGCGTACGCCGACCACTGGGACACTTGATCCATGTCCGCCCCCACCGCCACCGCCTCCCCCGCGCTGCGCATCGGCCCGCTCGAGCTCGCGTCGCCCGTCGTCCTCGCGCCGATGGCCGGGGTCACCAACGTCGCCTTCCGCACCCTGTGCCGCGAGATCGAGCGGGAGCAGCAGGGATCGGTGTCGGGACTGTACGTGTGCGAGATGGTCACCGCCCGTGCGCTGGTCGAGCGGCAGCCCGCGACCTTGCACATGGCGACGTTCGCGTCCGACGAGTCGCCCCGCAGTCTGCAGCTGTACACGGTCGACGCGGAGTACACGTACGCGGCGGCCAGGATGATCGTCGACGAGAACCTCGCCGACCACATCGACATCAACTTCGGATGCCCGGTCCCCAAGGTCACCCGGCGCGGCGGCGGATCCGCGATCCCCTACAAGCGCCGCCTGTTCCGGTCGATCGTGGCGGCGGCGGTGAGGGCCACCGAGGGCACCGAGATCCCCGTGACGGTCAAGATGCGCGTCGGGATCGACGACGAGCACCACACTCACCTCGACGCCGGTCGGATCGCCGTGGAGGAGGGCGCCAAGGCGGTGGCGCTCCATGCGCGGACCGCAGCCCAGCGGTATTCGGGGGAGGCGGACTGGTCGCAGATCTCGCGACTGGTCGAGCACGTCGGCGCGGTATCGGACGTGCCGGTTCTCGGTAACGGCGACATCTTCTCCGCCGAGGACGCGGTGCGGATGCGCGAGCAGACCGGGTGCGCGGGCGTGGTGATCGGCCGCGGTTGTCTCGGCCGTCCGTGGCTGTTCTCCGAGCTGGCCGCCCGCCTCGCGGGCCGCGAGGCGCCGACCCCGCCCACTCTCGGAGAGGTCGCCCGGATCATGTACCGCCACGGCGAACTCCTCGCCGAGCACCACGGCGAGGACAAGGGCATGCGGGACATCCGCAAGCACGTCGCCTGGTACCTGCGCGGGTTCCCCGCCGGGTCGGAGAAGCGGGTGGCCCTGTCCGCCGTCCGCACCCTGAACGATCTCGCCGCGATGCTGGCCGACCTGCCGACTGACGAGCCGTTCCCCGCGGACGGCTACGGACCGCGTGGGCGGCAGGGCTCGCCGTCGAAGGTCCTGCTGCCCGAAGGGTGGCTGGACGACCCCGAGGACGACGCGGTGGCGCTCGCCGGCGCGGACGCCGAGAACTCCGGGGGCTGACCCCCGGGGTGACCCCGAGTTCACCGGGCGTTCACCGTGAGCGGAGATCACCGCGCTGACATGGGCGTATGCTGGCGGTATGCGTCTTGTCTACTCCGAAGAACTCGCGGATCTGGCCACCTCCATGGCCCGGATGTGCTCCCTCGCGACCGATGACATGGAGTTGGCCACCCACGCTCTGCTCCAGGTCGACCTCGTCGCCGCGGAGAAGGTCCTACAGTCGTCGTCGGAGATGTCGCGGCTGGCGACCGAGAACGAGGAGCGCGGTTTCGCGCTGCTCGCCCTCCAGGCCCCGGTAGCGCGTGACCTCCGCCAGGTGGTCACGTCGATACAGCTGGTGCAGGACCTGGTCCGGATGGGCACCCTGGCGGGCCACGTCGCCAAGATCGTCCGCCGGCGCCATCCCGAGCCGGTTCTGCCAGAGCCGGTCAACGGCTACCTAGCGGAGATGGGCCGCGTGGCCGTCGCCCTCGGCCGCTCGGCCACCGAGGTGCTGCTCAACAGGGACCCCGAGCAGGCCGCGACCCTGGCACAGCAGGACGATGCGGTCGACGACCTGCGTCGCCACCTGTTCACCCTGCTCACCGTTCGCGAGTGGAAGTGGGGCGTGGCCTGCGCGGTCGACGTGACCCTGCTGGGCCGGTACTACGAGCGGTTCGCCGACCACGCGGTCGAGGTCGCGCAGCGCGTGATCTTCCTGGCGACCGGCGAGTACGCCACCACCCCCGAGAGCGATCCCGAGGAGCCGTCGCCGTCGAGCGAGGAGCTGGTTCGCCGCTTCAACGAGACGGACCGTGCCTTCAAACAGCGGATGGCGCAGCACGAACCGGATGAGGACGAAGGGTCACCACAGGGGTCCTGACCAGCGGGTGGCGCGCCACACGCGTCACGCACGACGAAGACCGCCCCGTCCCGGGGTTCCGAGCCCGGGGCGGGGCGGTCTCGTGTGTGGCGGGATCCGGCTGGTGCCGCGAGGCGATCCGGGTCGTGGTCGGCTCAGCCGAAGCGGCCCGAGACGTAATCCTCGGTCTGCTTGTTCTCGGGGTTGGAGAAGATGCGCTCGGTGGAGTTGACCTCCACGAGCTGCCCGGGCATTCCGGTGGCCTCGAGGGAGAAGAACGCCGTCTGGTCGGACACACGGGCGGCCTGCTGCATGTTGTGCGTGACGATCACGATGGTGAAGTCGTTCTTGAGCTCGGCGATGAGATCCTCCACCGCCAGGGTCGAGATAGGGTCGAGAGCCGAACAGGGCTCGTCCATGAGCAGTACCTGGGGCTCGATGGCGATCGCGCGGGCGATGCACAGACGCTGCTGCTGACCGCCGGACAGGCCACCGCCCGGCTTGTCGAGACGATCCTTGACCTCGTTCCACAGGTTGGCACCGCGCAGCGACTTCTCGGCGACCTCGTCGAGGGTCTTCTTGTTCTTCACGCCCTGCAGACGCAGACCCGCGACGACGTTCTCCTTGATCGACATCGTGGGGAACGGGTTCGGGCGCTGAAAGACCATCCCGATAGTGCGGCGGACGGCGACCGGGTCGATCTTCTTGTCGTAGATGTCGACTCCGTCGAGCTTGATGGAGCCCTTCACCGAAGCACCGGGGATCTCCTCGTGCATCCGGTTGAGCGAACGCAGCACCGTGGACTTGCCGCAGCCGGAGGGGCCGATGAACGCCGTCACGGAGCGGGGCGGAACATGGAGGTTCACGTCCTTCACGGCGTGGAAGTCGCCGTAGAAGATGTCGACGCTCTCGAGGTCGAGTCGCTTGGCCATATCGGGTCCTTACTTGGTCTTGGGCGCGAGCGCCTTGGCGGCGAACGTGGCGAGCACGTTCGCCAGCCCGATGATGATGATGAGCGTCAGGGCAGCACCCCAGATGCGGTACTGGCCGGCCTCGTTGGGGTTCGAGAGCTGGTTGTAGATCAGCAGCGGCAGCGAGGCCATGTTGCCCTCGAACACGTCGTAGTTGTAGCGGGCCGTGTAGCCCACGAGGATGAGCACCGGCGCCGTCTCGCCCATCACGCGGGCCAGCGCGAGGAAGATGCCCGAGATCATGCCCGACAGCGCGGTCGGGACCACGACGCTGACGATGGTCTTCCACTTGGGCACGCCCAGCGCGTAGGAGGCCTCCCGGAGTTCATCGGGGACCAGCTTGAGCATCTCCTCGGTCGACCGCACGATGAGCGGCAGCATGAGCAGCACCAGCGCCAGAGCCACGGCGAAGGCGCTGAGGTTGAACTTCAGCACCGAGATCCAGACGCCGAAGATGAAGATGGCAGCCACCACGGACGGGACGCCGGCGAGGACGTCCACCATGAACGTCGTGGGCCTGGCGAGCCTGGAGTCGGGGTACTCGACGAGCATGATGCCCGCGGCGACGCCCAGAGGTATCGAGATGACGGCCGCGATCAGCGCCTGTACGAGGCTGCCGTAGATCGCGTGACCGACCCCGCCCGCCATCGAGGACGGCGCGACGAGATTGAACGAGTTGGTCCACCAGTTCACGTTGATGATCGCGGGGAAACCCGAGACGATCACCTTGAACAGCAGGGCGACCAGGGGGATGACGGCCAGCACGAAGCAGACCGTGAACACCACGGTCGCCGCCTTGTCCTTGATCTTCCGGCCACCGGAGATCGGAAGGAATGTGTCGGCCGGCTTGGCCGGTTTGGCGAGGTCGGGGGTTGCCTGGGACATCAGCCGTTGACCTTTCCACCGGACACCGAGCGCGCGATGAGGTTGACGATGAAGGTGAGGATGAAGAGCACGAGGCCGGCCGCGATGTACGCACCGGTCGGCAGCGGGTGGTTGAACTCGGCGCTACCGGACGCGATCTTGGAGGCGAAGGTGAACCCGCCGTCGAACAGCGACAGTGTGCTGGGCGAACTCGCCGCGCGGAGGATGATCAGGACCGCCACCGTCTCTCCGAGCGCGCGACCGAGGGCGAGCATGGAGCCGGCGATCATCCCCGACTTGGCGTAGGGGAAGCAGGTCATCCGGATCTTCTCCCACTTGGTGGCGCCCAGCGCGAGCGCCGCCTCCTGGTGCAGAGAAGGCGTCTGGCGAATGGTCTCGCGGGACATCGAGGTGATGATCGGCAGGATCATGATCGCCAGGACGACGCCGGCGGTGAAGATGGTGCCGCCGCCGGCGATCGTGACGTTGCCGTCGCCGAACAGGAAGAACCAGTTGAGGTTCTCGTTGAGCCACGTGGCGAACGGGACCATCCACGGCCCCAGGACGAGCAGACCCCACATGCCGTAGATGATCGACGGCACGGCGGCCAGCAGGTCGATGAGGGCCGACAGCGTCCGTGAGAGCCGGGGCGGCGCGTACTGCACCAGGAACGTGGCGATCCCGATGGAGACGGGCACCGCCAGCACCAGGGCGAAGACGGAGCTCAGCACCGTGACCTTGAGCAGGTCGAGGATGCCGAACGACATGTTCTCCGGGTCCGTGGTGTTCCACACGGACGACGTGAAGAAGTTGACGTTGTTCTGCATGAGCGACGGCGTCGCCTGCATGACCAGAACGATCCCGATGAGGGCGATGAGCGCGACGATGACCGCGCCCGCGAAAACGGTGAGCCCGCGGAAGATCGCGTCGATCCTCTGGGACGACCCGGCGTCGCGCAGGCCGCTCCCGCCGCCCGTGTCCGCGTCCGACGCCGGGGCGGTGCCGTCGGCGGGCCCGCCGGACGAGGAGTTCTTGCCGGCGTCACGGTCGACGGATTCGTGAACTGTCATGAGACCTTCAGTCGCTCAGGTGGGAAAGGGGTCGGTCACCGCGCCCGACCGTACAGGGGTGGACGCGGTGACCGGAAATATCAGGAGATTTCGGAGATCGCCGTCACCAGCTTCTCGCGGAACTCGTCGGGCACCGGGATGTAGCCCTCGGGCTCGAGCTGACCCTGGACGTCCTCGGACACCGCGATGTTGAGGAAGGACTTGACGGCCTCGGCGGTCTCGGGATCGCCGTAGGTCGAGCAGACGATCTCGTAGGTCGGCATGATGATCGGGTAGGCGCCCGCGGCCTCGGGGACGTAGAACGACGAGGTGTCGATGACCAGGTCGTTGGAGCCCTCGTTCTTCAGGGTGGCCGAGTCGATCGTGGTGCCGGCGGTCTCGGCGTTGAGCTCGACGCCCTCGGAGTCGGCCGGGGTGATGACCTTGACCATGCCGAGGTCCTGGCTCTTGGCGTAGGACCACTCGGTGTAGGTGATGGTGCCCGGGGTCTGCGCGACGGCGGCGGAGACGCCCTCGTTGCCCTTGGCGCCCTCGCCCGTGCCGCCGTTGAACGTCTTGCCGGCGCCCTCGGTCCACACCTCGGGCGCGGCCGCCTCGAGGTACTTCTGGAAGTTGTCGGTGGTGCCCGACTCGTCCGAGCGGAAGATCACGGTGATGTCCTGGTCGGGCAGCTCGACGCCCTGGTTCTCCTCGGCGATGGCCGGGTCGTTCCAGTTGGTGATCTCGCCCTTGAAGATCTTGGCGAGCGTGTCGGCCGACAGCGCGACCTCGACGCCGTCCAGGTTGTAGGCGATCGCGATCGGGCCGAAGACAGCCGGCAGGTTCCACGCCGGGCCCTCGCACCGCTGCTCGGCCTGCGTGTACTCCTCGTCCTTGAGGGGGGAGTCCGAGCCGCCGAAGTCGGTCTGGCCGCCGATGAACTCCTTGACGCCGGCGCCGGAGCCGTTCGAGTTGTAGTCGAGGGTGTGGCCCTCGCAGCTCATGGCGTAGGAGTTGGCGAAGACGGTCATCGCGTTGTTCTGCGACGAGGCGCCGGAGGCCTTGAGTGCGGCCTTGCCGCCGCACTCCGCGTCGGCGACCTGCTGAGCGGCCTGATCGCCGGAACCGGCATTGTTATCCGAGCAGGCGGCGAGGCCGACCGTCGTGAGGGCAGCGAGGCCGAGCAGAGCACCGGTGCGCTTGAGGTCCACAAAATCTCCTAGGTTCATCTGGCGGGATGCCCCACCGGTTCACGTTCTTGGCGATCTGGTCGCGGGGCCGGACCGCACACACCGGCCCGACGGGGAGAGAACCTAAAGCTCGGACGTGAACAGCCCCGAGGAAGTAGGTGAACCCGAGATGAACTCCCTGTTCGCGCGTAGTTCACCCTGCCCGCGGAGCCCTCCCGGCGAGGCCCCCACCTGGGGTGACACTGAGAACGGGCACCCCCGCCATCCCGGTCATCACCGCGAGGCGTACGTCACATCGCGGTGCTCGACCGTGAATCCGAGACGCTCGTAGGTACTGATCGCCGGGGAGTTGTCACCCTCGACGTAGAGCACCACCGACTCCGCGCCGACGGTGTCCTCGAGGTGCGCGACGCCGAGGGCGGTGAGTAGCCCGCCGAGACCGCGCCCCTGCTCCGCCGGGTCCACCGCGACGACGTAGACCTCGCCCTCCACCGGCTCCCCCGGCTCCGCGACGGTCTTGGTCCAGTGGAACCCGGCCAAGCGCGACCGCGGCCCCGTGACGTCGACGGCCAGGAACACGCCGGCAGGATCGACCCAGTCCACGGCCAGCCGCTCGTCGAGCTGATCACGACTCCAGCCGCCCTGCTCCGGGTGCCACGAGAACGCGGCGTTGTTGACGCGCAGGAACTCCGCCCGTGCGTCCAGGCCCGGCCAGCGCTGCCCGCCCTCGGAGGCGGCGTCGGCGAGCGTGCCGGTCTCGATCCCCTCGGCCGGGCGCTGGTCCGGCAGCGCCGGGACGTCGGCGGCGCGCCTGCGCATCATCAGCAGTTCGCGCGTGCGCGCGAGGCCCATGCCGTCTGCGAGACCCCGCGCGGCCGGCAGATCCCCGTGGGCCCACACGGCGACATCCGGTTCCGCCTCCAGCACCGCGCGCACGAGAGCGGTGCCCAGTCCCCGCCGGCGGTGTCCGGGGTGGACCACCAGCTCGGCGGACGACCCGGGTCCGCTGCCCGTCAGCTGCGCATACCCGGCCGGCCCGTCCGTGCCGGGAGCGCTCGCGAGAAAGTGACGGACCCGGGCGGACGGCGCCCGCAGCGCCCGTAGCGGCTGCTCCCCCAGCGGGGCCACCCCGTCCAGCGTCTCGGCCTCCGCGGCCATCGCCTCCACCCGGTCAGCGGTGGCGGCGTCCATGGATCGTTCATCGACCGTCATGCGTCCCCTCCCTCCTCGCGGCGGTCCGTCGGTCTGACCGCCTTGTACCCGACGTTACGGACCGTGCCGATGAGGGACTCGTGATCCGGGCCCAGCTTGGCGCGCAGGCGCCGGACGTGCACGTCGACCGTGCGCGTGCCGCCGAAGAAGTCGTAGCCCCACACCTCCTGGAGGAGCTGGGCGCGCGAGAACACCCGGCCGGGGTGCTGGCAGAGATGCTTGAGGAGCTCGAATTCCTTGTAGGTGAGGTCCAGGGGCCGGCCCTTGACGCGTGCGACGTAGGTCTCCTCGTCGATCACCAGCTCACCGACCGTGAGCAGGCCGCCGTCGGCCTCGCCCTGCGTGGTGCGGCGCGCGGCCGCCAGTCGGAACCGGGCGTCCACCTCCGCGGGCCCCGTGGTCGGCAGGAGGATGTCGTCCAGTCCCCAGTCGCCACTGACCGCGATCAACCCGCCCTCGGAGACCACCGCGATGACGGCGAGGTCCGCGCCGCCCGCGAGAAGCCTGCACAACGCCCGCGACGCCGCCAGATCACTCCGCGCGTCGACCAGCGCGAGGGCCGCCCCGGAGAGCTCGCCCAACGAGGAGGCGAGCGGCGGGAGCACACGCACCGAGTGCGGGAGCAGAGGCAGTGCCGGGATGACCGCCTCCGGGTCTGCTTCAGCGGCGAGGAGCACTACGTCCATGTCGCTTCCTCTCCATCCGGGGGGCCGAGAGGAATACTAGCGACCTCCACCCCCGAAACAGGGAGTGGAGTACACCTGGAGCCCATGAGGATCCCCCGCCCCGCCGTCGTCGCGGTCGTCGCAGTGGCAACGGTCGCCCTCGGCGCCTTCGTCACGGAGACGGTGCACGCCTCCCGGATCGAGGCGGACCTGTCGACCCGGATCGGCGGCCCCGCGACGCCCGGGTCGGCGCCCCCGTCGGTCATGATCGGCGGCGGTCCGGGGTCGCGATGGGTCGGGCCCGACACTCTCGCGTCCGCGGCGATCCGGATCGAGGGGGTCGAACGGCCGGGTCTCGGCCCCGTCGCCGTCGAGGCGAGGGCCACCGACGTCCTCGTGCCGGACGATCCGGCAGCCCCGCCGATCGCCGGGGAGTCGACGGTCTCGGTCCAGATCACCGGCGACTCACTCGGCCCCGCTCTGGGGATGCGGGACGTGCTGGTCGGCGCCGCCGACGACCCGAGTCTCGCGGGCGGAACCGAACACCGGGCCCGCGTCACGGGGACCCTCGAGGGATCCGACGTCCGCGTCTCGGCGTTCGTCGACCTCGTCGTCGACACCCACGGCGCGCGGCTCGTCCCCGTCGCCCCGGCGACCGGACCCGCGGGGTTCCCCGACGGTGACGGCGAGCTCGCACTGCGCCGGACCGCCCTGACCCTGGAACCCGATGTCCTCCCCCTAGGAGCCACGGTCGACACCCTCACGGTGACCGGCGGCACCATCACCGCCGCCGGCGTCGCCGCGCGCGGCGGAGCGCCGCTCGACGGTCTCGCGCGCCCCGGCCACTAGACTCGGCCGCATGAGTCGCGACGACGTACTGGTCAGCACCAGCTGGGCCTCCTCGCGCCTGGCCGATGACTCGGTGGTCTTCCTCGAGGTCGACGAGGACGTGACGGCGTACCACACCGACGGCCACATCCCGGGCGCCGTCGCCCTCGACTGGCGGACCGAGTTGCAGCAGCAGTACACGCGCGACCTGGTCGACCGCGAACGCTTCGGCGAACTCATGTCCGAGCGGGGCATCAGCCGCGACCACACGATCGTCGTCTACGGCGGCAACCACAACTGGTTCGCGGCCTACGCGTACTGGTACCTGCGCCTGTACGGGCACCGCGACGTCCGACTCCTCGACGGCGGACGCATGCTGTGGGAGCGCGAGGGGCGCCCCCTGGAGACCGAGGCGCCCCGGCGCCCGGTCACCGACTACGTGGCCGACCCCCAGGACCTGTCGATCCGCGCGTTCCGCGACGACGTCCTCGCCGGGCTGGGACGCGACGGCTTCGTGGACGTGCGCTCGGTGGACGAGTACACCGGTCGCCTCGCCGCCCCCGCAGGGCTGCCGCAGGAGGGCGGGCGCCAGCGCGGTCACATCCCGGGCGCGGTCAGCATCCCCTGGAACCGCGCGGTCACCCGCGACGGCACCTTCCGCTCCGACGCGGAACTGCGCGAGATCTACTCGGACGTGCTCGACGACCCCGCTCGGCGCATCGTGGCCTACTGCCGGATCGGTGAGCGGTCCAGCCACACCTGGTTCGTCCTCCACGAGCTCCTCGACCAACCCAACGTCGTCAACTACGACGGCAGCTGGGTCGAGTACGGCTCCCTCATCGGGGTCCCGGTCGAGCGGTGAGACCTCGCGCCCCGCGCGGGTGCGAAGCTGGCTAGTCTCGATCTCATGTCTCTGCTGTCCCGTGCGCTCGGCATGGCCGGGCGGGCCTCGGTGGTCGCCGTCGGCGCCTCCATCGCCTCCGCAGTCCTCGTGGGTATCGATCAGCGTCGGGGGGCGACCCCGGAGGTACCCGATCACCCCGGCCCGTACTCCCCAGAGGAGCGCGAGGAGGCGGTGCGGATGTACCTCACCGCCCTCACCGCGCCGGCCGCGGCGTTCCGCGTCCCGTTCGCACCCGACTGCGTGCGGCGCGAGAACGGGATCAAGACCGGCTTCAACGCGGCCCAACTCCGCTGGGACCTCCACCTGCACCTGCAGTACTCGGTGATCCGTGAGGTGCGGGACATCGTCCTCACCGTGGACCCCCCGGGCCGGGAGGGCGTCGTACACGCGGAGTTCACGCTCGCGACCGTTCTGGGCGTGAAGGCCAGGGTCTCCGAGGACTTCGTCGTGCCACCCGAGGACTGCCTCATCCACTCGATCGACGCCCGCATCGCAGTGGGCTGAACGCCTCGGGGTTAGAATCAGGCCATGGTGCTCTTCTTCGAGATCCTCCTGGTCCTCTGCACGCTGGCCATCCTGTGGGCCACCTGCTACATCGTCTACCGCACGGTCACCGACGAGTCGTGACGGAAAGCGGCCAGCCGAACGCCGGTGACCCCACGCCGCCCACCCCTGACGGGGTAGGGGGCGAGTCGGTGGTGCGCGGGTCCGGGAACGCTGCCGTCAACGCCGCCGCGCAGCGCTCCGAGGAGACCGCCCGCCGGAACATCCCCGCGTTCTCCGAACTCCCTGTCCCCGAGGACACCGCCAACCTGCGCTTCGGGCCCGACCTCCACCCCGGCCTACTCGCCCTGCTACCCCTCGTGGGTGTCTGGGAGGGCGAGGGCGAGGCGGACACCGAGGACCGCGGTCAGCACCGGTTCGGCCAGCAGGTGGTGGTCTCGCACGACGGCGAGAACTACCTGAGCTGGACGTCCCGCTCGTGGACCTACGACTCCGGAGGCGCCGTGAACGACGCGGCCTACCGCGAGACCGGGTTCTGGAGGATCTCGGCGGACGACCAGCTCGAGTTCCTCGTGGCCCACGCCTCGGGGATCATCGAGATGTACTACGGCACCCCCATCACCCAGTCGGCATGGGAGATGGCCACCGACGTGGTCCTCGCCTCCCCCACCGGCCCCAAGCGGGGCGGCGCCAAGAGGATCTACGGGATCGTCGAGGGCGGCGACCTCGGATGGGTCGAGGAACGGGTCCACCCGGAGAAGGGCCTGGTCCCACACATGTCCGCGCGCCTGCGCCGCGTCGCGGGCTGACCCGAACGGGTCCCGGGCCGCGCAACCGACCCAGCCCCGAGTAGCCGACCCGCCCCGCGTAGCCGACCCGGCCCGTCCCGCGGACTCCGCTCCCGCCCACCCGACCCCGGTCGGGTGGGCGGTTCTCATGCGCGTCCGACCGCGCGATCGACCATCCCGGCGACGTCGATCCCGGGGTCCCCGCCCGGCAGGGTCGTGTCGTCGATCCGGCGGACCCGGGCGTACAGCGTCACGGAGGACAGCAGCCACATCGCGTCGGCCGACACGAGGTCGGTGAGCAGGAGACGCTCGCGCCGCACGGGCACACCATCGCGTGCGGCGACCTCCGCCATCGCGGCCAGGGTCGTGCCCTCCAGGATCCCGACCTCCGCCGGTGGGCTCAGCAGTTCACCGTCGCGAGCGATCACCACCGTCGAGCGCGGCCCTTCGAGAACCTCCCCGTCCGAGGAGAGGTAGACCACGTCGTCGAACCCGGTCGCCGCGGCGTGCCGGAGCGCCGCCATGTTCGTGGCGTACGACAGGGTCTTGGAGCCGATCAGCAGCCACGGAGCGGATCCGGCGGCATCGGAGGCGTACCCCCGACCGAGGGCCGTCACGGCGATCCCCTCCGCCCGCGCCCGGAGCGCGGACCCACTGACGGGCGCGACGGTGATGTACGCGGTCTCCTGCCCGCCCCGCTCCGGTCCACGAGACAGCACCAGGCGCAGCATGGCCTCCGTCCGGGTGTCCCACTCGCGCGCGGCCAGGTCCATTCCGGCCCGCCACGCGGACTCCGAGGGCCCCGTGAGCCCCAACGCGGCCGCCGACCTCGCCAGACGCGCGAGATGCCGCTCGGGCTTGGCCGGGCGGCCTCCCACCACCAGGAGGGTCTCGAAGCACCCGTCCCCCCGGACGGCGGCGAGGTCGTCCGCCAGGAGCAACGGCTCGTCCGCCGGGTGGACCCGTGGCCGCGGCCCCTCCGGTCCGCCGGAGACCAGGACGACGACCCTGGCCTCGTCAGGTCGATCGATCGCCGTTCCCGCTGGAGTGCCCATGGAGCCCACACTACGACCTGGTACGTACACTCGCGATCGTGACCGATCCAGCTGTGCCCGACCGGACCGACAGCCGCTACCGCAGCCCGATCCTGGCCCGCCCCGGAGCGGTGGACGCGAGCGACGACTCCGCTGACGCGGGGGTCCCCCACCACTACGGCGACCCCTTCGTCGAGCAGCGGGCCGCCGACTCCGGGTTCGTGGTCGTCGACCGCTCCCATCGGGATGTCCTGACCATCGGCGGTGGCGAGCGGCTGACGTGGCTCGAGGGGTTCGTCTCCCAGCACGTCGCCGAGATCGGCGACGGCGGCGGCGGCGAGACGCTGGTGCTGGACGCCAACGGGCGGATCGAGCACCACGCCGTGCTCGCCGACGTGGACGCCACGGTGGTCGTGGACACCGAACCCGGTCGGGGCGAGTCGCTGCTGCAGTTCCTCACCAAGATGGTCTTCTGGGCCGATGCGTCCCCCGCGGCCGCCGACCTCGCGGTCCTCACCCTCGCCGGGGCGGGCCTGCCCACGACCCTCACCTCGCCCGACGGCGCCGAGGTCGACCTCCCGACCGGGGACTACGCGAGCGTGGCGCTGCCGGGTGGCGGGATCGCCCGTCGGATGCCGTGGCCCCAGGCCGGCTCGGTCGACCTGGTGGTCCCCCGCCCGGCGCTGACGGCGTGGTTCGCCGCCGCGGTCGACGCGGGCGCCCGGCCCGCGGGCTCCTGGGCGTTCGAGGCGCTGCGTGCGGCCGGGACGACCCCGCCGAGGGGGCGCCTGGGCGTGGACACCGACGAGAAGACGATCCCCCACGAGATCCCCACCTGGATCGGCGGCGTGGCCGAGCGGGGCGCGGTGCACCTGGACAAGGGTTGCTACCGGGGCCAGGAGACGGTGTCCCGGGTCCATAACCTCGGACGCTCCCCCCGCGTCCTCGTGCGGCTGCAGCTGGACGGCTCGAGCGGCGACGACCTGCCCGCGGTGGGCGCCGAGGTCCGCGCGGGTGGCCGCCCGGTCGGCCGCGTGGGCACGGTCGTCCAGCATCACGAGGACGGCCCGGTCGCCCTCGCCCTGTTGAAGCGAGCGGTCCCCATGGACTCGGCCCTCGAGATCGGCGGGGTGGACGCCGCCGTCGATCCCGAGACCGCCCCGCAGGACGGCGGCTCGCAGGCCGGCCGCGAGGCGATCCGTCGGCTCCGCGGCCAGGCCTGACGCCCCCCGCCGGGCCTGACGGCCCCGGCGGCCGGTCCTGACAGACCGCGCGGCTCCTGCCGGGGAGGCGCCGCCCACCCCCGTGTGTGGCCGACCCGCGGGCCGCTCCACGACACCCGGGCGGACATTCCGCGCCGGGCACGCTATCCTGTGGGCAGGCAGATACTCACACTTGCAATGGGCACCCCCGAGGTGGCCCAGCACCGTTTCCGAGGGGGTCAGGTCAATGGGCCGAGGCCGCGCGAAGGCGAAGCAGACCAAGGTCGCTCGCGAACTCAAGTACAACACTCCGCAGACGGACCTAGAACGTCTTCAGCAGGAGTTGTCGGGTGGGGGGTCGTCCATGCGGCTCAGCACCGACGAGGACGACGACCCCTACGGGTCGTGGTCCGACGGCGACACCAGGTACTGACCACTCCCGCTCCCGCCAGACCTCTCGTGGGCCGGGCATCCCCCTACGGATGCCCGGCCCACGTACGTGGCGCGGGCGGGGATAAACCGAGAACCACAGCGACCCGGCCGGAACTGCCCCGGCCGGGTCGCTGTCGTCGTGCAGCCCGCGTGGGGCGGTCAGAACCGCGCGTGTGAGCCCTCGAGCACCACGCGGGGCGCGTCGGCGTCCTCGCCGGCCTTCTCCACGTGGCCGATCACCCAGTTCTCCACGTGGCGGGCGGTGAGGACGGCCTGGGCCCGGTCCACGTCCTCCTCGGGCAGAACTGCGACCATGCCCACGCCCATGTTGAACGTGCGCTCCATCTCCGCCTGCTCGACGCGGCCGTGGTGCGCGATCGTGCCGAACACGGCGGGCACGGGCCACCGACCGCGGTCGAGCCGTGCGACCAGACCGCGTGGCATCACGCGGGCCAGGTTCTCGGCCAGGCCACCGCCGGTGACGTGGCTGAACACGCGGACGTCGGTCTCGGCGATGAGGCTCAGGCAGTCGAGAGCGTAGATCCGCGTCGGCTCGAGCAGCTCCTCGCCCAGCGTGCGGCCGAACTCCTCGACGTGCCCCTCGAGGGGCAGCCGCGCGAGGTCGAGCAGTACGTGCCGGGCCAGGGAGTACCCGTTGGAATGCAGCCCCGAGGAGGCCATTCCGACGATGACGTCGCCCGGCCGGACGTTCTCGGCCTGGAGGATCTCGTCGGCCTCCACGATCCCCACGCCGGTAGCGGAGATGTCGTACTCGCCCGGCGCCATGAGGCCCGGGTGCTCGGCGGTCTCGCCGCCCAGCAGCGCACAGCCGGCGCGGACGCATCCCTCGGCGATGCCCTCGACGATGTCGGCGACGTGCTCGGGGACGACCTTGCCGATCGCGATGTAGTCCTGAAGGAAGAGCGGCTCGGCGCCGCACACCACGAGGTCATCGACCACCATGGCGACCAGGTCGATCCCGACCGTGTTGTGCACGTCCATCGCCTGGGCGACCGCGATCTTGGTGCCGACACCGTCCGTGGACGAGGCGAGCAGCGGCTGGCGGTAGGTGTTCTTCAGTGAGAACAGCCCGGCGAAGCCACCGAGGCCCCCCATCACCTCCGGCCGGGTCGCCCGCTTGGCGTGCGGCGCGAACAGCTCCACCGCGCGCTCACCCGCGTCGATGTCGACGCCGGCGGCGGCGTACGAGGCGCCGGTCGGGGGGTGTGGGTTCTCGGTCATGTGGTGTCTCTCCTCGTCGGCGCCGCTCTCGGGCGCCCGGTGGGGGTCGGCGGTCGACGCCGGTGTCAGAGCCTGTGGACGGCGTCCGCGATCTCGCTGCTGTCCGGGGCCTCGGCGATCTCCAGCTCGCCGACCTCGGCGGCGAGCGCACGCACGGCCGCGCTCATGGCCGAGTCGTCGGGGAGTTCGATGGGATAGTGCCCGTCGAAACACGCCGCGCACAGCTCCTCGCTGCGCTGGCCGCTCGCCTCGATCATCCCGTCGACCGAGACGTACCCGAGGCTGTCCGCGCCGATCGCGCGACGCACTCCCTCGAGCATCCCGTCCGACGCGTCGACGCCGTTGGCGATAAGTTCCGCCGGGCTGGCGAAGTCGATGCCGTAGAAGCACGGCCAGCGCACCGGCGGCGAGGCGATCCGGACGTGCACCTCGAGGGCGCCCGCCTCGCGCAGCATCCGCACCAGGGCACGCTGCGTGTTGCCCCGGACGATCGAGTCGTCCACCACCACCAGGCGTTGCCCCCGGATCACCTCGCGCAGGGGGTTGAGTTTGAGGCGGATGCCCAGCTGACGAATGGTCTGGCTGGGCTGGATGAACGTGCGGCCCACGTAGGCGTTCTTCGTGAGCCCCTGCGCGAACGGGATGCCCGAGCCCTGGGCGTACCCGACGGCCGCCGGCGTGCCGGACTCGGGCACCGGGATGACCAGGTCGCCGTCGGCGGGGTGTTCACGGGCCAGCCGGCGACCGATCTCGACGCGGGCGGAGTTGACCAGACGCTGGTTGATCACCGAGTCCGGCCGGGCCAGGTAGACGTACTCGAAGACGCACGTCTTGGGGGTCGGGGGCGAGAGCTTGCGGGACCGTACACCGTCGGCGTCGATCGCGATGAGCTCTCCGGGCTCGATGTCGCGGACGAACGAGGCGCCCACGATGTCCAGGGCGGAGGTCTCCGAGGAGACGACCCACCCGCGCTCCAGGCGACCGAGCGCCAGCGGGCGGACCCCGTGCGGGTCACGCGCCGCGTACAGGGTGTTCTCGTCGGAGAAGGTGAGGCAGTAGGCACCCCGCAGGTGCGGGAGCAGGCGGGCGGCGGCCTCCTCGAGCCCGCCCTCCCGCGCCTCGTGCGCGAGCAGGGTCGAGATGATGTCGGAGTCCGAGTGCGCGCTGTCCTCGGTGTACCCGCGGATGCCCAGCTCGGTGGCGTGCCGCTTGAGCTCGCGGGTGTTGACGAGGTTGCCGTTGTGCCCGAGGACCACGGAACCGCCCTCGGTGGTGGGGCGGAACATCGGCTGGGCGTTGTCCCAGCTCGCCGCGCCCGTGGTCGAGTACCGGCAGTGGCCGATCGCGACGTGGCCGTGCATCGACTCGAGCGTCTTCTCGTCGAAGACCTGGCTCACGAGGCCGAGGTCCTTGTAGACGAGGACCTGCTCGCCGTCGGCGACGGCGATACCGGCCGCCTCCTGGCCGCGGTGCTGTAGCGCGTACAGGCCGTAGTAGGTGAGTTTGGCGACGTCCTCGCCGGGGGCCCACACCCCGAAGACGCCGCACTCCTCGACGGGGCCGATCCGTTCGGTGTCGATCGGCAGACCCGCCGGTCCGGGCGCGGACGGGTCCGGCAGCCCGAGCCCCACGGCTGCGGGGACGCCGGTACGGCGCAGTGCCCCGGACGGTGCCGGACGTGACGACGTGCTCTCCACCAGCTGGTGCTCCCTCACGGCTTTCGGGACTCCCCGCCCGGACGGACCCCGACGGTGTGTGCTGCAAGTCTACGTTCCCCGACCCCCGTGACCCCAAAGCCAGCGGCGGCACCCCCTCCAGCCGGCCGGCGAGCGGACCACCCGAGGGCCGCGGTCACGCCCGGCGGACGACGGGCAGGCCCGCGGCGACCGCCGCCGCCCGCGTCCCCGAGGCCCGCACCCGGCCCTCGGCGACGGCGGTCTCCCACGTCACCCGGCCGGTGGCCAGCTGCAGCCACGTCCGCGGGTCCGTCTCGACGACGTTGGGCGGGCTCCCCCGCGTGTGCCTCGGCCCCTCGACGCACTGCGCGGCGGCGTACGGCGGCACACGGACCTCCACCGACCGCCCCGGCAGCTCGGCCGCGAGGCTCTCCACGGTGCCGCGGACCGCCGCCGCGAGGGCCGACCGACCAGGTCTGGCGTTCGTCTCGTCGTCGTCGAGCCAGGGGGCCACCTCCTCGACGGCCGCCCGCACCGCCGCGGCGTCGGGGACGCGGCTCACGCCCGGGCCCCCGCGCCCGCCGGCAGGGCTCGCCGGCGCGCGCGCCGCTCCTGCGCGGTGCGTCGGCTCCACGTGCGCGCGGGCCGACTGGTGAGCAACAACAAAATGAGAACGTTCACGGCCAGGACAGAATAGCCCCCGAGGAAAGTGTCCTGTTCGGCCTCGGTGGTCAGGCGGCCGTACTCGGTGGAGATCGTGCTGACCACCGTCATCGTCAGCAGCCACACGCGCGGCCGCGCGTACCCCAGCCACGTGAGCAACGCGAGGACGGCCATCGCCCCGTACACGGCGCCGATGAACACCGCGAGCGCCATGACGGCCGGGACGACCTCGGACTCGTCCAGGCCGGCGAACTCCTCGAGGTCGGCCCCGCCCAGCACGTCGCGCAGCGCGAGGACGGTGAGGACGAGCACGGTCACCGCGACCAGCGCGCATCCCGCCGTCAGCGCGGCGGGGCGCGGCAGGTGCCCGGGGTCGGGGGCCGCGTCATCGGCCGGGCGGTCCGGGTCGCCCGACGCGATCCCGCCCTCGGCCCGGGGGTCGTCGTATCCGCGCGCCGCCCGGACGACCCCGGGCGGCAGCTCCGCCGCCGACACGTCGGGCACGGGCACGGCGCGCAGGTCCACGACCGGCAGGTCACCGTCGGTGCGGATCGCGTCGCCACCGCCGTTGCGGGAGTGGTAACCGGCCGAGAAGTTCTCCAGCACCCGCACCCCCGCCTCGGGCACGTGGTAGCGGATCGAGTCGACGATGTAATCCCGCTCGACGTCGATGTCCGCGTCGATCTTGTGGGTGACCTGGAGCGTGAACAGCGACAGGCCCACCGCGCGGTCGTACGTGCCGGCGCCCAGCCACTGCACCCGGTGACCGCCCGGCAGGAGCCAGCCGTCGGGGCAGCGCCAGAACCGGACGTGGTGCCGCCGGGACGCGTTGCCCTCGACCTCCTGCTGGTAGGCCAGGCAATGCCGCCGGCCGAAGAGCGTGAGGGGACTCACCGGCGCGGACGGGTACGACCGCCGCAGCACCGACGAGACGACGATGCCCCACGAGGACCTGACGGTGACGTCGTCGGCCAGCACCCAGCCGCAGGCCGTCATCGCCTCGTGGATCTGCCGCGCCGTGCCGTCCACCGCGAGGTTCACCGGATCCCCCAGCAGGCCGTCGGAGGTACGGGTGCGCGCGATGAAGTAGCCGGGCACGTACACCGACGTGAGGAGGGTCTGCAGCCGCGGCAACACCAGGTAGGCGACCAGCGCCCAGAACGGGACGAGCAGAAACAAGTGCCACCACGCGTGGCGCCACACGTCGTCCAGGAGCCGCCAGCCCAACCACGCCGCCGCGACCGTGGCCAGGGCGAAGAACACGGTGTCCACCACGGTTCCCGGCAGCGGCGGCCGCACCGTGTCGTCGCGGACCTTCGTCGGTGGACTGACGTAGACGGGCGGCCCGGCGGGGACCTGCTCGTCCCGGGACGCGGCCGGGGAGGTGGTCGGGGTCGCGGGCGGGGCGGCGGGGGCGGCGTCGCCGCCGGCAGCCGACGCCGTGCGCTCGCTGGTGGACATGGCTCGACGATAGCGTCCGGTACGACCCGCCGGACCGCGGATCGCTGCGAGAATATCGCCGTGCCCACGCCCGATCCGACGCCCGCGAGCAGCCTGCCCGCACACGAGGACCACCTGCGTGCGCTGGGCCTGCCGCTCATGATCGCCCCCTCGACCCGACGCCGCGAGGTCCTGTCCCGGTCCGCCGGCGTCAGCGCCGCGCTCGCCGTCGCCGGAACCGGCCTCGCGGCCGCCGACCGGTCGAACGACTACACGACCGCCCTCCTCGAGCGTGTCGGCCCGGACTCGGATCCCGAGCTGCTCGCCGCCCCCGAGCCGATCGTCCAGCTGCTCCTGCTCGCGATCGCGCTC
Organism: Dietzia cinnamea NBRC 102147; assembly: GCF_001571065.1. Lineage (GTDB taxonomy): Bacteria > Actinomycetota > Actinomycetes > Mycobacteriales > Mycobacteriaceae > Dietzia > Dietzia cinnamea. The sequence continues at coordinate 28,215 of NZ_BCSW01000022.1, forward strand.
GTGGCGATCGCCCCGCTCGTGGGGTGGCTGGTGTCGAAGACGGCCCGACGCGCCGGCCCGGCGACCGGCTCCGCCCTCGGACTGGTGTCGCTGATCGCCCTCGTCGTCGTCCCCCACGTCGCCTTCGACCCGCACGACGGCCCCTCCCACCGCACCACCCTCCTCGCCGCGGCCGCGGTGCTCGTCGGGACCTACACCGGGCTCGGGTCGCTCGTGCGCTGGTCGGCGCGCCGCGTGCGCCGGGAACTGACGACGACGGGGCCGATGGTCGCGCGCGTGCTGCCGATCCTCATGCTGGCGGTCCTGTTCCTGTTCTTCAGCGTGGAGATCTGGCAGGTCATGGTGGAACTGTCCTGGCCGCGCACCGTCGCCGTGCTGGGCGTCGTCGTGGCCCTCACCGTCCTGCTGGTCGGCATCTCGACGCGCGACGACATCCTCCACGAGCTCCGGGACCGCGGACCCGAGCACCCGCTGCGCCGCGGCGAGCGGATCAACCTCGTGTTGGTGCCGGTCGTGGCGACCCTCATCCAGGCGGCGCTGTTCGCCACGCTCGTGTTCTTCTTCCTCACGCTCGGCTGGATCGCGGTGCCCGACATCACGGAGACCCGGTGGACGCTGCGCCCCCTGAACGACACGGGCGGCCTGCTGTTCGGACTCCCTGTGAGTGTGACCCTGGTGCGGGTGTCGCTGATGCTGGCGGTGTTCTCCGCGCTCAACCTGGCCGCCGCGGCGGCCTCCGACGCCGCGCACAAGGCGCGGTTCGTGCGTCCGATGCTCGACGAGGTGGTCCGTGGCCTCGCCGCGCGGGAGGCCTACCTGAGGGCACGACGACGAGGAGGACGCTGAGCCCGGACGCCCTGACGGGCCGTCAGGGCGTTCGGAGGTCCCGGGCCCGCAGCCGGGCCGTCACGATCACGGCGGCGATCACGACCGCCGCGGCCAGGGCCAACGCGTCGGCCCCCATGACCACGTGCAGCAGGGCCCCCGCCACGCCGCCCAGCACGAGCGCCGACCACAGCGCCACCTGCTGGCGGTACGGCGCCCACGAGCCGCCGGCCAGCGCGTCGACCAGGCGGTGGGCGGACTTGACCACCGCACCCGTCATGTAGGTCACGCCCAGCGAGACCTCGCCGCCGGAGTGGAACACCGAGTTCATGGCGCCCATCGCCGTGGCCGCGACCGCCACCGACAGCGGCACCGCGAGGACCTCGACGGTGGTGAGCCGCTGCGCCACGAGAGCCGCCACCAGCAGCGCCGCGACGAGGGTGAGGACGGCCGGCCGGTCGTCGAGGTTGCGGCGGCGCGTGACGACCGCGCCGGCCACCGCGCCGGTGAAGAACGACACCAGCACGACGGCCGCGATGCCGGCGGCGCCGAGGTCGCCGTCCGCGAGCGAGACGACCATGCGCGTGGAGTTGCCGCTCATGAACGACACGAAGTAGCCGCCCACCACGAGGAACCCGACCGCGTCGACGAACCCGGCCGTGCCGGCGAGCACCACGGCGAGCACCCGTTCGCGTCTCCGCAGATCACGCATGCGCCCGCCTACCCCCGGCCCGGCCGTCGACGGCGACCGTCAGACGGGGTCGACGCCGAACAGCGCCGGCAGCGTCCCCTCGTGTGCCTCGCGCAGCTCGTCGATCGTCAGCGTGAACTGGCCCTGCACCTCGAACGTGCTCGGGTCCGGGTCGGTCACGCCGATTCGGGCATGCGGGATGTTCTGCGCGGTGAGCATCTGCTGGAAGCGGATCTCCTCGCCGCGCGGCACCGAGACGATGACGCGGCCCGAGGACTCGGAGAACAGCCACACGAACGGGTCCGCGCCCTCCGGCAGCACGATGCGCATGCCGCACTCCCCCGCCAGCGCCGACTCGACCAGCGCCTGGGCGAGGCCTCCCTCGGACAGGTCGTGGGCACCGGTGATCAGCCCGTCCTTGGAGCAGGTCGCCATGATGCGGGCGAGCGTGGCCTCCCACGTCAGGTCCACGGTCGGGGGCGTCCCGCCGAGATGGTCGTGGGCGACCTGGGCCCAGATGGAACCGTCGAACTCGTCGCGGGTCACGCCCAGCAGGTAGATGCTCTCGCCGGGGGTGTCGCCGAACGCGGTGGGCGTGCGGCGCGCGACGTCGTCGATCACGCCGAGCACCCCCACGACGGGCGTCGGCAGGATCGGCGTGGTCCCGGTCTGGTTGTAGAAGGACACGTTGCCGCCGGTGACGGGGATCCCCAGCTCGGCGCACCCGTCGGCGAGCCCGTGGACGGCCTCGCGGAACTGCCACATCACACCCGGATCCTCGGGCGAGCCGAAGTTGAGGCAGTTGGTCACCGCGACCGGGGTCGCGCCCGTGACGGCGACGTTGCGGTAGGCCTCCGCCAGGGCTAGCCGGGCGCCCGCGTACGGGTCGAGCCGGGTGTAGCGGCCCGAGGCGTCGGTCGACAGGGCGATGCCGCGGCCGGACTCCTCGTCGATGCGCAGGACGCCGCCGTCGGCGTACTCCGCGAGGATCGTGTTGCCGCGCACGTATCGGTCGTACTGCTCGGTGATGAACTTGCGCGAACACAGGGCTGGGCTGGAGACCATGTCCAGCAGCGTCTGCCGGAGCGCGTCGCCGGTCGCCGGGCGGGCGAGGCCGGCGGTGGTGTCGGCCTGCAGGGCGTCCTGATCAGCCGGGCGCTCGACGGGACGCTCGTAGACCGGCCCCTCGTCGGCCAGCGACTCCGGCGGGGCGTCAACGACGATCTCGCCGCGGAACTCGATGGTGAGCCGATCGCCGTCGGTGACCTCGCCGATATCGGCAGCCAGAACGTCCCAGCGGCGGCACACCTCCATGAACGCGTCGACGTTCTCCGGGGCCACCACGGCGCACATGCGCTCCTGCGACTCGGAGGAGAGGATCTCCGCGGCGCTCATCCCCTCCGCACGCAGCGGGACGTTGTCCAGAACGATGTGCATGCCGCCGTCACCGGCCGCGGCCAGCTCGGAGGTCGCACATGCGAGGCCGGCGCCACCGAGGTCCTGGATGCCCACGACCAGCTTCTCGCGGTACAGCTCGAGGCAGCACTCGATGAGCACCTTCTCCATGAACGGGTCGCCTACTTGCACGCTGGGCAGCTTGCGCGGCTTCACGGGCGCGCCGTCCTCGCCCACGTCGAATGTCTCCGACGCCAGGACCGACACGCCGCCGATCCCGTCGAGGCCCGTGCGGGCGCCGAACAGGATGATGCGGTTGCCCTTGCCCGACGCGAACGCCAGGTGGAGGTCCTCCACCCGCATCACACCGGCGCACAGGGCGTTGACCAGCGGGTTGCCGGCGTAGGACTCGTCGAACACGGTCTCGCCACCGATGTTGGGCAGGCCCAGGCAGTTGCCGTAACCACCGACGCCCGCCACGACGCCCGGGAGCACACGGTGTGTGTCGTCGGCGTCCGCCGGTCCGAAGCGCAGCTGGTCCATGACAGCCACGGGCCGCGCGCCCATCGCCATGATGTCGCGAACAATCCCGCCGACGCCGGTCGCGGCGCCCTGGTACGGCTCGATGTACGAGGGGTGGTTGTGCGACTCCACCTTGAAGGTCACGGCCCAGCCGTCGCCGATGTCCACCACGCCGGCGTTCTCACCGATGCCCGCGAGCATGGTGGACCGCATGTCTTCGGTGGTGGTCTCCCCGAAGTACTTCAGGTGCACCTTGGAGGACTTGTAGGAGCAGTGCTCCGACCACATGACCGAGTACATGGCCAGCTCGGCGTCCGTGGGGCGGCGCCCCAGGATCTCGCGGATGCGGGCGTACTCATCCTCCTTGAGTCCGAGTTCTGCCCACGGCTGGGCGAGCTCGGGGGTGGAGGAGGCGTGCGAGATGGAGTCCACGTGAGAGGTCACGGGGCCGAGTCTAGTCGGAGCCCCCCGGCGGGCGAATCCGCTCCCGTACCCCGTGACCGGCGCGGCACTCGACTAGCTGGACAGGACCTCGAACGTCAGGCCGCCGCGCTGCACCCGCTCGAGGAGCGCGTCGCCCATCGCCTGGGCGGTGGTGAGCTGACCGGAGAGCGTGGGCAGGTCGTCGAACGCCAGGCACAGCGCCGACTCGGCCAGCATCATGGACGTTTCCGTGTAACCCGGGTCCCCGCCCGAGACGCGGGTGACGACTCGCCGCCCACCGGACAGGGCGACGAAGGTGACGTCGAATGACGAGCGGGCCCGGCGGGACTCACTCGGTCCGGCGCCGCGGTCGATCCGCTTGAGGATCTGCGATCGGATCGGGCCGACCTGCGACCCCGCCGCGAGCGCGCCCACCCCGACGATCCCGGCGACGGCGGTGACGGGCGAGCCGACCGAGGCGTAGTGCGAGTAGGTGAAGTCGGGGCCGTAACTGTCCAGCGCGGCGGCCGAGCGCAGGATGACCTGCGGGTCGATGGTCGGCAGCGGCACGAGCCAACGGCCCAGCGCGCTGTCGTGGTGCGGCTTACCCGTGACCGACTTGATCCGCCGGCCGGCAACGCGCCCCTCCTTCTGCCGCCGCCGCGCGGCCGTCTTCGCCGCCTCTCGCAGTCGGGCGAACTGGCCGATCGCCGAGTGGAACGTCCCGCCCGAGAACCGGGCGTCCGCGTGGACCGCCCCGTAGACGACCGCGGGCACGCCCTCGGGCACGTGCTTCATGGTGTAGAACACGCCCATGTCGTGGGGGACCGAGTCGAAGCCGCAGGCGTGGACGATCCGGGCCCCGGAGGCGACGGCCGCGTCGTTGTGCTCGAGGTACATGCGGTCGACGAACTCGGGCTCGCCGGTCAGGTCCACGTAGTCGGTGCCTACCTCGGCGCAGGCTGCCACGAGGGGCTCGCCGTGCTCGAGGTAGGGGCCGACGGTGGTGATGACGACGCGGGCCGACAGCGCCATCTCGACCAGCGACCGCGCATCCTCGGTGTCCGCGACCACGACGCCCGGAGCGGGGACGTCCGGCATCTCGGACGCCAGGCGGGCGACGAGGGCGTCCAGCTTGGTCCGGTTGCGCCCGGCCACGGCCCACGAGCCGCCCTCGGGCAGGTTCCGCATCAGGTACTCGGCCACCAGTCCCCCGGTGAACCCGGTCGCGCCGTAGAGGACGATGTCGAACGGGCGATCGGCCTTGTCGGACGGGGACGCGGGCTGGATGCTGGATTCGCTCATTCCACGGTTGTACCGCAATCAGGCCCTTCGTGACCGGGCCCCGATCTCGCCCGCGTGTCTGCCGTGGCAGCCACCGAGTGCGGCGGCCGCGCACGTAGTCGGCCCCTCGCTGCGAAGATCGCGCTGTCAACCCTTCGCGGCGACACCTTCAAATGGTCGTAACCACGCAGGCGATGGTCGTAACCATGTCGGCGACACCCCCGGATTCGCACGATGGCTACGACCACAATCGAGATCCCGCTCGCCGCGGATCCGCCGCACCGGTGCCAACGCACCCGCGCGCGGGTCGACGTCACTCGGCGTGGGAGAGAAGACTTTTCCCAGAGTTCTTCCTACCGACCGCCCGCACACCAGGCGGACGAAGTGCGAACACTGCGCTCACCAGCACGTTTAGTACCACAGTGATGTGCACCACTGCCTTATCTAATCCTGAGCACAACCTCGGTCAGCTGTGCACAATCATCACGCACGCGTGACCACCCGGGTCGCCGGCACCCCGCCCCACTCCCCCCGGGGCGCCTACATCAAGGAGTCCCCACGGACCTCACCGGTTCGATCCTCAGAGAAACCCTTCCCCTCTCGGCCGAGATCACGAGCGGGTCGACGGGCACGGGCTCGTCTTTCATCGACACCCTCGTGGGTGCGCCGTTCACGCTCCTGAACATGGTGGCGCTTTTCGTCGGCGGTCTCGGCGGAGACATCGGCAGCTCCGGTAGCGCCGATCTCGGCACCGTCATCGGCGAGATCGCCAAGGGCATGCTGCCGGCCTGAGCGAGCATCAGCAGCGGCCAGCCCGACTGGTCGTCAACACCGAAGGGCCCGCCGGGGGAGATCCCAGCGGGCCCTTCGCATTGACTGCGGAGCGGCGTCGACCGCGGTCAGCAGCGCCTGCCTAGACCTTGACGACCGCGTCGAGCGCGGACAGGAACAGGCCGAGGCCGTCGTCGGACGGGCCGGTGAGCGGGTCGATCGCGTGCTCGGGGTGCGGCATGAGCCCCACGACGCGTCCGTTCTCCGAGGTGATGCCGGCGATGTGGTTGGTGGAGCCGTTGGGGGCGTCGCTGGCGAAGCGGAACACGACGCGCCCCTCGCCCTCCAGCTCCTCGATCGTGTCGGCCGTCGCCATGTAGCGCCCCTCGCCGGACTTGAGCGGGATGAGGATCTCCGCGCCCTTCTCGAAACGCGACGTCCAGGCGGTGTCGGTGTTCTCGACGCGCAGCCACTCGTCGCGGCAGATGAAGTGCATGTCGCGGTTGCGGCCCATGGCGCCGGGCAGGAGGCCGGCCTCGCAGAGGATCTGGAAGCCGTTGCAGATGCCCAGCACGGGCATCCCACCGCGGGCCGCGGTGATGACCTCACCCATGACGGGGGCCATGGAGGCGATGGCTCCGCAGCGCAGGTAGTCGCCGTAGGAGAAGCCGCCGGGCACGATCACCGCGTCGACGCCCTTGAGGTCGGCGTCGTCGTGCCACAGCGAGACGGCCTCGCCGCTGGCGCGGGTGACGGCGCGGGACGCGTCGATGTCGTCGAGTGTGCCGGGGAAGGTGATGACGCCGATCCGCGCGCTCACGAGGCGACCCCCGCGGTGTCGACGCGGACGACCTTCCAGTCCTCGATCACCGTGTTGGCCAGCAGTGACGAGGCGATCTCCTCGAGCTCGGCGTCGGTGACGGAGTCGGAGACCTCGAGCTCGAACCGCTTGCCCTGCCGGACGTCGGTGACGCCGTCGTGGCCGAGACGGCCGAGGGCGCGGTGGATGGCCTGACCCTGCGGATCGAGGATCTCGGCCTTGGGCATGACTTCGACGACGACTCGGGCCACGTGGGAACTCCTCGTTCGGGGCGGTTTCGCGGGGCGGGCCCGGACCTGCCGGGACTCACCTGTCGATCCTACCCGCAGCCGTCGCCGCGGCCGAAGCTCAGGCGGCGCCCACCAGCGCGGCGGGTGACCACTCGTAGCGCGCGACCCGCGCTCCGTACTCGCCCGTGACGAGGTCCACGGCGTCGAGCAGCGCGGCCCGCGGTGCTGTGCGGGAGAGCTGCTTGGCGGAGACGTTGAGCCTGACGAGCCCGTCGGCGGCGGCGGTGCGGCCGGCGGCGGCGACGAGCGCCCGGCACCACCAGGCGTCGGCGACGAACCCCTCCCCGATCGACAGGGCGCGGCCGCGCTCGGTGGTGCCGCGGACGACGTCGTGGATCCCGGTGAGGGCGGCACACATCCGGAACCCGACGTCGGGCAGGGCCCTGAGGCAGCCCGGAGAGGCGTTCCACCGCGGCGGCGCGAAGACCCGGGTCCGCAACCCCATATCGGCCATCAGCCGGTCGGCGGCGGTGAGACGCACGGTCGCCTCGGCGGGGCCGATGGACGCGAATTCCGGTCGTCGGGGCTTGGTCGCCGCGTCGTCGTAGCCGCCCAGCACGATCGCGTCACCCTGCCTGCGGCGGTGCCGCAGCCATTCCTGGGTGCCGTGGTCGGCGGCGAGCTCGTACTCGCGACCCCGTCGCGGGGCGACGAGGAGGGAGACGGGAACGGACCTGCGCTCGAGCTCACCGACGAGGTCGACGGCGTGGTCGAGGCTGGTGTCGCGCAGACCCGAGAGGGAGACGATGAGGCGCGGGGTCATGGCCGCATGCTGGCAGACCGGGGTGACATGACGACGACGACGAGGTGTACGTCTCATGGCCGGGCCCCGACGGGCCTGCTCAGGCCGTCAGATCGGGAGTGCCTCCTCGAGCGCCTCCACCAGTTCGGGGGCCCCGGGCTCGACCTTGGGCCGGAACCGGCCGACGACTTCACCCTCGGGAGAGATCAGGAACTTCTCGAAGTTCCACTGCACGTCGCCTGCCTCGCCGTCCGCGTCGGCGACCTTGGTCAGTTCGACGTAGAGCGGGTGCCGGTCGGGGCCGTTGACGTCGACCTTGGCGGCGAGCGGGAAGGTGATCCCGTACTTGTCGGACGTGAACTCCTTGATGGTGTTCTCGTCCCCCGGTTCCTGCCCCATGAACTGGTTGCACGGGAAGCCGATCACGAACAGTCCGCGATCGCGGAAGTCGTCCGCGAGCTGCTGCAGGCCCTCGTACTGCGGGGTCAGACCGCACTCGCTGGCGACGTTGACCACGAGGACGGCGTGGCCCGCGTAGTCGACCATGCTGGCCTGCTCGCCGTCGATGGTGGTGAACGAGATGTCGTGGACGCTGCCGTTGCTCATGTGACCCAGCCTACTCGGAACCTTCTATTGACAAACCGTTGGGTTTTCCCAACACTTAGGTCCATGAGCCCAGTACGACGGGGAGAAAAGCTCCCGATCTTCAACCGGATCGCCGTGCTGCGTGCGGAACAGAGACTGAGCCGCGCAGCACTCGCCGAGCGGATCTCGGTGAACCCACAGACCGTGGGTGCGCTGGAGCGCGGCGACCACTACCCGAGCCTCGACCTCGCCTTTCGCATCTGCGAGGTGTTCGACCTTCCGGTCGAGGCCGTGTTCTCCCGCGAGGAGTTCCGCCCGATGTCCGCAGAGATCTACCGCCGCGACCGAGAGGACTCGTGATGACCACGCGCACTCACGACAACCCGACCCCCGACAGCCCGACCTCCGACACTCGTACCACCGCGGAGCGGCGGTACGAGAAGAACCTGGAGCGCACCGAGACGAGCCTGCCGACCTGGCGGACGGCAGCTCGTCGCCGTCTCCTCGTCCGTCTCAACTGGGCGAGCCTGAGCATCATGGCCGCGATCGCGGTGGCCGGCTACTTCTGGTTCCCGATCATCCTGGCCTGGCTACCCATGACCGTGGTGATCTGCACCGTCTGGACCATGCTCCGGGTGACGATCGACTCCAAGGACACCGCACCCGCCCGCTACCTCGACGAGTTCGAGACCGCCACCCTGCTCCAGGCCCGGTCCCGGGCGCTCAACCTGGTGACGAGCGGACTGTTCGTGATCTCGCTCGTCCTGATCTTCGGCTCGAGCCTGCAGCTCGGGGAGGGCCACCGTCTGGCCTACATGATGGGCGGGCTCGGCATCATCCTGTTCCTCGCCGGTGCGGTCATCCCCGCCGCCGCGATGGCCAACACCATGGAGCCCGCCGACGACCCGGCCTGAGCCCGGGCGCGCCCACACCACCCCGCTGGCGAGCGCCCCACAACCCCGCCGTGGAGCGCCCCACAACCCCGGAATCCGCTACTCCCGCTCGGAATCCGCTACCCGTGTGGGAGTAGCGGATCCGAAGCGGGAGTAGCGGATCCTGGTGGCGGGTGGTCCTATCCGGCGCCGGCGGTGCGGATCGTCCACGCGTACTCGAACGCCGTCTGGCGCCACCGCTCGTAGCGACCCGACACGCCGCCGTGCCCGGCGCTCATCTCGCAGCGCAGCAGCACCGGCCGGTCGGCGGAGTTGGCCGACGGCGCCACGGCCCGCAGCTTGGCCACCCACTTGGCCGGCTCCACGTACAGCACGCGGGTGTCGTTGAGCGAGGTCACCGCGAGGATGGCCGGGTACTCCTCGGCCGCGATGTTCTCGTACGGGGCGTAGGAGGCCATGTAGTCGTAGACCTCCTCCGAGTGCAGCGGGTCGCCCCACTCGTCCCACTCGATCACCGTCAGCGGCAACTCCGGCATGAGGATCGAGGTGAGCGGGTCGACGAACGGCACCACGGCCTGGATCCCCGCGAACAGGTCGGGGGCGAGGTTGGCGACCGCCCCCATGAGCAGGCCGCCCGCGCTGCCGCCCTCGGCGACCAGCCGGTCCGGCGCGGTGAGTCCCGAGTCGACGAGGTGCCGCGCGCAGTCGACGAAGTCGGTGAAGGTGTTGCGCTTGGCCAGCTTCTTGCCGTTCTCGTACCAGAGCCGGCCCATCTCGCCGCCACCGCGCACGTGCGCCACGGCATAGGCCATCCCCCGGTCGAGCAACGACAGCCTGGCCACCGAGAACGCGGGATCGATGCTCGACTCGTACGAACCATAGCCGTACAGCAGGGTCGGTACCTGCTCGTCGGCGTCGACGCGGGCGGCGGTGTCGGTCGACATCACGAGTGAGATCGGCACGCGCGTGCCGTCCCCGGCGGTCGCCCATTCCCGCCGCTGCACGTAACCGCTCGGGTCGTAGCCGCCGAGCACCTCCTGCTCACGCAGCAGCGTGCGTTCGCCGGTCGTCAGGTCGAGCGAGTAGACCCGCCCCGGTGTGACGAACGAGCCGTAACCGAACCGCAGGACCGGCGAGTTCCACTCCGGGTTCGATCCGGGACCGGAGGTGAACAGCTCCTCGTCGAACTCGACGGGATCGAATCGCGAATACCCACCGGTCCCCGCCGTGGAATCCGGGTCGATCGGCATGAGCGCGAAGCGCGGCAGCGCCCCCTCGCGGTAGCCCAGCACCAGCACCCGGGCGAAGGCGTCCACGCCCTCGACGCGGACGTCGTCGCGGTGCGCAACGAGCGTGCGCAGGTCCCGCAGCGGACCCTCGATCGGGCCCGCGGGCGCCTCGGCCACCACGTAGTTCGGCGCGCCGTCGTTGTGCGTGACGAGGAACCGGTCCTCTCCGCCGATCACCGCGTGCTCGACGTCGTACTCGACGCCCTCCTCCCTCGGTCGGACGCACCAGAACTCACCCGCGGGATCGCTCGAGTCCAGACACCACACCTCGGTGGTGATCTTGGAACCCGCCGCTATCTGCAGGTACTTCTCGCTGCGGGTCTCGCCCACCCCGATCCAGTAGGACTCGTCGGGCTCGTGGAACACCTCGTCGTCGTCGTCCCTCGTCGTCCCGAGGCGGTGACGCCAGACGGTGTCCGGTCTCCAGGCGTCGTCGACGGTCACGTAGAACACGTACCGGCCGTCGCGAGACCAGGTCACGCCCGCCGCGATGCCGGAGATCTCCTCGTCCGGCGCGGTGACCTCGGCGTCCAGCGAGCGGAAGCGCAGCGTGTAGCGCTCGTCGCCCTCGGTATCGGTGGCCCACGCCAGCATCGTCCCGTCGTGACTGACCGAGAAGGCGCCGAGCGCGAAGTACTCGTGCCCCTCGGCCTCGGCGTTTCCGTCCATGAGCAGTTGCTCGCCGGGCAGTTCCTCGTCCGGGGAGACCTCCGGCGGCGCCCACCCGGCCGGGTCCGCGGGGTCGTCGACGTACTGCTGCGGAACCGGCACGCGACAGTGCTTCGCGTACGAGCGGCCCTCCTCCGTGCGCGAGAAGTACCACCAGCCGCCGGAGCGCACGGGGACCGACATGTCGGTTTCCTTCACGCGCGAGCGGATCTCCTCATAGACCTCGTCCTCCAGCGGCTTGAGGTCGGCGGTCATGGCGTCGGTGTAGGCGTTCTCCGCCTCCAGGTACTCGCGCGTCGCCGGGGCATCCTTGTCGCGCAGCCACTCGTAGTCGTCGACGAAGACGCGACCGTGGTGCTCGCGCCGGTGCGGGCGACGCTCGGCCACGGGCGGCGCGGGCGGGGTCGTCGGAGTCGCGGGCGAGGTCGATTCGGTCGCGGAACTCCGCGAGGTGGCGTCGAAGGCGCTCACGCGTCGCCACCGCCGATCCAGTCCGCGAACGACAGACCGGAGATCCGCTCATACGCCTCGATGTACCGCTCGCGCGTGGCGGCCACCACCGCGTCGGGGAGCACCGGCGGAGGGGTGTCGGCATCCTTGTTCCAGCCCGCCTCCGGTCCGGTCAGCCAGTTGCGCACGAACTGCTTGTCGAAGCTCGGCTGCACGCGGCCCGGCGAGTAATCGTCGGCCGGCCAGTACCGGGACGAGTCCGGCGTGAGCACCTCGTCGGCGAGGATCAGCTCCCCGTCGGCCAGCCCGAACTCGAACTTCGTGTCCGCCAGCAGCACGCCACGGTCGGCTGCGATCTCCGCGGCCCGCGAGTAGATGTCGAGGGTCTCCGACCGCAGCCGCTCGGCGAGCTCGTCGCCGACGATGCGGGTGAGCTGGTCGAACGAGATGTTTTCGTCGTGGTCCCCCACCGCCGCCTTGGTGGCCGGGGTGAAGATCGGTTCCGGCAGCTTGCTGGCCTCCACCAAGCCGTCGGGCAGCTCGATGCCGCACACCGTGCCCGATTCGCGGTACTCGGTGATGCCCGACCCGGTCAGGTAACCGCGGGCGACACACTCCGCCTGGACCATATCGAGCCGACGCACCACCATCGCGCGCCCCAGCACCTCGGCCGGGATGCGCTCGTCGTCGAGTGGTCCCGCCAGGTGGTTGGGCACGTCGAGCGCGTCGAAGAAGAACGCGCTCATCGCGGTGAGCACCCGGCCCTTGTCGGGGATGGGAGTCCCGAGCACGTGGTCGTACGCCGAGATCCTGTCGGTGGCCACCATGAGCAGCGTCTCGTCGTCGATCTCGTACATCTCGCGGACCTTCCCGGAGACGAGGTGGCGGTAGGAGGACAGATCGGGTCGCATGACGGCCAGCGTAGCCGGACGACGATCACCGACGAGGCGGTGCGTCGAGCCGGCCGGCCCCGCGCGGAGACTCAGCCCAGCCGGGCGTCGAGCCACTCCCCCAGAGCCGCGTACGCCTCGTCCGCGCAGAGGTCGTTGAACAGTTCGTGCAGCCCGCCCTCGATCTCCCGGTAGGTGATCTCCGGGCGCGGATCGTGATCCGTGCCTGCAACCTGCGCGAACCGGCGGGACCCCGTCGGGGAGGTGATGGTGTCGGCGGAACCGTGGAGGATGAGCGTGGGCAACCGCAGGGACCGGGAACGCTCGATCAGCCTGGCGCCGCCAGCCAACATCGTCCCCGCGGTCAGCGCCGGCACCCCGGATTGGTGCACCAGCGGGTCCGAGCAGTAGTCCTCCACGTACTCGGGCACCCGCGAGATGTCGTTCGCATCCAGTTTCTCGACCGGAAGGAACGGCAGCAGGCGCGCGACCACGGGAGCGACCGCCTTGAGCGCCGCTGGCGTGCCCTCACCCACGGCGAGCGCCGGCGAGGACAGGATGAGCCCTTTGAGGTCCCAGGGTCTCCTGAGCGCGGATTCACCGGCCACCTGCCCGCCCATGGAATGCCCCATGAGCAGTCTCGGGAGGGCGTCGGCTCCGGCCCCCTCCTCCGACCGGGACCACTCAGCCACCGCGTCACGCACCGCCAGGTTGTCCTCGATGTGGGTTTCCATCGCGACTTTGAATCGCGGCCCCGGGGCGGTGCCGTGACCACGCAGGTCGTAGGTCGCGACCGTGATCCCGCGATCGGTGAGGAACCGGATGGTTCGCGCGTAGCGACCGGAGTGTTCGCCGAAGCCGTGGACCAGCACCATCAGAGCCCTCGGCTCGTCGGCGTGGTGCAGCTTCGCCTGTAGTCCAGAGGTGCCGGGGACGGGGATCACGGTCTCGTACATGGTGATGAGACTAGTGCCCGCCCGCGCCGACCAGGGGCCGATCGCCGGGCGGTCCTCAGATGCCGAGCTGACGCAGGATGAGGCTGTCCACGCCCAGTGACATCAGCGAGAAGGCGATAGGTACCTGGAACTGCTCCATGAACGCCGCCGGGTCGATCCCGACCGCCGAACTCGCGGTGGCGAGTCCTGACTGGATCGCACCGGAGGACCGGGTGTTCCAGGGAGGCGAGCAAGGGCGGGGTCGAGGCGCCATCTCCAGGAGCGGCTGCCCGGAGGCCAACACTCCCGCCCCCGACGATGGCGTCTGGCCCCCGCGCCGGGGCAGGCGAGGCGCCATCCCCGGGAGCGGCTGCGCGGTCCCCGGGGCGGCGCGTCAGCCCCTAACCGCGAGGCGGACGCGACCCGCTCGGGTTCTACAGAATCGAGCCCGGCGCGTAGCCGGCGGCCTCTGGGTGACGGGCGACGAGCGCCTCGACGCGGGCGACCACGGCATCGACCTGGTCGCCGGCCGCACCGATGAACGCCGCGCGGTCCGCCAGCGCCTCCTCCAGCGCCGGACGGCCCAAAGGCAGCCGCTCGTCCGCGGCGAGCCGCTCGATGAGGTCGGGCTCGCGACCCTCCTCCCGCATGGCCAGGGCCACGGCGACGGCGTTCTCCTTGATCGCCTCATGGGCGAGCTCGCGACCGACGCCCGCGCGCACCGCGGCCATGAGCACCTTGGTGGTGGCGAGGAACGGCAGGTAGCGCTGCAGCTCCTTGTCGATCACGGCGGGGTAGGCGCCGAACTCGTCGAGCACAGTCAGGAAGGTCTCGAACATCCCGTCCAGCGCGAAGAACGCGTCGGGCAGTGCGACGCGTCGGACGACCGAGCAGAACACGTCCCCCTCGTTCCACTGCGCGCCCGCGAGCTCGGCGGCCATGGACCCGTAACCGCGCAGGACGACCTGGAGGCCGTTGACCCGTTCACACGAGCGGGTGTTCATCTTGTGCGGCATCGCCGAGGAGCCGACCTGCCCGGGCTGGAACCCCTCGGTGACGAGCTCGTGACCGGCCATGAGTCGGATGGTCTGCGCGAGCGAGGACGGGCCCGCCCCGAGCTGGACGAGCGCGGAGACGACCTCGTGGTCCAGCGACCGCGGGTAGACCTGCCCGACCGAGTCGAAGGTGCGGGCGAAGCCCAGGTGCTCGGCGATCCGCCCCTCGAGCTCGGCCATCTTGGCGGCGTCACCGCCGAGGAGGTCGAGCATGTCCTGGGCGGTGCCCATGGGGCCCTTGATGCCGCGCAGCGGATACCGCTCGAGGAGCGACTCGACCCGCTCGAGGGCGACCAGCAGCTCGTCGGCGGCGGAGGCGAAGCGCTTACCGAGGGTGGTCGCCTGCGCGGCGACGTTGTGGCTGCGTCCCGCCATGACCGTGTCGCGGTGGGCCACGGCGTGCTCGGCCAGGCGACGGGCCGCGGCGACGCCCCGGTCGCGCACCAGCTCGAGCGAGCGCACCACCTGCAACTGCTCGACGTTCTCGGTGAGGTCACGGCTCGTCATGCCCTTGTGGATGTGCTCGTGCCCGGCGAGGTCGTTGAACTCCTCGATGCGTGCTTTGACGTCGTGCCGGGTGACCCGCTCGCGCTCGGCGATCGACGCGAGATCGACGCGGTCGACCACCGCCTCGTAGGCCTCGATCACGCCGTCGGGGACGTCGATCCCCAGGTCCCGCTGCGCGCGGAGTACCGCGATCCACAGCTGGCGCTCGAGCACGATCTTGTGCTCGGCGGACCACAGCGTGGCCAGGTCAACGCTCGCGTAGCGCGAGGCGAGGACATTGGAGATCCGGGGCTTTGCGGCCCGGGCGGGCGAGGCGTTCTGGGCGGTCACGCCCCCAGTATCGCAGCCCGTTCAGGAGATGACCGAGCCGCCGGTGGACCCGGCGAGGATCTCGCGGGCATTGAGGTAGACCTGCTCGACCGTCAGCGGCGCCTGCAGCAGCAGCCACGGCCGGGTGATGAAGACGCTGACGGTGATGATCTCGGCTGAGCCCATGCGCCGACGGTAGCCGCCCGGCGTCACCGGCGGGGACGCCGCGTCCACGGGGCCCACGGCGCACACGGGCGGGCGCCTACGGGGCCAGTTCCGCCTCGAGCCGGTCCATGGCCTCGGCGATCTCGTCGGTCGCCCCCGCGAAGCTCAACCGCACCGTGTGCCGGCCGTCGACGGTGTCGAAGTCGACGCCCGGCGTGAGCGCGACCCCGGTGCGGTCGAGGATCCGCGCGCACCACGCCACCGAGTCGTCGGTCCAGCGGGAGACGTCGAAGTAGGCATAGAACGCGCCGTCGGGTGGGGCGACCTCCTTCACCCCCAGATCGACGAGCCGACGCAGCACGAGGTCCCGGTTGCGGGCGTAGCGCTCGACGTGGAGGTCGAGCTCGGCGGTCGAGTCGTCGGTGAAGGCGGCGACGGCCGCGAACTGCGCGTCGGCGGGTGGGCAGATCGTCAGGTTGCCCACGAGCCGGTCGACGGGGTCCCGCAGGTACTCCGGCAGCAGCATCCACCCGATCCGCCAGCCGGTCATGGAGAAGTACTTGGACACCGAGCCCATGACCACCGCCTCGCGGCTGGCCCGCCAGGCGCTCGCGCACTCCCGGCCGTAGGTGACGCCGTGGTAGATCTCGTCGCTGATGAGTAGCGTGCCGTTCGACTCGCACCACCGGGCAAGCGCGGCGAGCTCGTCCGCGTCGATGATCGTGCCGGTGGGGTTGGCGGGGCTGGCGACGGTGAGCCCGGCGGGGGCGCGCCCGAGCTCCGCCGTGGCCGCCTCGAGTTGCGCGACGGTGGGCTGATACCGCGTGTCCGCCCCGCACGCGATCTCGTGGACGTGGCACCCCAGCGCCTGGAGGGTGTTGCGGTAGGCGGGGTAGCCGGGGCGCGCCATGACCACGATGTCGCCGGGGTCGAAAGCGGCGAGGAAGAGGGCGGTGAAGCCGCCGGAGGAACCGGTGGTGACGACGACGTCGTCGGCGCGCACGTCGAGCCCGTCCCGTCGCCGGTGATACGCGGCGATCGCCTCGCGGAGGGGCCGGATGCCCACGGCCTCGGTATAACCGAGGATCTCGGTGTCCAGGGCCCGGTGGGCCGCGGCCAGTACCGGCGCCGGGGCCGGGGTCGAGGGCTGCCCGGCGCATAGGGAGATCACGTCCCCGTGGGTCTCCTGGCGCCTGGCCGCGGCCGCGAGGACGGTCATCACGTGGAACGGCTCGACAGCCGAGCGGCGGGAGGGTTCGCGTGGGACGGACATGCCCCGACGCTAGCGCCCCGATCGGCGGTGTCCACCACGGGCCGGTCGGTGGGATGCCGGGGGCGCGCCGGCGGACCAGCGGCGGACCCGTCGCAGGTCGACGGGTCCGACCCGGGTTCCGCGCACTGTTCGAGGCCGCGGGATCCGTCAAGGTCGCGGGCACGTCGTCGGTGACGGCGGGCTTCCCCCGGATCGTGATGAGGCGCGAACTCGGGGGAGACCGCGCTCGCGGTCTCCCGCGCCCCGTCCGTCAGACGGTCAACCCGAACACCCATACCAACAACGTCATGGTGACCAGCGTGATGAGCAGGATCCCGATGAGGTTGAGCCACAGACCGCCCCGGATCATCTGACCGATCGTCACGTAGCCGGAGCCGTAGGCGATCGCGTTGGGCGGCGTCGCCACGGGGAGCATGAACGCGCACGTCGCGGCCAGCGCCACCGGCACCGCGAGCAGCATCGGGTCGAGCCCGAGGCCCAGGGCGACGCCGCCGGCGACCGGCAGGAACGTCGCGGCGGTGGCGGTGTTGCTGGTCAGCTCGGTGAGGAAGATGATCCCCGTGGTGGCCACCACCACCAGCAGGATGACCGGCAGGGCGCCCAGCGCACCGGCCTGCTCGCCGATCCAGTCGGTGAGACCCGAGCCGGAGAACTGCGAGGACAGCGCCAGTCCGCCGCCGAACAGCAGGAGCACGCCCCAGGGCAGTGCCAGCGCGGCGTCCCAGGTGAGCAGTCGCACGCCGCGCTGAGACCCGGCGGGCAGCAGGAACAGCAGCAGGCCGGCCGCGAGCGCGATGCCCGCGTCCGAGATCGGCGGCTCCTCGAACACCAGCGGGACCGCCACCCACGCCACCGCGGCCGCCGCGAACACGACCAAGACGCGCTTCTCGCCGGACGACGTCGGGCCGAGTCTGCGCAGCTCGTCGTCGAACAGCTTGCGCCCACCGGGGATCCGCTCTATCTCCGGCCTGAACAGGACCTTGGTGAGCAGCAGCCAGGTGATCACCAGCATGACCACCGCGAGCGGCAGCCCGACCAGCATCCACTGGCCGAAGCCCAGCTGGATGTCGTGCTCGGCGCTGAGATATCCGGCGAGCAGGGTGTTCGGCGGGGTCCCGATGATCGTCGCCAGTGAGCCGACGGACGCCGCGTAGGCGATGCCGAGCATGAGGGCCGTGCCGAAGTTCGACTTGATCACCGCCTCCTTCACCGCATCGGAGGTCGGATCCGCCTGCGGGTCCATCTCGGGCATCGCGGTCTTCCCGTCGCCGTCGCCGCCGCTGAGTTCGGAGGCCAGCATCAGCACGGACACACCGATCGGCAGCATCATCACGGCCGTCGCGGTGTTCGACACCCACATGCTCAGGAACCCGGTCGCGATCATGAACCCGGCGATCACGCTCGTGGACCGGGTGCCCATCGCGCGCACGGTGAGCAGGGCGATCCGCCGGTGCAGGTTCCACCGCTGCATGGCGATCGCGATGAGGAACCCGCCCATGAACAGGAAGATGATGTTATTGCCGTACTGGGCGCCGACGTCGTCGACCGAGATGTCCTCCCCGAGCACCGGGAACGCGATGAGCGGCACCAGCGCGGTGGCGGGGATGGGGATGCACTCGGTCATCCACCAGATGCCCAGCAGCACGGCCACCGCCGCGGTGAGGCGCGCGTTGTGCTCGAGATCCCCCGGCATGACCAGGTAGACGAGCGCGGCGACCGCCAGCCCCGCGATCGTGCCCACGACGCTCCGGATGAACTCCGCGCGCGGCACGGCCTCGTCGAGCTCGCCAGGTGACTTCTGATCGACCTCGACCCCGCGATGGGGGTCCGGCTCCAGCCCACGCAGGTGCGGCGCCATGAGGAGTCGGCGATCCTCGGCACCGTCCTCCGTCGGGCGGACCGTGTCGTCGCCCCTCCGATCGTCGTCCCCGGTGACCATGTCGCCTCCCTCTCTTCCGTTACCGACCGTCGTCGGTTCAGTTTCCGGCACTCACGATCCGAGCGGTACCGATCCGAGCGCGCCGGACCCGAGCGACAGCGAGCCGTCCGGGGCCACCTCGAGCCCGAACACCGCGAGCTCCTGCGCCACACCGCCGGCGGGTCCGATCGAGACCACCAGCTCGTGGCGGCCGGCGGCCAGCGGGCGGGGCGGGCGCAGGGTCAGGGTGCGGTCGAGCGCTCCCCCGGCGGCGACCGCCGCCGGCGCGGCGGGCAGGTCCCCGCCCGTGGAGACGATCGGCAGCGCCGTGCGTCGCTTGTCGGGGCCGGTGATCGTGGCCCTGAGCTCGCCCGTGTACGCCGACCCGGTGGAGGCGATCCGTATCGGGAGATCGAGCACCTCGTCGTCGTCGACCCGTCTCAGCGCGGCGTCTCCGACCGCGGTGAGGCGCACGGGCAGGTCCACCACCGGGTCGACCCGTCGCGATTCGGACGGCGTCCCGTCCCCGACCACCGGCCAGCCACCCACCCAGTCCAGGCGGTCGATCAGCATGTAGCGGCGCTGGACACCGCCCGGCAGGACGGCCTGACCGCGCGGCGCCGCGTGGTAGAGCATCCAGTCCTGCCCGGCGTCATCGATGGCGACGTCGACATGCCCAGGCCCGACCCAGTTCTCGTCGCCCCTGAGGATCACGTCGCCCGCGCCGCGCTCGAGCAACGGCCGACCGGTCCTGTCCTCGTACGGGCCGAGCAGGTCGTCCGCGCGTCCGCCGAGCACCCGGTACTGCGACCGCTCGCCGTCGCAACACAGGCCGGCGCTCGTGAACAGGTGGGTGCGCCCGGCGCGGGCGACCACGGCCGGCGCCTCGACGCCCGGACCGGCGACGAGCACCGGATCGCCGTCCAGTGCGGTGCCTGCGGCGTTCATCGGTACGGCGTGGATGCCCTCGAAGTTGCCCATGAGCATCACCGGGCCGTCCTCGGTGAACACGACCTCCGGGTCCATGGGGTCGAGGTCCTGGTAGGGCTCGTCGGCGCCGTAGCAGACGATCGGGGTGGCGTCGTGGATCCACGGGCCGTCCGGACCGGGCGCGGTGGCGCGGCCGATGCAGGGCGCGGAGCCGCCGGTGGTGTAGTACATGACCGCCCCGGCGTCGGCGAGGTGGACGTCGGGCGCCCACAGCGATGATCCGGCCGGCGCCCACGAGGGCGGCGCGGCGAACGCGTCGCCCACGTACTCCCACTCCACCAGGTCGAAGGACCGGAAGTGCGGCACGAGGCGCCGCCCGGCACCGTCACCCCAGTCGTCCGAGGTGGCGTGGACGTGGAAGGCGCCGTCGGCGCCGCGCTGCACCGAGGGGTCGGGGGCGATCGACGAGATCACGGGGTTGGCCGCGGCCGTCGCGACGGTGGTGGTGGAGGTGACCGTGACCGCCGTGATGAGGGCGACGACGACGAGGGCCGCCGGCTCCGGGGAACGGACGGTGGCCGTGGGAGTCATGCGCTCAGGGTAGTCCGGCGGCCGGGCCGCGCGTCCCGCTTCCTCGCCCTCAGGCCTGCCCGGAGCGCTCCTTGCGCAGCAGGAAGCGCTGGATCTTGCCCGACGGGGTCTTGGGCAGCTCGCGCACGAAGTGGACCCTGCGCGGGAACGCGTGGGCCGCGAACTCGGTCTTGACCCACTTCTGCAGCGCGGACTCGGTCTCCGGGCCGCCGTCGACACCGTCGCGCAGGACGACGTACGCCTCGAGCACCTCGCCCGCCAGCTCGTCGGGGACGCCGATCACCGCGGATTCGAGGACGTCCGGGTGCTTGGCCAGCACGGACTCCACGTCGAACGGGCCGATGCGGTAGCCGGACATGATGATGACGTCGTCGTCGCGGCTGGAGAAGTAGAAGTGGCCGTCGGCGTCGAGCTTGGCCGCGTCACCGGTGTAGTACCAGCGGCCGTCCGCACTGAACCGCTCGGCGGTCTTCTCCGGCGCCTCGTGGTAGCCGGTGAACCACATGAGCGGGCTGGCGGGGACGTCGATGGCCACCCGGCCCAGCTCCCCCACGGGCGCCGGCTCGTCCGAGTCCGCGGCCAGCACGGTGCACGACCAGCCCGGCAGGGGCACGCCCATCGAGCCGGGGCGGACCTCCTCGCGCAGGGAGTCGTGCCACGGGTTGATGATGAACATGCCGTGCTCGGTCTGCCCGTACTGGTCGCGCACCTCCACACCGAACTGCTCGCGCGACCACTCGATCACCTCGGGGGTGAGCGGCTCGCCGGCGGCCGAGGCGCGGCGCAGCTTCACGTCGGCCGGCGCGATGTCGCGCTTGGCGCGCATGGTCCGGTACACGGTCGGGGCGGCGGCGAAGTTGGTGACGCGGTAGTACTGCAGCACGGCGAAGGCCAGCTCCGGCGTGTAGCGCGCGTGCAACAGCAGACTGCGGCGCCCGACGGCCAGCGGGCCGAGGATGCCGTAGTACAGGCCGTACGCCCAGCCCGGGTCGGCGCCGTTCCAGAACACGTCGTCCGCGCGGACGTCCAGGCCGGTCTCGATGTACTGGTGGAAGGCGGCCAGCGCGCGTACCGGCACGACGACGCCCTTCGGCGTGCCGGTGGTGCCGGAGGTGAAGAGCATGACCATGCCGGCGTCCGGGCCGGTGACCGCGGCCGGGTGACCGGGCTCCCGCGCCGCGACGACGGTGGCGAGGTCGAGGTCGCCCTCGCGGGCCTCCGGGCAGTCCGCCAGTCCCGCGACGACCACGGGCACCGACGTGGTCTCGAGCTTGCCGCGCTGGTCGGCGTCGGAGACGATCACCTTCGCGTCGCCGCCGGTGATGCGCATCTCGATGGCCGGCCACGCGAACGCGGTGAACAGCGGCATGTGGACCGCGCCGAGCCGCCAGATCCCCATGAGCATGAACACGAGGTCCGCGGACTTGGACATGAGCGTGGCCACGCGGTCGCCCTGGGTCACACCGAGAGCGGCCAGTGCGGCGGCGACCTTCTCGCTCTCCGTGCGCAGTTCGGAGTAGGTGATGTCGCGCCCGGACAGGTCCGGTTCGATGACGGTGAACGCGACCGCGTCCGGATCGTGCCGGTCGCACAGGAACTCCGCGGCGCTCGCGCCGGGGACGTCGTAGATCGCCAGCAGCTCCTCCGGCGTCAGGGGCGTGGAGGCGGTCGACGCGGTGTTCTCGGTCATAGTCGGCGATTGTGGTCCAGTCGGCGGGGTGAGCACCACCACCACCCACCGACGGGCACCCCCGCTTTCGGGGCTACAGGGCCCGTGGTCCGAGCGTGCACTCTAATGGGACCCAGTAGCTTTCCCGCACGCACCCGGAGGACCCCATGGCCGTGGACCGACTGCTCCCCACCGACGAGGCGTACGAACTCCTCGAGATGACGCGCTCGGTCGCGGACAAGCTCCTCGAGCCGATCGCCGCGGAACACGAGCGGAACCACACCTACCCGGAGGGGCTGTTCGCCCAGCTCGGTGACATCGGCCTGCTCGGTCTGCCCTACCCGGTGGAGTTCGGCGGCGGCGACCAGCCGTACGAGGTGTACCTGCAGGTCCTCGAGGAACTCGGCGCGCGGTGGGCGGCCGTCGCGGTGGCGACGAGCGTGCACGGGTTGTCCTGCTTCCCGCTGGCCACCGCCGGCACCGACGAACAGAAGGCCGAGTGGTTGCCCGGACTGCTCGCCGGTGAGCAGATCGGCGCGTACTCGCTGTCCGAGCCGCAGGCCGGATCAGACGCCGCCGCCCTGCGGTGCCGCGCCGAGCGGGACGGTGACGCGTACGTGGTGACCGGCACCAAGTCGTGGATCACCCACGGCGGGATCGCCGACGTCTACAACACCTTCGTCCGCACCGGCGAGGGCTCGCGCGGCATCTCCTGCCTGCTCGTGCCGCGCGACACGGAGAACCTGCACTTCGGCAAGCCCGAGGACAAGATGGGCCTCAACGGCGTGCCCACCACCACGGCCTCCTACGAGGGCGCCCGCATCGACGCCGGCCGGCTCATCGGCGCCGAGGGCGAGGGCCTGCGCATCGCGTTCTCCGCCCTGGACTCGGGCCGCCTCGGGATCGCCGCCGTGGCCACGGGCATCGCACAGCGCGCGCTCGACGACGCGGTGGCCTACGCCAACGAGCGCGAGGCGTTCGGCAAGACCATCATCGGCCACCAGGGACTCGGCTTCCTGCTCGCCGACATGGCCGCGGCCGTGGCCTCGGCCCGCGCGGCGTACCTCGACGCGGCGCGCCGCAAGGACGCCGGCCGGCCGTACTCGCGCGAGGCCTCGATCGCCAAGCTCACCGCCACCGACGCCGCGATGAAGGTGACCACCGACGCCGTGCAGGTCCTGGGCGGCGTGGGCTACACCCGCGAGTTCCCCGTGGAGCGGTACATGCGCGAGGCCAAGATCACCCAGATCTTCGAGGGCACCAACCAGATCCAGCGCCTGGTGATCGCCCGCAGCCTCGCGGGCTGAGGCGCGGGGCCGGCGGCGGGCTGCGGCCCGGGTTCGGCGGCCCGGGGTCGGCGGCCCGGGGTCGGCGGTCGGCGGCCCTCCCCCGAGCGGGCCGTCCGCCCGTCGGCCGCGGTACCGCCACCGGCGGAACTGCCTAGGCTGGCCTCATGTCCTCCCTCTCCGTGCCCGTCACCGGGTCAGCCTCCGGTCCGGTCGAACTGGTCGTCCTCCTCGACGAGGACGGGACGCCGACCGGCACCGCGGACAAGGCCACCGTCCACACCGCCGACACCCCGCTCCACCTGGCGTTCTCGTGTCATGTCGTCGACGACGAGGGCCGCGTCCTCCTCACGAGGCGGGCGCTGAGCAAGCGGACCTGGCCCGGAATCTGGACCAACTCGTTCTGCGGCCACCCCGGTCCGGGCGAGGATCCGATGGAGGCGATCGTCCGGCGGGCCGAGCAGGAACTCGGGACCCGGGTCGACTCCATCGAGACGGCGGTGCCGGATTTCCGGTACCGGGCCGTCGACGACTCGGGGATCGTGGAGAACGAGATCTGTCCGGTGTTCACCGCCCGCATCCGCGCCGACGTGAACCCGCGCGCCGACGAGGTCTGCGCCCACCACTGGGCCCGTCCCGAGGACGTCCGGACGGCGGTCGACGCCACGCCGTTCGCGTTCAGCCCCTGGCTGGTGGCGCAGGTCCCGCACATGGAGCTCTACGCACGCTGATCCGCGCACGGAGCGACCCTCGCGGGTCACCGCTCAGCTATGGGAGACACGCCCTAGGAGACTGCTGAACAATCAGGGTGTCCGCCCCGCGGGTTGACCCGGGCCTGAAATACTTGGTTCATGCAGGGTGAGTGGGATCGGCAGCGTGAGTTGCTGGATGTGGAGTCGGTGGCGGGGCATCTGCTCGAGCCCGGCAGCGTGTTCGCGTTGCTGGCCGAGCATCGGGATCGCTTGTTCCCGGCGGAGTTGTTCGCCGATTTGTTTCCCTCGGGCCGGGGCCGGCCGTCGATCCCGGGGGAGGTGATCGCCTCGGTCATCGTGCTTCAGGCTCTGTTTGGGCACTCCGACCGGGAGGCCGTGGATGCGTTGACGTTTGACCTGCGGTGGAAGGCCGCGTGCGGGTACGCGGTCGATGCCAAGGGCTTCGACTCGTCGACGTTGACTTACTGGCGGCGCCGGCTGGCCGCCAGCGAGAATCCGCAGCGGATCTTCGAGGTGGTGCGCCAGGTCATCGCCGAGACCGGAGCGGTCAAGACTAAGACCCGCCGCGCACTGGACTCGACGGTTCTGGATGATGCGGTGGCCCGTCAGGACACGATCACCCAACTCATCGCCCAGATCAGGCGGGTCGGCCGCGAAGTGCCCGGCGCGAAAGAGCTGATCGCCTCCGAGTGCACCCGGTTGGCGGCGGTGTGCGGGCACGATTACTCCGAGGCCGGTAAGCCGCGTATCGCCTGGGATGACCAGGCCGCCCGCGACGAGCTGGTCTCGGCCCTGGTTGCAGACGCTCTGGCACTGCTTGAGGCTCTGGATGTTGAGGCGATCACCGCCGCCGGCGGCAGACCAGCCGAGGCGGTGGCGCTGCTGGCATTGGTCGCCGGCCAGGACGTCGAGCCCGCCGAGGATTCCGATGGCACCGACGGCCGGTGGCGCATCGCCCGCCGCACCGTCCCGGACCGGGTGATCTCTACCGTGGACCCCGATGCCCGGCACGCGCACAAGACCCAGCAGCGTCGCCAGGACGGGTTCAAAGCCCACATCGTGGTCGAACCCGATACCGGGCTGACCACTGCGGCCCGGCTGACTCGGGCCAGCGGTCCGGACAATTCCGACGCCGCCGTCGGTGCGGACCTGGTGACCACAGATCCCACCACTACATACGTCGAACACATTGAAGTGCTCGGAGACTCGGCGTACGCCACCGGCGACATGCTGGCCACCCTCGCCGGAAAGCAGTGGCTGCCCCTGGTCAAACCCTGGCCGACCAGGCCCGCTGTGGAGGGCGGGTTTGGTCTG
>NZ_BCSW01000023.1 GCF_001571065.1 Dietzia cinnamea NBRC 102147
GGCGGGCGAAGCGGGCGCGGTTCTCCAGCGACCCGCCGTACTCGTCCTTCCGGCGGTTGAGCCTCGGACTGAGGAACTCGCTGACGAGGTAGTTGTGACCGAAGTGCACCTCGATGGCGTCGAAACCGGCCTCGTAGGCGCCGCGCGCAGCCCGGACGTGGTCCTCGACGATCCGGTCGACATCGGCAAGGGTGCACGCCTTGGTGATGGCCAGGCCGGTGGGCGCGGGGATGCGCGACGGACCGAGCGGGGTCATCCCGTTGGAGGCGCCGTTGGCGACCGCACCGGCGTGGCCGACCTGGGCGGAGATCGCGGCACCCTCGTTGTGGACCGAATCGGTGAGCTTGCGCAGCATCCCGCCGTCGTCCATACCCCAGTGATATTGGTGCTTATCGGTGCGACCCTCGGGCGACGTGGCGAGGTAGGCCACGGTCGTCATACCGACCCCGCCTCGGGCGTACTCGGTGTGGAACTCGATGAGCTCGTCGGTGATCCGCCCACGGGGACACCGGCCCTCGAAGGTGGCGGCCTTGACGATGCGGTTCCGCAGCGTGACGTTGCCGATCTTTCCGGGGCTGAAGACGTCGGGGGCGGGGGTTCCGGGCGCGAGAGTCATACGCAGAATGTAACCCGTTCTAGTGGCGCTGTCACGGCCTTGGCCTGCGCTTATGCACACCGTGTGCAGGTTTCTCGACGGGCGCGTGCGGCACACCCCGCCTACCTGCGGGGGATAGGGTCGCCTAACCGCGGTCAGGCGTCCGCGCCGAGTTCGACGAGCAGCACGCCGCAGGCGATGAGGACGATCCCGGCACCCATCAGCGGCGTGAGCGGCTCGCGGAACAGCAGGCGGCTGAACACCGCGGCCAGCGCGACGCCCGCAGCGGTCCAGATGCCGTAGGCCACGCCGAGCGGCATGCCGGCGGCCAGCGTGAGGGACAGGAACACGAACGCGATCAGGTACCCGGGCGCGACGGCGGCGTACCACCGCGCGTCGTCGACGGCCTTGCGGAGGGAGAGGGTCGCCGCGAGCTCACAACAGATGGCGACGACGAGGTAACCCCACGCCATCACGCGGCCCCTACCGCTCGGGCGCGAGCGCGCTGGGATCCGAGTTCGACGCACAGGACGCCGGCGATGATGACCGCGATACCGGCCACCATCAGCGGGGTCAGTGGCTCGGCGAAGATCAGCGCGGACAGGCCCGCGGTGAGCGCGACGCCGGTGGCTCCCCAGATGCCGTAGGCCACGCCCAGCGGCAGCCCCGCCTTCAGGGTCCGGGCGAGGAACACGAAGGCGCCGAGGTAGCCGATCACCACCACGACGTAGAGCGCGGGCCTGTCCAGCGCGCCTTTGAGTGCGAGCGACCCCGCGACCTCGCAGACGATCGCCGCGGCCAGGTTCAGCCACTTACCGGTCGGTCGTCTCCCGGACGCGATAGTCCCCTCGGTCACGGGGGCCAACTGTATCGGCGTCCACCGCGGTCGCCGTCACCGCCGTGCGGATGTGTCCGGCCAGCACGGCGAGCGCCGACGCGCCCTCGGGCGTCCCGGCGACCACGGGGAAGCAGTGGACCATCCCGGGCCACACCCGCAGATCGACGGTCGCTCCCCGCGCGGTGCTCGCGTCGACGAAGCCGCGGACGTCGTCGACCACGAAGTCGTCTCCCCCGCAGACGATCGCGACCGCCGGCGCACTCGCGTCGAGCGGCCGGCGGGCCGGGGAGATCCCCGGGTCGTCGACCGGGGTGTCGCCCGCGTAGGCGTCGCGACAGTCGGCGGCGATGGACGGGGGCATGAGCGGATCGAGGGCACCGCCGGATCGCTCCCCGCCGAGGGGCTCGGTGAGGTCGACCCAAGGGCTGATCAGGGCCAGAGCAGCCGGTCGTTCGCCGCCTCCGCGAAGACGGTCGAGCAGTCCCAGCGCGAGGCCGCCGCCCGCCGAGTCGCCGGCGATCGCGACCCTCTCGGCGCCGCCGACGTGCTCGGCGAGGTGCCGGAACGCGGCCTCCGCGTCGTCGAGTGCCGCCGGGTACCGGTGCTCGGGCGCCAGCCGGTAGTCGGGCACGTACGTGGTCGCCCCGGCGAGGCGGGCCAACGCCTTCGCCATGGTGGCGTGCGTGTCCGACGAGCCGGCGACATAGCCGCCCCCGTGCAGCACGAGCAGGCCGGGCGCGTCGTCCGCCCCGTCGATCCACAGACCCGGCACCGGCGCACCGTGCGCGGGCCGCGTCCGCCGGCGCGCCCCCGTCGCCCGGGACGCGGTCGTCGCGACCGCCCGCAGCGCCCGGATCCACTTCTCGTCGAAGGGCGCGATGGTCAGGACGGGCCGGACGACCAGTTGCAGGCCGGCGCGCTGGAACCGTGCCGGCAGGCTGGGCCGACGGGTGACGGCGATCCGCCGGTCGGCCTCGGTGACGAGCCGCCGCGCGAGCAGTGAGAGGATGGCCCGTAGAACCGGCCGCGGGAGCCCAGCGGTGGGCCGCGCCGGCAGGCTCCACTCGAGTTCTCCGCCGCCGTCGGGACGCGCGCGGACCGTGACGCGGCCCAGGTGCCGGTGCACCCACCAGATCGGGATCGGGCCCGCCCATTCGCGCCACCGTGCGGGGTCGGCGGCGAGTGCGAGGACGTCGGCGGGGTCGGCCGAGAACCGCGCGCGGACCGGAGCCGCCCGGCCGACCGCACTGCCATCTCGACGTGCCACTACCGCACCTCCCCGGATAGCGGAAAGGCCGTCCCCGCTTGCGCGGAAACGGCCTCTGAACTCGAAGTCCTTGGGTGGAGCTAAGGGGAATCGAACCCCTGACCTTCTCGATGCGAACGAGACGCGCTACCAACTGCGCTATAGCCCCTCGCCGCCCTCGCGGGCCGCGATGCCCCTCTTCCGAACTCTTCCAAGAGGCTGTGCCGCCCTCTCGAGCAGCGTGGAATACCTTACCAGTATGGTCGGGCAGCCGACCAAATCGGGGGTCCGATCAGCCCACCGCGCGCCGCAGCGGCTCGCGGTGACGACGCCGCTGATCGTGGTGACCGGGGTCGGTGTCCAGGTCCTCGCGGTGGGTGTCGAGCACGTCGAACGCAGGGTCCTCGTCGTCGATCTCCAGCACCACCGCACCGGGCCGGCGCAGCCGCGGCGGCACGATCGACAGTTCATCGTCCTCGCGGGACTCCACGCCCAGCCGGGCGCGACGCATGCGCTCGATGCGGCGGCGGCGCAGGCTCTCCTCCAGCTTCACCTGACGGCGCAGGTACATGAGGTAGGCAGCGAGCAGCAGGACGGAGCCGCCGGCGAACCACCACACGGCGGGGACGGTGAGAAGGGCCAGGACCACGGCGACCACCGAGAGGCCCACGAGGATGAGGGCCGTACGCTGCCGGGCGTGCGCGCGCTGCTCGGCGGCCTGCCGGTCCGCCATCGGGTCGTAGGCCCCGCGCCCACGACGCCGCTCGGCGAAGTCCAGATCGGCGTCGGTGAGCTCCACCTCGGGCGCGGCGGGCCGCCGACGACCCCGGTGGGTGAGCACGGCCTCCTCGTCGATGCCCGCCGCGTCCTCGGCGTGACCCGTCGGCCCGGCCGGCCGCTCCCCCGCGGAGCGTTCGACCAGCTCGCCGTCGACGACCACGGGCCGCCGCGCGTCCTCGTCCGCGTCCACGCCGGCGTCTCCCGCACGGACGTCGGTTCCGACTCGCACGTCACCGACCTCGGCGGCCACCACCAACGCGCTCTGCTCCGACACGGAGGCCACCGCGCGCACGGAGTCGCTCTCGTCCGCCACCACGACCGCCGGGATCTCCGAGGTGATCTCCTCCGAGGTCTGCTCGCCGCCGTGGGCACGCTCGCCCGCGGTCGCGGCGGCGCGCCGCTCCTCCATGGCGCGGCGCACGGCCTCGCCACGGCGGCCCGCGGCCTCGCGGCGCAGGGTCTGCTCTAGCAGGTGCTCCCACGTCTCGGTGTCGAGCAGCTCGGCGTCCGTCGCGCCGGCCCCGGTCGGCAGTCCGAAAACGGACTCCTCGGATTCGGCCTGCACGGGATCGGCCGCGGCGCGCCCACGACTGGGCACCAGGCGGCGGGAACCGCCGGAGTACAGCGTGCGCGTCTGCGCCAGCGCGTCACCGGTGCGGCGGATGGGATTGCGCGACCGGATGAGCATTGGCGCGAGGACGAACAGCCAGACCACCACCAGCAGGATGATCAGCAGCGAGCTCGACATCGATCAGGCCTCCTCGAGCGTCTACCCCGACTCGGGACGTCGTGGTGAGGATCCAACCGTAACGGCGCGCGAGCCCCGTGAAGCGGCGGCGCGCCGCAGGTCACGATGCTCAGGACATCCTCAGGCGCGCCGGGCCCGGCCGGCCTCGACGAGCGCCGCCACCGCGCCCCGGCCGTGCTCCTCGCGGGTGCGGGCGACCAGGAGATGATCGCGCCACGCGCCGTCCACGTGGAGGTAGCGCCGCAGCAGCCCCTCCTCGCGGAATCCGCACCTCTCGAGCACCACGCGGCTGGCCGTGTTCTCCGGTCGGACGGTCGCGTCCACGCGGTGCAGAGCACCCGGCCCCAGGGCGTGGTCCACGCCCAGTGCCAGCGCCGCGGTGGCCACCCCGCCGCCGACGAACGGGCGGCCGACCCAGTAGCCGATCCACCCGGAGTGCAGGGCGCCGCGGACGATGCCGCCCACGGTGAGCTGCCCGCAGAAGCGGCCGTCGAGCTCGATGGCGGCGGGGAGGGTCGCTCCGGCGCGGGCGTAGCGTCGGAGCTGGGCGTGGATGGGAGGCCAGGCGCGCGGGGAGTTGTTCTCGTGCCACCGGCCCTCGACGGTCGGCTCCCACGGCTCGAGGTAGTCCCGCTCGAACAGCCGCAGCGCCGACCAGGCGCGCGCGTCCCGTCGGCGTACCGGCCTCAGGGTGACGACGCCCGCGGGCACGCGCAGCGGCCCCGCCTCGAGGGGCCACCCGGGGTGGGCGGCCGTGTCGGCGGTCAACGCGTCCCACACGCCGCTCACGCCCCGGTTCACCCCCGCTGGGCGAGGAACATCACGTCGACCTCGTCACCCGCCCTCACGGCGGTGACGCCGGGATCGATCACGACGAGGCAGTTGGCCTCCGCGAGCGACGCGAGCAGGTGCGTCGAGGACCCCTGGGCACCGCCGAGGGCGCGGACCAGGTACTCGCCCGTGTCCGTGTCGCGCATGAGCTGCCCGCGCAGGTAGCCGCGACGCCCCTCGACCGACGAGATCGGCGCCACCGTGCGGGCGCGGACGGTGCGGCGCATGGGCTGACGCTTGCCCAGCGCGATGCGGATGAGGGGCCGCACCATGATCTCGAAGACCACCAGCGCGCTCACCGGGTTGGACGGCAGCAGGAAGGTGGGGACCTCGTCGCGACCGAGCCGGCCGAAGCCCTGCACCGACCCGGGGTGCATGGCGACACGGTTGACCTCGATCTGCCCGAGCTCGGCCATGACCTGGCGGATCCGGGTGGTGGCCTCTCCGCCGGCGGCGCCGGAGACCACGACGAGTTCACTGCGGACGAGCTGACCCTCGAGCACCTCGCGCAGTCGTGACGGCTCGGTGCTGGCGATGCCCACCCGGTGGACGTCGGCACCGGCGTCACGGCCGGCGGCGGTGAGGGCGTAGGAGTTGACGTCGTAGACCTGCCCGGTGCCGGGTCGGCCGTCGACGTCCACGAGTTCGTCGCCCACGGAGATGACCGACATCCGCGGCTTGGGGTGCACGAGCACCTTGGCGCGGCCGACGGAGGCGAGAAGGCCGACCTGGGCGGGACCGATGATGCTGCCGGCGCGGACGGCCACGTCGCCGGGCTGGACGTCGTCGCCGATGCGGCGGACGTAGTCACCGGTGCGGACGGTGCGGGTCGGGACGATCTGCCGGCCGTCGGGGGCGGCCCAGCCGACCGGCAGGACCGCGTCGGCGAGGGTCGGCAGCGGCGCGCCGGTGTCGACGCGCACGGTCTGACCGGGCTGCAGCCGGATGGGCTGGCGGGAGCCGGCGGTGATCTGGCCGACCAAGGGCAGGGCCACGGGGCCGTCCGGCGCGTCACCGCCCCGGTCGCCGGGGCCGTCGGGCCGGACGTCGACGCTGCGCACCGCATAGCCGTCGATCGCGGCCTGGTCGAACGACGGGAGCGGGCGCTCGGCCACGACCTCCTCGGCACACAGCAGGCCCTGCGCCTCGGAGATGGCCACGCGCACGGGGCGCGGGGCGACCGCGGCCGCCGTCACCAGAGCAAGCTGTTCCTCGACGGAGCGCACCAGGTGCTCCTTTCCCGTACCCGTCACCCGCGCGAGCGGGCCCGCCTCACCAGTGAAAAAGGGGTTACGACCCCAGTCTGTCCGCGAGCCACTCGCGGAGGTCGTCCGTGTACGCCGGGTTGTCCAGCGCGAAGTCCACGCAGGCCTTGATGTAGCCGCCCGGGTTGCCCAGGTCGTGCCGCGTACCGTCGTGGACCACCACGTGCACGGGGTGTCCCTCGCCGATGAGCAGGTCGATCGCGTCGGTGAGCTGGATCTCCCCGCCCGCGCCCGGCTCGGTCCGACGCAGCGCGTCGAAGATCGCGCGATCCAGCACGTACCGCCCGGCCGCGGCGAGGTGGGAGGGCGCGTCCTCGGCGGCCGGCTTCTCGACCATCCCGAGCACCTTCTTCACCGACGGGTCGTCGGTGTCCTCCACCTCGAACACGCCGTAGGAGGAGACGTCGTCCGGGTCCACCTCGAACGCGCACAGCACGCTGCCGCCGCGCTCGGCGCGGACGGCGTTCATCCGGCCGAGGATCCCGAACGGCAGGACCAGGTCGTCCGGCAGCAGCACGGCCACGGCCTGCTCCTCGTCGCCGAGGACCGACTCGACTTGCGCGATCGCGTGTCCCAGCCCCAGGGGCTCGTCCTGACGGACGTCGACCACCTCGATGAGCCCGGGCGCGCGCTGGACCTTGTGCAGCAATACATCCTTGCCGCGGCCCTCGAGCGTGTCCTCGAGGACGGAGTCCTCGGCGAAGTGCGCCATCACGCCGACCTTCCGCTCTGAGGTGACGATCGCGAGCCGCCCGGCCCCCGCCTCGGTGGCCTCCTCGGCGATGAGCTCGATCCCCGGCGTGTCCACGACGGGCAGGAGCTCCTTGGGCACCGTTTTGGTGGCGGGCAGGAACCGGGTCCCGAGACCGGCCGCCGGGACGACGGCGGTCCGGAACTGCGGCGCGGGTGAGGTGTCGGACGTCATGGCGACCACCTTAGACCGCGTACCCGGCACCCACGTGTGACGCCACGCGCGGCAGACTGTGGCTCATGTCGCAGGACGACCCCGACGTCGGCGCGGGGCCCACCACCGACGCCACCGTGAAGGCACGGTTGCGCCGGGAGGTCCTCGCGCGCCGCGCTGCCGTGCCCGCGCCGGTGCGCGTCCGGCGGGACCGGGCGATCCTCGACCACCTGGCGGGGATCGTCACCGCGGGGATGGTCGTCTGTGCGTACGTGCCCGACGACGACGAGGCCGGCGGACGGGGTCTGCCGGAGGAGCTGGCGCGCCGCGGTGCGCGGGTGCTGCTGCCCGTCTCCCCGGCGCGCGGCCCGGTGGAGTGGGCGACGTACGCCGGGCCGGCGGACCTGGTCCGGGGCCGGTTCGGCATCCTCGTGCCGTCGGCACCGCCGGAGGGACCCGAGCGCATCGCCGACGCCGATCTCGTGCTGGTGCCGGCCGTGGCCGTCGACCGCTCCGGGACGCGGCTCGGGCGGGGCGGCGGCTACTACGACCGCTCGCTCGCACTGGTCGGCCCCCGCACCCGACTCCTCGCGCTGGCCGACACGGAGAACGTCCTCGAGCACATCCCCGCCGAGGCCCACGACCGCCCCGTACACGGCGTGATCACGCCGGACGGCGTTCTCGACTTCGGAACTTGGCACTCGCCGGAGTAGAGTGCCAATCACAATCCGATACGTCTCGGGAGGCCAGATGCCCACCTACTCCTACCGGTGCCGCGACTGCGACGTCGCCTTCGACATCCAGCAGTCCTTCGACGAGGACTCGCTGACGGTCTGCCCGCAGTGCAACGGCGGCTTGCGCAAGCTCTTCAACACGGTCGGTGTCGTCTTCAAGGGCTCCGGCTTCTACCGCACGGACAGCCGCGGCGCCGGCGAGGGCGGGTCGTCCGGCTCGGCCTCGTCCGGGTCCGGTTCCTCGGGCGGCTCCTCGAACGGCAGCTCCTCGAATGGCTCGTCGAGCGGCGGGTCCTCGCCCTCCGGGTCCTCGGGATCGGGGTCCGGTTCGGGCTCGAGCGCGACCGCCGGTGCCGGCTCGTCCTCGGGCTCGTCCAGCTCGTCGTCGTCCTCGTCGTCGTAACCGGCCTCGAAGTCGACTCCCCCTGCCGGCGGCCGCTCCCGGGCATGGCGCCTCGCTCCTACGCCTGAACACCCGCAACGCAGCCGCTCCCCCGCATGGCGTCTCGCCCGCTCTTCGGGGAGGGCGAGACGCCATGGCGGGGGCGGCTGTGTTCGCGACGTTCTGCATCAAAAGTCCGCTACCCACCTGCCCCGGGCTCGTAGCCCCGCTGCTTCCCGACCCGACGGTCGTGACGGGGCGTTTCTCCACACCCCCGTCCGCCTCCACAGGTCTCTCGCGTGGACGCTCGCGGCGCGGCCGTCGCCCGGAGCCTGCGGCTACGGTCTGACCGACACCGCCGGGCGACGGCGGCATCGCTGTTCGCGCCGCGGGCGCGCCGACCGACGGGGGACCCCATGCGCCGCACCATCGCCTCGGTGACCACGCCCGGGCGATGGCGGCGGCGACGCACGGCCCGGATGGCGTTCGCGGCCGCGCTCGTGGTGGCAGCACCGTTCGTCGGACGGTCCGATCCCGCGGAGACCCCCGGTCCCCCGCCCGACGTCGCCGCCGCGGTCACCGCTGCCCCCGGCGGCGGCCCGGCGCGACCTGTGCGGGTGGTACCCGTCGCCCTCGCCGACCCCGCCGTGGCCGACCTGCTGAAGCCCGGAGACCTTGTGGACCTCGTCTCCACGATCGACGCCGACGCCCACGACCCCGGTGCTCACGCCGCTGCGGCCGATCTCGTCGTCGCGCGGGCGGCCCGGGTGCGCGACACCCCGGCCGGACGGTCGGGCGCCCGGTCCGTGCTGGTCGAAGTCCCCGAGGAGCTCGCCTCCCACCTCGCCGCGACGGCCGCCACGAGCCCACTGGCCGTCGTGGTGCACGGCTGAGCCGCCGCGCGCGGGTATTCCACGGTGGCGTGTCCTGCTAATATCGTCCGTGCCGATTCGGCAGCACGGTGACTACATCTGACAGGGGCGAGCGATGCTCAAGGGTTTCCGCGATTTCATCATGCAGGGCAACGTGATCGACCTGGCCGTGGCCGTCGTGATCGGCACCGCCTTCGCGTCCATCGTCGACGCGTTCACCAGCGCGATCATCAACCCGCTCATCGCCCTGCTCGGCGGGGACAAGGAGATCGGCTTCGCCGTGCAGCTCCTGGAGAACAACCCCGAGACGCTGATGGACTTCGGGGCGCTCATCTCGGCGGTCATCAACTTCCTGCTCATCGCCGCCATCATCTACTTCGTGCTGGTGGGCCCCATGAACAAGATGAAGGAGGCCGCCGCCCGCCGAAAGGGCATCGAGGCCCCCGCCACGGATAACGAACTCCTCGTGGAGATCCGTGACCTGCTCGCCGGGCGGCCGCTCGCCCACCCCTCCGACCCTGATAACCCGACCAACGAGTCCTGACGGCGTCGCTCGGGCGCCGGAGCGGTGGAGCGCCTGAGGGGCGCAGCCGGGCGGGCCGCCGATCCGCGCTGCCGGCCCTGCCGGGTGAGGCCAGTCGCCGCGGGACGGGCTCAGTCGCGGAGGGACGGGCTCAGTCGTGGTGAGGCGGGCGTTGCTCGCGCCACCAGTCGTCCCGGAGTCGGGTGTCGCTCCCGCGCGCCTCGTCCGAGGTGGTCTCCGGCAGCGTGTCGCCGAACACCTCGTCGATGCGCCTGCGGTCCGCGGCGCGGCGGTCGGCGCTCCCGGGAGTGGTCCCCCAGGTGCCGGCCCGCCGATCGCCCTCGGAGCCCCGCGCGCCGGTCACAGACCGTCGAAGCCCGACAGCTGCGCGACCACGTATGACACGAGCGGGCACAGCGTGGCCATCCCGTCACGGATGGCGGCCCGGCTCGGCGCGAGGTTCGCGACCACCGTGCTGCCGGAGACGCCCACGTGCCCGCGGGAGACGATCGAGTCGACGGCTCCCGCGGTGAGGCCGGATGAGCGGATGGCCTCGGCGATGCCGGGCAGTCGCTGGTCGAGGATCTCCTCGGTGACCTCCGGCGTGATGTCGCGGGGGCCGACGCCGGTCCCGCCGATGGTGACGACGAAGTCGAACCCGCCGACGACCGCGGTCTCGAGCGCCTTGCGGACCTCGGACTCGTCGGCCGCCACGCCGACGACGCCGCCCACGAGGAAGCCCTCCTCCTCGAGGAGCTCGGTGACCAGCGGACCGATGAAGTCCTCCCGCTCGGGCATACGGTCCGTAACCACCACGACCATCGCGCGGCCGGCGATCGCCGGCTCCGGCGGCTCTACGGCCGTCGGGTCGAAGTCCACGTTCGTGGGGAGCTTGCGGCCTCCGGGCAGCGCCCTCGGATCGAATCTGGTGCTCATCTGGCCTCTCCCAGTGCAACGTCGACGGTGTTCGGCGGTTCGCCCTCACGAGAAGCATAGGTGACGGACACCG
Source organism: Dietzia cinnamea NBRC 102147 (assembly GCF_001571065.1). Lineage (GTDB taxonomy): Bacteria > Actinomycetota > Actinomycetes > Mycobacteriales > Mycobacteriaceae > Dietzia > Dietzia cinnamea. The sequence continues at coordinate 10,728 of NZ_BCSW01000023.1, forward strand.
TCTCCCCCGGAGCGCGGGACCGGATCGCCGCGACGAGCGCGTCCCCGTTCTCGATGAGCCGCTCGCCCACCCGCGTGACGATGGCGCCCTCCTCGATGCCCGCACGGTCAGCCGGGCCGCCCGGCTCGACCGACCGCACCAGCGCGCCGTCTCCGGCCGGGGAGTCACTCACCGTCACGCCGAGCACGGCCCGGGTGGCGAAGCCCTGCTTGATGAGCTGGTCGGCGATCCGGCGGGCCTGGTCCACCGGGATGGCGAACCCCAGCCCGATCGAACCCGAGTTGCCCGAGCCCAGTGACGCGATGGCCGAGTTGATGCCGATCAGCTCGCCGTTCATGTTGACCAGGGCGCCACCGGAGTTGCCGGGGTTCACCGCGGCGTCGGTCTGGATCGCGTCGATCACCGTGCTCTGATCGGACTGAGCGCCACCGGCTCGAACCGGGCGCTCCAGTGCCGAGACGATGCCGGTGGTGACAGTCCCGGATAGCCCGAGCGGCGAGCCGATGGCGGCCACGGCCTGGCCCTCGTTCAGGTTGGCGGACGTGCCGAGCGCGATCGGCGTCAGCGGGCGGGGAGCCTCGGCCTTGATGACCGCGATGTCCGTCGCTGGGTCGGTGCCCACGATGCTCGCGGGCGCCTTGGAGCCGTCATCGAAGCGCACCTGGATGCTGCCGCCGGCGCTGGCCATCGCGATGACGTGATTGTTGGTGATGATGAGCCCGTCCGCGGTGAGCACGACCCCGGACCCCTCGCCCCGCCCGGTCTGGGAGCGCACGTCGATCGAGACGACGCTCGGCAGTACCTTGTCGGCGACCGCCTCGACCGTGCCGTCCGGCGCCTGACCCACCGGCTGGGTGGCGCTGATGGGCGAGGACAGTCCTTCTCCCGACCCTCCGGCCACCGTCGCGCCGATCCACCCGCCCAGTCCGCCCGAGACGAGCATCGCGGCCACGATGCCGGCCACGACGAGCCCCGTACCGGACTTGTTTGACGCCGACCCGGGCTCGCCGCCCACGTGCTCCGGTCCACCCGCGAAGGGCGCGCCCGTCGCGGGCCCGGCGCCCGCGGGGCCGGCCTGACCCGGCGCCTGCTGCGGGGGGAACGCCGCGGTGGCGCGGGCGCCGTCGCCCCATCCCTGAGGCCGGCCAGCCGCCCCGGCCGGGCCAGCCGGCCCACCGGGTCCGGGCGGACGCTGCTCGCCGAGGGGAAACCGGCCGGCATTCGGGTCGCGGCCCGTGTACGGGTTCTGTCCTGGCTGCCACTGAGGGGATCCGCCGAGGCCTGCGCGCGATCCGGGCGCCCATTCGTCTCCGGGGCCCCGGTCTCCCGGGCCCCGACCGTTCTCGTTCTCCATGGCCACCATGATCCCCGACCACGCTGTGCTTCCGCTGAACCGCCCTGTGTGTCCGCTGAAACCCACCCGGGCCGGGCGGCGAGAGCATCCGACGTCGGTCAGTTGGGGAACTGCTCGTTGCCCGGCAGGGTGAGGCGCACCTGCGCGCCACCGCCCTCGGCGTCACCGATCTCCACCGTCCCGCCGTGCCGGGTCGTCACCTGGCGCACGATCGCCAGCCCCAGACCGGAACCCGGCATGCCGCGGGCCTCGCGGGACCGGTGGAACCTCTCGAACACGAGCTCCCTGTCCTCCTCGGGGATTCCGGGGCCCTGGTCCGACACCGTCAGCTCCATCACCGCGTCGGACACGAGCCGCATCCGCACGGTCACCGTGCCGTCCGGGGGGCTCCACTTGGCCGCGTTGTCGCACACGTTGAGCACCGCACGCTCGATCCCCGCAGAGTCGCCATACGAATACCAGGGCGTCAACTCGACGTCGAATTCCACGTCGTGCCGACGGCGGCGCACCCTTTCGAGTGCCCGCTCGACGGCCTCCGACACGGCGACCGGCTCCAGCTCGACCTCGCCGGAGTCCTCCCGGGCGAGCTCGACGAGATCCCCGACCAGTTGGCTGAGCTCGGAGATCTGGCCGATCACGTCCACCTCGAGCGCACTGCGATCCGCGTCCGGGATGGACGGCGCGCCGGGGCGGCTCGCGGCGATGAGCAGTTCGACGTTCGTCCGGAGGCTCGTCAGCGGGGTCTTGAGTTCGTGGCCCGCGTCCGCCACGAGGCGGGCCTGGCGTTCGCGGCTCTCCCCCAGGGCCACGAGCATCTGGTTGAAACTGCTCGTGAGGCGCGCGATCTCGTCGTCACCGGCCACGGGGATGGGCCGCAGGTCGTCCGTCCGGGCGATGCGTTCCACCGCCCGGGTAAGGCGCGCGACCGGTGCCAGCCCGGTGCGACCCACGGCCGTCCCGGCCACGGCGGCGAGGGCGATGCCCGCCGCGCCGACGAGCGTCAACACGATCGCCAGTCGGTTGAGCGCCGCGCGCGTGGGGCCGAGATCCTGCGCGAGGATCAGCGTCGAGCCGTCCCGGACGCCGACAGCGTAGATCTGTTTGCCGCCGGAGGTCCGCAGGCTCGAATCGGACTCACCTCGTACCACCGAGATCTCCGGCCCGCCGATCTGGAACGGCTCGCCGGTCGCGGTCCGTACACCGGAGGGGGCCACGATCTGGGCGTCGAGGTTGGGGTTGAACGCACGCAGCGCGATGAGGGTGCTGCGGGACTGCAGTGCGAACTCGGAGGCCAACTGACTGTTCACCAGCTGATCGGCCTGCTGCTGCAGCCGACTGTTGACATCGCTGTACATCGACCCCGACACGACGAAGTAGGCCGCGACGGCCATCAGGGCCACCGCGACCCCGACCGAGCTCGCGGCCAGCAACGTGACCCGCTGGTGCAGAGAGATCGGGGCGGTTCTCGTCCGCATCGCGCGGGCCGGCACTACGGCGTCTCGCGCAACACGTATCCCACACCGCGGACGGTGTGGATCAACCGGCTCTCGCCCTCACCTTCGGTCTTGCGACGCAGGTAGCCGATGTAGACCTCGAGCGCGTTACCCGACGTCGGGAAGTCGTAGCCCCACACCTCCTCGAGGATGTGGCTGCGGGTCAGCACCCGGCGCGGGTGGTGCATGAGCAGCTCCAGCAGGGAGAACTCGGTGCGGGTGAGCTGGATACGACGTTCGCCCCGGCTGACCTCGCGGGTCGCCAGATCCATGCGCAGGTCCTCGAACTCGAGGACCTCGTCGGCTTCCCCGGAGTCGGGGCCTCGGCGACGCAGAAGCGCGCGCAGGCGGGCCAGGAGCTCCTCGAGCGCGAACGGCTTGGGGAGGTAGTCGTCAGCACCGGCGTCCAGACCGGCGACACGTTCGGAGACCGCGTCCCGCGCGGTGAGCATCAGCACGGGGAGGTCGTCGCCGCGGCTACGTAGGATTCGGCAGACCTCGAGGCCGTCGCGACGCGGCATCATGACGTCGAGGATCACGGCGTCCGGCCGGTTGGCGTCGACCCGCTCGATCGCCTCGACCCCGTCGCCCGCCAGCTCCACGTCGTACCCGTTGAACGTGAGAGAGCGTCGGAGCGATTCGCGTACGGCCTGGTCGTCGTCCACCACGAGAATCTTCATGGAGGCAAGTTTCGCCCACCCGCCTGAATCCCGGCTGAGGAACCGCTCAGCCGGACGCGGACCCGCTGTCGACGCGGACGAGCCCGGCAGGTCCGTGGGGACCTGCCGGGCTCGTGACCGGCGTGTGCGTGCGGCGCTTGCCAGCGCCGCAGTAATCGACTGACAGCGCTCAGGGGCGACTCAGCGGTCGAGGTCGATCAGGCCGAGCTTGGCGGCCTTGACCAGCCGACGCGGCAGCGCCACGGGGCGGCCGTCGATCTTGGTCTCCTGGAGGGCGACGTTGTCGGCCTTCCACTGGGAGCGGCGGGAGTGGGTGTTGGCGCGCGAGAGGCGGCGCTTGGGAACTGCCATGGTTATCGTCCTCGGGGTCTAGGAGGTGTACCGGGGCGCGGACGCCCCGCGTCTCACTTGGCGCGACGGGCGCGGTTGCCGTAGCGGCGCTGGAACTTCTCGACGCGGCCGGCGGTGTCCATGACGCGCTGCGCACCGGTCCAGAAGGGGTGCGACTCGCTGGTCACGTCCACCACGATGAGCGGGTAGGTCTGTCCGTCCTCCCACTCCACCGTGCGGGAGCTCGTCGCGGTGGAACGGGTGAGGAACTTGGTGCCCGTGCCCGAGTCCTGGAAGACCACCGGGTGGTAGTCGGGGTGGATGTCGTTCTTCATACTGGATCCCTCTAGCTCGGTAGAAGTCTGTGGGTCTGGCGCTCGCCCCGACAGGGGCGCGCAAGTGCCAGTGGCCGAACCGGGGATTCCGGTGTCAGCACACGCATCGAAAGATCGTACCCGTAGGATGGCCGGGCACCCAATTCGAGCGTCACGCGACGGCATCCCCGGGCGCCGAATGCGGCGCTGACGTGCCGATTACCGTTTCAGGCGGTCGGGCCGTAAACTAGACCATCGCTGTTGTCTGCACGTTTGCTATCGCCCCTCACGGTGTTCGCGACGTGGCGGTACGCCCCCGCACGGCTCAGGCCGTGTCGGGACGCGAACCCCGCCGCGCGCCACCGATGGACGGGGCGGAAGGAGAACCACGCCATGTCGGCGCATTGCCAGGTAACGGGACGGAAGCCGGGTTTCGGCAAGTCCGTCTCGCACTCACACCGCAGGACCAACCGTCGCTGGAACCCGAACATCCAGCGTCGTAGCTACTTCCTGCCCTCGGAGGGTCGTCGCGTCACGCTGACCGTCTCCACCAAGGGCATCAAGACCATCGACCGCGATGGCATCGAGGCCGTCGTGGCCCGCATCCGTGCCCGTGGGGAGAAGATCTGAGATGGCCCGTAACGACATCCGCCCCATCATCAAGCTGAAGTCCACGGCCGGCACCGGGTACACCTACGTGACCCGCAAGAACCGTCGTAACAACCCGGACCGCATCGTCCTCAAGAAGTTCGACCCGGTCGTCCGTAAGCACGTCGAATTCCGAGAGGAGCGCTGACCCGTGGCCAAGAAGTCCAAGATCGCGCGCAACGAGCAGCGCAAGGCCAAGGTCGCCCGGTTCGCCGAGCGCCGCGCCGAGCTCAAGGCAATCATCAAGAACCCGGAGACCACGGACGAGGCCCGTCTCGAGGCCCAGACCGCTCTCAACAAGATGTCGCGTGACGCCTCGCCCGTGCGGGTGCGCAACCGCGACGTCGCCGACGGCCGCCCGCGCGGCTACATCCGCAAGTTCGGCCTCTCCCGCGTCCGTATGCGCGAGATGGCCCACCGGGGCGAGCTCCCCGGTGTCACTAAGTCGAGCTGGTGAGTAGGTAACCATGGCTAAAGCACGTAGCACCCCGTCCAAGAAGATCCGTGCCCAGGAGGGCCGTCGACCCAAGAAGAACCCGTTGAAGGTCGCGGGTATCGAGACGGTCGACTACAAGGACGTCAACACCCTCCGCACGTTCATCTCCGACCGCGGCAAGATCCGTTCGCGCCGCGTCACCGGCCTCACGCCGCAGCAGCAGCGTCAGGTCGCCGTCGCGGTCAAGAACGCCCGCGAGATGGCCCTGCTGCCGTTCACCAGCCGCTGAGTCACAGCTCGGCGCGGTCGAACCGAACCGCCCGTCCCGCCCGCGGCGCCTAGCCGCCGACTCAGGCAACAGCAACCCGATCGGGGTCGTGTCTCCTTTTCGAGAAGGAGCGCACGACCCCGATCGGCGTTACCGCCCCTCCCCCGATCTAGGAGTCCGCCAGTGGCCGGCGTCCTCAACGGCTTCGCTGTCATCGTCGCGCTCGTCGCGCTGGGTTGGTTGCTCGCCCGGACCCTGGTCCTCGGCACGGACGCGCGCCTGGTGCTCAACCGGCTCGTCTTCTTCGTCGCGACGCCGGCACTGTTGTTCGACTCCCTCTCCCGCACCACCCTCGACCAGGTCTTCACCGGCGTGTTCGTGGTGTCCGCGGTCTCGGCGATCATCATCGCCGCCCTCTACATGGTGATCGCCCGGCTCTGGCTCAGACGCCCGGCCTCCGATCTGGTGGTGGGTGCGCTGTCCGCCGGGTACGTCAACTCGGCCAACCTCGGCATCCCGATCGCCCTGTACGTCCTCGGAGACCTGGGTTTCGTCATGCCGCTGCTGCTCTTCCAGGTGGTGGTGCTGCAGCCGATCGCCATCGCGGTGCTGGAGCGGGCCGCCCGCGCGGAGGGCGCGGAAAGCGGGGGCGGTGCACTCGGCGCGCTTCTCCAGTCGGTGAGGTCGCCCATCGTCCTCGCCGCGCTCGCCGGCGTCGTCGTGGCCGCGCTGCCCTGGACGCCGTCCGATTCCCTTCTGGAGCCGGTGCACCTCGTCGGCCAGATCTCCGTACCCGGCGCCCTGCTGGTGTTCGGGATGTCGCTCTACGGCGTCAAGGTCCTCGAGGCCGGCGCCTCCCCGCGGCGGGAGATCTTCCTCGCGAGCGGGCTCAAGCTCATCGCCCACCCGGTGCTGGCGTACGCGATCGGTGTGTGGGTGCTGGGCATGCGGGACCACGAACTCCTCACCGTCGTCGTCGCCGCCGCGCTCCCCACCGCGCAGAACGTGCTGGTGGTGGCCACCCGCTACGGACATGGGACGCTGCTGGCCCGCGACTCCGCGGTGTTGACGACCCTCGGCGCCCTGCCCATCCTGCTGCTCGTCTCCGCTCTCCTCGCCTGAAGGCGCCCGCCGCGGCCAGTCGCGGTCAGGCGGCGCCGGCCGCTGCCAGCACCCCGGCGAACACGGTCGCGTTGTTCACGCCGTGCAGTACCATCCCTGGCACGATCGAGCGGTACCACTCCGCCATCGCGCACAGGGAGACCCCCAGGACGAACAGGTACGGCAGCGCGGGCGGCATCAGATGCACCACCGCGAAGACCGCCCCGGCGAGCGTGATGCCGGCGCCGGCCCGAAGCCTCGCGCGCACGGCGGGCAGCACGACGCCGCGGAAGACGACCTCCTCCGCGACGGGGACGAGCACGGCCACGGTGAGCAGTCCGAGCACCGCGAGGACTGGCCCGCCGGCGATGAAGTCGGCGGCGATCGCGTGTCCGCCCGGGTCGTCCGCCTCGTCCGGCCCGGCGCCGAGCGGGAGGAGCACGAGCATCGACGCGGCGACGCCGGCGGCCGTCACCGCCGGGATCTGCCACGCCAGATGCCACGGCGAGCGGTCCGGCCGCCGCAGCCCCACGTCCGCCCAGGCGAGTCCCCGGCGTCGGAGGAGATGGACCCGCACCGCGCCGAGCGCGGCCACCGCGGTGCCGGCCAGGACGACGAGGGCGAGGCTCGCGGGCTCGGGTCGGCCGGCGCCCGTGGCGCGCACGGCCAGGAGTCCCAGGATGACGACGACGACGAGGACCGCCACGTAGCCGAGCACCCACGCCAACGCCGACAGCGCCACCCGGCCGCGGACCGGTGTGGTCCACAGTCCGGGGGCGCTGTGGCCGCGTGGGGCACGTCCGGGCGGGGGCCCGGTGTGCGGTGGGCGGTGCGGTGGCGTCGTCACTTCAGGTGGTCGGCCACCCTGAACGGGGCGTCGGTGGCGGCGGTGATCTGCTCGAGGGTCACGCCGTCGACCAGTTCGATGAGCGTGAGCCCGTCGGCGTCGCGGTCGAAGACGCCGAGTTCAGTGATGATCCGGTCCACGCAGCCCAGGCCGGTGAGCGGGAGGGTGATCTCGGAGACGATCTTCGACGAGCCGTTCTTGGCGACCTGGTCCATGACGACGACGATGCGGCGCGCGCCCACCACGAGGTCCATGGCGCCGCCCATGCCCTTGACCATCGCCCCGGGCACCATCCAGTTGGCGATGTCACCGGCCGGGTTGACCTCCATCGCCCCGAGGATCGCGACGTCGATCTTGCCGGAGCGGATCATGCCGAAGCTCGTAGCGGAGTCGAAGATCGCCGACCCGGGCAGGGTCGTGACGGTCTCCTTGCCGGCGTTGATGAGATCCGGGTCGACATGGTCGGGGTGCGGGTACGGCCCGATTCCCAGCAGCCCGTTCTCGGACTGGAGGGTCACCGTCACCCCCTCGGGCACGTAGTTCGGCACCAGGGTCGGTAGGCCGATCCCGAGGTTGACGTACTGGCCGTCCTCCAGCTCCAGGGCCGCGCGGGCGGCCATGGCCTTGCGGTCCCGGCCCAGCCGGGTGGGCCGGTTGTCGTGCTGGGAGTCAGGCGTGGCGGCGGTGCTCATCAGCGCTGTCCTTCCGAGGGCGGGTTGGTGGTCATCTTCTCGATCCACTTGGTCTGCGCGACCTGCTCGGGCGTCAGCTCGACCAGTCGGTGGACGAAGATGCCGGGCAGGTGGATGTCGTCGGGCGCGAGTTCGCCGACCTCGACGACCTCCTCGGCCTCGACGATGCACACGCGCCCGGCCATGGCGGCCAGGGGCGAGAAGTTGCGGGCGGTGAGGTGGAACCGCAGGTTGCCGCTGCGATCGGCCACCGCGGCCCGCACCAGCGAGTAGTCCGCCTCGATCGCCTGCTCGAGCACGTACGTCTCGCCGCGGATCTCGCGGGTCTCCTTGGGCGGAGAGGCCACGGCCACACCGCCGTCGGAGTCGTACTTCCACGGCATGCCGCCGTCGGCGACGAACGTGCCGACGCCCGTGCGGGTGTAGAACGCCCCGATCCCCGAGCCGCCGGCCCGCATCCGCTCGGCCAAGGTGCCCTGCGGGGTGAGCTCCACCTCGAGCTCACCGGACAGGTACTGCCGGGCGAACTCCTTGTTCTCCCCCACGTAGGAGGAGACGATCCGCCGAAGCTTGCCGGTCTCCAACAGGATCCCCAGGCCCTTGCCGTCGACGCCGGCGTTGTTGGAGAACACCTCGAAGTCCCCCACGTCACGCGCGGCGAGTGCCTCGATGACGATCTGCGGGATCCCGCACAGGCCGAACCCGCCGGCGGCGATCGACGCCCCGTCGGGGATGTCCGCGACGGCCTCCGCCGCGGTCATGAGTTTGTTGGACATTCACGCACTCCTTGGATTGGACGGGCGGGCGGTCAGGCGATGCCGAGGATCTCGACGGCGGTCTTGCGCATGTCGACCTTGCGGACCTTGCCGGTGACGGTCATCGGGAACTCGTCCACGACGTGGACGTACTTGGGGATCTTGTGCCGGGCGAGCTTGCCGGTGGCGAACTCGCGGACCTCGTCGGCGGTGAGGTCGGCGCGTCCGGGCTTGAGCCGGACCCACGCCATGAGTTCCTCGCCGTACTTGGGGTCGGGCACACCGATCACCTGGGCGTCGAGGATGTCCGGGTGGGTGTAGAGGAACTCCTCCACCTCACGCGGGTAGATGTTCTCGCCGCCCCGGATCACCATGTCCTTGATGCGGCCGGTGATCTTCACGTACCCGTCGGCGTCCATCTCGCCGATGTCGCCGGTGTGCATCCACCCCGCCTCGTCGATCGCCTCGGCCGTCTTGTCGGGCTGTTCCCAGTACCCCAGCATGACGCTGTAGCCCCGAGTGCAGAACTCGCCGGCCTCCCCGCGCGGCAGGGTCTCCCCGGTCGAGGGGTCGATGATCTTGATCTCCAGGTGCGGGCCGACCCGGCCCACGGTGGACACGCGCCGGTCTAGGGAGTCGTCGGCGCGGGTCTGTGTGGACACCGGCGAGGTCTCGGTCATGCCGTAGCAGATCGACACCTCGTCCATGTTCATCCGGTCGATCACCTGGCGCATGGTGGCCTCCGGGCACGGCGAGCCCGCCATGATGCCGGTGCGGAGCGTCGACAGGTCGTAGGAGTCGAAGTCCTCGAGCGCGAGCTCGGCGATGAACATCGTCGGCACGCCGTACAGGCTCGTGCACTTCTCCTGCTCCACCGCCTTCAGCGAGGCGACCGGGTCGAACGCGGGCGCCGGGATGACCATGCACGACCCGTGGGTGGTGCACGCGAGGTTGCCCATCACCATGCCGAAGCAGTGGTAGAAAGGAACCGGGATGCACACCCGGTCGACCTCCGAGTAGCTGATGAGCTCACCGACGAAGTACCCGTTGTTGAGGATGTTCGAGTGCGAGAGCGTCGCCCCCTTGGGGAACCCCGTGGTGCCGGAGGTGTACTGGATGTTGATCGGGTCGTGGTTCGTGAGCCCCGCCCGGATCTCTTCGAGGACGTCGGCGTCGGTGGGCCCGGAGACCATCGACTCCCACTCCTCGTCGCCGAAGAGCACCACCAGCTCGAGGTCCGGGCAGTTCGGCTGCACCTGCGCGAGCATCCCGGTGTAGTCCGAGTCCTTGAACTGCGGTGCCGCGATGACCGCCTTGATCGCTGCCTGCCCCAGGACGAACTCGAGCTCGTGGACGCGGTAGGACGGATTGATGTTGACCAGCACGGCGCCGATCTCGGCGGTGGCGTACTGGACCATCACCCACTCCCACCGGTTGGGCGACCAGATCCCCACCCGGTCTCCGGCGCGGATCCCGAGACGGTGCAGGCCCGAGGCGAGCCGGCGCACGTCGGCGAGGAACTCGCTGTAGGTCCAGCGCCGGCCGGCCTGCACGTCGACGAGCGCGTCGCGGTCGCCGAACTCCTCGACGGTCGCCGCGAGGTTCTCGGGGATCGTCTGGGTGAGGAGAGGGACGTCGGTCTCCCCGCGCGTATGCGACAGCGCGGGGTCGAGTGGGGTGGAATCGAGACTTGAGGTGGTCATCTCGGTGCTCCTCGGAGGCGGGGCCGGATCAGGCCCGGGGGGTTGTCACTTCGGTGGCGGCGGCCGCGCGACGCATCGTCGCCTCGGCCTGGCGGAATACCGGACCATCGACCATGCGACCGTCCAGCTGGAACACGCCCTGGTTGTGCTCCGCGGCGGCGAGGACCTTCCGGGCCCAGGCCACCTCGTCGTCGTCGGGCGCGTAGGCCTGCCGCACAACCGCCACCTGGGACGGATGGATGCAGGCGGTACCCACGAACCCCAACGCCACGGCGTCGAGGGCCTCGGCGCGCTGCCCGGCCTCGTCGGCGATATCCAGGTGCACCGAGTCCACCGCCCATCGACCGAACGCGGCAGCGGCGAGCGCGACCCGCGCGCGGGCGTGACGCGGCACGTCGCGGTACTCGCCCGCCACGCGGGGGCCGCCCGCCTCGGCGGTCGAGAAGCGGCTGGTCGAGCCGCCCATCGCGGCGAGCAGATCCTCGGCGCCCCACATCATCCCGGTGCCCCCGGGCGCGGAGGCGATCTCCTCGGCTCGGACCACACCGAGCGGGGTCTCCACCAGCGCCAACACGGCGGCGCCGGTCGCCGAGTACAGGTCGGTGACCTGCGCGGCGGACTCGGTCTTCGCGAGCATCACGCACCGGTAGCCGGTGGCGGTGAAGGCCTCCAGGTCCGCGGCGTGGTCGGGGGTGTCTACCGGGTTGACGCGTACGATCGTGCGGTCCGGATCCAGCTCCGAGGACCGCAGCGCGTCACGCGCGGCGGCCCGCGCCGCCGGCGCGACCGCGTCCTCGAGGTCCACGATCACCACGTCCGCCCGGTCGGCGGCCTTGCCGTAGCGCTCCGGCCGATCGGCCGGGCAGAACAGCAGCGCCGGCCCGGGCGGGACCCAGGTCGGGGCGGGGGTCATGCCGTCCCCTCCCCCGCCGGCCGCTTGCGCACGAGGGTCTTGCGGACCGCGCGCGCCACGATGTCGCCGTGCTGGTTGCGGCCGATGTGCTCGAGCGTGACGATGCCCTCGCCCGGCCGCGACTTCGACTCGCGCTTGTCCGTGCAGACGGTCTCCGCGTAGAGCGTGTCACCGTGTAGCACCGGCTTGGGAAAGCTCACCTCGGAGAAACCGAGGTTCGCCACGATCGTCCCCTGCGTGAGCTGCGCGACCGACAGGCCGACGAGCGTGGACAGCGTGTGCATGGAGTTCATGAGCCGCTCCCCGCCGAAGCCGGGCTGCTCGGCCGCCCACGCCGCGTCCAGGTGGAGCGCCTGCGTGTTCATCGTCAGCGTGGTGAACAGGACGTTGTCCGCCTCGGTCATCGTGCGGCCCGGCCGGTGGAGGTACGCGGTGCCGACCTCGTACTCCTCGAACCACAGGCCGCGCTGGACGATCTCCTTGCGCTCCGCTCGCTGCGCGCTCATAGCCCGAGCCCCCGGGCGATGAGCATGAGCTGCACCTCGGTGGTGCCCTCGCCGATCTCGAGGATCTTCGAGTCGCGGTAGTGGCGGGCGACCGGGTACTCGTTCATGAAGCCGTAGCCGCCGTGGACCTGCGTGGCGTCGCGAGCGTTGTCCATCGCGGCCTCGGAGGCTACCATCTTGGCGATCGCGGCCTCCTTCTTGAACGGCTTGCCGGCCAACATGAGCCGCGCTGCCTCGTAGTAGGCACAGCGCGCGGTGTGGGCGCGGGCCTCCATGCGGGCGATCTTGAACGCGATCGACTGGAACGAGCCGATCTTCTGACCCATGGATTCGCGCTCGCGCGCGTACTTGACCGACTCGTCCACGCAGCCCTGCGCGGCACCCGTGGCCACGGCGGCGATCGCGATCCGGCCCTCGTCGAGGATCGACAGGAAGTTCGCGTAGCCGCGCCCCTCCTCGCCCAGCAGGTTCTCCACCGGTACCCGCGCGTCGGCGAAGGTCAGCGGGTGGGTGTCGGACGAGTTCCAGCCGACCTTGTCGTACGCCGGCTCGGCCGTGAATCCGGGGGTGTCGGACGGGACGATGATCGTCGAGATGGCCTTCTTGCCGTTCTCGCGCGTCCCCGTGACGGCGGTGACGGTGACCAGCGAGGTGATGTCGGTGCCCGAGTTGGTGATGAACTGCTTGTTGCCGTTGATCACCCACTGGTCGCCGTCACGCTTGGCGGTGGTCTTGGTGGCACCGGCATCCGAACCCGCGCCCGGCTCGGTGAGCCCGAAGCCCGCGAGCTTCCTGCCCGCGGCCAGGTCCGGTAGCCACTTCTGCTTCTGCTCTTCGTTTCCGAAGTGGAAGATCGGCATCGCACCCAGGCCGACGCCGGCCTCGAGGGTCATCGCGGTGGACTGGTCGACACGACCGAGCTCCTCGAGTGCCAGCGAGAGAGCGAAGTAGTCGCCGCCCATGCCGCCGTACTCCTCCGGGAAGGGCAGACCGAACAGGCCCATCTGACCCATCTGGGCCACGACCTCGTACGGGAAGGTGTGGTTACGGTCGTGCTCGGCGGAGGCCGGGGCCACCACCTTGTCGGCGAAGTCGGCGACCGTCGACTTGAGGTCCGCGTAGTGCTCTTCCAACTCAGGCATCGCCTGCTCCTTCGGATTCATCAGTGGAGGGGTGGGGCTCGACGGTCGCGAGCAGATGGTCGGCGGGCACCTGCTCGCCGGTGCCGACGTGCACCCGGACCACGCCGTCGATCGGCGCGGTGAGCGAGTGCTCCATCTTCATGGCCTCGACCGCCAGGATGTTCTGCCCGGCCGTGACCTCGTCGCCGTCGGAGACGAAGCACGCGATCACGGAACCGGGCATGGGGCTGAGGATCTGGCCGTCCGCCGCCCCCGCGTCGTGGATACGCGAGTCGATGAGCGGCAGCAGCCGCAGATCCCAGGTGCCACCGTCACCGGCCACCCAGAACGTGTCCGACGCCTTCGGGTCGCGCGAGCGCACGACGGTCCACCGTTGCTGCGTGCCGTCGACGGTCAGCCTCAGGGAGGCGCCGTCGCGCGCGACCCGGGCGTGATGGCGGGCCGCGACCCTCGGCTCCTCGATGGAACCGATGGTCGCGTCGGTGATGGTCCACTCGGCGTCGTCGGGCGTGCCCTTCAGTCCCACGGTGACGGCCTCGGAGCCGGCCCCGGGATCGAGCCGCGTCCACACCTCGGCGCGACCGCCGATCCGCCAGCCGTTGGGCACGTCCCACGGACCGCGCCGTCGCGCGGGCACCCGGGCCCACCGCTCCTCGGTCCGGTGCATCGCCACGGCGACCAGCGCTCCCTCGGGCGCCGGGGTCGCGACGTAGTCGTCGACCGACCGGTCGAGCAGACCCGTGTCGAGGTCCCCCGCGATCACCTCGGGGCGGGACAGGAGGAAGCGGCAGAAGTCGATGTTCGTCCGCAGGCCCAGCACGTGGGTGCCGGCCAGCGCGGCGTCGAGCCGGGCCAGCGCCTCGGCCCGATCGGCACCGTGAGCGATGACCTTCCCGAGCATGGGGTCGTAGTCACTGCCGACGACCGTGCCGACCCGCAGGCCGGAGTCCACGCGGATCCCGTCCCCGGACGGCTCCTCGAGGCCGAGCACCGTGCCGCCGGTGGGCAGGAAGCCCTTCGCCGGGTCCTCGGCGTACACGCGCGCCTCGATCGCGTGGCCGGTGAGGGTGATGTCGGACTGGCGCAGCGTGAGCTCCTCGCCCGCGGCGATGCGCACCTGCCAGTCGACGAGGTCCACGCCGGTGACCATCTCGGTGACCGGGTGCTCGACCTGGAGGCGCGTGTTCATCTCCAGGAAGAAGAACTCGTCCGGGGCGTGCGCCGAGACGATGAACTCGACCGTGCCCGCGCCCACGTAGCCCACCGACCGCGCCGCGTCACACGCCGCCTGGCCGATCCGCTCGCGGGTGGCCTCGTCGAGCAGCGCGCTGGGCGCCTCCTCGATGACCTTCTGGTGGCGCCGCTGCAGCGAGCACTCGCGCTCACCCAGGTGGATGACGTTGCCGTGGGTGTCCGCCAGGACCTGCACCTCGATATGGCGCGGGGTGTCGACGAAACGCTCGAGGAACAGGGTGTCGTCGCCGAACGCGCCCGCGGACTCCCGCCGGGCGGACTCGAGCGCGGCCGGCAGCTCGGCGGGATCGGAGACGCGGCGCATCCCCTTGCCGCCTCCACCCGCAGAGGGCTTGACGAGGACCGGGTACCCGACCGCCTCCGCGCCCGCGATGAGCTCGTCGTCGGTCAGGCCGGGCCTGGAGATCCCCGGCACGGTGGGCACGTCACGCTCCGACACCGCCGCCTTGGCGGTGATCTTGTCTCCCATGGTCTCGATCGCCGACGCCGGCGGCCCGATGAAGATCAGGCCCGCCTCGTCGAGCGCGCGCGCGAACCGCGCGTTCTCCGACAGGAAGCCGTACCCCGGGTGAACCGCCTGCGCACCGGTGCGGCGGCAGGCGTCGATGACCTTGTCGATGTCGAGGTAGGACTGAGTGGCCTGCGCCGGTCCCAGGCGGACCGCGGCGTCGGCCATACGCACGTGCAGCGCGTCGGCGTCGGCATCGGAGTAGACGGCGACCGAACGGATCCCGGCCGCCCGCAGCGAGCGGATCACGCGGCACGCGATCTCACCCCGGTTGGCCACCAGGACGGTGTGGAGTTTCTGTGACAGTTTCTCTGACATGGCGCTGCTCACATCCTGAAGACGCCGTTGTTGACCGGCTCGAGGGGGGCGTTGGCCGCGGCCGCGAGGGCCAGGCCGAGGACGGTACGGGTGTCGGCGGGGTCGATGATCCCGTCGTCCCACAGGCGGGCCGTCGAGTAGTACGCCGTCGACTGCTCGTCGAACTGCTCACGGATCGGGGCCGTGAACTCGGCCTGCTGTTCGTCCGTCCACTCCCCTCCCGCCTTGGTCACCTGCGCGGCGCGCACCGAGGCGAGGGTGTCCGCCGCCTGCGGGCCGCCCATCACGGCGATGCGCGCGTTGGGCCACATCCACAGGAAGCGCGGCGAGTAGGCGCGGCCGCACATCGAGTAGTTGCCGGCGCCGAACGACCCGCCGACGACGACGGTGAACTTGGGCACCCGGGCACACGCGACCGCGGTGACCATCTTGGCGCCGTTCTTGGCGATACCACCGGCCTCGTACTGCCGGCCCACCATGAAACCCGTGATGTTCTGCAGGAAGACAAGAGGGATCTTGCGGCGGTCGCACAGTTCGATGAAGTGCGCGCCCTTGAGCGCGGACTCGGAGAAGATGACGCCGTTGTTGCCGATGATCCCCACCGGGTGCCCGTGGATGTGGGCGAACGCGGTGACCATCGACGTGCCGTAGTTCTCCTTGAACTCCGTGTACTCGCCGCCGTCGACGATGGTGCCGATGATGTCGCGGACGTCGTACGGCTTGCGGGAGTCGACGGGGACGAGGTCGTAGAGGTCGCTCTGGGGGCGCGCGGGCTCGCGGGGCTCGAGCACCTCCCAGTCCGGCTCGGGCGCCGGCGGGCACGTGGCGACGATCTCGCGGACCTTCATCAGCGCGTCGTAGTCATCGTCGGCGAGGTGGTCCACGACGCCCGAGGTCTTGGCGTGCAGGTCGCCGCCGCCGAGCTCCTCGGCCGTGACCTCCTCGCCCGTCGCGGCCTTCACCAGCGGCGGTCCCGCGAGGAAGATGGTGCCCTGGTTGCGGACGATGACGGCCTCGTCGCTCATCGCCGGCACGTAGGCGCCACCCGCGGTGCACGAGCCCATGACCGCGGCGATCTGGGGGATGCCCTCGGCGGACATGGTCGCCTGGTTGTAGAAGATCCGGCCGAAGTGGTCGCGGTCCGGGAAGACCTCGTCCTGCTGCAGCAGCATCGCGCCGCCCGAGTCGACGAGGTAGATGCACGGCAGGTTGTTGGCGAGCGCCACCTCCTGGCCGCGCAGGTGCTTCTTGACGGTCATCGGGTAGTACGTGCCGCCGGAGACCGTGGCGTCGTTGGCGATGATCAGGCACTCACGGCCCGAGACCCGCCCGATCCCGGCGACGACGCCCGCAGCGGGCGCCTTGCCGCCGTACATCTCCTCGGCGGCCAGCGGCGAGAGCTCGAGGAACGGGCTGCCCGGGTCGAGCAGGACGTCCACGCGCTGCCGGGCGAGGAGCTTGCCCCGCTCGAGATGGCGCGCGCGGGCCTTCTCCCCGCCGCCCTGCGCGGCCCGCTCGAGGCGCTCGCGGAGGTCGGCGAGCAGTTCCTCGTGGGCCTGGCGATTGGTGGTCGCGGAAGTCATCAGCGCCGCTCCCTTTCAGTTAAGTCGGATTAACTGAAAACGAAGATAGTGCCGCGGCTCACAAAAGTCCAGACTCGTCGTCGGTCGGTGCCTGGAACACCCTGGCTCGGCCCGTGGGCGGCCGCGCGTCGCGCACCCGGATACAGCCGCGCGCGGCCAGCCCGGATACAGCAGCGCGCGGCCAGCCCGGATACAGCAGCGCGCGGCCATGGCGTCTCGCGCGCGCCGATGCGCAGGCCGGACGCCATGCCGAGGGGCGGCGATGGCTCAGCCATACATCCGCAGGAGCGAGACGCCATACACGGGAGCGGCGGGATCACTACGACGCCCACCGGCAGCGCGGCGGCGAGTTCCGGGCGGATGGAGAGGGGCAAACGGTCCCCGTGACACCACCCCACGAAGGGATCGTGGCGAGCCTGAAACTATGCCATCCGGCGCATACGTGCAGGTAGAGAGTTTAGGCTTGCCTGGTTTAGCACAGCCTCAACTTGCTTGCAAGCCCGCGCCGTTCGGTGTTGACTCTGAGGCATACCACCCAGCCACAGCCACACGAGGAGCGATCGTCATGGCCACTCTCACCGGAATCAGCACCTGCACCGTCACCGCGTGCTCGTTCAACAGCGACCAGAGCTGCAGCGCGGGCGCGATCACCGTGGCGGGCGCCCCCGACCACGCCGAGTGCGGCACTTTCATCTCGCTGGACGTCCGCGGCGGCCTGCCCACCGCGAGCGCTCACGTCGGCGCCTGCCAGCGTGTCGAATGCACCTACAACAAGGACCTGCTCTGCTCCGCGGAGTCGGTCAAGATCGGTGCCGGCGCCGACACCGCCGACTGCCTCACCTACACCCCGGCCTGATCAGCGTGATGCCGCGCCGGCGCATCGCCTCTCAGCTGGCGCGGGCCACGTACTGACCCATCTCGCGGACGACGTCGTTGGCGCATTCCGCCCGGGTCACGAACGGCAGGTGGATGATATCGGCATCGGAGCCGAGGGCGGTCAGCAGATGCAAACCCTCCGCATCGACGCCCAGCACGTACGGCGGTTGCGCCGGGTCCCCGGACCCGGCCAGCATCGCCAGGTCGGATCCGAAGCGCGACCGGATCTCGTCCGCGAGACCGGGCGTCTCGCATGCCAGCGGGTCTGACGGGACTGCGTCCAGATGGGTCGCGTCGACCGTGCCCTCATGCCCCAGCCGGCGCACGTCGACCTCCCCGAGCTCGACCTCGATCTCGACGATCCACCCCTCGCCCTGGCGGGCGGCGCGCGCCACCCCGAAGCCGTAGAGGCTCGCCACATGCACCTTGGCCTCGACGATCGGCGCGAACTCGTCGATCATCACCACGACCTCGACCGAGTCGCCTGGCGCAACCATCAGACCGGACCAGGGTGCCGGGGTCCCGGTGACGACGATAGTCCCCTCCCCGATCCAGCGATGCCCCGCCGAGACCATGACGTCCGAGCGATTCTTGGTGCCGCGAACGGCGACGGTGGCGATACCCGATCCGTCGAGAAGACGACGCGCGCCCGTGGTGACCGGATTCGACACGATCGGGTGCGCTGTCATCGATGAGACCTCCAATTTCGGATCCAGATGCGATTGCCGCATTAGGTGACCCTTGCCTTAGTTAGTAACTCCTAAGATCCACGACCTCGCCGTATCTGTCAAGAGGTGTACCCGACATCTCAGCCCGCCCCGCCCTACAGTGGGGGCGTGACCGACGCCATAGATGCTGCCGATCAGGCAGCCGACCCGTCCGTCGGCCCACTGCGACTGCACGCCTTCCGCGGCGACGCGCTCGGCTACGACGACGCCACGGCCCTGGCCGAGAGGGTTCGCCGGCGCGAGGTCTCGCCGACCGAACTTCTCGAGGCGGCCATCGAACGCTGCGCAGCGGTGGACCCATCGCTCGGCGCTCTCGTCCACACCGACTTCGACCGCGCCCGCGCCCGCGCCGCCTGGCACGATTCCTCGGAGTTGTCCGCCCCACTGGCCGGCGTCCCGAGCGCGTTCAAGGACGCAGTCCGGGTGGCCGGTTCGCCCATGCGGATGGGCTCGCTCGCCGTGCCCGTCACCCCGGCCCTACGGGACGGCCCCTACGCGCCACTGTTCCGCGCGACGGGACTCAACCCGGTCGGAACCACCGCGATGCCACCGTTCGGTTGGACCGCCGCCACCGAGAGACAGGGCGGGCTGGTCACCCGGAACCCCTGGAACACCGGCCGGACCAGCGGCGGCTCCTCGGGCGGATCATCAGCCCTCGTCGCCGCCGGCGCGCTGCCGATCGCCCACGCCAACGACGGCGGCGGGTCGATCCGTATCCCGGCCGCGGTCACCGGACTCGTCGGCTTCAAACCGAGCCGGGGCCGGCACCCCGACGAGTCGTTCTCCGCCTCCATGCCCATCAAGCTCATCTCCCAGTCGGTCGTCACCCGGTCGGTGCGGGACACCGTCGCCTTCCTCACGGCGTTCGAGTCCGCGTATCGCCCGGTCGGCGTCCCGCCGATCGGGCACGTCCGTCGCGCGCCGCGGCGCCGCCTGCGGATCGGGATGGTCGAAGCGAGCCCCGCTGGCGGGCCGCCCGACGCCGCGGGCCTCGCGGTCTTGCGGCAGACCGCCGAGAGACTGTCCGCACTCGGGCACGAGATCCTCCCCGCAGGGGCGCCCGTCGCCGAGACGTTCCGCGATGACTTCATCGCCTACTGGGGACTACTCGCGCTGAGCACCGCCGCGGGCGGGAAGCGCCTGTTCGATCCCCTGTTCGCCCACGACCGGCTCGACCCGTTCACCCTCGGACTGGCCGCGATGGCCCGGCGGAACCTGCCGACCCTGCCCCTCCGACTCGCGCGGCTCGCCCGAGTTCGCCGACAGTTCGACGCGAACTTCGGTGACATCGACATCTACCTCAACCCGGTGGTGGCGCACGAGACTCCGGAGGTCGGGTTCCTGGACGCCGACCAGCCGTTCGAGACCCACCTGGAGCGGGTGTCCGACTGGGTCACCTTCACCCCGCTGCAGAACGTCGCCGGCTCCCCCGCCGTAGCAATGCCCACGGGCCGGGCACCGGACGGCATGCCGATCGGCGTCCACCTCTCGGCACGCCGCGGGCAGGACCGCATCCTTCTCGAACTGGCCTCCGAGTACGAGGCGGCCCACCCCTTCGCTCGCATCTGGGACTGACGGGCCCGCCCGGCGGCTCCTCGCCGGTCACACGGTTCACCAGTGCAGTAGCTACCCCACCAACCAGAGGCGGCCAACCGGAGTCAGCGCAGCCTCCCCAGTCCGCAATCTGGACGCTGGAATTCATGGCCGCCTACACGGTCACCCTCGCGGCCGCGGCGTTCCGGCGCCTGACCCTCATCGGATTCTGGACCGCGGTGATCGCGGTCGTCGCGGGGCTCGCCGTCCCGCTGCTGCTGGCCGTGCAGAACATCGGCTGGCCGTGGCGACTGAGCCGTCGGGCCCGCCGGGCGCCGCGGCTCAGTCGCCGAGGAGCTGCGTGGCGCGCGGCCCCACGCGCTGACGCAGGATCACCTCGGTGCGCGTGCGGAGAACCCCCGGGGTCGAGATGATCGCGCTGAACAACTCCTCCAGGTGAGCGTGGTCGCGGGCCACCACGCGGCAGACGAGGTCGAACTCCCCCGCCACGCTCATCACCTCGAGCACTTCCCGGACCTTCGCCAGGCCAGCGCACGTCGACTCGAGCTCCGCCTGCGCCAGCTGGATGTGGACCAGCGCGCCGAGCGGGTAGCCGAGGGCGGCGGGATTGAGCCGGGGCGCCCAAGAGGCGAGGACGCCGCGGGCCTCCAGCTTGTCGAGCCGCGCCTGCGCGGTGCCCCGGGCCACCCCGAGCCGTCGGGAGAACTCGCGGACGCCGACCCGGGGGTCGGCCATGACCACTCGGAGGAGGCGTCGGTCCGTATCGTCCAACTGGGGTGCGTGTTCCATGTGTCCACGGTAGACGACGACGAGAGGGCAACTGGCCCAGTTAGTACAGGAACCGACGCTTCCGGTTGTGCAGAGTGTGCGCCCGATCGATGACCGCGTGACGCGCCTCACATTCCGTCCTAGCCTGAGGGAGCGACCCACGACGTCACACAGGCCAGGTGTTGATCATGACCTCTCTTCTCGGCCCCTCGAGCGGCACCCACGACGACTTCCCCCGGTTCGGCCGGGCGGACGCCGGATCGTTCTCCCTCTCCGACCGCTACACGCGCGAGAGCGGCACCATCTACCTGACGGGAATCCAGGCGCTCGTCCGGACGGTCCGCGACCGTGCCCGGCTGGACCGGCGCCAGAACCTGCTCACCGCGAGCCTGGTGAGCGGCTACGAGGGATCCCCTCTCGCCGGCTACGACCTCGAGCTGGCCCGGCGTGCGGAGTTCCTCGACCCGTTCGACATCGTGCACCGTCCGGCCCTCAACGAGGAGGCCGGCGCGACGGCCGTGATGGGCTCGCAACTGGCACGCCGCACCGGCACCCTGCGCGCGACCGCCCACACCCGCGGCGCCCCGCTGCAGGGCGTGGTGGGCTACTGGTACGGCAAGGCGCCGGGCCTGGACCGCGCCACCGACGCCTTACGGCACGCCAACCTCATCGGCACCGATCCGAACGGCGGTGCCGTGGTGATGGTGGGCGACGACCCCGGGGCCAAGTCCTCGACCGTGCCGTGCGCGTCGGAGCTCGCTCTCGCCGACCTCTACATGCCCACCCTGTACCCGGCCGATTCGCAGGACGTCCTCGACTTCGGCGTGCACGCCGCGATCCTCTCCCGCGTCTCCGGGCTCTGGTCGGCGCTGAAGATCTCCGCGCACGTGGCGGACGCCTCCTCGACCGCGCTCGTGGACCCCGACCGGATCCTGCCCGTCTACGGCGATCTCGGCACCAGTCCGCACGTGCCCTCCGGGCACCTCCTGGGCTCGAACCTCATGGAGCTCGAGCAGAACCAGCTCACCATCCGCCTCCCCCGCGCCCTGGAGTACGCCCGCCTCAACCGGCTCAACCGGATCGTGCAGGCGACGGCCGACGACCGGATCGGGATCGTCGCGGCCGGCAAGACGTATCTCGACGTGCGGGAATCGCTGCGCCGTCTCGGGATCGGCGACGACGAGCTGGGCCGGCGGGGGATCCGGATCCTCAAGCTCGGCTTGATCTACCCGCTCGAGCGCACGATCCTCGACGAGTTCATGTCCGGGCTCGACGAGGTGATCGTCGTGGAGGAGAAGCGCGACTTCATCGAGACCATGATCCGGGACATCCAGTTCCGCAAGCCCGGGGTGGCGAACGTCGTCGGCAAGGCCCACGAGGACGGGTCGACCCTGTTCAGCCGCTTCGGCGAGCTCGATGTGGACTCGGTGACCCGCGGGCTCGCGCAGCGGCTCGGCACCGTCCACGGGATCGCCTCCGCCAGCGCCTGGCTCGACGGCCCGGGGCGCGTCCGCACCCGCATCGCGCTGCCCCTCGCCGCGTCGCGCACCCCATACTTCTGCTCGGGCTGCCCGCACAACAGCTCGACCAAGGTCGCGGACGGGACGCTCGTCGGCGGCGGGATCGGCTGCCACGCGATGGTGCTCATGATGGACGAACAGCAGGTCGGCCACGTCACCGGCGTCACCCAGATGGGCGGCGAGGGGATCCAGTGGACGGGGATGGCGCCGTTCCTCGACGAGCGGCACATGGTGCAGAACGTCGGCGACGGCACCTTCATGCACTCCGGGTCACTCGCGCTGCGGGCGGCGGTGGCCTCCGGGGACAACATCACCTACAAGCTGCTCTACAACGGCACGGTCGCCATGACCGGCGGGCAGGACCCGGTCGGCGAGATGAGCCTGCCGGAGATCCTGCGTCTGCTGCAGGCGGAGAAGGTCGCGAAGATCGTCGTCACGACCGACAACGTCAAGGCGACCCGGGCCCGCGGACTGCCGCGCGGCGTGGAGGTCCGCGACCGCACGGAGACCCTCGAGGTCCAGCAGGAACTCGCCGCCGTGCCCGGAGTGACGGTGCTGGTCCACGATCAGTACTGCGCTGCGGAGAAGCGCCGCCACCGCAAGCGCGGCGACTATCCCACGCCGGAGCAGCGCGTGGTGATCAACGAACGCATCTGCGAGGGCTGTGGTGACTGCGGCAAGAAGTCCAACTGCCTGTCCGTGCACCCGGTCGACACCGAGTTCGGGCGCAAGACGCAGATCGACCAGTCGACGTGCAACCTCGACTTCTCGTGTCTGCAGGGTGACTGTCCCGCCTTCGTGACCGTTGTGCCCGGGGCCCACACCGAGCGTGTGGCCATCGCGCCGTCGCTGGGCGCGGCGGATCTGCCCGAACCCGAGCGCGCCCACATCGACGCGGAGCGCGGGTTCTCGCTGCGGCTGACGGGCATCGGCGGGACCGGGATCGTCACCGTCTCGGCGGTGCTGGCCACGGCGGCCGTGCTCGACGGCAACTCGGCCAGGACCCTCGATATGACCGGCCTGGCGCAGAAGGGCGGCGCGGTGGTCTCCGACGTCCGCGTCTCCCGGTCGCCCGTGGAGCAGCCCCCCAAGATCGGGGCGGGCGACTGCGATCTCTACCTGTGCTGCGACGGGCTCGTGGGTGCCGACGACAAGCACCTCAAGGTCGCCCACCCGGAGCGGACGACGGCGGTCGTGTCCACCACGCGGACCCCCACCGGGAAGATGGTGATCGACACCTCCGAGCACTACCCCGCCACGTCGGACATCCAGGCCGCCATCGACCGGGCCTCCGCACGCGGCATCTACCTCGATCCGGGCGAGCTCACGGAGAAGCTCTTCGGCTCCACGCAGACGGCCAACATGTTCATGGTGGGCGCGGCGTACCAGAGCGGGGCCCTTCCCATCTCGGCCGGGTCGATCGAGCGGGCCGTCGAGCTCAACGGCGTCGCGGTCGAGTCGAACCTCCAGGCGTTCCGTCGGGGTCGGCAGGCCGTGGCGGATCCGCAGGCGCTGTCCGCGCTGCTCGACGGGCTTCACCGCCCGGCGACCGACGCCACCTCCGGGACGCACCAGCCCTCC
Source organism: Dietzia cinnamea NBRC 102147 (assembly GCF_001571065.1). Lineage (GTDB taxonomy): Bacteria > Actinomycetota > Actinomycetes > Mycobacteriales > Mycobacteriaceae > Dietzia > Dietzia cinnamea. The sequence goes on from NZ_BCSW01000023.1 coordinate 34,600, forward strand.
CCCGTCGCCGCGCGGGTGCTCGCCGGACTCGGCGCGGAGGCCTCGGACGAGCTACGCGCCGTGGTGGCCCGGCGGGTCGACGAGCTCGTCGCCTACCAGGACGAGGCGTACGCCGCCGACTACGTCCGGCGGGTGGAAGCGGTGCGCCACGCCGAGACGCTGCATCACGGCACCCCGGCGGGCCCGGCGTCCGAGCCGCTCGCCCTGGCGGTGGCGCGGAACCTGTTCAAGCTGATGGCCTACAAGGACGAATACGAGGTGGCCCGCCTCGCACTGGACCCCGAGTTCGCCGCCCAGCTGGACGAGGACTGGGGCGAGGGGGCGGTGGCCAGGCTGCAGCTCCACCCGCCGGCTCTGCGGGCCCTGGGGATGAAGAAGAAGATCTCGTTCGGCCCGAAGGCCATGCCGGCGATGCGGGCGCTGGCCCGGATGAAGCGGCTGCGCGGCACCCCGCTGGACGTGTTCGGCTACGCCGTGGTCCGCCGGGTCGAGCGGGAGCTGCTGGACGAGTACCGCGCCCTGGTCGACGAGCTCGTGGACGACCTGCGGCGGACCGGCCCTGCGGGCCGGGACGCGACCTGGCGCGGCACCGCCGTGGCGCTGGCCGAGCTGCCGGACATTGTCCGCGGCTACGAGGAGGTCAAGCTGGCGAACGTCGAGCGCTACCGCGAGGAGATGGCCCGCCTCCGGGCCGCCCTGGGCTGACGCCCGACCGCAGCACGCCCCCCACCCCGCGGTCAGGACCGCAGGGCCGCCGACGCCATCGTGGTGAGGACGGCGCGCAGGTCGGCCTCGGCCATCGCGGGCAGGCGCGGGCTCGAGTTGAGCAGCCCGAACACCGCGTGGACGTGCGCGCGCGCCTGAGTGGAGGACAGTTCGGGCCGCAGGCGTACGAGGGCGTCGACCCACAGTTCGGCGTACTCGCGCTGCAGGGTCCGCACCTCGTGCCTCGGTGCGGCGGGCAGCGAGCCCAGGTCACGGAACTGCACGCTGATGAGGTCGGGCTCGGTGGCCACGAAGTCGACGTGGACGGCGAGCAGGGCGTCGAGCACCCGATCCGGGTCGCCGCCGCGCTCCACCGCCGCGCGACCGCCGTCGCGCAGCCGCCGGGAGATGTCGAGCAGCATCTCGGCGAGCACGTCCTCTTTGGAGGAGAAGTAGCGGTACATGCCGGGGCCGGAGATTCCCACTTCGGCGCCGATGTCATCGAGGCGCACGGCGTGGAATCCGCGGCGGGCCATGAGTCGGGCCGCGGCGGCGAGGATCTCGCCCCGCCGTCGCGCCTTGGCCTGGGCGCGCGGGGTCAGCGGGGCCGCACCGACTGCCCCGTCGACTGCCCCGCTGCCGCCCGCCCCGCTGCCCGCCGCACCGGTGCCCGCCATGTCAGTGGAAGAAGTGCCGGGCGCCGGTGAAGTACATGGTGATCCCGGCCTTCTCGGCGGCCTCGATCACCTCGGCGTCGCGCACGGAGCCGCCGGGTTGGACCACCGCGCGGACGCCGGCCTCGGCGAGCACCTGGAGCCCGTCGGCGAAGGGGAAGAACGCGTCGGAGGCGGCGACCGCACCGGTGACCCGGTCCCCCGCGCGCTGCACGGCGAGCCGCGCCGAGTCGACGCGGTTGACCTGACCCATGCCCACGCCGACGGTCGCGCCGGACTGGGCGAGCAGGATGGCGTTGGACTTGACCGCGCGGCAGGCGCGCCACGCGAACAGCAGGTCGCGAAGGGTCTGCTCGTCGGCGTCGGCGCCGCAGGCCTTGGTCCAGCCGGCCACCACGTCGCCGTCGGCGTCGAGGGAGTCGCGCTGCTGCACGAGCACACCGCCGGAGATCTGCTTGCGCTCGATCTCCTCACCGGCGGGCGGCTGCGCTTCGAGGATCCGGATGTTCTTCTTGCGCTGGAGGATCTCCACGGCGCCGTCGGCGTAGGACGGGGCGATGATGACCTCGGTGAAGATCTCGGCGACCTGCTCGGCCATCTCGACGGTGACCTCGCGGTTCGCCGCGATGACGCCGCCGAACGCGCTGACGGGGTCGCACTCGTGGGCGGCGCGGTGGGCGGCGGCGATGTCGGCGTCGATCGCGATACCGCACGGGTTGGCGTGCTTGATGATCGCGACGCACGGCTCGGCGTGGTCGAAGGCCGAGCGCCAGGCGGCGTCGCCGTCGACGTAGTTGTTGTAGCTCATCTCCTTGCCGTGCAGCTGGCGGGCCTGGGCGAGCCCGGGCGCGGCCGCGGCGTCGGTGTAGAGGGCGGCGCTCTGGTGCGGGTTCTCGCCGTAGCGCAGGGTGGCCACGAGGTCGAGGCTCTGGCCCTGCCAGACCGGGTAGCCCTCGTCCGCGACGGAGTTCTGCTCGGTCATCCAGGTGGCCACGGCCACGTCGTAGGCGCCGGTGTGGCGGAAGGCGGCGGCCGCGAGGCGGCGGCGCTGCTCGAGCGTGAACCCGCCCGCGGCGACGGCCTCCAGCGCGTCGCCGTAGCCGGCGGGGTCCACCAGGACCGCGACCGAGGGATGGTTCTTGGCCGCCGCGCGGACCATGGAGGGCCCGCCGATGTCGATCTGCTCGACGCAGGCGTCGTGGTCGGCGCCGGAGGCGACGGTGTCGGTGAAGGGGTAGAGATTGACGACGACGAGCTCGAACGGTTGCACGCCGAGGCCCTCGATCTGCTCGAGATGCTCGGGCTTGCGAGTGTCGGCGAGAATGCCGGCGTGAACCCGCGGGTGCAGGGTCTTGACCCGACCCTCGAGGCATTCCGGGAACCCGGTCAGCGCGTCGACGGGCGTCACGGCGATCCCGGCGTCCGCGATGCGCTGGGCGGTAGAGCCGGTGGAGACGATCTCGACCCCGGCGTCGGCGAGCCCCCGGGCGAGTTCTTCCAGCCCGGTCTTGTCGTAGACGCTGATGAGGGCACGGCGGACGGGCCTGCGGGAGTCGGTCACTTCAGGTGCACCTTTCGACCTTCGATGTGGAGTCGGCCGCGGGCGGCGGCCGCGAGGACGTCGACGAGCAGTTCGCGCTCGACGACCTTGATGCGTTCGTGGAGGGTGGGCTCGGTGTCGTCGGGGAGGATCTCGACGGCGCGCTGGGCGATCACCGGGCCGGTGTCGACCCCGACGTCGACCAGGTGCACGGTGCAGCCGGTGACCCGTACCCCGTACGCGAGCGCGTCGCGGACGGAGTGCGCGCCGGGGAACGACGGCAGCAGCGCGGGGTGGGTGTTGACGACGCGGTCGGCGAAGCGACCCAGGAACTCGGCGCCGAGGATGCGCATGAACCCGGCCGACACGACCCAGTCGGGCGCGAACCGTGCCACGGCCTCGGCGAGGGCGAGGTCCCAGGCGGCGCGGTCCGGATGGTCACCGGGACGGAGGACGGCGGTGGATATGCCGGCGCGGTCGGCGCGGGCGACGGCCTCGCAGTCGCGGTCGGAGACGAGCGCGATGACGCGGTACGGGCAGTCGCCTGCCGCCGCGGCGTCGAGAACGCTCTGGGCGAGGGTGCCGGAGCCGGAGGCCAGCAGCACGATCCCGCAGGACCCGCCACCGGAGGACTCGGTTTCCGCCACCTGCTGCGCTCCCGCCCGTCGATCCGGCGGCCCGCCGGTCGCGCGGGCCTCGTCTGGGGAGTCTAGTCGGCCGGTCTCGGCTCCTCGTCAGGCAGACCGGTCGAATCGTCCTCGGCGGGCTCAGCGGCGTCCCCGGCGACCTCCTCGGCCGGCTCCTCGCTCGGCTTCCCTGTCGGCTCGTCTACCGGCTCGCCAGCCTGCTCCCCTGCCGGCTCGTCAGCGACGGGCGGGTCCTCGGCCGCCGCATCCGATGGCGGGTCCGCGTCCACCGCGGTGTCGGTCTCAGGGGTTCCGTCGAGGTCGGCCGCCGCGCCCTCGGAGTGATCGGTGTCGGCTCCGAGGTGATCGACCTCGTCGTCGTCGCCCTCCCGGGCGTCGTCGTCCCCGCCGACCCCGACCGGGGCGATCACGTCGTCGGACACCGTCCCCGCACGGCGGCGGCGACGCTCGAGCTCGCTCTCCGCGCGCTCCCGGCGCCGCGTCAGGCCCGCCAGGGACAGGGCGATGGTCGCCGACCCGATGATGCCGAACAGCAACAGACCCATGCCCGCCGCGATGAGCGACCCCGTGCCCACCGTGCCGAGCACACCGAGCTCGCCCCCGGCCACGACAGGGCTCACCGCGATCACCAGCGCCACGATCGCGGCGGCCAGCCACGCCGCCTTCACCGCGTCTCCGGTCGTCCGGAACCAATGCGCCACCGACCGCGCCAACGCCGCCGCCAGGACCACCGTCACCAGCAACAGCCCCTGCACCGCCCAGTGCGGGGTGGTGGTGGGCAGCACGGCAGCCAGCGGGACCTCCGGCATCGGGCCGCGCGACACAGCGAAGACGCTGTACGAGGCCTGGCCCAGATGCGCCTCCCCGCCCACGAGCAGGGACGCGGCGCCGATCACCACGTTGGGCAGATACGCCGCCGAGATCGCGGTGAGCGCGGCCGTCCCCACGACGTCCTTACCGATCCCCAGCGCCGCCGCGACGGGCTCCCACGCCGCCACGAGGCCGACCAGGACCAGTAGGGTCGCGACCGCCCAGGCCGCGGCGACGAACGCCGCTCCGAGGTGGATGCCGCCGCGGACCCACAGCGGCACGACCTCGCGCAGGTCGCGCCGGAAGTACAGCCACACCCCCAGGCCCGCCCCGGCGATGGCCACAGCCGCCGTCCACCCCAGCGCCGACGGCAGGGACGACTCCCGCACCGCGAAGTCCGACGCCGCGGAGCCCACGAGCAGAGTCGCCAGACCGGTGAGCAGCAGACCCGCCACCGTCACGCCGGCCACCGCCGCTCCGGCCTCGCGCGCGCCCGGCTGCTCCACGTCCGCCAGCACCGCGCGGGTCTGACGCGCCAACACCGCCGCGTAGAGCACCGGCGGCAGCAGCGGGAGGAATCCCAACTCGATGGTGTCCACCACCAGCGGGACGCGGTTGAGCACCAACCACTCCACGGCGACCACGGCGAACAACGAGTCGAACCCGTCGGAGGTGAACACCAGCACGCCCAGGGTCAGCGCGGCCAACACGAGCACGGTCACGATGACGGGCAGCGCCGCGGCCGCCGCCGTCCACAGCAGCGAACGGGCGCCCGCGGGAGACCGTCGGGCGGCGGGGCGGATGACGCGTGGGGGGCTCACGCTGACCACCGTAGAGAGCCGGTCCGACATGCCCACCCCCGGCACGCCGCGACCCCCGCCATCCGGGGATGACGGGGGTCGCGGGAACGCTCACGCACGGCCACCCCTCACGGGGCCGCCGCGGGTGGTCACATGGCGTCGAGGATCTCCTTGGCGAGCTGGGCGGTCTCGGACGGCGTCTTGCCGACCTTCACGCCCGCGGCCTCGAGGGCCTCCTTCTTGGCCTGCGCGGTGCCGGCCGAGCCGGACACGATCGCGCCGGCGTGGCCCATCGTCTTGCCCTCGGGGGCGGTGAAGCCCGCGACGTAGCCGACGACCGGCTTGGTGACGTTGGCCTTGATGTAGTCGGCCGCACGCTCCTCGGCGTCGCCGCCGATCTCGCCGATCATCACGATGACCTTGGTCTCCGGGTCGTTCTCGAAGGCCTCGATGCAGTCGATGTGCGTGGTGCCGATGATCGGGTCGCCGCCGATGCCGATGGCGGTCGAGAAGCCGTAGTCGGCCAGCTCGTACATCATCTGGTAGGTCAGGGTGCCCGACTTGGACACGAGACCGACCGGGCCCTTGCCGGCGATGTTGGCCGGGGTGATGCCGACCAGCGACTCACCCGGTGTGATGATACCCGGGCAGTTGGGGCCGATGATGCGGGTCTTGCCGCCCTTGGCGAGGTTGTAGTTCCACGCGGTGGCGGTGTCCAGGACCGGCGCGCCCTCGGTGATGACCACGGCGAGCGGGATCTCCGCGTCCACGGCCTCGATGATGGCGTCCTTGGTGAACGGCGGCGGTACGAACAGGATCGTCGTGTCGGCACCGGTGGCCTCCATGGCCTCCTTCACGGAACCGAAGACGGGCAGCTCGATGTCGTTGCCGTCGGCGTCCTTGTGGGACACGGTGGTGCCGGCCTTGCGGGCGTTGACGCCACCGACGATCTGGGTGCCGGCCGCGAGCATGCGGGCCGTGTGCTTGGTGCCCTCGCCGCCGGTGATGCCCTGGACGATGACCTTGCTGTCCTTGTTGAGGAAGATCGACATGTGTGTAAGGTCCTCTGCTTCTTACTTGGCGGCCAGCTCGGCGGCCTTGTCGGCGCCGGAGTCCATATTGTCGGCCAGGGTGACGAGCGGGTGGTTCGCCTCGGCGAGGATCTTGCGACCCTCCTCGACGTTGTTGCCGTCCAGACGCACGACGAGCGGCTTGTTGGCCTCGTCGCCCAGGATCTCCAGGGCCTTGACGATGCCGTTCGCCACCGCGTCGCAGGCGGTGATGCCGCCGAAGACGTTGACGAACACGCTCTTCACCTGCTCGTCGCCGAGGATGACGTCGAGACCGTTGGCCATGACCTCGGCGGACGCGCCGCCGCCGATGTCGAGGAAGTTGGCGGGCTTGACGCCACCGTGGTTCTCGCCTGCGTAGGCGACGACGTCGAGGGTCGACATGACCAGGCCGGCGCCGTTGCCGATAATTCCGACCTCGCCGTCGAGCTTGACGTAGTTGAGGCCGTTCTCGGCGGCCTTCTGCTCGAGCGGATCGGTGGTGCCCGCATCGGCGAAGTCGGCGAAGGTGTCCTTGTGACGGAACTCGGCGTTATCGTCCAGCGTCACCTTGCCGTCGAGCGCGAGGATCTCGTCGTTCGGCGTGCGCACGAGCGGGTTGACCTCAACCAGGGTGGCGTCCTCCTTGACGAAGACCTCGTACAGCTTGGCGATGGTCACCGCGGCGGCGTCCAGCACCTCCTCCGGCAGGTGGCCGGCCTTCGCGATCTCGCGGGCCTTGGCCACGTCGACGCCCTCGGTGGGGTCGATGTTGATCTTCGCGAGCCGGTCCGGGGACTCCTCGGCGACCTGCTCGATCTCGACGCCGCCCTCGACCGAGCACATGGCCAGGTAGTTGCGGTTAGCGCGATCGACAAGGAAGGAGATGTAGTACTCCTCCGCGATGTCACTGGCCTCGGCGACCAGCAGCTTCTTGACGATGTGGCCCTTGATGTCCAGGCCCAGGATGTCCTCGGCCCGGGCTCGAGCCTCCTTGGCATCCTCTGCCAGCTTCACGCCGCCGGCCTTACCACGGCCACCGACCTTCACCTGGGCCTTGACGACAACAGGCTTGCCGATCTCGGCCGCGACCTTCTCGGCCTCCTCCGCGGTGTCCGCGACGCGCCCCGGGGTGGTGGGCACGTCATGCTTCGCGAAAAGAGCCTTTGCCTGGTATTCAAAGAGATCCATCAGCTCACCATCTTGACGTGGGTAGATTCGCCCGGCCCTGTTGTAAAGCCGAGTCCTGCCTCATCCTAGGCGCGCGGTGTGTCGCCCGTCGCACCCCGGGGGTATGTGTGTGTATGTATGTGCACTGAATCACAGCGCGCGTCAGCCCGGGCGCGATCGCCGACGCCCTCTGGCCCCCTCGGGATCCTTCCAACCCCTCGAACCACGCGAGTCACACCGGTGTGATGCACTCCGCTCCCGCGGGGCGGTCGCCGCCTTGCGAGGCCGTTGCCGGTCCGTTACCTTGGACGACGTTCATCACGAAAAGATCACGGCGCGACGACAGAGGGGAAACGACCACGGTGAGAGAGTCGCATCAGGAAGTAGCAGCGACTCCTGTCGTCATTCCTCCGGCCGGTGCGCATCGCGTCGGCCGCCACCGGATGCCCGCGCCGCCGACCGCCCTGCGCGGTCGCGCCGCCGTCCTCGCCGTGGCCGCGGGCGCCGCGGTCTCCGCCGCCTCGGCGGGCTCCGCGCTCAACGCTACCGGCACGCACTCGGCCGAGGCCGGCGACATCGCCCTGCTGGCCAACGGCGAGCCGGCCCCCGCCACCACGAGCCCCGCGGCGCCCGGCACCTCCACGCCGGCGACACCGTCCGCACCCGCGCCCGTCGTGGTCCCCGCCTCCGTCGGGGAAACCGACACCGAGAACATCCAGTCGGCCATGCTCTACGCGGGCACGGAGATCAACGCGCAGCGTGAGATCGCCGAGGAGCAGGCCCGGCGGCCGAAGGTCTCCCGCCCCGCGTTCGGCTCGTTCACCTCGCCGTACGCGATGCGCTGGGGCACGATGCACCAGGGCATCGACATCGCCAACGTCAACGGGACGCCGATCCTGGCGGCGACCGACGGCGTCGTGATCGACGCTGGTCCCGCCCAGGGCTTCGGCAACTGGATCCGCATCATGTCCGACGACGGCACGATGACCGTCTACGGCCACATGGAGCGGCTCGACGTCCAGAAGGGCCAGCGCGTGTACGCCGGCCAGCAGATCGCCGGAATGGGTAACCTCGGGTTCTCCACCGGCACCCACCTGCACTTCGAGGTCCTGGTCAACGGCGGCAAAGACTACGTCGACCCGGTCGTGTGGCTCGCCCAGCACGGTCTCGACCTGGCCACGGGCAGCCTCGCCGGCTCCCACGACCACGCCCACGGCTCGCTCGGCAACTGAGCACACCCGCCCTCGCTGCCCGGCTACCACCGCCTCACCGGGCCCGCGATCCGCTGAGCAGTAGGTCGACCAACGCGTCCACCTCGGGCGCGTCCATCGGGCGGCGCATCGCCAGGGGCGTGAAGATGATCGGCGCGAGGAGTGTGTCGACCACCGTGCGCGGGTCGAGCCCCTCCGCGACCTCGCCCCTCTCCGCGGCGTCGTGCGCCAGTCGATGCCACGACTCCATCGCCGGCCGCCACAGATCCAGCACCGTCTGGTTGAACTCCGGATGCTGGCCGCCCGCCATGATCGCGGCGATCGCGCCCTCGACCGGCCCCGCGGCGAACTCAGCGAGCCTGTGCGCGAGCGCCCGGAGATTCTCATCCCACGAGCCGGAGGCTTCGACGACCGGCGCCCGCCGCCCATGGGTCCGCAGGGCCTACGGGCAGATCGTGACGAGTCGGCCACCACCGGTAGACCGTCCGCCGACCCACCCCCGCTCGCGCCGCGACGTCGACGATACTGAAGGTCAGATGCCCCTCAGCCAGGTAGCCGAGTGTCGCCTCCCCCACCGACTGACGCACCTTCTCGCTGCGCCCACCTGCGCGTACCCGCGCCCGTCCTTTCTCGGTCTCCACCCGGCCGCACCTCCGCCCCCGATCGAGTGATAAAAGCGCTTACACATTCTTATCGACACAATCCGGGCTTCCAAAACCACCTGCATGACATTCTCCGCTAGGACAGGTCACCGGCGCACCGGGAGGGGAACCCGCTCACGAGGACACGACTCATCCCGACGTCGCCGTGGTCGGCGCGGGCCCGATCGGCGCCGCGACCGGTCGCCATGACCAGCGTCGGCGCCACCGTCGTCCTCGCGGAGGTGGAGGGCGCGCAAAGCCTGGACATGCGACCCTGGTGCTGCTGAAGTACCGCGACGGTGAGCGCCCGGTGGTCCCCCTTCCGCGTCAGAGCTCCTGCGGCGCTCAGAGCTTCTGCATGGGGACGCCCCCGATGAGCATGAGCCGCACCTTCCCGGAGGCACCGAAGTCGATGGTCGCCGTGGCGCGCGGACCGCTGCCGTCGCAGGAGAGCACCTTGCCGAGGCCGTACTTGTCGTGCGTGACCCGGTCACCCGGCGCCAACTCCAGCGCGGGCGCGGACGGCTTCGCGCGCGGGATCCCGGGCGACCGTCCACCGGAGCCGCCGCCGGAACTGAATCCACCGGAGCTGCCGCCGAAGCGCCGCCGCGGGGCGTACGAGTCGTCGTCCCCGAACCCGGCCCCGCCGGCGGGCTCCTCCCGCTGCCACTCGATCGCCTCGGAGGGGATCTCCTCCAGGAACCGCGACCCCGGGTTGGTCATGGGCTGGCCCCACGACGAGCGCATCATGGCCCGCGTCAGGTACAGACGCCGCCGGGCGCGGGTGATGCCGACGTAGGCCAGCCGCCGCTCCTCGGACAGCTCCGCTGGATCGCCCAGCGCCCGCATGTGCGGGAACAGTCCGTCCTCCATACCGATGAGGAACACCACCGGGAACTCCAGGCCCTTTGCGGTGTGCAGGGTCATGAGTGTGACCTGCCCCTGATCGTCGTCGGGGATCTCGTCCGCGTCGGCCACCAGCGACACGCGCTCCAGGAACGCCGCCAGCGACCCCGGCTCGGCGAGACCCTCGTCCAGGTCCGGGTCCGCGTCGGCCTCCTCCACGAAGCCCTGCTCGCGGGCGGAGCGTTGGAGCGCCGCCTCGGACGAGAACTCCCGCCCCACGCCCACCAGCTCGTTGAGGTTGTCGAGTCGCGCCGCGTCCTGCGGATCGTTGGACGCCTCCAGCTCGGCGCGGTAGCCGGTGCGCTCGAGTACCGCCTCCACGAGCGCGCCCACGTCGGGCGCGGAGTCGTGCCCGCCGGCGTGGTCGTCGCCGTCGAGGCGCCCGCGCAGGTCGTCGAGCATCTCGACGAACCCGGCGATCGCCTTGACCGAACGCGAAGGCAGCAGCGAGACCTTCCCCTCCGCCGCGTCGCGCAAGGCCTGCGCGAAACCGATCCCGCGCTGCTCGGCGTGGACCACGACGCACGCCTCGGCCCGGTCGCCGATTCCGCGCCGCGGGGTGTTGAGGATACGCCGGATCGCCACCGCGTCGTCCGGGTTGTTCAGCACCTTGAGGTAGGCGACCACGTCGCGCACCTCCTTACGCTCGTAGAAGCGCGTACCGCCGACGACCTTGTACGGCAGGCCGAGGCGGACGAACACGTCCTCGATCACGCGTGAGGAGTTGTTGGTCCGGTAGAACACAGCGACGTCGGAGTACGAAGCCTCCCCCGCGTCCACCAAGCGGTCGATCTCCCCGGCGATGAACCTCGCCTCGTCGTGCTCGTTGTCCGCGACGTACCCCACCAGCAGCTCGCCGGCACCCTCGGCGGTCCACAGGTTCTTCTCGCGCCGCCCGGCGTTCCGCGCGATCACGGCGTTGGCGGCCGAGAGGATGGTCTGGGTGGAGCGGTAGTTCTGCTCCAACAGGATGGACCGGGCGTCGGGGTAGTCGTGCTCGAAGTCCTCGATGTTCCGGATCGTGGCCCCGCGGAACGCGTAGATCGACTGATCCGCGTCACCCACCACACAGAGTTCGGCCGGGGGGACGCCCACCTCGTCGTCGTCGGACGCCGTGCCGCCCACGAGGGTGCGGACCAGGACGTACTGCGCGTGGTTGGTGTCCTGGTACTCGTCCACCATGACGTGGCGGAACCGCCGCCGGTAGTACGCGGCGACCTCCGGGTGCGCGCGTAACAGGGCGACGGTCTCACCGATGAGATCGTCGAAGTCGAATGCGTTGGCCGCCTGCAGCCGCGCCTGGTACTCGGTGAACACGGCGGCCACGGTCTGCGCGGTGCGGTCCGAGTCCTCGAGCGCCCGGTCCATGGCCTCAGCCGGGTCGCGCAGCTCGTTCTTGTGGCTGGAGATGGCCGAGGCGAGCATGCGCGGGGTGAACTTCTTGACCTCGAGCTGCTGCTCCTTGGCGATCATCCCCAGCAGACGCCGGGAGTCGTCCGAGTCGTAGATCGTGAAGTTCGAGTTGCGGGTCCCGAGCAGCGCGGACTGGGCCCGGAGGATGCGCACGCAGATCGAGTGGAAGGTGGCCACCCACATCCGCTCGGCGTGCGGGCCGACCAGCGCCGCGACGCGCTCCCGCATCTCCGCCGCGGCCTTGTTGGTGAACGTGATGGCCAGGATCTGCCCCGGGTGCGCACCGCCCTCGGCCAGCAGGTGGGCGATCCGCCGCGTGAGCACGCTGGTCTTGCCCGACCCCGCGCCCGCGACGATCAACAGCGGGCCGCCGCGGTGGGTGACCGCGGCGGCCTGCTGTGGGTTGAGCCCGTCAAGGAGGGCTGAGTGGGCCGAGTGGGCCGAGTGGGGCGAGTGGGGCGAGTGCTGGCGGGCGGGGGCGGAGGCGGTGTCGGTCATCGTGGGTCCAATCTACCCACCCGGTCCGACACGGCCCGTGGTCAGCGCGTGCGGGCCCCCATGAACTCCTCGACCTGCGAGGCAGTGGCGTCCAGACGCGGGTCATTGTCCAGGTAATGACGCGTCTCGCGGACGATCAGCCCGGACAGTACGAGCAGGCCGATGAGGTTCGGGATGGCCATGAGGCCGTTCATCACGTCGGCGAAGTTCCACACCACCTCGAGTTCGGTGACGGCGCCGATGAACACCACGCAGGTGAAGACCATGCGGTACGGGATGACGCCGCGCGCGCCCACGAGCCGCTCCATGCACCGCTCGCCGTAGTACGACCAGCCGAGGATGGTGGAGAAGGCGAAGAACGCGATGGACACCGCGACGAGCTTGTCGCCCTCGGGGATCGCCGAGGCGAAGGCGTCGGCGGTCATCGTGCCCGCGACGTCACCGCCTCCCTGCCACACGTCGGTGGTGACCAGGACCAGGCCGGTGAAGGTGACGACGATGATCGTGTCGATGAACGTCTGCGTCATCGAGACCAGACCCTGCCGGGTGGGGTGGGTGGTCCGGGCCGCCGCGGCCGCGATCGCCGCCGAACCCATGCCTGACTCGTTGGAGAAGATTCCGCGGGCGACGCCCATCTGGATGGCGTACAGGATCGCGGAGCCGGCGAAGCCACCGACGGCCGCGGTGCCGGTGAAGGCGTCGGTGAACACCAGGGCGAACGCGGCAGGGATCTGCTCGGCGTTGACGACCAGCACCACGAGCCCGCCGATGATGTAGAGCAGGATCATGAGCGGGACGAACCCGGCGGTGACCCGGCCGATCGACTTGATGCCGCCGAGGAGCACGGCGCCCGTCAGGACGAAGAGGACGATGCCGGTGGTCACGTGGGAGACACCGAACGAGTTCTCCAGCTGGGTGGCCACGGCGTTGCCCTGGGTCATGTTGCCGATGCCGAAGCTGGCCAGGACGGCGAACACCGCGAACACGATTGACAGGACCAGGCCGACCCGCCCGCCGGTACGGCCGAAGATCTCGGCGAAGCCACGGTGGAGGTAGTACTGCGGGCCGCCGGATTGCTCGCCGCGCGCGTCGGTGACGCGGTAGCGCACGCCCAGGAAGGCCTCGGAGTATTTGGACGCCATGCCGACGAGCGCGGTGATCCACATCCAGAACAGCGCACCCGGCCCGCCGAGCGCGATCGCGGTGGCGACGCCGACGATGTTGCCGACGCCGACCGTGGCCGCCAGCGCCGTGGTGAGCGCCTGGTACTGCGAGATGTCGCCCTCGCCGCCGTCGTCCTTCCGCTTGACCAGGCCGAGCCGCAGCGCGGGGGCGAGCTTGCGGAACTGCAACGCCCGCAGTCGGATGGTGAGGAAAAGGCCGGTGCCCAGCAGCAGCGGGATGAGGACGAACGGCCCCCAGATCACCGATCCGATGTCGGCGAGAAACGAGTTGATTTCTTCCACGGGCGCAAACATTAGACGGTTGTTCGGTCGCTCCGGGGTGCAGTGGGATAATTCGCTCCATGAGCACCGACCCCGCCGGCACCGACGATCCGCTGTCCGAGGCCGAGATCCAGGAACTGCGGCTGGAGATCGACCGTCTGGACGCCGAGATCCTCGACGCCATCACCCGCCGCAGCGAGATCTCCCGCCGCATCGGCCGCACGCGTATGCAGTCGGGCGGCACCAAGCTCGTGCACACGCGCGAGCTCAAGGTCTACGAGCGCTTCGCATCCCTCGGCGAGGAGGGCCAGACGCTCGCCGGGATGCTCCTCCGCCTAGGCCGCGGCCGGTTGGGGTACTAGGCGACCCGCCTATTGAACCGGTCCCCGCCTGCCGGACGTCGACGCGAAGCCCAGCCATGTGTGGTGGTTGCCCGCCCAGCACCACCCCACCTTGGGCGCGCCCTTGTTCTCCTTGCCGTCGCGTCCGGTGCCGCCGCTGATCCACAGCGCGGGAGTGCGGGAGTCGAGCCCGCCGGTCGGCTTGGGTTTGCGCGAGCCGATGCACATGAAGCACGCGCCCGGCTCGAGCGCGTCGGGTTGCTGCAGGGCCCAGCTGATCCCCTCGGAGACGGTCAGCGGTGTGCGTCCGCGGGCGGTCAGTTCCGCGTGCGCGTCGGTGGGGGTCCAGTCCAGCATGTCGTCACCGCGGGTGACGTCGCCGAGAAGGTACAGCGGCGCGTCGGGGAGTGTGATGTCGTCGGTGGGTGTGAAGTCGGCGAGGTCGGTCATGTCGACGACGACGAAGCCCGCCTTCCCGTCGCGGCGCATGAGGGCGGCCAGTCGCGCGGCCGACAGGAGTGAGGGGTGGACGGCCAGAACTGCTCCGCCTTCGTCCCGCCCGTCACCGGATTCGGCGACCAGCGTGCGGGCGTGGTCCCGCAGCTGATCGGCACCGATCCCGGCGAACTCCGGCACGCGGAGTGCGACGAGGCGCTCGGCCTGCGCGGTAACAGAGGAGGCGATGGGGAAGGCCGGTGCAGAATCGGCTGGAGTTACGGGGGTCACATCCCCTGAACAGTGGGCAGCGCGTTCGTATTCCCGGCTAATCTCGCAGCCATGACCGACATCAGCACGACGGAGCAGTGGGCAGCGGTCGAGGGTCTGGTCCCCTCGATCGGCGAGGTGACGTTGCGCGAACTGTTCGACGCCGATCCCGAACGCGGTCGCCGGATGTCGGTCACGGCGGGCGACCTGCACGTGGACCTGTCCAAGCACCTGGTCACCGACGAGATCCTGCACGCCCTCACCGAACTGGCCCACGCCGCCAGGCTTCCGGCGCAGCGAGCGGCAATGTTCCGGGGCGACCGCATCAACACGACCGAGGACCGGTCCGTCCTCCACACGGCGCTCAGGCTCCCGGCCGATGCCGAGCTCGTCGTCGACGGCTCCGACGTGGTGGCCGACGTCCACGCGGTCCTGGCGCGCATGACCGATCTCGCCGACCGCGTCCGCTCGGGCGAGTGGACCGGGTACACGGGCGAGCGGATCGACACGGTGGTCAACATCGGCATCGGCGGCTCGGACCTCGGCCCGGTGATGGTGGACGCCGCGCTACGCGATCTCCAGACCGCCGGGATCCGCGCGCGCTACGTCTCGAACGTCGACCCTGCGGACCTCACCGCCACCCTCGCCGAGATCAATCCGGCCACCACACTGGTCGTGGTCGCCTCCAAGACGTTCACCACGCAGGAGACGATGGCCAACGCGCATGCGGCGCGGCGGCACTTCATCGAGGCCCTGAGGTCGGAGGACGCGATCGCCTCTCACTTCGTCGCTGTGTCGACCGCCGCGGACAAGGTGGCCGACTTCGGCATCGCCCCGGACAACATGTTCGGTTTCTGGGACTGGGTCGGCGGCCGCTACTCGGTGTCTTCCGCGATCGGTCTGTCGGTGATGATCACGGCGGGCCCGGCGGCGTTCGTCGAGATGCTCGAGGGCTTCCACACCATGGATCTGCACTTCGCCACCGAGGCGCCCGAGCACAACGCGCCGGTCCTCATGGCGCTGCTCGGGATCTGGTACACGTGCTTCCTCGGCGCGCAGTCCAAGGCCGTCATCCCCTACTCCCAGGACCTCCACCGGTTCCCCGCCTACCTGCAGCAGCTCACCATGGAGTCCCTCGGCAAGTCCGTGCGCCTCGACGGTTCGGACGTTACTTATCCGACCGGCGAGGTCTACTGGGGCGAGCCCGGCACGAACGGACAGCACGCCTTCTTCCAGCTGCTCCACCAGGGCACCCAGCTCGTGCCCGTCGACTTCATCGGCGTGGCACGGCCGGCCGCGGACCTGGCCGCCGACGTCCCCGGCTCAGCGGAACCCGTCTCGATGCACGACATGCTCATGGCCAACCTCTTCGCCCAGTCGCGGGTCCTGGCGTTTGGCAAGACCGAGGAGGAGGTCCTCGCCGACGGCGTCGATCCCGCCCTCGCCCCGCACAAGGTCATGCCCGGCAACCGGCCCTCGACGACGATCCTCGCGCCGTCCCTGTCCCCGAGCGTCGTGGGCCAGCTCATCGCGCTGTACGAGCACATCGTGTTCACCCAGGCGGCGATTCTCGGCATCAACGCGTTCGACCAGTGGGGCGTCGAACTGGGCAAGGCACAGGCCGGTGAGCTCCTCTCCGCCCTCACCGCCGAGACCCACCCCGAGCCGGGCTTCGACTCCTCCACGGACTCACTCGTCGAGATCTACCGAGAGGCCCGCGGGCGGCGCTGACGCCGGCCCGGCCGGCGCTGCCGTGGGCCCGGCCGGCGGACCCGATCACTGCCCAGAGTCTCCCGGCGCACTGCCGCCGCCTCCGCCTGACACGTACCCCTTGTGGTGTCGAACACGTGGACGTAGAATAGAACACGTATTCGAGGCATAGCGCGGCACGGCCGCACGGTCGACCACGGGGGGTGGGGCATGGACGGCGATCCCGAGCGCACGGCCGGTGGCTCCGCGTCCTCTTCCGGCCCTGCCGGCTCCACTGGCTCGTCGGGCCCTGCTGACTCTCCCGGTGGCGGCCCGGCGGCGTTGACGGGGTTGACGGCGGCGGCGCGGGACGGCTGGGCGACCGAGAACCGCGCGGCCGCGCAGCGCCTGGTCGCCTGCTACGCCCTGCTGCAGGAGTGCT
>NZ_BCSW01000024.1 GCF_001571065.1 Dietzia cinnamea NBRC 102147
TCCTAGGCGGCGCGCATCCCGATAGGTGACATGCGCTGCAATGAGGTTCCGGCGGGCGCGATCGTCCATCCATGACCCGCGCGCGGCACGATGTGCGCTGCTCAGCCCGGAATCTCAAGCGCTCGTACTCGTCCATCCGCAGGCCCGGCGTTCTCCACAGGCAGGCCGCGTCAGGCGGTGCTGAACCGATTTCCCGGAGTCCCGGCCCAGATGATCGGGACCGTGAACACACCAGACCACCTGAACTCCCTGCTGGTCACCTCCGATCAGCTTCTCGCCCGCGGAATGTCGAGTCAGAGCATCAGCCGCGCGATGGGGTCCGGCGACCTGATCCGACTCAGGCCCGGGTTCTACGTCAAAAGGCGAGCGCGTGACCTCGGAAGGCGCGAGCGCCACTTCTTGTCGATTCTTGCCGCGGACGCCGCACTCGACGCGCCGGTCTTCTCCCACTCATCCGCGGCTCTCATCCACGGGCTTCCGGAGTGGGGTCTTCCGCTGCGCAGGGTCGCGGTGTGCGAGGACGGCCCGACGCCGCGCTCCCGCACGACCAGCCTGACGACCTTCCGCACCGCGCCCGGCCTCTCCGATGAAGTGATGACGGTCAACGGATTGCGGGTCACCACCCCGGCACGGACAGTCGCGGACATCGCGATCTCGACACCCAGAGACGCTGCCGTGGCGGTCGCCGACGCGGCGTTGTTCGGGGAGATCGTGACCAGGGACGAGCTCGACGAGTCTTTGCGCGCATCCGCTGGCCGTCGCGGGATCAGACGTGCACGACATGCACTGAGCCTCGTCGACGGGAGAAGCGAGAGCGTGGCAGAGAGCCTCAGCCGGCTGACCTTCCACGACTTCGGCCTGCCGGAGCCCGAGCCCCAGGTCGAGATCTACACCCCCGGCGGCGTTCGAGTCGCCCGTGTGGACTTCCTGTGGCGGGAGTACGGCGTGATCGGAGAGTGCGACGGCTTCGGCAAGTACTTCGACGGACTGAGCCCCGGTGAGACCCGGCACCGCTTGGGCATGGAGAAGGACCGCGACGCCGAACTGATGGCCCTCGGTTACCGGGTCCTCCATTGGCGGTGGCGCGATGTGCTCGAGCCTCATGTGCTGGCTGCGCGGATCAAGCGTGTGCTCTTCGCAGCCGCTGCGTGATCGCGAACGCTGCTGCGTGATCGCGGTCGCCCAGCGGGCCGGCCGCAGGGCAGAAACCGCCCGGCGCCCCTCCAGAGCGCGCGCCACCTATCCGACTACGCGCCGCCTGCGGGACCCCATAGGTGGCGCGTAGCCGGATAGGTGGCGTGCGATTCGATAGGTGGCGCTCGACTTGATAGGCGGCGTCGACGTCAGCGGGGCGAGCGAGCGCCTTCCGTTGGGGGCGGCCGAGCGCCTTCCGCAGGGGTGGCCGAGCGCCTTCGGCAGGCGCAGCCGCCGAGCTAGCAGAGCGGCCCGGCCGGGTACAGCACCCCGCCGTGCACGACCGGGAGAATCAGCCGGTACCGAGCGAGTCGACGGACGTGGCCAGCCACAGGATGACGGCCCCGATCCCGACGTAGAACGCGACGTCGAACCCCTTGCCGCGAACCCCGAGCAGTCGCGCGCGCTCGTCCGGGACCACGGCACGGAGGGTCGCCGCCGCCAGGGCGACCAGCCCCAGCAGGAACGCGCCCCTCCGCCAGCGCTCGAGGACGACGAAGCCCAGCGCCACCACGACCCCGGCCAGCACGAGCGCGAGCGGCCACTGCGCACGCACCTGCGCCCACGTCAGGCGCGCGGGGCGCGTCCGGCGGGGCCGGGCGTCGGTGGCCCGGTGCCGGGCGCGGTCGGGAGCGGGGTGTGTCACGGGAGCCGTCAGGTGTCGGCGTCGAGCCGCTCGCAGCGCTCGACCACGTTGCTCAGCAGGAACGCGCGGGTGAGCGGGCCGACGCCGCCCGGGTTGGGCGAGATCGCCCCGGCGACCTCCCACACGTCCGGGTGCACGTCACCGGCCAGCTTGCCGTCGAGGCGGGAGACCCCCACGTCCAGCACCGCGGCGCCGGGTTTGACCATGTCCGGGGTGAGCATGTGAGCCACGCCCGCGGCGGCGACGATGACGTCAGCGCGCCGGGTCTCCGCCGCCAGGTCGCGCGTGCCGGTGTGACACAGGGTCACGGTGGAGTTCTCGCTGCGCCGCGTGAGCATGAGACCGATCGGGCGACCGACGGTGACGCCGCGGCCGACCACCACGACGTGTGCGCCGTCGAGCTCCACCCCGAACCGGCGCAGCAGGTGGATGCACCCGTTGGGGGTGCACGGCAGCGGGGCGGGCTCGCCCAGCACGAGCTTGCCGAGGTTGACGGGGTGGAGTCCGTCGGCGTCCTTGGCCGGGTCGATGCGCTCGAGGATCGCGTTCTCGTCGAGATGCCCGGGCAGCGGCAGCTGCACGATGTACCCGGTGCACGCGGGATCATCGTTGAGCTCGTCGATCACGGCCTCGAGTTCGGCCTGGCTGGTGTCGGCGGGCAGATCGCGTCGGATGGAGGCGATGCCGACCTGCTCACAGTCACGGTGCTTCATCTTGACGTAGGAGTGGCTGCCGGGGTCGTCCCCCACCAGAACCGTGCCGAGCCCCGGGGTGATCCCCTTCTCCCGCAGCGCGGACACGCGCCGGGTGAGGTCGGCGACGATCTCGTCGCGGGTGAGCTTGCCGTCCAGCTTGATCGCGGTCACGCGCACCAGTATCCCACTCCCGGGCGCGGCCGTCGTCGGGGCGCTGCGAGAATGGCCCCCATGACCGGTGTGGGTGTGCGCGTGCTGTTCGACCGTCCGTGTATCCCACCCAACACCGGCAACGCGATCCGCATGGCCGCCGGCGCGGGGTGCGAGCTGCACCTGGCGGGCCCGCTGGGCTTCGACCTGTCGGAGCCGCACCTGCGGCGGGCCGGGCTGGACTATCACGACCTCGCGCACGTCGAGGTCCACGAGGACCTCGAGTCGGCGTACTCCCGGCTCCTGCCGGCGCGGGTGTGGGCGTTCTCCGCCCGGGCCGACCTCGCGCTGCCGCAAGTGCGGTTCGCCCCCGGTGACGTCCTGCTCTTCGGCCCCGAACCCACCGGCCTGGCCGAGGACGTCCTCGCCGATCCGCGCGTGACGGCGCGGGTGCGGATCCCGATGCTGCCCGGGCGGAGGTCGATGAACCTGTCCAACGCCGCCGCGGTGGCGGTCTACGAGGCGTGGCGCCAGCAGGACTACCAGGGCGGTATGGATTTTCCCGCCGATTGATTTAAAGTTTCGGTATGCCGAAACTCAGAGGCGCTGCCACCCGTAGCGCCGCCCCCCGTCGAGCAGCCGCCGCAGCGCGCGCCACAGCGCTCACCACTGCGCTCGCGCTGTTGTCCGGGTGCGCGGTCGGCGCCACCGGCCCGGCGGACGTCGACGACCGCCAGAGGTCCGACGCGTCAGGGGGCCGGGTGGTGGTGGCCACGACGTTCACGATCCTGGCCGACATGGTCGGGCGCGTCGGCGGCGACCGCGTGGTGGTCGAGTCGGTCACCACGCCGGGCGCCGACGTACATCAGTACGAGCCGACCGTCGAGGACCTCAAGCGGGTCGAAGGCGCGGACCTCGTGGTGAGCAACGGGCTGGGGATGGACGACTGGCTCCTGCGGTTCATCGACGGGACCGACGCCGCCCACCTCGTCACCACGGACGGAATCGAGCCCCTGCCCATCCGTGCGGGCAACTACACCGGCCGGCCCAATCCCCACGCGTGGATGTCGCCGGTCGAGGGCGCACGCTACGTCCGCGCGATCGCCGGCGCCCTCGCCGACCTCGATCCGGACGGTGCGACGGAGTACCGCGCCCGCGCCGAGGGCTACGTCGCCGACCTGCAGGCGATGGCGGTCCGCGCCCGCGAGGCGGTGGCGTCGGTGCCCGAGGACCGTCGCGTGCTCGTCACCTGCGAGGGCGCCTTCTCCTACCTGGCCCGCGACCTCGGGCTGGAAGAGCTGTACCTGTGGCCGGTCAACAGCGAGAACCAGGGCCTGCCCCGGCAGGTCACCGCGTTGATCGACCGGATCCGCGAGCGGGAGATCCCCGCCGTGTTCTGCGAGTCGACGGTCTCCGACGCCGCCATGGAGCAGGTCGCCGCCGAGACCGGCAGCCGCCTGGCGGGCCTGCTGTACGTCGACTCGCTCTCCGGCCCCACCGGGCCCGTGCCCACCTATCTCGACCTCCTCGACCACGACCTCGAGACGATCACCCGGGAGCTGACCTCATGACCGATCGGCCACTGCCCTTCTCCCCGGACGCCGGCCCTGCCGCCGTCGTCGTCTCCGATCTCACCGTCGACCGGGGACAGGTCCGGGCCCTCGACGCGGTGTCGCTGTCCGCGCCGAGGGGCGAGATCACCGTCCTGCTCGGCCCCAACGGCTCCGGTAAGTCGACCCTCCTGCAGGCACTGCTCGGCCTGGTCACCCCCACGGCGGGCTCCGTCCGCCTCCTCGGCACGTCCGTCCGCGGCGCGCTGCGCAGCGGACGAGTCGCGGCGGTGCCGCAGGCCGACGGCATCGACGAGCATTTCCCCGTCACGGCAGCCGAGGTCGTCATGCAGGGCCGTCGGCACTTCACCGGGCCGTGGCGTCGGCCGTCGGGACGGGACCGCGCCGCCGTGGCGGACGCCCTCGAGAGGGTGGGCCTGTCCGGGCTCGCGGCGCGTCGCATCGGCGAGCTCTCGGGCGGCCAGCGTCGCCGGGTCATGTTGGCGCGCTGCCTGGCCCAGGAAGCCGACCTGCTCCTGCTCGACGAGCCGTTCAACGGGATGGACGCCGGCAGCGAGGAGGTCTACATCGACGTCCTGCGCGAGCTCACCGCCGGCGGCCGCACCGCGCTGGTCTCCACCCACCACCTGGGCACGGTCGAGCGGCTAGCCGATTCGGTGGCCCTGCTCAACGGCCGCCTGGTCGCCCACGGCCCGGTCGCCGAGACCACGACGCCGCATGTCCTGTCGACCCTGCTCGGGGCCCGCCTCCCCGGGGCCGCCGACTCCGCCCGGGGCGCCGCCGCGTCCCCTGTCACCGATCGGGCCGTCTCGTGATCGAACTGCTCACCGAACCGATGTCGTACGAGTTCATGCGCCGCGCGCTGCTCGTGGTGACGGCCTCCGGGGTCGCCGGCGCACTGCTGAGCTGCTGGCTGGTCCACATGGGGTGGTCGCTCATGGGCGACGCCGTGTCGCACGCGGTCCTGCCGGGAGTGGTGATCGCGGCGCTGACCGGCATCCCGTTCGCGGTCGGCGCCCTCGTCGCCGCCCTCGTCGCCGTGTGGCTGATCGGCGCGGTCCGCGAGAGCGGGACGGTGCGGCCGGACGCCGCGATGGGCATCGTGTTCACGGCCCTGTTCTCGTTCGGTCTCGTGCTGATCGCCCGGTTCCCCACCCAGCAGGACCTGCACTCGATCCTGTTCGGTTCCGTGCTCGGCGTCCGCGACTCCGACCTCGTGCAGGTGCTCGTCGTGGCCGCCTTCACGGTGATCGTGCTGCTGACGTTCCGGCGCGACCTGATCCTGCTGGCGTTCGACCGGCTCCACGCCCACACCCTGGGGCTGCGCACCCGGGCGCTCACCGCCCTGCTGCTGGCGACGCTGGCCACCGCGACGGTCGCCGGGGTGCAGTCCGTGGGGGTGATCCTGGTCGTGGCGACGCTCATCATCCCGGGCGCGACCGCCCAGTTGGTCGCGGACACGATGCGGGGGACGATGATCCTCGCCGTCGTCGTCGCCCTGATCGGCGGTGTCACCGGCCTGTACCTCGGCTACTACGCCGACCTCCCGCCCGGTCCGGTCGTGGTCCTCACCCAGGCGGTCATCTTCGCGGTGGCGCAGCTGCTCGCGCCCCGGCGCGGGGTGATCCCGCGGGCGGTGGCGGGCGCCCGCGGTCGACGATCGGGGATGATGGCCACATGACCGTCGACCCGCCGAGAGCCCTCGCCGACCTCACCCCGACGATCCAGGCCTACCTCATGGCCGTGCACGCTCTCGGCGCCGGCGACGACCCGGTGACCTCGAGCGCGCTGGCGGAGCGTCTCGGCGCGTCACCGTCCTCCGTGAGCGAGGGCGTCCGCAAGCTGGTCACGATGGGCCTGGCCGAGCACCGGCCGTACGCGCCGGTGGTGCTCACGGAGGCGGGTCGGTCGTTCGCGGTGGCGATGGTGCGGCGGCACCGGATCATCGAGACCTTCCTCTCCCGGTGCCTGGAGTACCCGTGGGACGAGGTGCACGCCGAGGCCGACGCGCTGGAGCACGTGGTCTCGGACCGGTTCGTCGACGCCCTCGACGTGTTCCTCGACCACCCGCGCCGCGATCCCCACGGCGATCCCATCCCCACCCGCGACGGCCACCTCGACCCGCTCGGCGACACCCCGCTGGATCGCGTCGAAGAGGGCTCTACGGGTGTGGTGACGCGGGTCTCCGACCGTGACAACGCCGTCCTGCGCCACCTCGCCGAGATCGGCCTGCGCCCCGATTCCCCCGTGGAGGTGGTCTCCCGGCAGGTCGAGTTGGGGATCATCTCGGTGTCGCTGGCGGGCCGGGTCGTGCAGGTGGGCACGCCGGTGGCCGCGGCGGTGCGGGTCCGCGTCGACGACTGACGTCGGGCGCACCGGGCGGCGGGGGGACGACGACGACGAGGTCCGCGTCCGCCCCGCTCCCCCGCGGTCGCTCAGGCGGCGTGGGGGACGGTGGCCGGAGGTCGGGTGCTGGTGGGGGCGGCGGTGGCCGGGCGATCAGGTCGGGCCGCCCGCGCGGCGGGCCGTCGCAGACCGAGCGCGAGGAGCGTGGCCAGGGCGATCGCCCCGTCGATCGCGGCCGCGGCGGGCGCGCCGGTCACGTCGTGGCGGAGCAGGAGCACGGCGGTCATGGTCATGGACGCCTTGTGGAAGATCACGACCAGCCACAGCACGGCCGCTCCGGGCGGGGTCGCGCCGAGGTAGGCGGACAGGGCCGCGAAGACGAGCAGCCCGTAGGCGCGCCAGTAGCCGGTGAGTTGGTATTCGGGTGTGATGCTGGGCGCCTCGAGGCCGGCGGCGACGCCCAGGCCGAGCGCCACCGCCGCGGTCGTCAGCAGCAGGGACCGGTAGAGCAGCAGGCAGAGTCGGTCGGTGGCCATGAGGGGGATGCTCGTCGTCCGGGCGCGACCGTGCATCGGGGAGATCCCCCGGGATCGGGCCTGATTCCGTTCCGAAGCGGCCGCTACAGCATCGTGCCGGGGTTGAGGATCCCCTGCGGGTCGAGCGCGTTCTTGATGCGCCGGGTCAGGTCCATGACGTCGTCGCCCAGCTGCGCGGGCAGCCAGGGTGCCTTGAGTCGTCCGACGCCGTGCTCGCCCGTGATCGTGCCGCCCATCCCGATCGCGAGGTCCATCACCTCGCCGAACGCCAGACGGGCCCGCTCGGCGCGGTCCGGGTCGTCGTCGGTGAGGACGATGATGGGGTGGGTGTTGCCGTCCCCGGCGTGGGCGACGAGGGCGATCGGGACGTCCCGACGCGCGGAGATCTCCTCGATTCCCGCGACGAGCCGGGGCAGCGAGGGCAGCGGCACGCCGACGTCCTCGAGGAGCAGGGTCCCGACCTTGCCCAGGCTCGTGAACGCGGCCCGGCGCGCCATGGTGAACTGTTCGCCCTCGTCGGGGTCGTCGGTGGCGAAGACCTCGGTGGCGCCGTGGGTGCGGAAGGCCTCGGCCATGAACTCGGTCTCGGCCGCGCGGTCGGGTCCGGTCAGGTCGGACTGGGCGAGCAGCATGGCGCCGGCGTCGGTGTCGAGACCCATCCGCAGGTCCGCCTCGACGGCGCGGATGCTGACGGTGTCCATGAACTCGAGCATCGCGGGGCGGATCCGCCGGGTGATGGCCAGGACCGCCTCGCTGCACGCCACGACGTCGGGGAAGATCCCCACCACCGTCGACCGCGGTGGTTGGGCGGGGATGAGCCGCAGGATGGTCTCGGTGACGATCCCCAGGGTCCCCTCGCTGCCGACGAACAGCTTCGTCAGGCTGAGTCCGGCGGTGTCCTTGAGCCGCGGTCCGCCGAGTCGGACGGCGGTGCCGTCGGCCAGGACGACAGTCATCCCGAGGACGTAGTCGGTGGTGACGCCGTACTTCACGCAGCACAGTCCGCCGGCGTTGGTCGCGATGTTGCCGCCGATCGAGCAGATCTCGTAGGAGGACGGGTCCGGCGGGTACCAGAGGCCGTGCTCGGCGACGGCCTGCTTGACCTCGGCGTTGTACAGCCCCGGCTGGACGGTGGCGGTGCGGGTGACGGGGTCGACGTGGAGGTCGCGCATGAGTTCCGTGGACAGGACTATCCCGCCGTCCACGGCGGTGGCGCCGCCGGACAACCCGGATCCCGCGCCGCGCGGGACGGCCGGCACGGAGTGGGTGCTCGCCCAGCGCATGACCTCCTGGACGTCCTCGGTGGTGCGTGCGCGCACCACGGCGAGGGGCATACCGGGGTCGGGGGCCTTGGCCCAGTCCTGCCGGTAGCTCTGCAGGACGTCGGGGTCGGTGATGAGGTGTGAGTGGTCGAGACGGGTGCGGAGGTCGTCGAGTGCCGCGGCGGGATGACGGTCGGCGGAGGGGACGCTCATGACCCGAAGGTACGGCCTCGCCCAGCCTGCCGCCGCGGTATCCGTGCATGGTCCGCGCCCTCCCCCCGGTTCTTCGCGCGGGGTCGGCCGGGGGCATAGTGTCCTGGTGACCGAGACCCCCGGAGCAGGACGAGGACCTGCGGCGCCCGCTGTTCCCGGCCCGGGGCCTGCGTGGTTCGGCGCGGTGATGGGAACCGGTGGCCTGGCCACGCTCCTGCAGATCCACTCGGTGCGGGTGCCCGGCTTCTCCCCGGCAGCGGTGGTCATGCTCGTCGCGGGTTGGGTGCTCTTGGTCGGGCTGGGCGCGGGGTTCGCCAGGTCGGTGGCGCGCGATCCGGACATGTGGACGGCCTCTGTGCGTGACGCGGCGATGCTCCCGCTGTGGGGCATGGTCTCGATGGGACTGCTCGCGGTGGGGTCGTCGACGTTCATCGTGGTGGAGGCCCACGCGCCGATGCTGTCGTGGATCGCCTTCGGTGTGGACGTGGCGTTGTGGGCCGCGGGCACGGTGCTCGGCCTGGCCACGGCGGTGGGGTTCGCGGTGTGGCTGTTCGCCACGCGACCCGACCATCCGCTCCCCACGTGGGCGTTGCCGATGGTGCCGCCCATGGTCTCGGCGACGGCGGGTGGCGTGATCGCCAGGCAGTTCGAGTCGGATGCCGCCAGGGTCCTGTTGTCGGCGGCGTGCGTGTTCTGCTTCGTGCTGGCCCTGGCGCTGGGGGGCGCGGTGATCGTGATGGCGTACCACCATGCGTGGTTCCGCACGCCGGTGCCGGTGGTGCTGTCGACCTCGACGTGGATTCCGCTGGGGATCGTGGGACAGTCCACGGCGGCGGCCCAGGTGCTCTCGGGTCCGGCACTGGCGGGTGTGGCCCGGGTGTACGGGGCCACCGTGCTGGTCGCCGGTGCGGGACTTGGCGCGTTCGCGGTTCTGACGACGGTGCGGGGGTTCCTGGCCCGGATGCCGTTCACCCCGGGGTGGTGGGCGATGACCTATCCGTTGTCGACCTGCGGCCTGGGCGCTCATTACCTCGGATGGCATGCGGCGAGCCTGCTGACGGTGGCGGTGCTCATCGCCATCTGGGTGGTGTGCGCGGTCGCCAGCGTCCGCGCGATCGCCTCGGCGCGGGCCGCCTGACGCCGTCCGTCGGCGTGGCCTCTCTGGCTCCGCCCCTCGACGTCTCTGACGCCGCC
Organism: Dietzia cinnamea NBRC 102147; assembly: GCF_001571065.1. Taxonomy (GTDB): domain Bacteria; phylum Actinomycetota; class Actinomycetes; order Mycobacteriales; family Mycobacteriaceae; genus Dietzia; species Dietzia cinnamea. Next base: position 9,808 of record NZ_BCSW01000024.1, read on the forward strand.
CCTCGACGTGGCGCCTCTGACGCCGTCCCGGGGTGTCACCGGAAGTCCCTGCTGCGGCCGATGGCCATGCCCAGGTGGAGCCGTTCGATCTTGTCCGCCACCACGCTGACCGCGCCCGAGCGGTTCTCCACCGTGCCGCGGACGATGAGCGCCGGGGCCGAGGAGACGATCGGCCGGTAGCGCGCCCACAGCCCGACCGAGCAGACGATATTGGTCATACCGGTCTCGTCCTCGAGGCTGAGGAAGGTCACGCCCTCCGCGGTGGCGGGCCGCTGTCGGTGGGTGACCGCCCCGGCGACCCGGATGCGGCTGCCGTCGGGGACGTGCGCGAGCCCGGCGGTGGTGCACACCCCCTGGGAGTCGAGCCACGGCCGGGCGTGGACGGTCGGGTACTCCTCCGGGCTGATGCCGGTGGCGGCGAGGTCCGCGGAGGTCAGTTCGAGGAGACTCATCCCGGGGAGTGCGGGGGCGTCGACCTGACTGAGCCCGGGCAGCATGCCGGGCTTCTCACGGGCCGCGGTGGCCGCCGACCACAGGGCCGCGCGGCGTCCACCCGTGCCGAGCGAGTCGAGCGCACCGGCGGTGGCCAGTGCCTCCATCTGCCGGACGGACAGTCCGGTGCGCCCGGCGAGGTCGGCCGCGGAGGTGTAGGGGCCGTGACTGTCGCGCTCGTCGGCGATCGCGGTGGCCAGATCCTCCCCGATCGCCCTCACGGACTCCAGGCCGAGGCGCACCTCGGTTCCGTCGTTCTCGCATGTGGCGCCGCCGAGCGAGCGGTTGACGCACGGCCGGTGCACGGTGACGCCGTGTCTGCGGGCGTCGGCCACCAGCGACTGGGGTGAGTAGAAGCCCATGGGCTGGCTGCGCAGCAGGGCGGCGCAGAAGATCGCCGGGTGGTGACACTTGAACCACGCGGAGTAGTAGACGATCGCGGCGAAGGACTGGGAGTGGCTCTCGGGGAAGCCGTAGTTGGCGAAGGCGCACATCTTCTCCCAGATCCGCTCCCCCACCTCCGGGCCGGTGTACGGGGTCCCCGGCGGACTGGTGCCGATACCGTGCAGTTCGCGCATGCCCGCGAAGAACCGCTCCTTCAGCCGCGCCATCCGTTCCGGGGACCGCTTGGCCCCCATCGCCCGGCGCAGCTGGTCGGCCTCCGCGCCGGTGAAGCCGGCGATCACCGTGGCGATCTGCATGAGCTGCTCCTGGAACAGCGGGATCCCCAACGTCCGTCCCAGTACCTCTTCCAGGGCGGGATGATCGAATTCCACTTTCTCCCGCCCGTTGCGTCGGCGGATGTAGGGGTGGACGGAACCGCCCTGGATGGGGCCCGGGCGGATGAGGGCGACTTCCACCACGAGGTCGTAGAACGTCCGCGGTCGCAGCCGGGGCAGGGTGGCCATCTGGGCACGCGACTCCACCTGGAACACGCCCACGGAGTCGCCGCGGCACAGCATCTCGTAGACCTGTGGGTCCGCGAGATCGAGCTTGGCCAGGTCCACGTCGAGGTCCTTGTGTTCGGCCGCCAGGTCGATGGCGTGGTGGAGTGCGGTGAGCATGCCCAGACCTAGCATGTCGAACTTGACCAGTCCGACCGCCGCGCAGTCGTCCTTGTCCCACTGCAGCACCGTCCGGCCCGGCATCCGCGCCCATTCGACGGGCACCACGTCGGCCACCGGGCGGTCACAGATCACCATGCCGCCGGAGTGGATGCCCAGGTGTCGGGGCAGGCCGACGAGCTGTCGTGCCAGCGCGAGCACGTCGGGCGGGACGGTGTGCTCGGTGGCCTCCCGCTCGTGGTTCTTCAGCCCCGACCACCGGTCGACGCTCTTGGACCAGGCGTCCTGCTGTCCCGGGGAGTACCCGAGCGCCCGGGCCACGTCCCGCACCGCCGAGCGTCCTCGGTAGGTGATGACGTTGGCCACCTGGGCGGCGTAGTCCCGGCCGTACCGGGAGTAGACGTACTGGATGGCCTCCTCCCGACGACCGGACTCGATGTCCACGTCGATGTCGGGCGGACCGTCGCGCTCGGGCGCCAGGAACCGCTCGAAGAGGAGGTGGGCGCGCACCGGGTCGACGTTGGTGATGCCCAGGGAGTAGCAGACCGCCGAGTTGGCGGCCGAGCCCCGGCCCTGGCAGAGGATGCCCTCGCGGCGGCAGAACTCGACGATGTCGTGGACCACGAGGAAGTACCCGGGAAAACCCAGCTCGGCGATCACCTTCAGCTCGCGGTCGATCTGCGCGTACGCCTCCGGCATCTCCTCGCGGGTGCCGTAGCGACGGGCGGCGCCGGCGTAGGCGAGCTCGGCGAGAATGGTGTCCTCGGTGTGGCCCTCGGGGACGTCGAACGGCGGCAGCTGCGGAGCGATGAGTTTCAGGTCGAACGCGCACTCCCGCCCCAGCCTGTCGGCCCCGGCGACGGCGTCGGGCCACCGGTCGAACAGGTCGGCCATCTCCTCTCCCGAGCGCAGGTGGGCGCCGCCCGCCGCGGGCAGGTGTGCGGCGTGGGTCTCGAGCGCGTCACGCGCGCCGAGGGCCGCCATGACCGAGGCCAGCCGCGCGTCCTCGGGCCCCGCGCAGTGGGCGGCGGTCGTGGCCACGACGGGCAGTCCCGCCCGGGCCGCGAGTCCGGCCAGCGCGTCGCACCGCTCGGTGTCCTCGGGCACCCCGTGGCAGGTGAGTTCCACGACCACCCTGTCCCGCCCGAACAGCTCGACCAACTGGTCCAGGGTCGTACCGGCCGCCTCGGTGTCGAAATCGGGGGCTCCGGTGCCGCCGCGTTCCAGCGCGCGACGGACGCGGCCGCGTCGGCACCCGGTGAGCACGTACCAGTGGCCCCCGGCCGCCTCCGCGAGCTCCGTGATCTCGTACCGCGGCTCGCCCTTGGCCCCGCCTCGCAGGTGGGCGCGGGCGATCGCGCGGGACAGCCGGCGGTACCCCTCCTGCCCCCTGGCGAGAACGAGCAGGTGCTCGCCACCCGGCAGGGACAGCTCCGCCCCGAACACCGTAGCCAGGCCCAGCTCGGAGGCGGCCTCGGCGAAACGCACCACCCCGTACAGGCCGTCGTGGTCGGTGATCGCGAGGGCCGTGAGCCCCAGGTCGGCCGCGGCCTCCGCCATCGCCTCGGGCGAGGACGCACCGTCGAGGAAGCTGAACGCCGTGTGTGCGTGCAGCTCCGCGTACGGCACGCGTCCCTGGACGCGCGGTCGCTGCGGGGGCGTGTAGTCACCCCGCGTGCGCGACCATGCGGGGGCGTCGCTGCCGTCGCCGGGATGGGGGTTCTCCGGCCCGCGCGGGTTCGGCCGCCCGGACAGCACCCGTTCGAGCTCTCCCCAGCTCCTGGGCCCGTGGTACCAGTTCACCGGGGCTCACCCGCCCGGTGCCGGTGGGTGCGGTCAGAGCCGGGTGAGGGACTCCACGACCCATGCGGAGGCCTTGCCCGGTGGCTTGCGGCAGCTCTGCGCGCGGGGCGGGAGCGGGCGTGTACCGGTCTCGACGCGCCAGGCGCGGCCGTCAGTGTGCTGGACGACGGCCACGTGCGGGTCGTCCGGGTCGATGTCGACGACGAGGTCGTCGATCCCCGCCTCCACTCCGGAGTCGCGGACGGCGACCTCCGCGACCTGCCCGGCCGGCGGCCACGTGCTGCGCCCCCGCAGGTGCTCGGTGACGACCCGGCCGTCCAGTTCGGCCTCGACGATGCGGACCGCGAGATCGGTCTCCGCGGGCCCGTAGGTGTACCCGGTCCCGGGCAGCAGCAGGACCGGGGCGAAGCGGTGTCCGCCGGTGTGGGAGCACTCCCACACCGCGGAGTCCTGATCGAGCGAGGACAGACGGTCCCCGAGACGGGACTCGAGTCCGGCCACGACCGGTCGGCCCCGGACGGCGCAGCACTGATCGCGCTTGGCGTGGGTACAGACGAGGACCACGGGCCCCTCGACCTCACGGGTGCCGTCCACGTGTCCGCCGGGTGAGAGATCGAGGTCGAGCATGTCTGCGGGGCGGTCGACGCGGCCGACCCTGATGTTCCGCCGACCGGGCCGCGTGTCACAGAGATAGAAGCGGTGCCGGTCGATGCGTTGGCCCTCGCGGCCGGGTCGCCTGATGAACAGCATGCGGGACCCGCAGTCGGATACGTGCTTCTTGAGGCGCTCGGAGAGCTCGTCGCCCAGCGCCTCTCCGTCGAAGATGTCGCGACCCCATCGCGCGGGGACCTCGAGCAACACCCACGACTCCTCGTGGGCAGCGGTGCCGGCCGGTGGTTCGTCGGCCGACTGGAGCGAACACCAGGCGGGGACTGGGGCGGGATCGATGACTGACACGCCCCCATGGTGCCCCACCGTGCGAAGTGGTGTAACTGTAGCCACCTTGTGGGACAAAAGTGATGAGAGGGATTTAGGGTGGGGCCATGCGTACCCGACACCGCCGCTTCGCCGCGGCCGCCGCACTGACCACCGCCGTGTCCCTGGCAGTGGCGGGGTGCGGGACCGACACCTCGACCGACGCCCCCGCCACGAGCCAGACGACCACCGCCGGCTCCTCGCCGGCCGCCCTGGCGCAGAACCTGTCCCCGGAGGAGACCGAGGCCGCCGACCCCACGGCCGGTCCGGCGGACTCCGCCCCCAAGAGCGAGACCCCGGATGCCGCCGCAGGGCGCGCCGAGCTGGTCGTGTCCGAGATCCGGATGGGCGACTACCAGGGTGAGGACCGCGTGGTCTTCGAGCTCGACGGTCGCGGCGTCCCGAGCTACTCCGTGGACTACGTGGACGCCCCCGCCCAGCAGGGCAGCGGTTTTCCCGTGGAGGTACCGGGCGACTCGTTTCTCCAGGTGATGATCGGAGGCCAGATCCTGCCGACCGAGACCGACATGGAGGAGGTCCCGGTGGGCACCGTGACGGGTGACGACGCCACCGGGGTGGCCGGCGTGGCGTTCGCGGGACAGTTCGAGGGACAGGCGCAGGCGGTGATCGGCCTCGAGGGCACCGATCGCGCCTTCTCCGCCTTCCTCCTGCAGAACCCGACCCGTCTGGTGGTGGACGTCGAGCGCTGATCGCGACCCGGGGCCGGGCACGGCCGACCGGGGCGTGAGCGACCGGATCATCATTCGTAGACCCCCTCGACCGTCCAGTTCTCCGACCCGTCCCCGAGTACGCCGCAGAGCAGCAACGCGGCCGCACGCTCGGGGACGACCTGCATGCGGGCCCGGGGCCGGCGGGGTTCCCCGTCGGGCGTGGGCTCCCACCAGGCCTCGTCGATCGGCCACGGCCGCGACCACCCGAGCAACGCGCAGCGGCGACCGCCCACCTCGATGACGGCGGGTCGCGCGCTGAGCAGACCGCGTGGGTTCACCCCGACGGCCGCCCCCTCCGCGCTGCGCAGCACGACTCCCCCGGCGAGCGGGACCCGCGCCGCGACGGCGGCCCCCGGGTCACCGTTCTCGCGGATCTCGAGCCGGTAGCCCGGTCCGGGCCACACCACCGACGGCGAGGGCGCGGGCAGCGCACCCGGCCACGGGCCGCGGGCCACGGGGTCGGCCGGGGCGTCCCCGTACGGCAGACAGCGCACCCGGTCGGCAGGACCGCGGCCACCCACCTCCACCGGCACCCGGACGGCCTCGGGTCCGAGCAGTCCCTGGACGCGAACGAGCGCGCGGTGGACGCGGGCCTCCGCGAGCCCGGCCTCTCCCCACAGCCCCTCCTGGACGCGGCCGGCGGGGACGACCTCCACCGGTTCCAGGACGAGGGCGGTGACCGCGCCCCCGACCCCGCCGGCGATCGCGGTGCCGGTGAGCCAGCCCTCGAGTTGCCAGCGCAGCCGGTCGGCGGTGCCCTCCGGGGTGAGCGGCGACGAGCACCGCCACACCCGGTTGACCTCCGTGCCCCCCTCGACCCGGGCCGTGATGGACAGCCGCAGACACGAGACCCCGGCCGCGGCGAGCACGGCGTGTAGTTCCCCCGCCAGCCGCCGGCCGAGGAACGCCGCCTCGTCGACCCGCTCCAGGGGCGGATCGCACCGGTGCTCGACCGCCGAGCCCGTGGGCACCGCGGTCACCGACGGCGGGCGCCACGGGACCGCGCGGGCGATCCGGTGCGCCACCGACCCGGCCTCACCGAAACGGGTGGCCACGTCCCGCGGCGGGAGGGCCGCGAAATCGCCCAGCGTCCGCACGCCGAGGCGGTGCAGGAGGCCGACCAGCTCCGACAGCATCTCGGGATCCCCCAGCGCGGGTTCCACCACGAGCGCCTCCACGGGCAGACCCGCCAGGTAGTCGGCGTCCCCACCCGGCTCCAACAGCGCCGAGCCACGGGCGCCGAGCACGGCCGTGGGCAGTTCGTCGGCGAGTCCCACCTGGCACTCCACCCCCGCCGCGGCCACCGCGTCGACCACACGGGTGACGACCTGCTCGACCCCGCCGTGGAAACGCAGCGCCCCGGCCGCGGAGAACACGAACAGGCCGGGCCTCAGCACCTCGATCCCCGGGACGACGGCGTCGAGCGCCTGCACCACGGGCTCGAACCACACGGCGTCCCGCGCCGGGTCCGCGGCGACCACCACGAGCTCCGGACAGCGGAACTGGGCCTCGCGCCGACGCAACCCACGACGCACCCCCACCGCACGGGCGACGGCGTTGCACGCCAGCACCCCGCGGGGTCCGATCACCGCCAACGGCAGGTGGAGACCGTGCCCCTCGGCCCGGGCCGCCGCGACCGCCGGCCAGTCCGGGCACCACACCGCCATGACCCGGGCGCTCATCCCGCCGCCACCCATTCCGCGGTCCGGGCGGGCGCGGCCCGTCCGGAGCAGCGCACCACGGTGGAGACCGAGGCCAGCCGGCCCGTGCCCGCCCCCAGACCGCCGTAGCGGCAGTGCCGCCCCGCCAGCGTCAGCTCCGCGCCGGGCCAACCCGGGCCCACCAGGAGCACCGCGCCCGCGGCCCGCACCCGGCCGGCGAGCACCCGCGCCCGCGACGGGGCGACGGCCGCGACCGCCGGGCCGAGCAGGACCAGGTCCAGCCCGTCGAGCAGGACAGACACGACCGCCGCCGGATCCGGGCCGGGATCGGGCACGAGCGCCAGACAGTCCAACCGACCGCCCTGTTCCGCCACGGCCGCCACCCCGAGCTCGGGCCATCCCACGACCGCGCACCGGGCACCGGACGCCGTGGCCGCGGCCAACAGGCCGACCCGTAGGGTGGCGCTGCCGGAGACCGCCGTGACACGGCCCGCGGGCAACACCCCGCCCGGCACCAGATGCGCCACGGACTCCGGCACGGCCACGCCGGACACGGCCGCGGCGGGCGCCGCGGTCGGGCCGGCGACGGGAGCGGAGGCGGCGACGCCGGTGGGTGCGGACGCCACGGGGGCGGGACCCGCGACGACGGGCGCGACGTCTCCGGGGCCCTCCGGATGCGCGGCGGCCGCGGGCGGGGTCGTCGAGCGCGGCGGCACGGCGGGAGCCGACGGGCGCGGGACCGAGGGCGCGGTCGACCGCGCGGCCGCGGGCGGACCCCCGCCCGGCATCGCGGCCAGGCGGCGCCGCAGTTCCGCGACCCGGTCCGCCGTGTCGAGGTCGGCCAGATCGGCAACAGCAGCAGCGTCCACTACCATCATCAGAACCTCCCGTCACGCGCGACACGCCGTCGAGCACGTAATCGAACTATTTTTCGACCACGGGAACAGTGAACACCACGGGTACGACACCGCGCAAGAACACCTGTTCGAGACGGGTTCTCCTCGTCGTCGTCACCCGGTTGTCCACCGCGACTACGCCCGCCGTGTCGTACCGGGGGCCTACCCTCGGTGACCATGAAGGCCTCCATCGGGAACCGCATCGTGCTCATCGGCGCCGGCGACGTCGGCATCGCCTACGCCTACGCGCTGGTCAACCAGGGTCTGGCCGACCATCTGGCCATCATCGACATCGACCGCGACAAACTCGTGGGCGAGGTCATGGACCTCAACCACGGCGTCGTGTGGGCGCCCTCCCCCACCCTCGTCACCGAGGGCACCCACGACGACTGCACCGACGCCACGATGGTGGTGATCTGCGCCGGGGCCGCCCAGAAGCCCGGCGAGACCCGCCTCGACCTGGTGGGCAAGAACATGACGCTGTTCGAGAGGATCGTCGGCGACGTCATGGCGACCGGCTTCGACGGCATCCTGCTGGTGGCCACCAATCCCGTCGACATCCTCGCCCAGGCCACCTGGCGCTACTCCGGGCTGCCGTCGGCGCAGGTGATCGGGTCCGGGACGATCCTCGACTCCGCACGGTTCCGGTTCATGCTGGGCGAGTACTACGGCGTCGCCCCGATGAGCGTGCACGCCTCGATCATCGGCGAACACGGCGACACCGAACTGCCGGTGCTCTCCTCCGCCAACGTCTCCGGGGTGCCGCTACGCCGCGACCTGGACGGCGACCCCGCCAAGCGGGAACGGCTCGCACAGATCTTCACCGAGACGCGGGACGCCGCCTACCGGATCATCGACTCGAAGGGCTCCACCAGCTACGGCATCGGCATGGGCCTGGCCCGCATCACCCGCGCCGTGCTGCGCAACGAACAGGTCTCCCTACCCGTGTCCACCCTGCTGCGCGGCGAGTACGGCGAGGACGGGATCTTCATCGGGGTGCCCGCCGTGATCGGACGGACCGGCGTGCACCGGGTGGTGGAGCTGGAGCTCGACACCACCGAGCGCGAACAGTTCGCCCGCAGCGCGAGCGCGCTGCGGGCGGTGTCCGAACAGTTCGAGATCCTGAGATGAGCTCAGGGAGCCCCGGGGGGATCGCTGGCCGGGAAGGACTCGTCGCCCCACTCGTCGGCGAGGTCGTCCTTCGAATCCGGACGGTTGTCCCTCTCGTCCTTCTCGTCGGACTTGTCGTCGTTGTGGTCAGAGTTCTGCGGGTTGGACATGCAACAATCTCCTCCCGCCGTACCGGGCGTACGGCGAGACTCACGTTACCGGACGCCCCGTCCGGCACGACCGCACAGCACCGCCCGGCACCGGATGCCGGGCGACGAGGGCCGGAGGCTCGCCATGCACACCACCAACTACACCGACACGCTCATCCTGCCCGCCCCCGACACCCGGGCCGAGACGGCGACCGTCCCACCGTCCGGGAAGGGCACGGTCGCCGAACTGCAGTACGAGCGGCTCGCGGACACGGACTACACGTGGACGAGCGACGACCTGCTGTTCGACGTGCACTGCGCGCGCAAGGGGATCCCGGAGAGCGACCGCGCCGCCGAACGCGAGCGATTCTTCGGCAAGGGCCAGCCCTGCCTGCGCACCTCTCCCCTGGCCAAGACCTACGGATGGGCCCTGCACTTCGACGCCGACGGACGGATCGCGCTGCTGCCCATGGATTCGCCCCGCGTGGTCGAGCTCGAGGCCGACCCGACCGTCACGGTCAGGCGCGCCATGAAGACTTCCCGCTAGCGACCCGGCTCGACGTCTAGTGGGCCGGTGCGACGCCTAGTAACCCGGTCGACGGCTAGTAGCCCGGTTCGGCGTCGGGTAGCGAACCCAGCCACGCGAGCGCCGGGCCGACGATGACGTCCGCGAACTGCTCGTACCCGCCGGGGCCGGGGTGGGCCCCGTCACCGACGGCGACCTCGCGCATCCACGCTCCGCCCGCCAGCAACACGTCGAAAGTCGGCACGAACGGCACGCGGGCCTCGTCACACACCGCGGCCATCGCCTCGGCGCGGGCGGCAATCCGCTCGTTGACCTCGTCCCACACGACCGGTGGCGGACCCACCACGAGGAACCGCCCGCGGGGAGCCCGATCGATCATCCCGCGCAGCGCCGCGACCGTGCCCGCCTCGTCGACGCGCATCTCGCCCTCGACCTCCATGACGTCGTTGACGCCGAACTCCGCGATCACCGCGGTGGTCGGGAACGCCGCCCGCCGACGGTCCACCTCGTCCCAGCGGACCAGGATCATCTCGGACGTGTCCCCGCCGATCCCCGCGACGGTGGCGTGCAGGTTCAGCCCCTCGCGGGCACCCGCCTCGACCAGGTGCGCGGTCCAGCCGCGGCCCGTCTCGTCGCCGTATCCGGCCACGAACGAATCACCGATGAAGCAGACGGGCAGGTCACGCGGTTCGCTCATGCCGTCACCGTATCGGGCCGTCCGGATCGCCGGGGGCGGTCTCGGGCGGGCGGACGGCCGGCGCGGCAGCGGTGTCGGCCGCTCAGTCCAGGTGCCGCGACTGCGCCCAGCGGGTCAGGGCGTGCCGGTTGGACTGCTGCGTCTTGCGCAGGACGTTGGAGGCGTGGGTCTCCACGGTCTTGACCGAGATGAACAGCTCCTCGGCGATCTCCCGATAGGTGTAACCGCGGGCCAGCAGCCGCAGGACCTCCTTCTCGCGCGGGGTGAGAGAGTCGACCTCGGGATCGTGGACGGGTTCGCCGCGTTCCTCGGGGCCGGGCGCGGCGCGGGCGAAGGCGTCCAGCACGAATCCAGCCAGACGCGGGGAGAACACGGCGTCCCCGTCGGCCACCCGGCGGACCGCGTCGGCGAGGTCGTCGCCGGTGATGGTCTTGGTGACGTAACCGCGGGCGCCGGCCCGAATCACGGCGATCACGTCCTCGGCGGCGTCGGAGACGCTCAGCGCGAGGAAGGTCGGCTCCGGGGCGCGGGCGGGATCGGCGACGCCACCCGGGTCCGCGCCCAGCACCGACCGCAGCACGGCCACGCCGCCACCGTCGGGCATGTGCACGTCGAGAAGCACCACGTCGGGGCGCACCCGACCGATGCCGGCGACGGCCTCCCCCACCGACCCGGCCTCGCCGACCACCTCGATCGCCGACTGCCCGGCGAGTTCGGCGCGGACGCCGCTGCGGAACACCGCATGGTCGTCCACGAGGAACACACGACACGGCCCGTCCGTCATTCACCCTCCAGCGGCATCTCGATCCCGATCTCGGTCCCCCGCCCGAGCGTACTGCGCACCCGCACGGTGCCCCCGCGACTCTCCACACGATGTCGGATGGATTGCGCCAGGCCGTGCCGGTCACCGTCCACGGCGTCGGGGTCGAAGCCCCGGCCGCGGTCGCGAACGAACGCGCTGAGGACGCGCCCGTCGTTCTCGACGAACACGTCGGCGGTGTCGACCCCCGCGTGCTTGGCGACGTTGACCAGCGCCTCGCGGACGGCGCCCAGCACGGCGTCCTCGGCATCGCCGACCGGGCCGTCGCCGCCCACCACGACCTGGTCGACCCGCAGACCGTAGACGTCCTCGACGTCGCCGATCATCACCTCGACCGCCCCGGCCACCGTCGCGGCGCCGGAGGACATCCGGGAGCCGGCGCCGAACAGCCACTGCCGCAGTTCGCGTTCCTGCCGGCGGGCGAGGCGCGCCACCTGCGCGGGGTCGTCGGAGCGCTTCTGGATGAGGGCCAGGGTCTGCAGGACGGAGTCGTGCAGGTGGGAGGCGATGTCGCTGCGTTCGGCCTCGCGGATCCGCGCCGCGCGTTCCTCCTCCAGCGACCGCCACAGGCGCAGGCCCACGGGGACGCTGAGGAGCCCCACGCCGACGAGCGTCGCCACGACCGCCAGGAGGGACGACCGCAGGGCGGCGTGCTCGACCTGGCCGAGCACGACGACCGCGAGACCGACGACGACGAGGGTGGCCCCTGCCGTGACCCTGGCCCAGTCGAAGACGGAGCGTGGAGACCCTCTTCCGCCGCCGTCGTACTGCTGCCAGACCAGCCCGGCACCCAGGGCCACGATCACGACGGGCACGATGACGTGCAGTCCCGTCGCGGTGGTCACCATGAACGACAGCACCGAACCCACGACTCCCAGGACGGCCAGCGCCACGCCGCGCCTTCGCTCGCGGTGGTCCGGCACGGCCGACCCCGAGGACGCGGGGGCCGACGAGGTGGCGGGAGCCGACGGGCCGGGAGACGACTGCGCGGGGGTCGACGACGTGAACGCCCACAACGCCGCGTAGAGCGCCACCCCGGCGCCGGACAGCGTGGCCAGCAGGACCATCACCACCCGAACGTGCGTGACCCGCACGCCCAGGTGCTCGGCCAACCCCGTGCACACCCCGGAGACCACGGACCCGTCAGGGACGCGGGTCAGCCGCGGGTACCAGCGGAAGCCGGCCGGCTGCGCGACGGGCGGACGCGACGGCAACCCCGGGCCGGGTGACTCTGGCCGGTCTGCGGTGGCCGCCGCCGGACCGGGGAGCGCCGGCCGGTCCGCACTGGCCGGCGCCGGGCCGGACGCCGAGCCGGACGCCGGGCCGGACGCCGAGCCGGACACCGGGCCGGTCGTCGCGTTCTCACTCATGTCCGCCATCGTCACAGATCCACCCCGGGGTCGCATCGGGGTGTGACCCCGAGATTCCGGGGGTCCGGATCTCAGGGTCGGTCCCCGATGTGCCGGGCCCGCCGGCCGAGCACGATAGGGGCATGTCCAGCACCAGCACCCACGACGTCCCGTCAGAGCTCCGCTCCCTGTGGCGGACACGGCCCGTCCGGACCCCGGACGACTCACGGATCGCCGGCGTCTGCGGAGGCTTCGGCCGACGCTACGGCGTCGACCCGGTCCTGATCCGCATCGTCTTCGTGATCGCCACGCTCTGGGGCGGGGCCGGGGTGTTCCTCTACGCCCTGCTGTGGCTCCTCCTGCGGGCCGCCGGCGACGAGGTGTCCAGGGGGGAAGCGCTCCTCGGGAAGGGCCGGGCGTCCGGATCCAGGACGACATCGGTGCTCCTCGTCGTCGTCGCCCTCATCAGCGCCCCCACCTTCGGCGGTTCCGGAGGCACCTTCCTCGTGGGTGCCGGGTTCCTCATGGCGGCCGCGATGCTCGCCGGGTGGTACGGCCTGCACCGCCGCACCCCGACCCCACCGGCGGGGTGGGCGGAGGTCTCCTCCGTGCGGCCCGCCCCCGCGCACGACCGCGGCGGCGCGTCGACCCGCCCCGGCCCCTGGCGCGCGCCGGGGGCGGCCCCGGGCCCGGGCGTCGGCGCGGGCGCCCCCTACGGCCCGGCCTCCCACGGCCCGGTCCCCCACGGCCAGCCCGTCTACGGTCCGCCCGTCCCGCCCGCCTGGGACCCGCTCGGCGCGGCGCCCTTCGCGTGGGACCTGCCCGACCCCGCGGACGCGCCCCGTCCCGACCCCGAGCCGGCCACGCCCCGCTCGCGCCTGACCAAGGTCACCCTCGGGCTCGCGCTCATCGCCACGGCCGTCGCGATCGGCCTGTCCACCCTGGGCGGGATCACCTGGCTCGACTCCACGCGGATCGCGGCGATCGCCCTCGCCGTGGTGGCGGGCGGCCTGGTGGTGGGGGCGTTCACCCGACGCGGCCACGGGCTGCTCGTGGTGGCCGGCCCGCTCGTCGGGTTCGTCTTGCTGGCCTCGCTCGTCCAGCCCCACCTGCCCGAGGGCGGCTGGGAGGGCACCGGTGACCTGCGGGTCGACATCACCGAGCCCGCGCAGCTCGACACCCCGGTCGTCCACGAGCTGGGCTCGGTGACCGTCGACCTGCGGGAGATGGACCTCGACCGCGACCGCGACTTCAGCGTCCGCAACGACCTCGGCGGGGTGCGCGTCCTGCTGCCCGAGGACCTCGCCGTGGACCTCAGCTGCCACGCCGACCTCGGCTCCGTCGACTGCCCGGTCCCCACGCCCGGCGAGGTGCCCGGCCCCGTCCTCACGTTGGACGTCGCCACCGAGGCCGGGTCGATCACGGTGACGCGGTGACCGCCCCGGCCGGCGGCGACCGCGACTCCGGCGCGACGCCCGACGCCTACACCGGCGCGAAGCCCGGCGTCGACTCCCGGACCCGACCTAACCCAGACAGGAGCACCGACATGACCAGCCCAGGCCCCACCTCCGACACCGGCTTCCGCCCCGACCAGCCGCTGCACGACCCTCTCCCCTACGGCGCCGGGTTCTCGACCCCCGAGCCGCTCGGGTTCGGCGTCGCCCCCGAGCCCGCCCCGTCTCCGACCCGCGCTGTCGAGGTGACCGAGCGTCGGCGTGGCGGCTCCCCGGTCCTCGCCGTGGCGGGCCTGGCCTCGCTGGGCGTCGCGGTGTGGGCGATCCTCGGGGCACCGGTGATCACCCCGACGCTGCTGCTGGCCGCCGGGCTCGTCCTGGCTGTGCTCGTGGGACTGATGATGGTCCTGCGGCGCTGACCTCGTCGACGGCGTATCCCGCGGCCGCCCCGTGCACCGCGTGCGCCGCACCCGACGCGCCCTGCATCGGCCGCCCTCGCCACCCGGGGGCGGCCGATCGCCGTGGTCGGGTTGCTGCCGTGGTCGGGTTGCCGCCGCGGTCGGGTTGCCGCCGCGGTCGGGTTGTTACGGTCGGCGCATGTCCGCAAGCTCAGACCCGCCCCCGGCCGGAGACGCAGGGTCGACCGCTCCCGCCACTCCTGCCGGTGCCGGCGCGACAGAGCCCGCCACTCCTGCCGGTGCCGGCGAGCCGATCGTCGACCGGGTCTGGGAGCTGCGGCGGCGGGCCGAGAAGCAGAGCACGTGGCAGCGGCCGGCGCTGGGGGTGTTCTTCGCGCTCGTGTTCGCGATGATCGCCAATCCCGACCTGCTGCCGGGCGGATTAGCAACAGCTCTCACTACTCTCGTCGGTGTGACGGCGGTCGCGGTGATCGGGATCGTCCTCTGGGCCCGCCGGGCGAGCTTCCGCGGGCACAGCGGGAGCGCCGAAGTCCCGGCGGCCCCCGGGCACCGCTGGTGGCGAAGCCCCGCCCTCGCCGGACCCGCCATGTACACCCTGATCTTCCTCGGCAGCCTGATCGACCTGTTCGACCACTGGCCGGTCATCTTCGCCACCGCGGTGGTGGTGGGGTGCCTGACCGCGCTCTCGCTGCCCCGCTACGAGACCGCCGACCACATCCACGGCACCCGGCTCGAGAAACCGCCCACGCTGACGGCCGATGCCGCGGCCGCTGTCACGGACGGGCGGCTGTCGCCGGATGTGCTCGAGCTGCTGGTTCTCCAGCATCACACCGCCGAGCGACGCATCCCCTGGTGCGCCGGTGTCCTCGGCACCGATGCCGACGACATCCGCCGCCGCATCAGCCGGGGACGGCGCTGGCTCGAACTGCCGGCAACCGAGGTCCACGCCCCCGCCACCGCGAACTGGGTCCGCCTCACCCCAGCCGGCCGCGAGGCGCTCGGCTACATCTGAGGCTGACTTCGCGGCGGGACGGGCCGACCGTCGCCTGTTGGCTCGGTGGTCTCGCGCCTGCATGAGCGCTCGCGACCTGCCGACAGCCGCTGATCGGCCTGGCGTCTCGCTCCCGCGTCTGCGCACGCGGAAGACAGCCGCACGTGAACATGGCGTCTCGCGCGCTCTTCGGTGTGGGCGAGACGCCATCGCGAGGGGCGGCTGCGAATCGAGCCGGGCAGGCGCGGGAGCGAGACGCCATCGCGAGGAGCGGCTGCCAAACGAGGCGGGCACGCACGGGAGCAAGACGCCATCGCGAGGAGCGGCTGCGAATCGAGCCGGGCAGGCGCGGGAGCGAGACGCCATCGCTAGGAGCGGCTGCGTAGCTCGGTGCGACGAGGCGGTTTCGTGGCTCGGCGCTGTGTGAGAAAGAGCGGCTGCGCTTGAGGCGGGCACGCGCGGAGCCGGGCAGAGCGGGGCTCGGCTCAGCGGGTGGCGCTCACTCCCACTCGATGGTCCCCGGCGGCTTACTGGTCACGTCCAACACGACGCGGTTGACGTCCGGCACCTCGTTGGTGATGCGATTGGAGATCAACGCGAGCGTCTCGTACGGCACCCGCGTCCAGTCGGCCGTCATCGCGTCCTCGGAACTCACCGGACGCAGCACGATCGGGTGACCGTAGGTGCGGCCGTCGCCCTGCACGCCCACCGAACGCACGTCGGCGAGCAGCACGACCGGGCACTGCCACACCGAGGCGTCCAGGCCCGCGGCCGTCATCTCCTCGCGCACGATCGCGTCCGCCGCCCGCAGCGTGGCCAGCCGGTCGCGGTCCACGGCGCCGACGATGCGGATCGCCAGGCCGGGGCCGGGGAACGGGTGGCGGCTGACGATCGTCTCGGGCAGACCGAGTGCCCGGCCCACCGCGCGGACCTCGTCCTTGAACAGCAGCCGCAGCGGCTCCACGAGCGTGAACTCCACGTCGTCCGGCAGGCCGCCCACGTTGTGGTGGCTCTTGATGTTGGCGGTACCCGACCCGCCACCGGACTCCACCACGTCCGGGTACAGCGTGCCCTGGACGAGGAAGTCCACCGACCCGCCGTCCTCGCCCTGGAGCTCGAGCGCCTGCGTGACCGCCCGCTCGAAGGACCGGATGAACTCACGGCCGATGATCTTGCGCTTGGCCTCCGGATCGGTCACCCCGTCGAGGTGCCCCAGGAAGACGTCGGACTCGTCCAGCGTGATGAGGCGGGCGCCCGTGGCGGCCACGAAGTCGTTCTCCACCTGCTCGCGCTCGCCCGCGCGCAGCAGACCGTGGTCGACGAACACACACGTGAGGCGATCACCGATCGCCCGCTGGACCAACGCCGCCGCGACCGCCGAGTCGACACCACCGGACAGTCCGCAGATCGCGCGCCCGTCCCCGATCTGCTCGCGGACCGCCTCGACCAACTGGTCGGCGATATTCGCCGCCGTCCACGTCGGCTCGAGCCCCGCGACCTCGGTGAGGAAGCGGCTCAGCACCTGCTGGCCGTGCGGCGAGTGCAGCACCTCCGGGTGGTACTGCACGCCGGCCATCCGCCGCTCCGGGTTCTCGAACGCCGCCACCGGGGCGCCCGGCGAGGACGCGGTGACCTCGAAGCCGTCCGGGGCGGCGGTGACCGCGTCCCCGTGGCTCATCCACACCGGATGGTGCTCCGGCAGGCCCGCGTGCAGCACGCCACCCGAGACGGACACGTCGGTGCGCCCGTACTCGCGGTTCCCCGTGTGCGCGACCTCGCCGCCCAACGCACCGGCCATCGCCTGGAAGCCGTAGCAGATGCCGAACACCGGCAGCCCCAGCTCGAACACCGCCGGGTCGATCGACGGCGCGTCCTCGGAGTAGACACTGGCCGGCCCGCCCGACAGCACCAGCGCGACCGGGTCCTTCTCGCGGATCTCCTCCACGGACGCGGTGTGCGGGATCACCTCGGAATAGATGCGTGCCTCGCGCACCCGCCGCGCGATGAGCTGCGCGTACTGGGCACCGAAGTCCACGACGAGCACGGGACGGGGCGCCACCGCCTCGGCGGTGATCTGGGAGTCGGTCTGTGCGTTCTCGGCCACGGCGTCGAGTCTAGGCCCCACGGTCCGTGCGCCGAACTCCACCACATCCCCCGCACAGGGGTTAACAATGAACTCCCACCACGGCCCCGGCCCGGCGACGGGCTCACAGAGCGGGAGATCACTCATGGAACGGATGACCGGGTTCGACGCGAGCCTGCTGTACCTCGAGACCGCCCAGCAGCCCCTCGTCGTGGGCGCGGTCCTGTTCATCGACGTGTCCGACCTCGAGGTCGCCTACTCCTTCGGCCGACTCCGCACCGAGCTCGGCCGCCGGATCAAGGAACTCCCCGAGCTGCGGCGCAAGATCTACGACTCCCCGCTCAACCTCGGCCATCCCGCCTGGGTCGAGGAATACGACCTCGACGTCTCCGCCCACGTCCGCCGCGTCGACGTCGACGAACCAGGCGACGAACGTGCCGTGTTCGAGATGTGCGGCACCCTCGGCAGCCGCCCGCTCGACCGCACCCGACCCCTGTGGGAGATGTGGATCCTCGAGGGGCTCGCCGAACCCGACACCGTCGCCGTCTACTTCCGCGCCCACCACGCCGTCCTCGACGGGGCCAACGGCGCCGACATCCTGCTCAAACTCAGCCGGGCCGGACAACCCGACTCACCCCGCGACCTCGACATGGTGCGCGTCGAGGCCGGCAGCGGCAACCCCATCCGGCTCCTCGCCGGCGGTCTGTGGGACTTCGCCGTACGACGCCCGCTGACCCTGGCACGGCTCATCCCCGAGGTCCTGACCCTGCCCCTCGCACTGCACACGCCCCCGTCCACGGAGACACCCGACGAGCCCGCCCCCGACGACGACAGCCCGGAGGACGGGAACGAGGACCTCGTCGTCGTCCCCAGAGCCGCGCCGTTCACCGCACCGCGTACCCGGTTCAACGCCACGATCACCCCGCACCGAGCCGTGTGGGGCACCTCCCTTGACCTCGACGAGATCGCCGAGGTCAAGGACGCCTTCGGCGTCACCGTCAACGACGTCTACCTCACGGCGGTCGGCGGCGGGCTACGCCGCTACCTCCGCGCCCACGACGACCTGCCCGACCCATCGCTCATCGCGGTGGTGCCCGTCTCCACCCGCGACGCCGACGGCGCCCGCGGCCACAACCGCGTCACCGTCCTGTTCGCGTCCCTCGGCACCGACATCGCCGACCCCCTCGACCGACTGCGCGCCATCTCCGCCCGCACCAGCCGGGGCAAGAAGCAGACCAGGAACGGGATGCGGCCCGACCTCATCCAGGACGTCGCCGAACTCGCCCCCGCCAGCACACTGCAACTGCTCATGCGGATCTACGGCGACTTCCACCTCGCAGACCTGCACCCCGTCGTGCACAACCTGGTGGTCTCCAACATCCCCGGCCCCGACGAGGAACTCGACTTCCTCGGCGGACGGGTCACCCGCATGTATCCGCTCGGCCCGCTCATGCACGGCTCCGGGCTGTCCGTCACCGCCATGTCCGTCGACGGGCAGCTCGACGTGGGCATCAACGCCTGCGAGCACCTCGTCCCCGACCCCGACCTGGTGGCCACCGGGATCCGCGAGGCGATGGACCACCTGCTCGAGCTCACCCGCGAGCAGGCGCCCCGCCGCTAGAGACCTCGACGATCGGCAGCCGCAGCGCACCCGGCGCGTCCTCGGGCACCACCGGGCGCACCGGCTTCACCGGGGACAGGCGGCGGTAGGACTCCCCCTGCGCCGGCCGGGGGTCCGCCTCGCCCTTGTTGGGCCACAGCGACATCGCCCGCTCCGCCTGGGCGGTGATGCTCAGTGCGGGGTTGACGCCGAGGTTCGCCGAGATCGCGGAACCGTCCACGATGTGCATCGTCGGGTAGTTCCACACCCGGTGGTACGGGTCCACGACACCCGTCTCCGGCGAGTCCGAGATCACGCAGCCGCCGAGGAAGTGCGCGGTGAGCGGGATGTTGGCGATCTCGCCCCACGTACCCCCGGCCAGCCCGCCGATCTCCTCGGCGATCTTGCGGGTCGCCTCGTTGCCGGCCGGGATCCACGTCGGGTTGGGCTCGCCGTGCCCCTGCTTGCTGGTGACGTAGCGGAACGGCCCGACACGCTTGACGTACGTCTGCAGCGAGTTGTCCAGGTTCTGCATGACCAGCGCGATCACCGACCGCTGGCTCCAGCGGCGCAGGTTGAACAGCTGGAGGAAGACCTTCGGGTCGCGCCGGACCTCGTTGAGGAGGACGCGCCACCGCGGGAGCGGGCCGTCACCGTCCGTGAGGAGGGTCTGCAGGATGGCGATGGCGTTGGAGCCCTTGCCGTAGCGGACCGGTTCGATGTGGGTGTCCGAGCGGGGATGGAACGACGACGTGATGGCCACGCCCTCGGAGAAGTCCTGCTCCGGCTTGTAGTTCGGACGCATCGCCCCGAGGATGGCCTCCGAGTTCGTTCGGGTCAGCCTGCCGAGGGCGTCCGAGAGCCGGGGCAACGAGCCCGAGTCCTTGGCGTAGTGGAGCAGGTGCTGGGTCCCCCAGGTGCCGGCGGCCACGACGACCTGCTGGGCGGTCGTGGTCGTGGTGCGCTTGCCGAGCCGGGTCCACGCACCGGTCCGCTCGAGCGTGACCTCCCACGTCCCGTCGGCGCGCTCGCGGAGGTCGCTGACCGTCGTGCGGTCCAGGATCCGGGCACCCGCGCGCTCGGCCAGGGCGAGGTAGTTCTTCATGAGCGTGTTCTTGGCGTTGTGACGGCACCCCGTCATGCACTCACCGCACTCGATGCACGCGTTGCGGTCCGGCCCGACCCCACCGAAGTACGGATCCGGCACCCTCTCGCCGGGCTTGCCCTGGCCCCCGGTCTTCTCGCCGAAGAACACGCCGACCGGGGTGTAGACGAAGGTGTCCTCCGCGCCCATGTCGCGGGCGACCTTCTTCATGACCTCGTCCGAGTGGGTGTGCGTGGGGTTGGTGACCACGCCGAGCATGCGGCGGCCCTGGTCGTAGAACGGCGTGAGCTCGTCCTCCCAGTCCGTGATGTGGCCCCACTGACGGTCCTTGAAGAACTGGCCGGTCGGCTTGTAGAGCGTGTTGGCGTAGTTGAGCGAGCCGCCCCCCACGCCCGCGCCGGCGAGGATCATCACATCGCGCATCATGTGGACCCGCTGGATACCGAACAGCTTGAGCTTGGGCGCCCACACGTACTTGTGGAGACGCCACGACGTCTTGGGCAGGTCGGCGTCCTCGAAGCGACGACCGGCCTCGACCACCGTGACGCGGTAGCCCTTCTCCGTCAGCCGCAGGGCCGTCACGCTGCCGCCGAAGCCTGATCCGATCACGAGGACATCGGTGTCCGTCGCCGCGGAGGGGGCGTGGGACGGGGTCGACTGCGTGTGTGCCGTCATGATGCAACTCCCGGGAGTGGTCGATGTTGTGGGTCACAGTACCTGAGCACGGCTAACTTACCCGACAGTAGCCCGCGGTTTGTCCAGAGGGCGGACACGGGCGTTGCGCGGCTGACAGGGGCACCCGCCGGAACGGCCGCGCACCCGGGCCCTGGCGGGCTTCCGGGTGCGCGGACTGGAGACGGATGGGTCAGGGACGGACGGACAGGTCCACCTTCTGGAAACCCTTGACATCGGAGTACCCGCACTTGGCCATGGCCCGTCGCAGCGCCCCCATGAGGTTGCGGGTGCCGTCGGGGACGCTGGTCGGCCCCTCGAGGACCTCGACGAGCGGCGCCAGGGCGGTCTCGTCCTCCACCTCGGCGACGTGCCCCCGCGGGACCTTGGGGTGCGCGGAGACGGAGTTCCAGTACACCCCGCGGCCCGGGGCCTCGAGCGCCCCGGCCAGCAGCGGGCCCAACACGACCGCGTCCGCACCGCACGCGACCGCGCGCGCGATGTCGCCGGAGGTGTAGATGTCACCGTCGGCCAGCACGTGCACGTAGCGACCACCGGTCTCGTCCAGGTAGTCGCGGCGGGCCGCGGCCGCATCGGCGATCGCGGTGGCCATGTGGACCTCCATGCCGAGCACCGGCCCGGTGGTGGTGACGCCGTCGGCGCCGCCATAGCCCACGATCACGCCGGCGGCACCGGTGCGCATGAGATGCAGGGCGGTCTTGTAGTCCACCACGCCGCCGGCGATCACCGGCACGTCGAGTCCGCCGATGAAGTCCTTGAGGTTGAGCGGGGCGTCCTCACCACTGACGTGCTCGGCCGAGATGATGGTGCCCTGCACGACCAGCAGGTCGATCCCGGCCGCGACCAGACCCGGCGTGAGTTCGCGCGCGTGCTGCGGCGAGACCCGCACGGCCACGGTCGCGCCCTCGTCGCGGATACGCTGCACCGACGCGGCGAGCAGCTCGCGGTCGATCGGCGCACGGTGCAGCTCCTGCAGGCGGGCGACCGCGCGGTGCCCGGTCAGGTCCTCCAGGGCGAGCTCACGCAGCTCGTCGATCACCGCCTCGGGATCCGCGTGACGGGCCCAGAGACCTTCTCCGTTGAGCACGGCGAGACCGCCGAGCCTGGAGAACTCGACGGCCGAGGACGGGGACACCACCGCGTCCGTCGGATGCGTCATCACGGGGATGTCCATCTGGTAGGCGTCGATCTGCCAGGAGGTCGACACCTCCTTGGAACTCCGGGTCCGGCGGGACGGGACGATGTCCACCTCGCCGAGCCCGTACATCCGACGGGCCTCGCGGCCCAGGCCGATCTCCACGACGTTGCGCACGCGCCCTCAGTCCTTGACGTTGTAGTTGGGGGCCTCGATGGTCATCTGGATCGCGTGCGGGTGGCTCTCCCTCAACCCCGCGGCCGTGATCTGGACGAACTGGGCGTCGTTCATCTCCGGGATGGTCGCCGACCCCGTGTAGCCCATGCCCGCGCGGAGACCGCCGGCCAGCTGGTGGAGGACCTGCGCGACGTCGCCCCGGTACGGGACACGCCCCTCGATGCCCTCGGGCACCAGCTTCTCCTCGGAGAGCACGTCGTCCTGGAAGTAGCGGTCCTTGGAGAACGACTTCTCCTGGCCCGGCTTGCCGCGCCCGCGCATCGCTCCCAGCGAGCCCATGCCGCGGTACACCTTGTACTGCTTGCCGTCCACGAAGATCAGCTCGCCCGGGGACTCGGTGCAGCCCGCCAGCAGCGAGCCGAACATGCAGGAGGACGCGCCGGCGGCGATCGCCTTGGCCACGTCCCCGGAGTACTGCATGCCGCCGTCGGCGATCACCGGGACTCCGGCGGCCTTCGCGGCCACGGAGGCCTCGAGGATGGCCGTGATCTGGGGCGCGCCCACGCCCGCGACGACGCGGGTGGTGCAGATGGAGCCGGGACCGATGCCCACCTTGATGGCGTCCGCTCCCGCGTCGATCATCGCCTGGGCGGCACCGCGGGTGGCGAGGTTGCCGCCGATGACCTGGACGCGGTCGCCGAGCTCACGCTTGACGCGGGCGACCATGTCGAGGGCGTTGCGGTTGTGGGCGTGGGCGGTGTCGACGACCAGCGCGTCGACACCGGCGTCGGTGAGGGCGCCGGCGCGCTGCCACGCGTCCTCGCCGGTGCCGATCGCGGCGGCCACCCGGAGGCGTCCGTCGGAGTCCTTGGTGGCGTTCGGGTGCTGCTCGGTCTTGACGAAGTCCTTGACCGTGATGAGGCCGGTCAGACGCCCGTCCCCGTCCACGATCGGCAGCTTCTCGATCTTGTGCCGACGCAGCAGCCCCAGTGCGGCCTCGGCGGTCACACCCTCGCGCGCGACCACGAGGGGCGCACGGGTCATGACCTCGTCTACCCGCCGCGACTTGTCCATCTCGAAGCGCATGTCGCGGTTGGTGATGATGCCCACCAGCTCGCCGCGCTCGTCGGTCACCGGCAGGCCGGAGATGCGGTAGCGGGCGCACATCTCGTCGACCTCGGCCAGGGTGTCGCTCGGGGCACACGTGACCGGGTCGGTGACCATCCCGGCCTCGGACCGCTTGACCGTCTCGACCTGCGCGGCCTGGTCACCCACGGACAGGTTGCGGTGCAGGACACCGATACCGCCCTGCCGGGCCATGGCGATGGCCATGCGCGCCTCGGTGACGGTGTCCATCGCCGAGGAGATCAGGGGTACCCGGAGGGTGATCTCCCGCGTCAGTCGCGTGCTGGTGTCGACCTCGCTGGGGACCACCTCGGACGCGGCCGGGAGGAGGAGAACGTCGTCGAACGTCAGGCCCACCATCGCGACCTTGCTCGGGTCGTCGCCGCCGGTGCGTACTGGGCCTTGCGACTCGCTCATCTGCCGTCCTCCTGGGGGGTCGTCTCGGTGCTGGGTTCGAGGATAGTGGTTACCGGGCCCGCGGCTCGAACCGTCGGCCCCGTGAGACCGTGGTCACGGGTACGGTGGAGGGCGTGAACGATCCCCTACGGCACGGAATGCCGCCCGACCCGTTCGCCGGCGATCCGGATGACCCGGCCGCGGAGCTGGCCGGGCTCGACCCCATCGACGACGGGGTGCCCTCGGGCCCCCTCGACGCCGATGAGCGACGCGCGATCGAGGAGGACCTGGCGGACCTCGCCGAATTCCGTCGACTGCTGGCCCCGATCGGGGTCAAGGGTGTCGCGGTGCAGTGCGAGGACTGTGCGGAGGAGCACTACCACGAGTGGGACATGCTGCGCGCCAACCTCATGCAGTTGCTCGATGACGGTTCGTTGCTGCCCCACGAGCCCGCCTTCGACCCCATCCCCGACGACTACGTCACCTGGGAGTACTGCCGCGGTTACGCGGACGCGGTGCGCGCGATGCGTCCGCGCCGGCTGAACTGGCGTCGCTGACCCGGGTCCCGGACAGAGAGACCGATCCCCGCCTCCCTTGACCGGGAGGCGGGGATCTGTTCGTTCGGCGTGCGACACGGGCAACCACCCGGCCAAGGGGTCGCCGCCGATCAGTTGGTCGGCGGGGTGGACTCCGGCGCCTGCTGGGACGACGTGGGGGGCTGCTGGGTCGGGGTGGGCACCTGGGTGACCGTGGTGCGGGACGGTGACGGCGGCACGCCCAGCTGGTCCTCCCCCACGTCCCCGCTCGGTCGGCCCGTGGTGGGCGCCAGGAAGTCCTGGATCCGCTGGGTGTCGATCGGGATCTGGAGCGTCGTGGAGATGCGCAGACCGTCGAGCGGCAGCGGGATGACCGGCATCCCGGGGGGCGGCGGGGGGATCAGGTTGGACGGCAGCGGCACCGGGACACCCGGAACCAGCGTTGCCGCTCCGGGTGCGGGGGCGGGCGCCGGAGTCGGGGCGGGCGCCGGCGCGGGCGACGGCACGGTGCTCGGTGTCACCCGGCTGAGATCGCGCTTGATGGCGTCCCTGCGCTTCATCAGTTCCACGCGCTCCGAGGCGTCGGAGACCTCGTCGAGCCGCTCGCTCACCTCGTCGAGGAGGCGCTCGGCCTCGCCCCGGTCGCCCTCGCGGGCGGCGAGATCGGCGGCGGAGAGGTACTCGGTGAGATCGTTGACCAGCTCGACGTCACCGGCGCGGTCGGAGAAGATCGTCTTGGACACACCCCACAGCGGATCACCGGGCATCGCACTGTGCGCGGCGACGGACAGGCCACCGACGACCACGGCGGCCACGGCCGCGGCACCGGTCACCGCCTGCCAGAGCGCGGGACGCCTGCCGTGATGGTGGTCGCCGGAGGAGACCCACCCGCGCCGGGGCCGCAGCCGCGACACGTTCGGGGCGAGGGCTACCTCGATCTCCTCGTCACTCGGCAGCGCGGGCAGCTCGGCGGATCCGGTCTCGGCACGCCAGTCGGCGAACAGGGCCAGGAGCGGATCGTCCACATCGGGGCGCTCTCCGCGTCCGAGGGTGTCGAGGAGCTCGTCGTCGCGGTCGACCTCGAGCGGGTCCACCTCGTGCTCGTCGAGCGAGGCGTCGGCATCCCGGGCGCCGGGGTCGACATCGTCGTCGTTCATCGCCATCGCTCCTCTCCGTCCTGTTCGATTCTCGCGCGGAGCTGCTTCATCGCCCGGTGCTGGGCGACGCGCACGGCTCCGGCCGTGCTGTCGACGATCTCCGCCGTCTCCTCCGCGGAGAGCCCGACCACGACTCGCAGTCGGATGATCTCCCGCTGCTTCTCGGGCAGGGTGTCGAGCAGGCGGCTCACCGCTCTCGACACCTCGCCGTCGAGGACGTGGTCCTCCGGCCCCGTGTCGGTCGAGAGCACCTCGGGGAGGTACTCCACGGGATCGGACTTGTTCCGCGCGGCGCCACGATGGGCGTCCGCGACCTTGTGGGCCGCGATCCCGTACACGAAAGCATGAAGGGACGTCCCTGGTCCCGGTATCCCGGCAGAGCCGAGAGCACCGCGATCAGCACCTCCTGGGCGACATCGTCAGCAGACAGGTTGGCCCTCTCCGAACCTCCGACGCGGGAGCGGCAGTACCGCACCACCCCGGGTCGCACGAGCTCCAGCACACGCGCGGCGGCGGCGCGGTCACCCTTGACCGCGTCGGCGACGGCGAGTTCCAACTCGTCTGCTGTACCTGTCATCGGATTAGGGGGCCACGCGTTACACGGATGTGTTACGGGGCACGGCCTTTCTCTCGGGGCGCGACACGGGTCGCGACGGGTCCCACGTCCGGGCCCGGGGGCGGCCGGCGCGGCTCGCGCTCAGAATAGGCGCGTGACCGGAGTGTCGGGGGTGTACTGCTGAGCGCCCAGCGTAACCCTTGCCGCGGGCGCGGGACCACACGACCGGCATGGAACGGCGACGGGCCCCGCTCCCCGCCGGTGCGGGGAACGGGGCCCGTGAGCCGGTCGCGATCAGTGGGAGTGACCGGCGTGCGAGTGCGTGTCGGCGCCCTTCTCCTCGGGCTTCTCGACGATCGCGGTCTCGGTGGTGAGGACCATGCGGGCCACCGAGCACGCGTTGACGACTGCGGAGGACGTGACCTTCACCGGGTCGATGATCCCGGCGGAGACCAGGTTGCCGTACTCGCCCGTCGCGGCGTTGAAACCGTCCCGGGGGCCGAGGTCCGCGACCTTGCTGACGACGACGGAGCCGTCCTCGCCGGCGTTGGCGGCGATCCAGAACAGCGGGGCGGACAGCGCCTTGCGGACCACGGTCACGCCGACCTTCTCGTCGGCGTCGGTGGTGTCCTCGGCGAGCCGCTCGAGCGCGGCGGCCGCCTGGACGAGCACGGAGCCGCCACCGGCGACGATGCCCTCCTCGACGGCGGCCTTGGCCGAGTTGACGGCGTCCTCGACACGGAGCTTGCGCTCGGTCAGCTCGGTCTCGGTGGCCGCGCCGACACGGATCACGGCGACGCCGCCGGCGAGCTTGGCGATCCGCTCCTCGAGCTTCTCGCGGTCCCAGTCGGAGTCGGTGGCCTCGGCCTCGCGGCGCAGCTGCGCCACGCGGGCGTCGACGTCGGCCTGGTCGCCCGCGCCGTCGACGATGATCGTCTCGTCCTTGGACACGGTCACGCGGCGGGCCTGCCCGAGCACCTCCAGTCCGCACTCGGACAGCTTCATGCCCAGGTCAGGGCTCACGACCTGCCCCTTGGTGACGATCGCGAGGTCCTCCTGGAAGGCCTTGCGGCGATCACCGAAGTACGGCGCCTTGATGGCGACGACCTTGAGCGTCTTGCGGATCGAGTTGACCACCAGCGTCGACAGCGCCTCGCCGTCGACGTCCTCGGCGACGATTAGAAGCGGCTTGCCGGTCTCGGCGACCTTCTCCAGCAGCGGGAGCAGGTCCGGCAGGGAGCTGATCTTCTCGCGGTGGAGCAGGACCAGGACGTCCTCGTAGATGGCCTTCTGCTCATCCGGGTCCGTGACGAAGTACGGCGAGAGGAAGCCCTTGTCGAAGGCGATGCCCTCGGTCACGGACACCTCGGTGTGCAGCCCCTGCGACTCCTCGACGGAGACCACGCCGTTGACGCCGACAGCGTCCATGGCCTCGGCGACCATGCGGCCGATCTCGGGGTCACGCGAGGACACGGTCGCGACCTGCGCGACGGCCTCGGAGCCGGAGACGGGCGTCGCGGCCGAGCGGAGGAACTCCACGACGGCGGAGGCGGCCTTCTCGATCCCCTTGCCCATCGCCATCGGGTTGGAGCCGGCCGCGACGTTGCGCAGCCCCTCACGGATGAGGGCCTGGGCGAGCACGGTGGCGGTGGTGGTGCCGTCGCCGGCGACGTCGTTGGTCTTGGTGGCGACGCTCTTGACGAGCTGCGCCCCGAGATTCGCGAACGGCTCGGCCAGCTCGATCTCACGGGCGATGGAGACGCCGTCGTTGGTGACGGTGGGGCCGCCGAACGCCTTGGCGAGCACGACGTGGCGCCCCTTGGGGCCGAGCGTGACCTTGACGGTGTCGGCGAGCTCGTCGACACCGGCGAGCATGCCCTTGCGGGCCTCCTCGTCGAACGCGATCAACTTGGACATTGATGGAACTCCTGGAGGGAAGTGGGTGGTCGGGTCGATACGGTGTCGCGGCGCGAGACACCACCGCCCCGGTGGTGCCTGGCAGTCGCCGGCGCCGCCGGGGCGGGGTTGACGCGGCTCACGTCAGTCGATGACCGCGAGGACGTCACGCGAGGAGAGGATCAGGTATTCCTTGCCCTCGTACTTGATCTCGGTGCCGCCGTACTTCGAGTAGATGACCTTGTCCCCCTTCTTGATGTCCATGGGGATGCGGTCGCCGTCCTCGTCGAAGCGGCCCTTGCCGACCGCGACGACGGTACCCTCCTGGGGCTTCTCCTTGGCGGTGTCCGGGATGACGAGGCCGGACGCCGTGGTGGTCTCGGCCTCGATGGCCTCGACGAGAATCTTGTCCTCAAGCGGCTTGATCGCCACGATGATCCTCCCGTATGGGGTGTGGCCGCCCGGATCCCGGGCGGCTCGGAGTGTGGTTCGAAGATCCGGGACACCGAGGGCGTCCCGTGGTTTCCGTACGACCCGGCCCGCCGCGTGCGCCGTCGCGGGTGACGCCCTCGGTGCACCGTGTCTATTGGCACTCTACACAGGCGAGTGCCAGCACTCAAGGAAACCGCGTGCAGGCTCTTCGCGTTGCGGATCCCCCCGCCGCCGGTAGGCTCGCCCGCACGCACGGACGTCAGCGACCAGAACACCTCTGCCCGATCCGATCACCCATCGAGGACAGCGAGGCCCAGCAATGACTGCAGTAGCCCCTCCCGACATCGTCACCGCCACCGTCGACGCCGGGGAGAAGAAGGCCCACATCCCGGGATGGCAGCTGGCACTGCGGGGCTTCCTCGCCGTCTATCTGCTCGGCGCGGCCACGACGCTGGCCGTCATGGTCACCGACGCGACCGGGGTCGAGATCGTCGGCGCCGTCCTCTTCCCCATCGGCCTCACCCTGGTCGTGCTGCTCGGGTGGGAACTCGTCACCGGCGCCTACGGGCTCGTGCCGCTCGCGGTCATGGAGAAGCGGGTCCGGGTGCGGGACTGTCTGCGGGTCTTCGGCTGGATGATCCTCGGCCACACGATCGGCGGACTCGCCGCCGCCTGGATGATCACCTCCGTGCTCACGGGGATGGGCACGGAGCCGGACGCGACCGGCGCCCAGGCCCTCGCCGACCTCGCGGTGGAGAAGACGATCGCCTACAAGGAGGCGGGCCTGGTCACCGGGCTGAGCTGGGTGACGCTCAGCGCGGTGCTGTGTAACTGGCTGGTGGCGCTGGGCGTGATCATGTCGTTCTCCTCCTCGAGCACCTCGGGCAAGATCCTGGCGATCTGGCTGCCGATCCTCACGTTCTTCGCGCTCGGCTACGAGCACGCGGTGGTCAACCACTTCACGATCCCCGCGGGGATGATGCTCGGGGCGGACGTGAGCGTCGCCGACTGGCTGCTGTGGAACCAGATCCCGGTCCACATCGGGAACTTCATCGGCGGGTTCACGCTCGCCGGGCTCGGCCTGTACTTCGCGCAACGGACCCGCGTCGATCGCACCGAACCGGCCGGGGACTGACCGGCCGGTGTCCGACCCGTATGACCCGGTGCACCCGGCAGGCGGAAACGAGTTGGCTCTCGTAGCCCTCGTCGTCGCCGTGGGCAACGTCGTCTTCGGCTCGTTCCTCGGCCTGTTCGTCCCGCTGGTGCCCGCGGTCATCACCGTGATCGTGGTGATCCTCGGGCACGTGTCGCTCGCGCAGATCAGGCGGCGGGGACAGGAGGGCCGCGCGATGGCGATCTCGGCCCTCGTCATCGGCTACCTCGGCATCGCGTGGATGCTCATGTTCCTCGTCCTCGCGCTCACGTCCGCCGCGATGGGGATGGCGATTCTCGGGTTCTAGCCGCGTCGGCGCCGTGCCGGCGCCGGGCGCCGTGCCGCCCGCCTGCGGAGTCAGGCGACCTGCGTGACCTCGACCGGCAGGCCCGGGTCGGCGGCGACGGTCAGCGGACTGGGCGCGGCGCCCGAGGCGAGCAGGGCGGAGGCGACCCCCACCACCATGGCGCCGTTGTCCGTGCACAGGCGCGGCCGCGGGACACGCAGTGTGAGGCCGGCCTCGGCGCACCGGTGGGCGGCGAGGTCGCGCAGCCGCGAGTTGGCCGCCACGCCGCCGCCGATGAGCAGGGTGTCCACCCCAAGATCGGTGCAGGCCCGCACGGCCTTCATGGTGAGAACGTCGGCGACCGCCTCCTGGAACGACGCCGCGACGTCGGCCACGTCGAGCTGCTCGCCGTCCCGCTCGGCGGTCTCGATCCGCCGGGCCACGGCGGTCTTGAGCCCGGAGAAGGAGAAGTCGTGGCGGGCGTCGCGCGGGCCGGTCATCCCGCGGGGGAACGCGATGGCGCGGGGGTCGCCGGTGGCGGCCAGGCGGTCGATCACCGGTCCGCCCGGGTAACCGAGACCGAGCAGACGGGCGACCTTGTCGTACGCCTCGCCGGCGGCGTCGTCGACGGTCGACCCGAGCTCCGCGACCGGCTCGGTCAGCGAGCGTACGTGCAGCAGCTGGGTGTGGCCGCCGGAGACCAGCAGGGCCACGCACTCCCCCAGCGGCCCGCCGTCGAAGCCCGCGACGGCGACGTGGCCGACCAGATGGTTCACGGCGTAGAACGGCACGCCCCAGGCGGCGGCGTAGGCCTTGGCCGCGGACGAGCCCACGAGCAGTGCTCCGGACAGCCCGGGTCCGATGGTGGTGGCGACGGCGTCGGGTCGCTCCACCCCGGCCTCGGTGAGCGCGGCGCGGACCGTGGGGACGAGCGCCTCGAGGTGGGCGCGGGAGGCGATCTCGGGGACGACGCCGCCGAAGCGGGCGTGCTCGGACATCGACGAGGCGACCACGTCGGACAGCAGCTCGGCCCGCCCGTCGTCGTGGACCCGCGCCACGGCCACGCCCGTCTCGTCGCACGAGCTCTCGATCCCCATGACGGTCCTCATCGGCCGCTCCCCTCTCCCGTGTCGTCGCCACCAGTGTCCGCGCTTCCGCCGCCCGCGCTGCCGGCGACGTCACCGTCCGCGCGCCCGCCGGCCCGCGCCGACCGCACCATGAGATGCGCGTCGGCCATGCTGGGCCGGTAGTACCGGGGCCGCAGGCCGACGACCTCGAACCCGTGGGTCTCGTACAGCGTGCGCGCGGGGACGTTGTCGGTCCGCACGTCCAGGACGACCGGCGCGCCCTCCGCGTCGGCCACCGCGAGCATCCGCCGCAGCAGCGCGCGTCCGATGCCGCGCCCCTGGTACTCCGGGTCGACGCCGATGGTGTGCACCTCGAACTCGCGGTCGCCCTCGGGCCCGAGCCCGGCCAGGACCGCGTAGCCGACCAGCCGCCCGTCGACGCGGGCGGCCAGGCACGTGGTGTGACGCGAGCCGATCTCGGACAGGAACGCCGCCGCCGACCACGGGCCGTCGCCGCGGAACAGGAGCCTCTCCAGGTCGGCGCAGCGCATGGCGTCGTCGGGGACCAGCGCGTCGTGGACGACGTCCGGCGTCCCGGTCATCGCCCCACCCCGCGCAGGGCCGCGGAGGGTTCGGCGCGCCGGGGCGGGATCGCGTCGGGGCGTCGCAGGTAGAGAGGCTCGAGCGGGGCCGGTGCCGCGTCGGTGAGCAAGGCGTCGGCCGCCGCGGTGACGAGTCCGGCCGGATCGGGCGCGTGCACGCCGTCGAGGACACGCGGCAGCGCGTCGCCCGCGCCGTGGTCGCCGCGGACGGCGCCGGGGCCGTGGGTGTCGGCGGGACCGTGGGTGTCGGCGGGACCGCGGGCGTCGGTGACCTCGCGCAGGCGGTCGGGATCCCCGACGAAGTGGGTGGCGCCCGCGACGTCGATGTCGGCGGCGGGCCCCACCGTGGGACCCGACGTCCGCACGCCCTGCGGTGAGTAGCGGGCGTGATACGCCTCGCGGCGACGGGCATCGGTGACGACGACGAGGTCCCCGTCGGCCCCGGCGGCGCGCGCGGTGGCCGCGAGCCCGTCGAGCGAGCACACCCCGTGGACCGGTCTGCCGAGGGCGTCGGCGAACGCGGCGGCGGTGGCCATCCCGACCCGCAGCCCGGTGAACGGACCCGGGCCGGTGCCCACCACCACGGCGTCGAGGCCGTCCGCGGCCAGGCCGGCATCGGCGAGACAGTCGAGAATGTGCGGGGTCAACAGCTCCGCGTGGGCGCGGGCGTCCTCGGTGACGCGGATGGCCAGCGTCTCGACCACAGGGTGGTCGTCACCGGGCACGAGGCGGCACACCCCCGCGGTGACGAAGGGGGTGGAGGTGTCGACGGCGAGGACCAGCACGAGGTCAGGGTACCGCCGGGCCGACCGCGTGGCCGGGCGAGGCGCCCCGGCTCCAGACGGCGGTGCGCACGTCGGTGCCGTCGGGCCGGCGCAGGGTCACCACGAGCGGGGCCTCGACGAGCGAGTCGACGAACCCGGCGCCCCACTCGACCACCACGACGTCGGTGTCGAGGGCCGAGTCCAGGTCGAGGGACTCGAGTTCGTCGGCCAGGTCGCCCGTCGTGGGCCGGGTCCCGTCCGGGTCCTGCCCGCCGAGAAAGCGGTAGGCGTCGACGTGGACGAGCCCCGGGCCGCCGGGCGTCGTGGGCGGGTGGCGGCGCGCGATGACGAAGGTCGGCGAGGTCACGCGGCCCCGCACGCCGAGGCCAGCGGCGATCCCGGTGGTCAGGGCGGTCTTGCCCGCGCCGAGGGGTCCGTCGAGCACCACCACGTCGCCGGCGCGGAGCAGCCCGGCCAGCTCGACGCCCAGCGCGCGCGTGTCCTCGACCGTCGGCAGGTCGCGCTCCCCCGGCACACCGATCGTCACGATGTCCGGCTCCCGTCGGCGCGGCCCGCCCGCTCGAGGCGGCGCCACTCGATGATCGCGTCGGCCACGAGGTCGCCCAACACCTCGGACACGTGCGCGGGCTCCTCGAGCATCACCATGTGCCCGGCGCCCGGGACCACGACGAACTCGGCGTCGGGGAGCTCCTCGACGATGTCGACCGACCGGTCCAGCGGGGTGAGCAGGTCCCGGTCGCCGCTGAGGACCGTCGTGCGGACCTCGCGGAGAACGGGCATGGCGGCCGATTCGTCGTGCCGCGTGAGGGTCTCGAAGAAGTTGGCGATGGTCAGCACGTCGGTCGAGGCGATGAGCTTGTCCACGAACCGGGCGACGGTCGGACTGACCGTGGCGGGGTCCCCGAACGACCCGCCGTAGATGAACGGCGAGATGATCGCCCCGAGCGCGCGCCGGCTGCTCGTGAACACGCCGGGGCTGCGGCCGGCCAGCCCGGCGAGGCGGGCCACGCTCCTGTTGTCGAGCACCGCCCCGAGTCCGGCCTCCGAGAGCTCCGCCATCGCGGTGGAGACCAGCCCGACCCCCAGGACCCGCTCACGGACCGTCTCGGGGTGCCGGGCGGCGAACCCCATCACGGTCATCCCGCCCATGGAGTGGCCGATCACGACGACGGGCCCGGTGGGGGCGGTCGCCGAGATGACGGTGTCGAGGTCCCGGGACAGCTGGTCGATGGTCGCGTTCTTCCGCGAGCCGGCCCCGCTCAGGCCGTGCCCGCGCTGGTCGTAGAAGACCATCCGGATCTCGGAGCCGAACCGGTCGGCCAGGTGCCGGCGCTGGAAATGCCAGGTGTCCATCGACAGGGTGTAGCCGTGGACGAACACGACCGTCATCGGAGCGTCGGTGGGCCCCGCCTCGCGCACCGCGAGCGGGACACCGTCGGTCGCGGCGACCATGGAACCCCGGTCCACCCCGAGTTCCCACATGTCCTCGCCGGCCCACGGGTCGTTGGCGCGTCGGCCGGGCAGCAGCGTGACCACCGAACCCAGGGTGGCGGCGCCGAGCGCGCTCAGGCCGGCGCGCAGGCCACCGGGCGTCCGGATCCGTTCGGCGACCGCCTCCGCGTCGCGCGGCGTGCCTCCGGCCACCTCGGGTGGTCGGATCTCGACCGGTGTCTCGGCGGCCGACCGCTCGGGCCGTCTCGGGAATCGCAGCCGGGGCCCACCGCGCGGGTCGTCGCCGACCTCGTCGTCGTGGTCCTCGCTCATCCCCCGACCCCCCGCCCGGCCCCCGGTGCGGCGTCGTCGCTCCGCGCGACGGCGCGGGTCCCACGCGCGGACGGCGCGGCATGGCTGCCGCGTACCACGTGGTGGCGCGCGGCCCGGCCACGCACCGCGGTGACCACCTCGTAGTGGATGGTGCCCAGGGTCTCGGCCCACTCGGCGGCGGTGGGCCCGCCGTCAGCGCCCGTGCCGAACAACACGGCGGTGTCCCCCACCCGCACCGCCTGTCCGGGGTCGGGTCCGAGGTCGACGACGAACTGGTCCATGCACACGCGGCCGACGTTCGGATAGCGCCGCCCGCCGATCGAGACGTCCAGCCGGCCCGAGAGCAGCCGCCACACTCCGTCGGCGTAGCCCGCCGCGATGAGGGCGACGGTGGTGTCGTGAGGGGCGTGCCACGTGTGCCCGTAGCTCACACCCTGCCCCGCGGCCAGCCTCTTGACCATGAGCACCTCGGCCGAGAACGTCATGGCGGGCACCAGGTCCACCTCGAGTCCCTCGACCGGGTTGAGGCCGTACAGCGCGATGCCCGGGCGGACCATCTCGAACCCGTCCTCGGGGCGGGTGAGCGTCGCGGCCGAGTTGGCGTGGTGGTTGACCGGGCAGTCCAGACCACGGCCCCGCGCCTGGGCCACACACTCGTGGAGCCGCGCCACCTGCAGGTCGATGACCGGGTTACCCGGGTCGTCCGCGTGCGCGAAGTGGGCCATCAGCCCCGTGACCTCGACCAGCCCGCCGGCCGTGGCCGTGACGAGCCGCTCGAGCACGGCCGGCCACTCCTCGAGGGAGATGCCGGACCGCGCGAGGCCCGTGTCGATCTTGGGGGTGACACGGGCACGACGGCCCGTGCGGCGCGCGGCCTCCAGGACGGTGTCCAGGTGGGCCGGGCTGGGGATCGCGAGGTCGATATCCGCCTCGACCGCCGCGCGGACGTCGTCCGAGGCGGAGTAGAGCCACGCGAGGATCTCCGCGTCGATGCCCGCCGATCGCAGCTGCAGGGCCTCGACGATGGTGGTCACCCCCAACGCGTGCGCACCCCCGCGTAGCGCGGCCAGGGAGACGGGGACGGCGCCGTGCCCGTAGGCGTCGGCCTTGACCACGGCCATGACCCGGGCCCCGCGGGCAGACCGGACGAGGACGCGACTGTTGTGCTCGATCGCGTCCAGATCGATCTCGGCGCGGCACGGAGCCGGGGGGACAACTGGACCCATTCTGTCAATTCTGCCAAAAAGCGCCGGCGGGCAGCGATTCCCTCCCCCGCAGCGCCGAGATCGCCCCCGGTATCGCGGCCAGCAGGTCGGATGCACCGATCGGCGCGCCCGGGCCCCCGTGAGCACCGCCCGCGCCCACGGTGTGTCGGTGCGCCGCCCGGCGCGCGGCCTCCCCGTGCACCGTCGCCGCCTCGACCGCCGGCCACGCCGGAGATCCGTACGCCGCCCTGCCGCTCGCGAGCAACGCGCCCACGATCCCGGACAGCACATCGCCCGAACCGGCCGTCGCGGCCCAGGAGGAACCGGAGTCCACCGCGAACGTCGTCTCGCCGTCGTCGACCAGGGTGACACGTCCCTTGAGCAGCACCGTCGCCTCGATCCCACGGTCCCGCAGCCCCGCGACGTACCGGCGCAGCGCGCCGGGGCGGTCGCCGCGGTCCCATCCGCCGGTGAGCCGGTCGAACTCGCCGGCGTGCGGGGTGAGCAGCACCGGCGCGGTGGCGCTCCGCAGCAGGACCGGGTGGGTCGCGACGCAGGTGAGGGCGTCCGCGTCGAGCACCGTCGGCCGCCCCTCCGCGAGGACCGCGTCGATGTCCGCCACCGCGTCCGGCCCCGTCCCTCCGCCGGGCCCCACGATCCACGCCTGGGCGCGGCCCGCGTCGGCGACCGTCGGGTGGCACACCACCTCGGGGCGGGCGGCCAGCACCGCGTCCGCCCCCGCCCCCACGTACCGCACCATCCCGGACGTGGCCGTCACCGCAGCCGACACGCACAGGACCGCCGCACCCGGGTACCGCTCGGACCCGGCGCGCACCGCGACCACGCCCTGCGTGTACTTGTCGTCGTCCGGCCCCGGCACCGGCCAATGGCGCCCCACCTCGGCGGGGCCGGGGCGCCGCACGACGTCCGGGCCGTCCGGCGGTTCGGCCAGGCCGATGTCCACGACCTCGACGCGGCCGCACTCCGGCGAGGCGAGCAGGTGGGCGCGGCGCATGAGGCCGAAGGTGACGGTGAGCGCCGCCCGCACGTGCGGCTCGTGAACGGTGCCCGTGTCGGCGTCGATCCCGCTGGGCAGGTCCACCGCCACCCACGGCACGCCGGCCGCCGTCAAGCCCCGGACGATCGCTCCCGCCGGGTCACGCAGCGGTCCCCTGCCGTTCAGACCCACCACACCGTCGACGGCGACATCGGGGACGGGTACGTGGGAGCCCACGGTCTCCGCGCCGCGCACCCGCCCGCCCGCGCGGCGCAGGGCGGCGAGACCACGTTCGTGCACGCGGTCCGGGCTCAGCAGAACGGCCTCCACGCGGCACCCGCGGCCACGCAGGATCGCGCCCGCGTACAGGGCGTCCCCGCCGTTGTCACCGCTGCCCACCAGCAGCAGCACGGAGCGGCCGTAGACGCCGCCGGTGCGCTCACGCAACAGCGCCGCGGTGTGGTGGGCGACGCCCGCCGCCGCGCGCCGCATCACCGCGTCGGGGTCCCCGGCCGCGGCGGCCGCCTCGATGAGCGGACGTTCCGCGGCGCGGATGACCTCGACGGGATGGGCGCGCCTCATGATCTGACTATCGCGGGCGGGTCACTCCACCGTGACGGACTTGGCGAGATTGCGGGGCTTGTCCACGTCGTACCCGCGCGCGGCGGCGACCTCGGCGGCGAAGGCCTGGTACGGGATGGTGGCCAGCAGCGGCTGGAGCAGAGTGGTCGAGGCCGGGATCGGGATGAAGTAGTCCGAGAGGGGCCGGGCCACCTCGTCGCCCTCCTCGGCGATCACGATGGTCCGCGCGCCGCGGGCCCGGATCTCCTGGATGTTGCTCACCAGCTTGGAGTGGAGGACCCCGCGACCCTCGACCGGCGGCATCACGATGAAGACCGGCATACCCTCTTCGATGAGGGCGATCGGACCGTGCTTGAGCTCCCCTGCCGGGAACCCCTCGGCGTGCATGTACGCCAGCTCCTTGAGCTTGAGCGCGCCCTCCAGTGCCGTCGGGTACCCCACGTGGCGGCCGAGGAACAGCACCGACTTGGAGCCGGCGAGCTCGCGGGCGATCCCCCGGACCGGACCCAGGGAGTCGACGACCTTCTGGATGTCCTCGGGCATGCGTTCGAGCTGACGGAACTCGGCCGCCACCTCGTCCGGGTACTTGGTGCCGCGAGCCTGCGCGAGCGCGAGACCGACCAGGTAGTTGGCCGTGATCTGCGCGAGGTACGCCTTGGTGGAGGCGACACCGATCTCCGGCCCGGCATGCGTGTACAGGACGGCGTCGGCCTCCCGAGGGATCTGCGAACCGTTGGTGTTGCACACCGCCAGGACACGGGCCTTCTGGGCCTTGGCGTGACGGACCGCCTCGAGGGTGTCCGCGGTCTCGCCGGACTGCGAGATGGCCACCACGAGCGTGGAACGGTCCAGGACCGGGTCGCGATAGCGGAACTCCGAGGCGATCTCGACCTCGCATGGGAGCCGGGTCCAGTGCTCGATCGCGTACTTGGCGACCATGCCCGAGTGGTAGGCACTGCCGCAGGCCACGATGAACACCTTGTCGATGTCGCGCAGGTCCTGATCGCTCATCCGCTGCTCGTCCAGCACGATGCGACCGTCCTGGAAGTGACCGAGCAGGGTGTCGGCGACCGCCCCCGGCTGCTCGGCGATCTCCTTGAGCATGAAGTAGTCGTAGCCGCCCTTCTCGGCGGCGGCCAGATCCCAGTCGATGTAGAAGGGACGCCCCTCGGAGGGCTCACCGGCGAAGTCGGTGATCTCGTACGAGTCCGCGCGCAGGACCACGACGTTGTCCTGACCCAGCTCGATGGCGTCACGGGTGTGCTCGATGAACGCCGCGACGTCGGACCCCAGGAACATCTCACCCTCGCCGACACCCAGCACGAGCGGGGTCGAGCGCCGCGCGGCCACGAGGACGTCCGGGTGGGCGGCATGGCTGAAGACCAGAGTGAAGGCGCCCTCGAGGCGACGGAGCACCGTGCGGCACGCGGCCACGAAGTCCCCGCCACTGGCACCCGACTCCATCTCCCGACGCAACAGGTGGG
>NZ_BCSW01000025.1 GCF_001571065.1 Dietzia cinnamea NBRC 102147
TCCGCCGCCCCGGCGGCCCCCGCCGATGCCGGTGGCGCCGCCGACCAGGCGGCCAAGAAGGACGGCGGCCACCGCGCCGACTGACCCCTCACGCGTGACGCGCCCGATCCGCGCGGCGTGAACGGTCCCCGCCCCTGCCCAGGGTGCGGGGACCGACGTATATTCGACGGCAAGGGGTGCGCACCACAGTGCGTGGCGCATCCCCTGCCACCACGCACCGCCCCCAGGAGGCACGAATGCTCGTCGCCGCGCTCGGACTGACGATCCTCGGATTCGGCTTTCTCGTCGCCGCGGTCGCGACCGGTCAGATCGGGTGGGCCTGGGCATGCATCGGGGTGGGAGCCCTGGGGCTGTTGCTGCTGGTGATCGACCTCATCAAGGGGCGCGGGGACCGTGACACTCGCACCCGCGGGCCCTCGGGAGAGGCGGACGTCCGGGCGGATGGGTAACATTGGACACTGTCCGGCCCCGAGTCGGACGCGCGATGATCCGGCCATCACCGGGGAGCGCTCGGAAGAACGGCGCGGTCCCGCTTCGGGACCCGCTCAGTAGAACCGAACGGGGGAGCCCGTCACAGCCCGACCCACGAGTGGGCGTCGCACGTCGTCGCCAAACGGGGTGGTACCGCGGACCGTGGCGCGCTGGGCGCCGCCGGATCGTCCCCGAGCGCAGGCCTGACCGGCCCCACGGATGCGAACTCGTGCGGGCCCCCTATGTGAGGAGTCCGCCCCACCATGAGCACCGAGCCCGTGAACCGCGAATCCGCCGACCCGGCGTCCGGCGAGGCCGGTGTCACCGGCAGCGCGTACCCGATCGTCGACCTCACCGGTGGTACCACGTCACAGACCCCCTCGTTCCCGGCCCTCGAGGAGACGGTCCTCGCCCGCTGGGACGAGCGAGACACCTTCCGCGAGTCCATCCGCAACCGGGCGAACGCGGAGGAGTACGTCTTCTACGACGGCCCGCCCTTCGCCAACGGCCTGCCCCACTACGGCCACCTGCTCACCGGCTACGTCAAGGACGTCATCCCGCGCTACCGCACCATGCGCGGCTACAAGGTGGAGCGCCGCTTCGGCTGGGACTGCCACGGACTGCCCGCTGAGCTCGAGGCCGAGAAGCAGCTCGGGATCACCGAGAAGTCCCAGATCCTCGAGATGGGTCTGGCCGAGTTCAACGCCGCCTGCGAGAAGTCGGTGCTGCAGTACACCGACGAGTGGGAGGAGTACGTCCACCGCCAGGCGCGCTGGGTGGACTTCGAGAACGAATACAAGACGCTCGACATCGACTTCACCGAGTCCGTCCTGTGGGCCTTCAAGCAGCTGTACGACAAGGGCCTCGTCTACAAGGGCTTCCGCGTCCTGCCGTACTCCTGGTACGAGCAGACGCCGCTGTCCAACCAGGAGACCCGGCTCGACGACGCCTACAAGATGCGCCAGGACCCGGCCGTCACCGTGGGGCTGCCGCTCGAGGCGCCGCAGGACAGCCCGTTCCACGGGGCCGAGGCCCTCGTGTGGACCACCACGCCGTGGACCCTGCCGTCCAACCTCGCCGCCGCCGTGCACCCCGAGATCGACTACTCGGTCGTGCGGGTCAATTCGGGGCCCTTCGCCGGCCGTGTATTCGTACTGGCCGAGGCGCGCCGCGGCGTCTACGCGGCCGAGTTCGGTGACGACGCCGAGGTCGAGACCGTCGTCAAGGGCTCCGAGCTGGTGGGCCTGCGCTACACTCCGCCGTTCGACTTCTTCGCCGGACACCCGAACGCGCACGTCGTGCTCTCGGCCGACTACGTCTCCACCGAGTCCGGCACCGGCATCGTCCACCTGGCCCCGGCCTTCGGTGAGGAGGACAAGGACGCCTGCGACGCCGCGGGCATCGAGCTGGTGATCCCGGTGGGCCCGGACGGCAAGTTCACCTCGGAGGTGCCGCCGTACGCGGGGCAGCTGGTCTTTGACGCCAACGCGCCCATCTCCCGCGACCTGCGATCGGCGGGCCGACTGATCCGCCACGAGACCATCGAGCACTCCTACCCGCACTCGTGGCGCTCGGGCCAGCCGCTCATCTACATGGCGCTGCCCGCGTGGTTCGTCAAGGTCTCCGCGTTCCGGGACCGCATGGTGGAGCTCAACCGCGAGCACATCACGTGGATGCCCGAGCACGTCCGCGACGGCCAGTTCGGCAAGTGGCTCGAGGGGGCGCGTGACTGGAACATCAACCGCAACCGCTACTGGGGCGCGCCCATCCCGGTGTGGGAGTCCGACGACCCGGCCTACCCGCGCGTGGACGTGTACGGCTCGCTGGACGAGCTCGAGCGGGACTTCGGCGTCCGGCCCACGGACCTGCACCGGCCGTACATCGACGACCTGACCCGACCCAACCCGGACGACCCGACGGGCAAGTCGACCATGCGGCGCGTCGCCGACGTCTTCGACTGCTGGTTCGAGTCCGGGTCGATGCCGTTCGCGCAGGTCCACTACCCGTTCGAGAACAAGGAGTGGTTCGAGACCCACAACCCGGGCGACTTCATCGTCGAGTACAACGGGCAGACCCGCGGCTGGTTCTACACCCTGCACGTGCTGGCCACCGCCCTGTTCGACCGCCCGGCGTTCACGCACGTCGCCGCCCACGGCATCGTCCTGGGCAACGACGGGCTCAAGATGAGCAAGTCCAAGGGCAACTACCCGGACGTCAACGAGGTGTTCGCCCGTGACGGCTCGGACGCCATGCGGTGGTTCCTCATGAGCTCGCCGATCCTGCGCGGAGGCAACCTCGTGGTGACCGAGCAGGGGATCCGCGAGGGCGTCCGCCAGGCCATGCTCCCGCTGTGGAACTCGTACAGCTTCTTCCAGCTGTACGCCTCCCGCCGGGCGACGTGGCGGACGGACTCCCAGCACGTGCTGGACCGCTACATCCTGTCCCGGTTGGCCTCGACCCGCGACGCCATGACCGAGGCACTGGACGCCACGGACATCGCCGCCGCGTGCGACGAACTGCGCCTGTTCGCCGACGCGCTGACCAACTGGTACGTGCGTCGGTCGCGGTCCCGGTTCTGGGCGGGCGAGGACAGCGGGCGGGACTCTCGCGACGCGTTCGACACGCTGTACACGGTGCTCGAGACGACCATGCGGCTCGCTGCGCCGCTGCTGCCGCTGATGAGCGAGGTCGTGTGGACCGGGCTCACCGGCGAGGAGTCGGTGCACCTCGTGGACTGGCCGGCCGCGGACGAGCTGCCCCGCGACGCCGCGCTGGTCGAGGCGATGGAGGCCGTGCGCGACGTGTGCTCGACCGTGTCCTCGATCCGTAAGGCCAAGCACCTGCGGGTGCGTCTGCCGCTGAACTCGCTCACCGTGGCGATGCCGGACGCGCAGCGGCTCGAGCCGTTCACCGGCATCATCGCCGACGAGGTGAACGTCCGTGATGTCCACTTGACCAGCGACGTGGCCGCGCACGGCCGGATGGAGCTGGCGGTCAACGCCCGAGCCGCCGGCCCGCGGCTCGGCAAGCAGGTCCAGACCTGCATCAAGGCCGCCAAGACCGGCGACTGGACCGAGGTCGACGGGGTGGTCACCGCCGGCGGCATCGAGCTGCAGGAGGGCGAGTACGAGCACCGCCTCGTCGCCGCCGATCCCGAGTCGACTGCCGCGCTGCCCGGCGGCACCGGCCTGGTGGTGCTGGACCTGACGGTGACCGAGGAGCTCGAGGCGGAGGGCTGGGCCAAGGACCGCATCCGCGAGATCCAGGAGGCGCGCCGCGCGGCCGGGTTCGACATCTCCGACCGCATCCGTGTGCGGATGGCGGTGCCGGCCGATCGCCGGGAGTGGGCCGATCGGCACGCGCAGCTCATCGCCGCCGAGGTGTTGGCGACCGACTTCGCGGTGGTGGACGGCCTGGACGCGGCCGAGGGGGACGCGGTGGAGCTCGCCGAGGGCGTCCGGATGACGCTGGCGCGGGTCTGATCGGCCCGGACCCGACCCCTGACGGACGCGATCGTGAGCCGACGGAGGCGGCGGTGACCGACGGACAGGACCGCTGGGTTTTGCACGTCGACATGGACGCGTTCTTCGCCTCCTGCGAGCAGCTCACCCGGCCGACCCTGCGGGGTCGGCCGGTGCTCGTGGGCGGGCAGGGCGGCCGCGGCGTGGTGGCGGGGTGTTCGTACGAGGCGCGGGCGTTCGGGGCGCGATCGGCGATGCCGTCGCACCAGGCCCGGCGTCTCGTCGGCCCGTCGGCGGTGTTCGTCTCGCCGCGGATGCCGGTGTATCGCGCGTTGAGCCGCCGGGTGTTCGAGGTGTTCGCCGAGCACGCGCCGGTGGTCGAGCAGGTGTCGGTGGACGAGGCGTTCCTCGAGCCGCCCGGGCTGCGGGGCGCGGACGTGGACCGCACCCGGCGGTGGGCGCAGGATCTGCGGGCGGCGATCCGCGAGGCCACCGGGCTGCCGGCCTCGGTCGGTGCGGGGGCGGGCAAGCAGTACGCCAAGATCGCGTCCGAGCTGGCCAAGCCGGACGGGGTCGCGGTGGTCGCGCGCCGCGATCACGAGCGGGTGCTGCACCCGCTGCCGGTCCGGAGTCTGTGGGGCGTGGGCCCGGTGGCGGGGGAGCGGCTCGCGCAGTTCGGGGTGACGACGATCGGCGACCTGGCCGCGATGGACGACGACGACGTGGCCCACGCGCTTGGCAAGACGGTGGGCCCGGCGATCGCCCGGATCGCCCGCGGGTACGACGACCGGCCGGTGCACGAGCGGGCCGAGGCCAAGCAGATCAGCGCGGAGAGCACGTTCGCCGCCGACCTGACCACGCCCGGTCAGGTCACCGCGGCGGTACGACGGGCGGCGGAGGCCGCGCACCGGCGGCTGCTGCGCGACGGGCGTGCCGCCCGCACGGTGACGGTGAAGGTCAAGCGCTCGGACTTCACGTCGATTAGCCGCTCGTACACGCTGCCGGAGGGCACGACCTCGCTCGAGACGATCATCGCGGTGGCCAGGTCCCTGGCGCCGGATCCGGTGGACTTCGGTGCGATCCGCCTTCTGGGCGTGGGGGTGGCGGGCCTGACGGACTTCCACCAGGACGCGCTGTTCGAGCAGGAGTTCACCCTGGGCGTGCGGCCGGGGGCGGGGGTCGACGACGACGAGGACCTGCCAGACATCGTCGGTGTGGGCACCACCGTGACCACGGAGGAGTCCGAGCCGGCCGATGCCGGGTCGGGGCCCGCGGGCGCGGGGGCTGCCGCGGAAACGGGCGCGGGGGAACTCCCGGCGATCGGGGCGTGGCGTCGGGGCGAGGACCGTCGGTTCGAGACCGGCGCGGACGTGCGTCACCCGGAGTTCGGACACGGCTGGGTGCAGGGCTCGGGGCACGGGCGGGTCTCTGTGCGGTTCGAGACAGCGGTGACCGGGCCGGGCCGGATGCGCACCTTCGCCGAGGACGATCCGGCG
The DNA here is from genome assembly GCF_001571065.1 of Dietzia cinnamea NBRC 102147. Classification (GTDB taxonomy): domain Bacteria; phylum Actinomycetota; class Actinomycetes; order Mycobacteriales; family Mycobacteriaceae; genus Dietzia; species Dietzia cinnamea. The sequence goes on from NZ_BCSW01000025.1 coordinate 5,429, forward strand.
CTCGAGCCCGCGGACCCCCTGGACTCCCTGGGCTGGTGACACCCCTCGCACGCCAGCCGCCCGGCCCAGCTGCAGCCGCTCGCGGCGATGGCGTCTCGCGCCCGCGAATGCCCGCCCCGGTTCGCAGCCGCTCCCGGCGATGGCGTCTCGCGTTCGCGCGTGCGCGCCCCGGTTCGCAGCCGCTCCTGCCGATGGCGCCTCGCGTTCGCGCATGCTCGCCCCGGACTCAGCCGCCCCCCGGCATGGCGTCTCGCCCCCACCGCGGTGCGCGCGAGACGCCATGGCGACGGGCGGCTGTTCTCCCGCTCGGCCCGCGCCGCCAACGGCCCGCGGCGGTGAGGGGTTTTCGGGCTGCTCGGGGCCTGCTCGTCAGTTGTAGAGGTGGAACCTCGACCACTCGCGGCGGACCCGCGCCGCGGCATCGACATCAGTGTCGGCGCGGGTCTCGGCGTCAGCGTCAGCGTCGACGTCGACGTCGGCCTCCGCCCCCTCCGCGACGGACAGGAGAGCGGCCAGCAGGACACGGGCCTGCCCCGAGCGCAGGTAGCCGGCGGAGAGCACCCCGCGGGCCGCGAGCTCGGCACCGCCGCCCCGGCCGCCGTACGTCGCGGTCACCTCGCCCCGCGGCACCCGGCTGGAGGCCACCACCACGATGTCGGGCCGGTCCTCGGCGAGCCGGGCCACCGCGTCGGCGACCAGGGGCGGGAGGTTGCCCGACCCCGAACCCTCCAGGACCAGCCCGCGCGCGCGGGCGTCGACGCAGGCGTTCACCGCCGCGGCGTCGGAGCCCGGCGGGCAGGCGACCACGTCCACCCGGGTGTCGGCGAACCGGGCCCGCCCGGTCAGCGTGGGGCGCTCGAGCTCCGGCGGCAGGTCCTCCACCGGGTGCTCGGGGGAGTTTCGGGCGAAGGCGACGGAATCGGTCGTGTGCCACTTGCGCACCCCGCGGGCCTGAAGGATCGCCCGCCCGAGCACCACCAGCACCCCCAGATCGCGGGAGACCGGGTCGGCGGCCAACAGCACCGCGTCGAGCAGGTTCGCGGGCCCGTCGGCCTCGGGGTGGTCGGCGGCACGCTGCGCGCCCGTGAGCGCCACGGGCCGCGGGTCCGCGTGATGCAGGTCCAGCGCGATGGCGGTCTCCTCGAGGGTGTCCGTCCCGTGGGTCACGACCACCCCGGAGACCTCCGGGTCGGCCAGGACGTCCGCGACGGTGTCGACGATCAGGTCCCACTCGGCGGGTCCGAAGGTGGAGGAGTCGGCGTCGAGGACGGCGCGGGCGCTCACCCGTATCTCGCCGGGCAGCACGGCGCGGAGCGCGTCGAGCATCGCCGCCGTGGCCGGATCGGAGTCCCCGGCCACCACCGCGCCCTCGGGCGTCGTGGAGGCGGTGATCGTGCCGCCGGTGGTGCAGATCACGATGTGGGGGGTATCGGTGCTGGTCTGGCCGCTGGTCACCCGGTCCACAGTGCTGTGCGGGCGGCTCGTCGTCAAACACCCGGGCCGCCGACGATGGAACAATGACCGACCAGTGTTCGTTGGGCCGGTGACACGGTTCGGAGCCGGGACCGGCTCGGCGCCGGATGCCCGGTGCCCCACATCTCGACGAAAGGACCCCCGCGTGAGTCTTCGACGGACCATCGCCGCTCTCTCCCTGTCCGCTTTCGCCATGGGTGGCCTCGCCGCCTGTGGGGGTGGAGGCGATGAGCGCGAGACCGCACCCGCGCCCACCACGAGTGCGCAGGAGACCGCCGCCGTGCCCACCGCCGCGGAGCTGACCGGGCTCCTCGACCGGGCGTCCGATCCCGCCGTTCCGGTGGAGGAGAAGGTCGACCTCGTCGAGGGGGGTGCCGAGGCGCCCGAGATCTTCGACCAGATCGCCGCCCTCAAGGCCGAGCAGGGTGCCGGCGTGACGATCACCGGCGTGGCGGAGGGCGACATCCCGGGCACGCTCATCGCCAACGCGGTGATCACCCAGCCGGGCCAGGAGGACATCAACGTCCAGGCGCAGTTCATCAACCAGAACGGCCAGTGGCAGCTGCAGAAGTCCTTCGCCTGCGCGCTGATCACCAACGCCGGGCTCCAGCCGCCGGCCACCTGCGCCGCGGCCTGATCCGGGCGACCGCCGGGCGCCGCGCCGGCGGTCAGTCCACCGTGCGGAAGCTCAGTTCCGAGTCCTCCTCGTAGGTCGACCGTCGTCCGGAATCCGGGTCGACGTAGGCGGTCCGCGTGGAGGACTCGGTCGTCCCGCCCACCGGCAGGGCGGCCCGGAGGTCGACCGTCAGCTCGCCGGAGCCGGAGACGTCGTAGGACTCCACGTCCAGGGTGACGCCCGGCCCGCCGTCGGGCGCGGGTGCGGTGAGGGTGTCCTGCGGATCGGGGGCCTCGGTGCGTGACCGGACGGTGGCGACGTCGCCGTCGAGGTCCACCAGCTCGTAGGTGGTGACCCGGGTCGGGGCGACCGCGTCGTCGACCTGCCGGGTGACCGTCCACCGGGCGCCCACGCCGATCTCCTCGGTGGGGAACGCGACGGTCGCGTCCGAGATCGCGTTGGCGGTGATCTCGACGCCGGCGCGAGCGGCGTCGGTCGCACCCGCCGGTGCCGCCAGTGAGAGCTCGCGGATGACGCCGTCGGCGCTGCGGGTCCAGGTGACGGTGAAACCGGGCGCGGTGGCGAACTGCGCGGACCGGCGGTCGTCGACGGAGGTGAACTCGCGCGCGGTGACGGTCGCCCGCTGGGCGCCGTCGACGTCCGGTTCGGAACGCCCTTCCAGGGTGAGTGTCTGTTCCGGAGTGTCGTCGACCCTCGGCTCGGAACCCGGGACCTCGGTGCGGGACGTGGCTGCACGGGTCACGGCCACGACCGCCGGTTCGAGCGACGGGGCGTAGGCGAGTACCCGCCGCTCGCCCTGCCCGGCGTCCACCAGCTCCACGGTGGGGGCGGGTCCGGGGTCGACGCTCACCTCGGGCTCGAGCGCCTGCGCGTCCGGGTCCGCAGCGGCGCCCGCCCCGGTGGTCGTCGCCTGCCCCGAGGCGGCGGGGTCAGAGGCGTCGTCGTCGGCGCACCCGGCGGTACCGACTACGAGGGTGGCCGCGAGCGCGGCCGCGAGGAGACGTCGACCGGAGCCGCCGCGGCCACCCCGTCCTCGGTCGCCGCCACGCTCGCGGCGGGTGGTTCGGGAGGGGCCGGGGATGACGGTCGATCGCGGGTCCACGCCCCGAGCCTAGAGGGTCGCCCACCCGCAGCCGTCGGGTCGGCGACATCATCAGGGATACTGGGCGGCATGACGGAGACCGACGGCACGCGGCCTGACGCCGCGGGAGCGAGCACACCCGGACCTCGGGCCACCGCGCCCGGGTACTTCCGCGCGGGGCCGGCGGTCATGCTGGCGATCGCGGGCGTGGTGGTCCTGATCGATCAGGTCACCAAGGTGCTCGCGGTGGCCAACCTGGAGAACGCCCGCCCGATCGAGCTCGTGGGTGACACGGTGCGGTTGGTGCTGCTGCGCAATCCCGGCGCCGCGTTCTCGATGGGTACGGAGTCGACGGTCGTGCTCAGCGTCGTCGCCACGGTCGTGGTGCTGGGGCTGCTGTGGTTCTCCCGCCGCGTCCACTCCACATGGTGGGCGTGGGGGCTGGGCCTCATCCTCGGCGGCGCCGCCGGCAATCTCGTGGACCGCTACTTCCGGGCGCCCGGGATCCTGCAGGGCCACGTCGTGGACTTCCTGTCCGTGGGCTGGTGGCCGGTGTTCAACGTGGCGGACTCCTGCTTGGTCGCCGGTGTGATCGTGGTGGCGGTGGCGGTCCTGCGCAACATCGACTTCGACGGCTCGCGCGTGTCGGACGACGCCGCCCCCGTCGCCAAGGGGGACCCGGCCGATGGGTGAGCTGCGTAACTTCCCCGTGCCGGACGGTCTCGACGGCATGCGCGTCGACGCCGGCGTCTCCCGGCTGTTGGGCATCTCGCGCACCGCGGTGGCGGACCTGGCCGGCGAGGGCAAGGTTCTGCTCGACGGCCGCACCGTGGGCAAGTCCGACAAGCTCACCGGGATGTCCTGGATCGAGGTAGAGATGCCGGAGCCGCGGGCCGAGCCGGCGGTGGTCGCCGAGCCGGTCGAGGGGATGGCGGTCGTGTACTCGGACGCGGACATCGTCGTCGTCGACAAGCCCGTCGGTGTGGCCGCGCACGCCTCGGTCGGGTGGACCGGTCCCACGGTGATCGGCGGCCTGGCCGCCGCCGGGTACCGCATCTCGACCTCGGGACCGCCGGAGCGCAAGGGGATCGTCCACCGCCTCGACGTGGGGACCTCCGGCCTCATGGTGGTGGCGGCGTCGGAGCGGGCGTACACGCTGCTCAAGCGGGCGTTCCGCGACCGGACTGTCGACAAGACCTACCACGCGCTGGTGCAGGGCCACCCCGATCCGCTCTCGGGGACGATCGACGCGCCGATCGGCCGGCACACGTCGAACGACTGGCGCTTCGCGGTCACCTCCGACGGCAAGCCGTCGATCACGCACTACGACACCCTCGAGGCGCACCAGGCGGCGACGTTGGTCGAGGTGAAGCTCGAGACGGGGCGCACCCATCAGATCCGCGTGCACTTCTCGGCGCTGCACCACCCGTGTGCGGGTGACCTCACGTACGGCGCGGACCCGGTCCTCGCGCGGCGGCTGGGGCTCGAGCGGCAGTGGCTGCACGCGGTGGGCCTGGGCTTCGAGCATCCGGGCACGGGGGCGCGCGTGGACTTCGCGAGCCGGTACCCCGACGACCTGCAGCACGCGATCGACGTCCTCCGCGACGCATGACCGGCGCCGCGCGGCTGCTGCGGGCCGCCGGCGTGGGGGTGGTGGTCGTCCTGGCGCTGGTGACGATCCTCACCGCGCTGCGCACCGAGCTCCCGCGGAGCCCGGGGGTGATGAGCGACGCCCTGGGCCCCGACCCCGGCGAGCGCGTCGGCGACTACCTCGACCGCGCGGCCGCCTCACTGGTCACCGTGGGCGGCGGGACGGACGTCCCGGGGGGATCCGGTGATGATGGCGACGACGACGAGGGCCGCGCCCGCGACCCCGACGCCCACCGCTGGGCCCTCGTCAGCGCGGGTGAGGCGTGGTCGGTCGCCGAGGCCGCCGGCGCGGTGCGGGGTCTGCCGCGCGTCTCGGGGCTGTCCGTGCAGGTGCCGGTCGAGGGGGTCGCGATGCCCGTTTCCGACGTGGCGCTGGCCGAGCCGGTGGCGGGGGAGGCCGGGCGCGAGGCGGTGTTCGGCCGGGGCCTCGAGCAGGCGGCCGCGCGGCTCGATCCGGCCCCGGCGGGATCGGACCGGGCCGCCGCGGCCGCCGCGCTCACCGCGTCCCGCATCCGGGCGGGGGAGCCCGCGATCATCGGCCTGCTCGTGCGCGGCACGACCGGACAGCTGCGCGCGGTGGCCGACCACCGCGGTGTGCGGGCGGTGGAGGCGCTGCCCCCCGACGCGGTGTACGGGCGCTTCGCCGTCCGGCCCCTGCTGCCTCAGCAGGTCGACTCGGCCCTGCCGCTCCCGGACGCCGCCCCCGTACCCCCCGCCTGACCGGCCACCGCGGGCGACCGGCGCTAGGGTTGCGCCGGTGAACGGTGAGGCGGCAGGGGAGAAGGACAGGACGGTCGCCGTCGGCATGGCGGCCGGCGTCGCGGCGTACACGCTCTGGGGCTTCTTCCCCGCCTTCTTCCCGCTGCTCGAGCCCGCCGGGGCGGTCGAGATCCTCGCGCACCGGATCGTGTGGTCGTTCGTCGTCATGGCCATCGTGGTCACGCTGCTGCGCGGCTGGGGGCGGGTGCGCGCCATGGACCGCACCTCCTGGGCCCGCATCGGGGGTGCGGCCGCCTTCGTCTCGGCCAACTGGGGCGTCTACGTGTACGCGGTCAACTCCGAGCGGGTCACCGAGGCGGCACTGGGGTACACGATCAACCCGCTGGTCAGCGTGCTGCTGGGCGTGATCGTCTTCCGCGAACGGCTCACCCGCCCACAGTGGCTCGCGGTGGCCCTCGCCGTCGTCGCCGTCGGGGTCCTCACCGCCGGATACGGTCACTTCCCGTACCTGTCGGTGATCCTCGCCGTGAGTTTCGGTCTGTACGGCGTGTTCAAGAAGAAGCTGCGCGTGGATCCGGTGACCGGGATGCTCGGCGAGGTCGCGGTGACGACGCCCGTCGCGGTGGCCTTCCTGGTCTGGCTGGGCGCGTCCGGCGCGGGCACCTTCACCGGGCACGGTGCGGGGCATTCCGCGCTGCTGGCCGCCTCCGGCCTCGTCACCGTGGTGCCGCTGCTGCTGTTCGCCGTCGCCGCGCAGCGCATCCCGCTGGCCACCGTCGGCATGCTGCAGTACATCGTCCCGGTGCTGCAGATGGCGTGGGGACTGCTCGTCGTGGGCGAGCGACTCGACGCCGTCCAGTGGGTGGGCTTCGCGCTCATCTGGACCGCCGTCATCGCGTTCACGCTGGCCGGTCGCACGCCGCGCGCGGCCCGTCCTGGGGGTTCGAGGACTGTCGGTGATCCGACCTAGACTGTGGCGGACGAGTCCGTAGGAGGAGTGCTTTCGTGGGCGATCAGTTCGTGCATCTGCACAATCACACCGAGTTCTCGATGCTCGACGGGATGGCGCAGATCGACCCGCTGTTCGCGGAGGCGTCACGTCTGGGTATGCCGGCCGTTGGGATGACCGACCACGGCAACATGTACGGCGCCTCGGACTTCTACAAGCAGGCCAAGAAGACCGGGGTCAAGCCCATCATCGGGATCGAGGCGTACGTCGCCCCGGAGTCGCGGTTCGAGAAGAAGCGCATCCTGTGGGGCGAGAAGCACCAGAAGAGTGACGACGTCGCCGGCTCCGGCGCCTACACGCACATGACGATGGTCGCCGAGAACGCCACCGGCCTGCGCAACCTGTTCCGGCTGTCCTCGCTGGCCTCGTACGAGGGGCAGCTGGGCAAGTGGGCGCGCATGGACGCGGAGATCCTCGCCGAGTACTCCGAGGGGATCATCGCCACCTCCGGCTGCCCCTCCGGCGAGATCCAGACCCGCCTGCGCCTCGGCCACATCAAGGAGGCCTACGAGGCCGCCGAGAAGTGGCAGTCGATCTTCGGCAAGGACAACTTCTTCCTCGAGCTCATGGACCACGGGATCGACATCGAGCGTCGGGTCCGCGAGGACCTGCTCAAGCTCGGTAGGGACCTGGGCATGCCGCCGCTCGTGACCAACGACTGCCACTACGTCACCCGCGAGCAGGCCCACGCCCACGAGGCCATGCTCTGCGTCCAGACCGGCAAGACGCTGGCCGACGAGAACCGCTTCAAGTTCGACGGGGACGGCTACTTCCTCAAGTCCGCCGAGGAGATGCGCGCCCAGTGGGACTCCGAGGTCCCCGGCGCCTGCGACAACACGCTGTGGATCGCCGAGCGTGTCCAGCCGTACGACGACATCTGGACCCCGCGCGACCGGATGCCCAAGTTCCCCGTACCCGAGGGCGAGACGGAGGACACCTGGTTGGCCAAGGAGGTCCACAAGGGTCTGCAGTGGCGCTTCCCCGACGGGGTGCCGCAGGAGTACATCGAGCGTGCGAACTTCGAGCTCGAGGTCATCAAGGGCAAGGGCTACCCCGGCTACTTCCTCGTGGTCGGCGACCTCATCGAGCACGCCCGCTCGATCGGCATCAAGGTCGGCCCCGGCCGAGGCTCCGCCGCCGGCGCGCTGGTGGCGTACGCGCTGAAGATCACCAACATCGACCCCATCGAGCACGGACTGCTGTTCGAGAGGTTCCTCAACCCCGAGCGGCCGTCCGCGCCCGATATCGATATCGACTTCGACGACCGGCGTCGCGGCGAGATGATCCGCTACGCGTCCGACAAGTGGGGCGCCGACAAGATCGCCCAGGTCATCACCTTCGGCACCATCAAGACCAAGGCCGCCATCAAGGACGCCGCCCGCGTCAACTTCGGCCAGCCCGGGTACGCGATCGCCGACCGCATCACCAAGGCGCTGCCGCCGCCGATCATGGCCAAGGACATCCCGCTGTCCGGGATCACCGACCCCAAGCACGAGCGGTACGGCGAGGCCGCCGAGGTGCGCCAACTCCTCGAGACCGACCCCGACGTCAAGCGGATCTACGACACGGCCCGCGGGCTGGAGGGCATGGTCCGTCAGGCCGGCGTTCACGCGTGTGCGGTGATCATGTCCTCCGAGCCGCTGCTCGACGTGATCCCCATGTGGAAGCGCGCGCAGGACGGAGCCCTCATCACCGGCTGGGACTACCCGTCGTGTGAGGACATCGGCCTGCTCAAGATGGATTTCCTGGGCCTGCGCAACCTCACGGTGATCGGTGACTGCCTGGAGAACATCAAGCTCAACCGTGGCGAGGAGATCGACCTCGACACGCTGAGCACGGACGACCAGGCGACGTACGATCTGCTCGCCCGCGGTGACACCCTGGGCGTGTTCCAGCTCGACTCCGGCGGCATGCGCGAGCTGCTCAAGCGGATGAAGCCCACCGGCTTCAACGACATCGTGGCCGCCCTCGCGCTGTACCGGCCCGGCCCCATGGGCATGGGTACGCACTGGAACTACGCCGACCGCAAGAACGGCAAGCAGGAACTGGTGCCCATCCACCCTGAGCTGGAGGAGCCGCTCAAGGAGATCCTCGGGGAGACCCACGGCCTGATCGTCTACCAGGAGCAGATCATGGCCATCTCCCGCGAGCTCGCGGGATACACGGCCGGTGAGGCCGACGGCTTCCGTAAGGCCATGGGTAAGAAGAAGGCCGAGGTCCTGGCCGCGGAGTACGAGAAGTTCTCGGGCGGTATGTTCGAGCGCGGGTTCTCCAAGGAGGCCGTCGACGCGCTGTGGGGCACCATCGAGCCCTTCGCCTCGTACGCGTTCAACAAGTCGCACGCCGCCGGCTACGGCCTCGTGTCTTTCTGGACCGGTTACCTCAAGGCCAACTACCCGGCCGAGTACATGGCCGCGCTGCTCACCTCCGTCGGGGACGACAAGGACAAGGCCGCCCTGTACCTGTCCAACTGCCGGCAGATGGGCATCAGGGTGCTCCCGCCGTCGGTCAACGAGTCGCTGACCAACTTCGCCTCCGTCGGCGAGGACATCCGCTTCGGCCTGGGTGCCGTGCGCAACGTCGGCGCACAGGTCGTGGACTCGATCGTCGCCGGGCGTGAGGCCAAGGGCGAGTTCACCGACTTCTCGGACTACCTCGCCAAGATCGACCAGACCGCCTGCACCAAGAAGGTCACCGAGTCGCTCATCAAGGCCGGCGCCTTCGACTCGCTCGGCCATCCGCGCAAGGGCCTGTTCCTGGTCCACGCCGACGCCGTGGAATCGGTGATGTCCACCAAGAAGGCCGAGGCCGTCGGCCAGTTCGACCTCTTCGGTGGGGGAGACGACACCGCGGCCGACGCCGGCTTCGGTGACGTGTTCGCCGTCCGCGTGCCCGATGAGGAGTGGGACACCAAGCAGAAACTGGCCCTCGAGCGCGAGATGTTGGGCCTGTACGTCTCCGGCCACCCGCTCGACGGGCTCGAGGCCGCACTGGAGGCCAAGACCGACACGAACATCGCCACGATCCATGAGGGCGAGCTGGCCCACGGCACCGCCGTGACGATCGGCGGGATCATCTCCGGGGTCGACCGGCGGGTGAACAAGAACGGCGAGCCGTGGGCGATCGTGACGATCGAGGACTTCAACGGCAGCGTCGAGGTGCTGTTCTTCCCCAAGACCTACCGGATCGCTGCACTGGACATCGCCGAGGACGCGGTCGTGCTGGTCAAAGCGAGGATCAACATCCGTGAGGACCGCGTGTCGGTCTTCGGCGACACCCTCGAGGTGCCGGACCTGGTCGTCGGCGGCAACGGCGCGCCCCTCGCGCTGACGCTGCAGACGCGGATGTGCACCATCGAGACGGTCACCGCGCTCAAGCAGGTCCTCGTCCGCCACCCCGGCCCCTCCGACGTCCATCTGCGGTTGGTCAACGGCAGCTCCTCGACAGTCCTGCGGCTCGACGATCAACTGCGGGTCGAGACGTCGTCCTCCCTCATGGGGGACCTCAAGGCGCTACTCGGCGCCGGCTGCCTCGCGGGCTGACCGGACCGCGGTGCACGCGTGCTTCGCCGGGTGGCCACGCGGTGACCGGTTGGCGGTGATCGCGGAGGCGGTGGGACACTGGTGGCTGTGACCGCCACCGAACCCGCGCCCACCCAGGTCGTGACCACCGACGACATCGACGCCGCAGCCCGCCGGATCGGCGACGTCATCCGGTCGACCGACCTGCAGGTCAGCGAGCGGCTCAGCGAGCAGACCGGCGCGCGCATCCTGCTCAAGAGGGAGGACCAGCAGGCGGTTCGCTCCTACAAGATCCGCGGTGCGTACAACCTCATGGCGCAGCTGACCGGCGACGAACGCAGCGCGGGCGTGGTCACCGCCAGCGCCGGCAACCACGCCCAGGGCGTGGCGTTCGCCTGCCGGGTCCTCGGGATCAACGGCCGCATCTACGTGCCGACCAACACGCCCAAGCAGAAGCGCGACCGAATCCTGGCCCACGGCCGCAGCTGGGTCGAGCTCGTGGTGACGGGGGCCAACTTCGACGCCGCCCAGGCGGCTGCCCGCGCGGACGCCACGCGCACCGGAGCGACCATGGTGCCGCCGTTCGACCACCCCGACACGATGGCCGGGCAGGGCACGATCGCCGCCGAGGTCCTCGCGCAGCTCGACGAGGTCCCCGACGCCGTGGTGGTCCCGGTCGGTGGGGGCGGGCTGGCCGGGGGCATCGCGACCTATCTGGCCGAGTACGCGCCGGACTGCAAGATCATCGCCGTCGAGCCCGCTGGCGCCCCGTCGCTGACGAGGGCTCTGGAAGCGGGGGAGCCCGTCACCCTCGACACGGTCGACACCTTCGTCGACGGCGCCTCCGTCGCCCGGCTCGGTGACTTCCCGTTCAGCGTCATCTCCTCGATGACCGAGCAAATCCAGGTCCTCACGGTGGACGAGGGCGCGGTGTGCACGGAGATGTTGGAGCTGTACCAGAACGAGGGGATCATCTGTGAGCCCGCCGGCGCGCTGGCGGTGACGGCCCTCCACCAGCTCGATATCGACGAGGGCGCCACTGTCGTCTGCATCGTCTCGGGCGGGAACAACGACGTCTCGCGGTACAGCGAGATCATCGAGCGGTCCCTGGTCCACAAGGGCCTCAAGCACTATTTCCTGGTCAAGTTCCCGCAGGAGCCGGGCCAGCTGCGTCGCTTCCTCGACGAGGTTCTGGGGCCCGAGGACGACATCACGCAGTTCGAGTACCTCAAGCGCAACAACCGCGAGTTCGGTGCGGCGCTGGTGGGTATCGAGCTCGGGTCGGCCACCAGTCTGCACTCACTGCTCGAGCGCATGGACGCCTCCCGCATCGACTGCGAGCGTCTCGAGCCAGGTACTGCGGCGTACGAATACCTGACCTGACCCGACCGGGCGTCAGCGTGTCCGCACCACCGCGAACCCGAACGCCTGGCAGAACACCGACTCGGCGTCGACCACCGCAGCAGAGGCCAGCACCGCCTCGCCGGCCAGCGGGACCCGGCACGGCTCGGTGCCCAGGTTCACCACCAACGCCAACGATCCACGATGGACCACCAGCCAGCGGTCGTCGTCGGCCTCCACACCGCACTCCACACGGACCGGCGCGAGCCACGGATCGCTCAGCTCCGGCTCGGCCTTGCGCAGGGCGATCAGCGCGCGGTAGACGCGCAGGATCTCAGCGTGCTCATAGGCTGCCTGCTCCGAGCGGTCGAGCACCGAGCGGCGGAACGTCTCCGGATCCTGCGGGTCCGCCACCGTGTCGGGATCCCAACCCATCGCCGCGAACTCGCGCGTCCGTCCCTGCCGCACCGCCTCGGCCAGCTCCGGCTCGGGATGCGAGGTGAAGAAGCAGAACGGCGTCCGCGCACCCCACTCCTCGCCCTGGAACAACATCGGCGTGAACGGCGAACACAGCACGATCGCGGCCTTGGCCAGCTGCTGCTGCGGCGTGAGATTCATCGACGGCCGATCGCCCGCCGCGCGATTACCCACCTGGTCGTGGGTCAGCGTGTAGGCGACGAACCGACTACCCGGCACCCGATCCACGTCCAGCGGCCGCCCGTGCACACGACCCCGGAAGGTCGAATAGGTTCCCGCATGCAGGAACGCGCCCGTGAGCACCTGCCGCAACGACTCGAGCGACCCGAAGTCCACGTAATAGCCCTGTCGCTCTCCGGAGACCGCGGCGTGGACGGCATGGTGCACGTCGTCGACCCACTGCCCGTCCAGTCCGAGCCCGCCGGCCTCCCGCGCGGTGACGGTCCGCGGATCGTTCTGGTCGGACTCCGCGATGAGCGACAGCGGCCGCCCGAGATGGGTGGACAGCGACTCGACCTCCACCACCAGCTGCTCCAGCAGGTGCACGGCCGACGCGTCGTGCAGCGCGTGCACGGCGTCGAGACGCAGTGCGTCGACGTGGAACTCGTCGAACCAGCGCAGCGCGTTGTCGATGATGTAGCGCCGCACCTCGCCCGAGTGCTCGCCGTCGAGGTTCAGTCCCGACCCCCACGGCCCGTCCGCGGCCGAGAGATACGGCCCGAACTCCGGGAGGTAGTTCCCCGACGGGCCCAGATGGTTGTAGACCACGTCCAGGCACACCGCCAGGCCGCGCGCGTGGCAGGCGTCCACGAACTGCTGAAACGCGTCCGGCCCGCCGTACGGCTCGTGCACGGCGAACCACGCCACGCCGTCGTAACCCCAGCCGTACTCGCCGTTGAACGCGCCCAGGGGCATCACCTCGACCATGTCCACGCCCAGCTCGACCAGCTCGTCGAGGTGCTCGATCGCACTGATCAGCGTCCCGCCGGTCGAGAAGGTGCCCACGTGCATCTCGTAGATCACCGACCCGGCCAGCTGCCGGCCGGTCCACGCCGCGTCCGTCCAGCGGGACGGGTCGAGGCGGTGGACCCGCGACAGCCCGTGCACCCCGTCCGGCTGACGCGTCGACCGCGGGTCGGGACGCGGCGGACCGACCTCGTCGTCGTCGCCGGTCACCACGAACCCGTAGTCCCTGCCCTGTTCCCGGGCAACGCCGCACGTCCACCAGCCGTCCGCGGCACGCCGCATGGGGACGGGATCGGCGTCGGGGTGGTCCAGCACCAGCCCCACCGCGCGTGCCTCCGGCGCCCACACGGAGAACATGTCGGCGCCGGTGGTTGTGGACGAGGTCGATGCGCTCGGAGAGGTCACATCACCCAGCGTAGGGAAAACCGGTGCCCGTGGTGAGGGGTCGGGTCGGACCGCCGCGCCGCGTCACCGCCACCGGGCGCGATACTGGGGGCATGACCGCATTGCCGCCCGTGCTCAGGCTCTCCGCCGGTCCGGACGTGACGGGGGAGTACGAGGAGAAGCGCTCCAGGTTCGTGGCGGTGTTGAGACGGTGCGACGACGAGGAGGACGCCCGCGCCCTGATCGCCGACCTCCGCTCCGCGCATCCGGCGGCTCGCCACCACTGCAGTGCCTTCATCGTGGGCGACCCCGGGGCCGGCCCGATCGAGCGGACCAACGACGACGGCGAACCCTCCGGCACCGCCGGGACCCCCATGCTGGACGTCCTGCGGGGAAGCGGGCTGACCGGCGTGTGCGCGGTGGTCGTCCGGTGGTTCGGCGGCACCAAGCTCGGCACCGGCGGCCTCGCCCGCGCCTACTCCGCCGCGGTGAGCGATGCCGTCGAGCAGGCGTGGACCGACGGGCGCGTCGTGGAGGTGACCCGGACCCCCGCGTGGAAGGCCGTGGTCGACCACTCCGTCGCCGGTGGACTCGAGGCGGCGCTGCGCTCGGCCGGCGTCCGCGTGCTCGACGTGGACTACGGCCGTCGAGTCGGGCTGACGGTGGCGGGGGAGTTCGGGGTGATCGGGCCGATCCTCGCCGCCCGCACGTCCGGGGGCGCCGAGTGGTCAGAGGCGGGGGTCGCGACCACCGAGACCGCGGCGACACGCCCGGATATGGAATCCTGAACGTATGAGCATGCAGCCCTACCAGCCGAACTCGATCGAGGCCCAGAAGCAGCAGGTCCGTAAGGATGCGCGGAACACGGCGATCGCGCTGGGTGTGACTGTGGTGTCGCTGCCGATCGCGTTGTTCGCGAGCTCGTTCTTTACGCTGGTGGCGATCATCGCCGGGATTCTGACGATCTACCACGGCAACAAGGTCCGCAAGGCGATCTCCGGCAAGCCGGACCAGAAGCGCGAGCTGTACTGAGCCGTCGCCAGCCGCTCGCCGGCCCGAACGGCTGGATGCAGGTTAACCGTGGCGGCGCACGACGTCGCCCAGGTCCGCGCGCTCGGCGCGGAACGTGTTGGCCGGGTGGTTCTCGTCCGCGTAGCCGAAGGCGATCCCGCACACGATGAGCCGGTCGGCCGGGATCGACAGGTGCTCGCGGACAGCGTCGGAATACAGGGCGATCGCGGCCTGCGCGCACGTCGCCACGCCGAGTGAGGTGGCCGCGGCCAGGAACGTCGAGACGTACCCGCCGCAGTCGACTGCCCCATAGGTGCCCAGGCCCGCGTCCGAGGTGATGATCGCGACGTGGGGGGCGCCGAAGAAGCGGTAGTTCTCCAGCATCTGGCGCAGTCGCGCCTCCTGGTCCGACCGCTCGATGCCCAGCGCGGTATAGAGGCCGTAGCCACTGGCCCGCCGGCGGTCCCCATAGACGCCGTCGTACCGCTCCGGCGCCGGGAAATCCGAGCGCATGTCGTTGGCCAACACGTGCTCGGTGAGGTGCGTGCTGAACGCGGCCGTCGCGTCCCCGGTCACGAGGTCGACCTGCCAGGCCTGCGAGTTGCACCACGATGCCGTGCGCTGGGCCATCCGCAGGATCTGCTCGATCGTCTCCTCAGGCACCGGCTCCGAGGTGAAGCCGCGGCAACTGTAGCGCTCGTCGAGGATCCGCTCGAGCGTGGCGGCGGCGTCGAGTGTCGCCGGAGCGATCGAGGCGGCGTCGGTCATGGGTCCTCCAGCGAGCTGCGGGGTGGTGTGATCCCAGTCTCCCATGGCGCCCCGGCTCGGGCCCCCCGACGATCTGCCCCTCGGATCGTCACCTGCCCTAGGAACTCCTGGAGCAACTCGCGATCCGAGGGGCAGAACGCCCACGGCCGCATCGGAGGCTCACGCCGGCTACGGCTGGATGTCCACTCTGACGGGACTTTCGGCCGTCGGAAGCAAGTCGTGAGGATCCGGATCGCCCGGCGGGAACTCGTCCACTCGCCGCCCCGACAGCGGCGATGAGGCAGGTCAGTTGGCTGCGAGCACGCAGTCACAGTCGCCGGCGTGATCCACAGGAGAACGAGTCGAGCACCGGGATGAGCCGGAACCGGCCAGATGAGCACCGAGGATCTGACCATGGCTACTTTCGATGACCTGCGAGCACTTCTCCACACGACTGAGCAGTTGATGGCGGCCGGCTTCAGCACCCAGTCGCTCGGTAGAGCGGTCACCTCGGGCGATCTCATCCGCCTGCGGCCCGGCTTCTACGTCGACCGGTCCACGCGAGAGCTCGGGCGAGAGGAGCGGCACCTGCTCATGGTGCTGGCGGCGGACCGCGCCCTCGGATGCCCGGTGTTCACCCACTGGTCGGCAGCACTCGTCCTCGGATTGCCGGGCTGGGATCTGCCACTCGGAACCGTGTCGTTGTCCCGCGCCGGGTACGCCCAGAGATCCCGTACCACCAGGCTGACCAGGCATGACGTGACCCCGTTGGCGGAAGACGACGTCCACGTGGTCGACGGGCTCCGCGTGACCCGCCCAAAACGCACCATCGTGGACGTGGCCAGGGCGTGCGCACCACCGGCGAGCGTGGCAGTCGCAGATGCGGCCTTCAAGGCGGAGGCGGTCACTGCGGCGTCGGTGGACGACGCGCTGAGCCGCGCGGCCGGTAAATCCGGTGTCAAACGCGCGCGGGCCGCGCTGGCGCGAGTCGATGCCCGCAGCGAGAGCGTCGCGGAGACCCGCAGTCGCCTGATCTTCGCGGACTACGGTCTTCCTGAGCCTCAGACACAGGTCGACATCTTCGATACCCACGGCAACTTCGTCGCTCGCGTGGACTTTCTCTGGCCGGAGCTCGGTCTGATCGGCGAATGCGACGGTTTCGGCAAGTACCTCGATGGCGTGGATGCGACAGAGGCCCGGCGCCGACTGGGTGTGGAGAAAGATCGAGATGCCGCGCTCATGGCTCTGGGCTACCGGGTGCTCCACTGGCGCTGGGCGGATCTCGACAAGCCTCGGCTCCTGGTGCAGCGCCTTCGGAGCGTGATGTACCCGGCCGCCGCCTGACTACGGCGGCTGACCGTCACAATCCGCCCCTCGAACCTCGATCCGCCCTCCGCAGATCGATTTGCCCTAGGAACTCCGAGTGCAGATCGTCATCCGAGGGGCGGATCACCGATCGAAGGGCGTAACGCCGTCATGAGACTGCGCGGGCCGCGTGGAGGCTTCGGGCGCGGTTATCCTCGGGCCATGGGTGTGCGGGTGGACGCGTGGACGTGGTCGGTGCGGTTGTTCCCGTCGCGGACCAAGGCGGCGGCCGCCTGTCGGGGTGGCCACGTCAAGGTCAACGGCGAGGCGGTGCAACCGTCGAAGAACGTCGTGCCCGGCGACCGGGTCCAGGTGACGGGCACGCTCGGCCGGATTCGCATTCTCGAGGTGGTCGAGACGGTGAGCAAGCGGGTCGGGGCTCCGGTGGCGGCGACCTGCTATATCGACCACTCGCCCCCGCCGCCGCCCAAGGAGGTCCTGGCCTCCCAACCGCGACGGGACCGCGGCGCGGGCCGGCCCACCAAGCGCGAGCGGCGGGAGACCGACAGGCTGCTGGGCCGCGGCTGACCCAGCCCACCCGGCCCAGCTCGACCCCACCCAGCCCGACCGGACGGACCCGACACGCCAGTCGACCCGCCTCAGTCCTCGCGAACGATCACCACGACGGGGAAGGCGCTGAGCAACTCGCCCAGGTCGACGCGGCCGGAGATCGGAGCCCCGCCGGGCCGCACCGCCCACGTCCCCTCCGGCAGCAGGGCGGTGGTGCCTCCAAGATCGCCGGCGCTGAGGACCGCCGTCCGCCGCCGGGCGATCAGCCCGACCGCCGCGCGGCCGTCGACCGACCGCGTGAACGCGACGACGTCCGCGGCCGCGGGACCGTGCACGGGTAGCGGCACGTGTGCCCCGCCGACGAGGTCCGCCGGGTGCGACCGGCGTATCCTGAGCACTTCGCGGACCAGTGCGAACTTCGGATGGCCGGCACGGGCGACGGCGCCCGAGCGGAGCGGACCGTAATCCACGAACCGCCGGTTGTCCGGGTCGACGAGTGAGTCCTCCCACACCTCGGTGCCCTGGTAGACGTCCGGCACGCCGGGGGAGAGCAGCTGCACGGCCTTGGCGACGAGTGCGTTGTCGCGTCCGGCCGGGGCGATGCGCTCGACGAACGGGCCGATGAGCGCGGAACCGGAGCCGAGTAGGGTGTCGATCCACTCGTGCGCGGCGGACTCGAACTCCGCGTTCTGATCGGTCCATCTTGTGTGGACCGCGGCCTCCCGCAGGGCCTTGTCGGCATAGTCGTGCAGACGCGAACGCAGCTCGTCGGTCGGCCCGCCCGGTTCCGGCCACACGCCCACGACGATCTGCAGCAGGAAGTACCCGGCGTCCTCGGCCGGCGGGGGATGGGCCTCGAACACGCGCGAGACCAGGTCGGCCCACGCGTCCGGGACCTGGGACAGCACCGAGATCCGGGCGCGGACGTCCTCGCCGCGCTTGGTGTCGTGGGTGCTCAGCGCGGTCATGGCCAGCGGTGTGGCGCGGGCGCGTTCGGCCATCGCCAGGTGGAACGCCTCGACGGCCATGCCCATTCGCCCGGGTGAGCCGCCGACCTCGTTGAGCGAGACGAGCCGCCCGAGGCGGTAGAAGAGCCGATCCTCCTCGGCCTTCGCGGTGGCGGCGCCGGTGACCTGCGCGAGCCGCGTGGACGCCTCGCCGCCGCGCGCGAGTGCACCGGCCACGAGGCGCAGTGCGGGCGCGAGCTCGGGCCGGTCGCGGCGCAGGCCGTCGACGATGGCCGGGAGGGTGCCCCGCAGGACGGGATAGTCGGCCCGGTAGAACGGCGTACGCGCGATCACCGAGATCAGGGCCTCGCGGAGATCGCGCTCCTCGACGTCGTCGCTCGTCGACCCCCCGTGCCCGGCGGCGGCCTCGTGGCGCACGACGCGGGCGAGCCGCGCCAACTCGGGGGCGAGATCCTCGGCGGCGATCTGTCTCTTGAGCTCGGCGGACTGCGCGTGGATCCGGTCCTCGTCGCCCGGGTCACCGCTGTACCGCGCGGCGAGCTCGGACAACCGGGCCTCGCCGGAGGCGTCGACGAGCAGCTGATCGATGAGCCGCAGGGCGTCGTAACCGGTGGTGCCGTCGACCCCCATGGCGGGCTCGAGGACCTCGTCGGGCGCGAGGATCTTCTCCACCAGCACGAGCCGGTCCGGTCCGACGAGGTCCCGCAGTCGGTGCGCGTAGCCCACCGGGTCGGACAACCCGTCCGGGTGGTCGACGCGGATGCCGTCGACGAGGTCCTCCTCGCACCAGCGGCGCACCTCGGCGTGGGTGGCGTCGAAGACCTCGGGGTCCTCCTGGCGGAGTCCGGCCAGGCCGGTGACGGTGAAGAAGCGACGGTAGCCGAGCAGCGGCTCGCGCCAGTGGGTGAGCCGGTAGTGCTGGCGGTCGTGCACCTCCTGCGCGGTGCCGTCCCCGGTGCCGGGCGCCACGGGGAAGCGGTGGTCGTAAAAGTGGAGCTCGGCCTCGCCGCTCGGGGAGTCCTCGGGGGCGACGACGACGAGGTCGGCCACGTCCTCCGGAGAGCCCAGGACGGGTATCGCGATCCTGCCGTCGGCCCCGTTGGCCTTCTCGGTGTCGAAGTCGAAGAAGCGGTGATACTCCGAGTCGGGGCCCCGCCGCAGCGCGTCCCACCACCAGGGGTTGGCGGCCGGCTCGTCCACGCCGAGGTGGTTGGGCACGATGTCGGCGATCAGCCCCAGCCCGTGGGCGCGGCACGCCGCGCGCAGGGACCGCAGGGCGTCGATCCCACCGAGCTCGGGCGAGACCTCGGTGGGGTCGACGACGTCGTAACCATGGGTCGAGCCGGGCGTGGCGGTCAGGACGGGCGAGAGGTACACCGCGCCCACCCCGAGGTCGGCGAGGTAGGGCACGAGCTGCTCGGCGTCGGCCAGGGTGAAGCCGCGGCCGTCGGGGTCGGAGGCGGGGGTGCGCAGCTGGAGGCGGTAGGTGCTGGAGAGAGCGTCGACCCGGGCCCGCAGGCCCGACCCCGCGCCGTTCGCGGCGTCGCCCATCAGCGCAGCTTCCGTAGGACGGCCGTGCCGCGGCCGGCCACGACCAGGGTGCCGTCGGAGGGCAGGTCCCCGTTGTGGTCGCCGGCGGGCCGGGTGGTGTCGAGGACGATCTCCCACGCCTCGGCGTACTCGGGGCCGAGCAACGAGAAGTCGATGGGCTCGTGGTGGGCGTTGAACAGCATGAGGAACGAGTCGTCGATGATCCGCTGCCCACGCTCGTCCGGCTCGCGGATGCCCTCGCCGTTGAGGTAGACGGCCAGGGACTTGCCGAAGCCGGAGTCCCAGTCCTTGCTCGTCATCTCCGAGCCGTCGGGGGCGAACCACGCGATGTCCTGCGGGTCCTCCTCGCCGCGCACCGGGGTGCCGAAGAAGCGTCGACGCCGGAACACGGGGTGGTTCTTCCGCAGTTGGACGAGCTCGCGGGTGAAGGCGAGCAGGTCCTCCTGCTCCTCGTCGAGGTCCCAGTTCATCCACGACGTCTCGTTGTCCTGGCAGTAGACGTTGTTGTTGCCGTGCTGGGTGCGCGCGATCTCGTCACCGTGGGCGATCATCGGCGTGCCCTGCGAGAGGATGAGGGTCGTGAGCAGGTTGCGCTTCTGACGGCGGCGCAGGGCGAGGATCTCGGGGTCGTCGGTGGGCCCCTCGACGCCGCAGTTCCAGGAGCGGTTGTGGCTCTCGCCGTCGTTGTTGTCCTCCCCGTTGGCCTCGTTGTGTTTCTCGTTGTAGGTCACGAGGTCGTTGAGGGTGAAACCGTCGTGCGCGGTGACGAAGTTGATCGACGCAGTGGGGCGCCTGCCGGTGGCCTCGTACAGGTCGGAGGAGCCGGTGAGGCGGGAGGCGAACTCGCCCAGGGTGGCGGGCTCGCCGCGCCAGAAGTCGCGCACCGTGTCGCGGAACTGGCCGTTCCACTCCGTCCACAGGGGCGGGAAGTTGCCCACCTGGTAGCCGCCCTCACCGACGTCCCACGGCTCGGCGATGAGCTTGACCTGGCTGACCACCGGGTCCTGCTGGACGAGATCGAAGAACGAGGACAGCCGGTCGACCTCGTGCAGGCCGCGGGCGAGCGACGAGGCGAGGTCGAAGCGGAAGCCGTCGACGTGCATGTCGAGGATCCAGTAGCGCAGCGAGTCCATGATGAGCTGCAGCGAGTGCGGGTGCCGGACGTTGAGGGTGTTGCCGGTCCCCGTGTAGTCCATGTAGAACTGCTTGTCGCCCTCGACGAGCCGGTAGTAGGCCTGGTTGTCGATACCGCGGAAGCCGATGGTGGGCCCCAGGTGGTTGCCCTCGGCGGTGTGGTTGTAGACCACGTCGAGGATCACCTCGATGTTCGCCTCGTGGAAGGCCTTGACCATGGCCTTGAACTCGCTCACGGCGTCGCCGGGCTGGCGGGAGAAGGCGTACTCGTTGTGGGGGGCGAGGAACCCGAAGCTGTTGTAGCCCCAGTAGTTGCGCAGGCCCTTGTCGATGAGCGGCTGGTCGTGCATGAACTGGTGCACGGGCATGAGCTCGATCGCGGTGACGCCCAGTTCGGTGAGGTAGTCGATGATCGCGGGGTGGCTCATGCCCGCATAGGTCCCGCGCATCTCGGCGGGGATGTCGGGATGGGTGGCCGTCATGCCCTTGACGTGGGCCTCGTAGATCACCGTGTTGTGGTACTCGTGGCCGGGCGCCCGGTCATTGCCCCAGTCGAAGTAGGGGTTGATCACGACGGTGGTCATGGTGTGCCCGAGCGAGTCGTCGGTGTTGCGCTCGTCCGGGTTGTCGAGGTCGTAGCTGTGCAGGCTCGGGTGGCCGTCGAAGCTGCCGTCGAACGCCTTGCCGTACGGGTCGAGCAGCAGCTTGGACGGGTCGCACCGCAGTCCGTTCTCCGGCTCGTACGGCCCGTGGACGCGGAATCCGTACCGCTGACCCGGGGTCACTCCGAACAGGTAGCAGTGCCAGATGTGGTAGTCGACCTCCTCGAGTTCGACTCGCTGTTCGCTGCCGTCGTCGTCGATCAGGCAGAGCTCGACGCGCTCCGCGACCTCGGAGAACAGGGAGAAGTTCGTGCCGGTGCCGTCGTAGGTGGCCCCCAGCGGGTAAGGGGTTCCCGGCCAGGCGCGGATGAGCTCCGGGGCGGCTTGCGTCACGTCATCTTGGGTCACGCTGCCCAAGGGTAGTGCCTATCGGTACCCGGCGAGGCCCTCGTACGCGAAGGTCCCGGTCACCACCAGCCGGTGGCGGGCCCCATCTGACGGGCCAGTTCGCCGGACGCGGAGCGCACCCAGGAGCCGGACAGGTGGTGGGAGTCGTGGTAGACGATCACGTTGCCCACCACGGCGGGGCAGACCTCGGGATCACACAGCCCGTCGGTGAGGTCGAGCAGTCGCACGGAGTCGAGGCCGGCGCCGGCGAGCGCGGCGGGGTTGACGGGGGAGATGGAGCGCTCGCGAGGCATGCCGCACTCGGCCGGGGTGCCGCCGTCGCCGAGGCAGTCGGAGGCGCGGATCGGGCCGCGGCCGCGGTTGAGCCACGGGGTGTCGCGGATGGCGATGACCCCGATGCCCTGCTCGCCGAGCGCGCGCCACAGGTCGACGTACTGGCGGGGGGTGACGTCGGGTCCCACGACGCCGACGGGTCGGGTGGCGGTGGTGAAGACGAAGTCCGGGTCCAGCCCGACGAGCGCCGCCAGCGCCTCGGGGGTCCACTCGGCGCAGCTCTCGTAGAGCTGTTCGCCGCCGTCGGAGACCGTGGCGTCCAGGGTGAGGGGGCAGCCCATCTTGAGGACGGTGACCACGCGGAAGCCGTAGTGCCGACCGACCTCGTCGAGGCCGCTGATCCAGTGCTCGGCGTGGGAGCCGCCGGTGAGCGCGATGGTGCGGGGCGAGGTGACGTCGCCGTAGACGCACATCTCCACCTCGGAGGACTCGAAGGTCGAGATGCAGCCGTCCATGGTGCTGGCGGGCAGGTCGTTGCCCACCTGGAGCAGGGAGGGGACGTACGCGACGTCGTCGGGCGCGGGGACTCCCTCGAGGAACGCCCGCGCGCCGGGGTGGTCCGGGTCGGTGAGGGAGTCGACGTAGGGGACGGCCGAGCGGGAACCGGAGGTGGCGCCCCACCAGCCGACGGTGGCCACGCTGGCGACGGCGGCGACGACGACGAGGACGCTCGCGCGGACGAACAGTCTCTGCTCCCGGGGCGAGCGTTCCGGGCCGCCCCGGAGCCGGTCGCGGGCGGCGGCCGCCGGGGTGGTGCGTCCCCGGGCCCGGCTGGCCATCCGCACCGGTCGCTCGATGTATTTCTCCGTGAGAAGCGCCAGCACGATCGACACGGCGATGATCACCAGGCCGGAGGCGA
The DNA here is from genome assembly GCF_001571065.1 of Dietzia cinnamea NBRC 102147. Lineage (GTDB taxonomy): Bacteria > Actinomycetota > Actinomycetes > Mycobacteriales > Mycobacteriaceae > Dietzia > Dietzia cinnamea. Next base: position 28,176 of record NZ_BCSW01000025.1, read on the forward strand.
GCGTGATCTCGGCCTCGCGGTCGTGGGAGAGCCACAGGATGAGCAGCGGCCAGTGCCACAGGTAGAGCGAGTAGGAGATGTCCCCGAGGCGCCGGAACAGCCGGCCGGACAGCAGCCAGGTGATGGGGTCCCGGGCCGGGGTGGCGCGCAGGCCGGGCGGGAGGTTGCCGCCGAGGATGATGAGCAGCGCGCCGCCGATGGGGTACCAGGCCAGCGGGCCGGGGAAGTGGCCCGCGCCGTCGAAGAGGAATCCGGTGCTCACCACCAGGAAGAGGCCGGTGGCGGTGGTGAGCAGGCGGAGGGGCCAGGGCAGGACGATCCCGGCCAGGACGATCGCCGCCAGGCCGCCGACGAGCAGCTCCCACATGCGGGCGCCGGTGTCGTAGTAGTTCCACGACTGGTTGGCGGACTGTCCGAGCACGGCCCACCACGCCGATGTGGCGGTGCCCGCGGCCACGATGCCGACGAGGACCCACTTGGGGGTGCCGCGGCGGACGAGCCGACGCCACAGCAGGCTCACGCCGAGGACCACCACCAGGGCCACCAGGTAGAACTGGCCCTGGACGGACATCGACCACAGGTGCTGCAGTGGCGAGATGGTCGCGTCGGCGGCCGCGTAGTCCGAGGCGGTGAGCGCCAGTTCCCAGTTCTGGTAGTACAGCAGCGAGGCCACGGTCTGCTCGAAGATCGCCGACCACTGGGTGGGCGGCTTGACGAGCACGGTGCCGAGGACGGTCGCGGCGACCGTCACCACCAGCGCCGGGTACAGCCTGCGGACCAGGCGCTTGAGGTGCGGCAGCGGGTTGAGGGGCGTGTCCGGGTCGCCGGCGCCGCGCAGGAGCGAGCCGAGGAAGAAGAACCCGGACAGGGTGAGGAACACGTCGACGCCGCCGGAGACGCGGCCCATCCAGATGTGGAACACCACGACCAGTGCGATCGCGAGGCCGCGCAGGCCGTCGATGTCGTGCCGGTAGGCCTTCGTCCCGCGGCGCCGGGGGGCGGGCGCGGGAGCAGGGGTGGAGGCCACTGGCTGATACTTCCTGACGTCTTGTCCGGGGGTCGCGGATGGCCCCGGCCCGGCATCCGGGCGCCACGCCGGGGGGAGCGGAGCCGGGTCCGATTACACCACAGCGGGTCGGCGTCACCGCCGTTGGTACAGTCGGGCCGCATGACCGGCCCGTCGTCGTCAGGTGTCGTGCGTTCGTCCGACCGCACGCCCGGCACCGCCCCACGCGCGGCGGGCACACTCTTGGGCGTCGTCGCCCCGTTTCTCGCGGCATTGACGCTGTGGGCCGTCGCGGCCCCCCGCTCGGAGCTTCTGTCCGTCGGCGGCGGACGCGGCCTGCGGCTGACCGATTCGGGGGCGGACGGTGGCAGCCAGTTGCTCACGCTCGTCGTGCTCACCGGCTCCGCCACGGTGTGCGCGGTGCTCGTGCTCTGGCACCGACATCCCCGCCTGCGGCGGCCGGGAGGCGTGCCCGCGCTCGCGCTCGTGCCCGGGCTGGCGGCGACGACGGCCGCGATGTCCGCGTCCCCGGTGGCCGGGGTGCTCGCGGCGCCGCCGGAGGACGCCCCGTACGGGCAGGTGGTGCGTCAGGCCCCGGCGGCGGGGGAGCTCTTCTACGACCGGATGATCTACGGCCTGTCCGGCCCGGCGTGGGACTGGTTCCCTCCCGGCGTCGGCTGGCTGGCCCTGGGGACGATGATCGCGGCGTTCACGGTCGCCGCCCTGGCGTACCTCGACCCGTCGGCGGACCTGCACGCCGACTGACGGGACTCACCACCCGCTGCCGGTCGGCGGGCGCAGGGTGGCGAACTGGTCGGTGATGCGCAGTCGCCTCTCGGCGAACCGGTACAGCCCCGCCGGCCGCCCGCCCGACGGGCCCGGGGGAGCGCTGCGCCCGCACGCCTCGAGCTCGCGGCGGCGGGTCAGGACGCGCTGGAGGTTGGTCGGGTCCACCGGGTGCCCGAGCGCGGCCGCGTAGAGCTGCGCGAGGAAGGACAGCGTGAACTCCTCGGGCGCGAGGGCGAAGCCGAGGTTGGAGTAGGACAGTTTGGCCGCCAGGCGGTCGCGGGCCAGTGCGACGATGCCCGCGTGGTCGTAGACCGTGTCGGGCAGCTCGTCCACGCGGAACCACGCGGTGTCGTCGGGCAGGGCCGGCGCGGCGTCGCAGGGCAGCACGCCGAGGAAGCCGGAGGCGAACACGCGCCGGCCGGGGACGCGGGCCGGGTCGGAGAAATCGGCGACCGGTTCGAGGTGGCTCAGTGACCGCACGTCGACCTTCTCGGCGAGCTGCCGGGTGGCGGAGGCGCGCAGGTCCTCGTCGTCACGGACCTCGCCGCCCGGGAGCGCCCACCGGCCGGCGGCGGGCCCCAGGGAGTGTTGCCAGAGCAGCACGTGGAGGGCGGGTGTCGAGGCCTCGGAGACCGGCCGCACCTGGCTCACCACGACGAGCACCTCGTGACCGGTGTTACACTCCTTCATGTATTCGATCATAAGTCGAAAACGTCCCCGGGCGGTTGCCGGAGGGCGCCGTGAGACTTCACCCGGGAGGGGGCAGCGTTGAGCACTGCCACAGGACACAGCACGACGGTCGCGCCGCGGCCCGGCACCACGATCGGGCGGCTCGACTCGCCGCTCGCCGCGAGGATCCGTCACGACGGCTCCGTGTACACGGGCGTCGAGCCGGACGCCGAGTGGGCCTCGGAGATCCGCCGCCTCGCCGCCGAGCGGGACGCGGTGATCCTCGCGCACAACTACGAGATCCCCGCCATCCAGGACATCGCCCACCACGTCGGTGACTCGCTGGCCCTGTCGCGGATCGCGGCGGCCGTCGAGCAGTCGACGATCGTGTTCTGCGGCGTGCACTTCATGGCCGAGACCGCCAAGATCCTCTCGCCCGACAAGACCGTCCTCATCCCTGACGAGGCCGCGGGCTGCTCGCTGGCCGACTCCATCACCGCCGAGCAGCTGGCCGAGTGGAAGTCCGAGCACCCGGACGCCGTCGTGGTCTCCTACGTCAACACCACCGCGGCGGTCAAAGCGCTCACCGACATCTGCTGCACCAGCTCCAACGCCGTGGACGTGGTCGCCTCGATCGACCCCGACCGCGAGGTGCTCTTCCTGCCAGACCAGTTCCTCGGCGCGCACGTGCGGCGCAAGACCGGTCGCGACAACGTCCTCGTGTGGGCGGGCGAGTGCCACGTCCACGCCGCGATCAACGGCGACCAGCTCACGGCCAAGGCCGGCGCCCACCCGGGCGCGGAGCTCTTCGTCCACCCCGAGTGCGGCTGCGCGACCAGCGCGCTGCACCTGGCCACCGAGGGCGCGGTGCCCGCCGATCAGGTCAAGATCCTGTCCACCGGCGGCATGATCGACGCCGCCCGTGCCTCGGGCGCCCGCGAGGTGCTCGTGGCGACGGAGGTCGGCATGATCCACCAGCTGCGCAAGGCCGCCCCGGAGATCGACTTCCTGCCGGTCAACGACCAGGCCAGCTGCCCGTACATGAAGATGATCACCCCGGCCGCGTTGCTACGCGCCCTCGTCGAGGGCGCCGACGAGGTCCACGTCGACCCCGTGACCGCCGAGGCCGCGCGCGGGTCGGTCGAGCGGATGATCGCGATCGGCAACCCGGGGTCCGGGGAGTGAGCCGCCCGGGCGTGTCGGGCGGCGTGTCGGACCGCGGAACGGTGGCGAGCGGTGCAGCCGGGGTCGACGACGACGAGTTCTTCGACCCCGACACCCGTGCGGACGCGGTGCTCGCGATCCGTCGCGCGCTCGAGGAGGACCTGCGATACGGCCCGGACGCCACCTCGCTGGCCACGGTGCCGGCCGATGCCCGGGCGACCGCGCGGCTGGCGACTCGCGCAGACGGCGTCGTGGCGGGCCTGCCGCTGATCGAGATGGTGTTGGACGAGGTGATCGGCCGGGGCACGGGCGGCTCGTCCGGCGAGAGCGGCCCCGGGTTCTCCGTGACCCTCCACGCCCGCGACGGCGACCGCGTGGCGGCCGGCGACGTCGTGGCCGAGATCAGCGCGCCCACCCTCGGGCTGCTCACCGCCGAGCGCACGGTGCTCAACCTGGTGTGCCACCTGTCCGGGGTCGCCACCGCCACCCGCGCGTGGGCCGACGAACTCGCCGGAACGAACTGCGCGGTCCGCGACACGCGTAAGACGATGCCCGGAATGCGGCTGCTGCAGAAGTACGCGATGCGGTGCGGCGGCGGGGTCAACCACCGCCTGGGCCTGGGCGACGCGGTACTGGTCAAGGACAACCACGTCGTCGCCGCCGGTGGGGTCCTCCCGGCGCTGACGGCGGTCCGCGAGCGCTTCCCGGAGCTACCGTGCGAGGTCGAGGTGGACTCCCTGGAGCAGCTCGACCAGATGCTGGCCGCGGGCGTCGACCTGGTGCTGCTGGACAACTTCCCGGTGTGGCAGACGCAGATCGCGGTGCAGCGCCGCGACAAGGTCTCGCCGAGGACCCGACTGGAGTCCAGCGGCGGGCTCGCTCTCGACGTGGCCGCCGACTACGCACGCTGCGGCGTCGACTATCTCGCGGTCGGGGGGCTTACCCATTCTGTCGCTGTGCTGGACCTCGGCCTGGACCTGTGAGGTCCGCCCCACGGGGGCGTTCGGGCTCGGGCGCGAGACGGCAGGCCGCGTAAAGTCGTCTGCCATGACGGGGTTCTGGGACTCAGGCGAGAAGAGCACGGCGGCGGAGCGACGACTGCAGCGGATGGAGGAGGCCCGGCGCCGCGTCGAGGCCGGGGAGAACACCTCACCGCCCCCGCCCGCCGCGCCCGCCAAGGCCTCCCGCACCCGGTCCGCCCGCGCGCCGAAGGCCGCGACCGTCGATCCCCTGTCGGTGTCCGGCGCGCAGTTCGCGGTGTGGCGCAGTGTGCAGCACTTCTGCATCACCGACTCGACGCCCGACGCCCGCGGCGGGAACCTCGACCTGCTGGTCGCGTGGTCGGACTCCATCCAGCCGTTCCGCCTCCGCCAGCGGATCGTCGCCCGCCTGGACGACGAGGGCGCCTGGTTGCCGGTGTGCTACGCCAAGGACGGTTCCCGCGAACCCATCACCCAGGCGCAGGCCGAGCGGTACAGGGAGGCCCGCCTCGGGGAGGCGACCCTGTCCGGCGGGGCGCAGAAGCCGCTCAAGGACACCGACCACCCGGACGAGACCGTCACCCTGTAAAGCACCCCGCAGGTTTCGGTTCCGCCGGCGGGGGCGGTCAGCGGTCGGCGAGCGAGAACCGCCGCCCCTCCGGCTGCGGGCCCGTCGCGACGACGACCTCCTCGGCCCCGGCCTTCGCGGCCGCCGCGTCGGTGGTCTCCTTGGCGGCGGTGACCTCGTCGTCGTCCTGGTCTCCCGCAGGGTCCCCCTCGCCAGTGGCGCGAACCATCTCACCGTCGCCGGGCAGCGGTTCGACCGCCACGATCGTCCCCTCGTCGAGCAGCGCGATGATCGCCATGCGCGCGGCGCGGGCATAGCGCAGGTTCCGCAGGGCGGGCGTGTCGGTCTCGGGGGCGGACGGGTCGACGTCGACCAGCCGCAGCGGCTCGCCCGAGTGGGCGTCGTACGCCTCGCACACCGACTCGATCAGCTCGTCGAGTCCCAGGCTGTCGCGCTCGCCGAGCTTGTCCACAATGATCATGCGGGCCCGCTCCAACGCGGGCTGCTCGGGATCGGTGGCGGCGTCGATGGCGGTCCGGATGTCGTCGAGAGTGGGCATGCCCCGAGAGTGCCAGCCCGCACGGCGATCCGCAGCCGGTACACGGCCGGTGCGCGGCCGGTGCGCGCGTCAGCACGGCCGGTGCGCGTCCAGTACCTCCGGCACGACCGTGACCACGACGTCCTCGATCTTCCAGCTCAGCGCCGCCAGCCCCCGCCGGACCTCCGACAGCCGCTCGACGGTGACCTCCCGGCCCTCGGCGGGGACGAGGAAGGCCTCCACGTGGAAGACGTGCCCCTCGTCACGCACGCGCGCGCCGCGGTCCACCGCCCAGTCGACCTCGGCCAGCAGTCCGTCGATCTCGTAGACGAGCGGGTGGGGGTCGGTGCCGTCGAAGCGGGTGGGGCGCGCGTCGGCCAGCCCCTCGATCGCGCCGCGCAGGTTGGACCAGCCGTCGCTGACGATCGACACGCTCACCACTAGCGCCGCGACCGCGTCCGCCCACCACAGCCCCAGGCCGATCCCGAACACCCCGACGATCGTGGCCAGACCGGTCTTCCAGTCGGCGCGGTTCATGGCGGCGTCGGCGTAGAGCACCTTGTCGTGCAGCGCCTCGGCCGGTGCGAGCTTCATCCGGCCGAGGATGAACGGCCCGATGACCGACAGCGCCATCACCACCACCATCAGCCACCCGGACCAGATGACGTGCCCGCCGGTTCCACCACCCCCAGCGGGGGACGCTCGCCGGTGATCAGCCCGGTGCCCGAGTCGACGATGAGGAACACGCCCATGACCAGAAGCGACACGCCGGCCACGAGGTGCCCGATGTCGACCGCCCGGTGATGCCCGTACGGGAACCGCGCGCTCGGCGGGATCCTGGACACGCGTACGGCCACGAGGAACGCGATCGGCGGCAGGAAGGACAGCGAGTCCTCGATCCACGCCGCCTTCATCGCCTGCGACTGGCCCGACACCGCGTACACGGCCGCGACCGTCACGGCGAGAACGGCGAGGGTCACCCACTCCAGCCGGATCGCGCGTCGCAGTGCGGCCTGCTGCTCCTCGGGTAGGTCCCGACCTCCGAGCGCCGTCTTCCCGCTCATGACGCTTCCCCGCTCACGACGCCTCCCCGGTGCCGGCGAGGTACGTCTCCAACGCCACGAGCAGGGCGTTCTCGCCGAGCGGCGTGGCCATCACCATCTGCTCGGTGTCGCCGTCCGGTGTGACCTCATCGGCGTAGGGTCGGGTCACCGCCGCCTCGGACTCCCACGGCGTATCGGACGTCAGCCCGCCGACGACCACGTCGAGATCGCCGCGGACCATCGCCATCACGAGTTCGCTCTCCGCACCGGGGATCCATTCCACGTCGGCTCCGTGCTCGGTGGCGAACCCACGCACCAGGTCGACCTCCCGCCCGGCGACGCGCCCGTCGTCGTACACCTCGGTCCACGGCGGGTTCTCCGACACGCCCACGCGTAGCACGCCCCCGGTGATCCGGTCGAGGCTGCCGTCGGTATCCCTGGGGAACGGTCCGCCGCACGCGGCGGTCAGGGCGCCGGTGAGGGCGAGGAGGTATACGACGACGAGCGCGTTCCGACCCCCGACCCGGCGCGACCGGCCGACCGGGAACCCGCGCTGCCGGACCTGCATGACTGACACCCTCCCGACGTCCTGCTCAGGACGAGAGTTCCACCAGGATCCCCGGCACCTCGGGGAGCAGCTCGCGGGCGAGGAAGCCGGTGGGGCCGGTCCGGGCGGACAGGCGCTCTCCGGCCCGGCCGTGACTGTAGGTGGCCCACGCGGCGGCCTGTGCCGGATCCGCCCCTCGGGCCAACAGCCCGGCGATGATGCCGGCCTTGACGTCACCGGAGCCGGAGACGCCGAGTCCGAACGATCCTGACTCGTCCCGCCAGAGACGGCCGTCCGGGGCGGCGATCCACGAGGTCGAGGTGCCGGACACGACGACCGCGCGGGCGCGTTGCGCGAGTTCGGTGACGTGCGCGGGCGTGTCGGCCTCCACGTCGTCCTGGTCGACCCCCAGGGTGCGAGAGAGCTCCTTGGGGTTCGGACTGAGGACCACGCGGCCGCCGAGGTGCTCGAGGCCGTCGGGGTGCTCGGTGATGTACGCCATGCCGAGCGCGTCCAGCACCAGGGTGGTCTCCAGCCGGGGGAGCACCTCTTCGAGTAGGTCTGTCGCGGCGGTCGTGTCCCCGATGCCGGGGCCGAGGACCACGGCGTCGCAGGACTTCGCGAGCCCGATGATCGTCTCGGCGCCCACCGCCGCGAGCTCCCCGTCCTCGCGTTCGGGCAGCCCGACGGCCTTGGATTCGGGGATGTGGATCGCCAGTCCGGGCGCGACCGACTCGGCCGTGACGATCTGCAACTTGCCCGCGCCGCTGCGAAGCGCGCCCTCGCCGGCCAGTCTCACCGCCCCCGGGGTGGCCCGACTGCCGCCCACGACGATCACCCGTCCGCGGCCCTCCTTGCCCCCGCCGGGCGCGGGCAGTGGCCAGTCCCGCAGGAGGTGAGGCGTGAGGACCGTCTCGGCCCCGCTCGCACCACCGGATCCGCCGCCCGTCATGTCGCCGCCCGTCATGTCGCCGCCTCCTCCTGCGTCGTCGGCGTCTCATGCGTCGTCGGCGCATCCGCGCGCTCTACAGCTGTCGTGTCAGCGTAGTGCTCGAGTGTGAGTTGGTCGTCGGCGCGCCGGTAGGTCGTCACCGAGCAGTTGGGCAGCGGGTCCTCGCGGTCGATCGTCAGCACGTCGTGCTCGGCCATCCGCTCGAGGGCCACGCGGAAGCACATGATGACCGCCTGGTGGCTGAACACGCATACCCGCTCGCCGGCGTATTGCTGGCGCAGGTCGGTGAGCAGGTAGCGCACACGCAGCAGCACGTCGGTCCAGCTCTCGCCACCGGGCGGCCGGTAGTAGAACTTGCCGATCCGGTCCCGCCGCTCGGCCTCCTCCGGATAACGCTCTCGGATCCCCCCACCGGTGTAACCGTCCAGGATCCCCAGATCGCGCTCCCGCAGGCGCTCGTCGGTGAGCAGAGTCGGCGCGCCCGCCGCCCCGCCCGCCGCCTCGAGTGTGAGGGACGCGGTGTCGGCCGCCCGGCGGTACGGCGAGGTCAACCACACGGTGGGCCGGAGCTCCTCCGGCAGCTCGCCGAGCCAGGCGCCCACCGCGCGGGCCTGGCCGACCCCGGCCTCCGACAGCGGGGTGTCGGCGTCGCGGTAGTCCAGGTCGAGGCGGTGGGCGCCAGCGGCGCGGGCTCGGTCGTCGGCGACGTTGCCGATGCTCTGTCCGTGGCGGATCAGCAGGAGCCGCGCGAGTTCTGTCACGGTTCGAGGACCACCTTCACCGCGCCGTCCTGCTTCTTCTGGAACATCTCGTACGCGCGCGGGGCGTCCGCCAGCGGCAGCCGGTGGGTGGCGAAGTCGTCGACGCCCAGCGGGTCCTCGTCGGTCAGCAGCGGCATGATGTCGGGCACCCACCGCTTGACGTTGGCCTGGCCCATCTTCAGCGTGATCTGCTTGTCGAACAGCGTCAGCATGGGCAGGGGATCGGCGCTGCCGCCGTACACGCCGGAGAGCGAGATGGTCCCGCCGCGGCGCACGATGTCGATCGCCGAGTAGAACGCGTCGAGCCGGTCGACGCCGGCGTTCTCCATCACCTTCTTGCCGAGGAACTTGGGCAGCATCCCCACGGCCGCGTGTGCGGCACTGGCGGCCGGGGAACCGTGCGCCTCCATGCCCACGGCGTCCACCACCGAGTCCGGGCCGCGGCCGTCGGTCATGTCGCGGATGACGTCGCCCAGCTCTCCGGGAACGTCGGTCGGGTCGATCACCTCGACGCCGCGGTGCGCCTGGCGTGCGCGTCGCTCCGCGACGGGATCGACGCCGATGACGCGGTGTCCGTGGTGGGCGGCGATCCGGGCCGCCATGTCTCCGATGGGACCGAGTCCCAACACGACGACCGTCCCGCCGTCGGGAATCTCGGCGTAGTCCACCGCCTGCCACGCGGTGGGCAGGACGTCCGAGAGGTAGAGGTAGCGGTCGTCGGCGTGCTCGTGCGGCACCTTGATGGTCGTGTTCTGCGCCTGCGGGACCCGCAGGTACTCGGCCTGGCCGCCGGAAACGCTGCCGTACAACTCGGAGTACCCGAACAGCATCGCACCCATGCCCTGATCACGGACCTGGGTGGTCTCGCACTGGGTGTTCAGTCCCTTGTCGCACATGTAGCAGTGCCCGCACGAGATCTGGAACGGCATGACCACGCGGTCGCCGGGCTTGAGGCCGGTCACCTCGGCGCCGACCTCCTCGACGATCCCCATGGGCTCGTGGCCGAGGATGTCGCCCTCGTGCATGAACGGCCCGAGGACCTCGTACAGATGCAGGTCGGAACCGCAGATGTTGGTGCTGGTGATCTTGACGATCGCGTCGGTGGGCTCCTGGATCCTGGGATCGGGGACGTCCTCGACGCGGACGTCGCGCTTGCCGTGCCAGGTGACTGCCTTCATATTAGGGCTCCTCTCTGGTCGTGCTATGCGCCTTCACGCATACTCCCGACCGTAGTAACGACCCCGTCGGCCCGCATCCGGTGGACGCGCCCGGATGCTCCTATGGATGTCAAGCGGCTTTGTCGAGGTCGGCGGTGGTCGGTGCTTTGGTGGCGGGGTCGCGAGCCTGTAGGTCGTTGATCAGGGCATGGTAGATCTCGCGCGCGATGTGGCGTTTGAGGCAGCGCATGATGTCTTTCTTGGACAGGCCTTGCGCGGTTCGTCGGTCAACGTAGGAGCGGGTGCGTTCGTCCCATCGCATGCGGCTCAGTGCGATGGTATGCAGGGCGTGGTTCGCGGCCCGGTCGCCACCGCGGTTGAGTCGGTGTCGGTCTCGTCGTCCTGAAGAGGCAGGGATCGGGGCCACGCCGCACAGGTGCGCGAACGCCGCTTCGGAGCGCAGCCTGTCTGGGTTGTCGCCCGCGGTGGCCAGAAGCTGCCCGGCGACGTCAGGTCCCACGCCCATGCGGTTCATCAGGGTCGGAGCCGTCTGCGCGGTCAGGGCTTTCAGCTCGACGTCGAGGTCGGCGATCTCCTCACTCAGTGCCAGGATCCGGCGGCTCAGAATGCGTAGTGCCGCCTTGGTCGCGCCGAGGGGACTAGCGAGGTCGCTGGGACGGAACCGGGCGCAGACTGCGGCCAGCTCGCGGGCGGGCAGGCCACGCAACTGGGCTCGCAATTCCTCCGGAGCGGTGATCACCAGCTGCCTGGCCTGGTTGATCGCTTGGGTGCGGGCCTTGACCGCGGAGCGCCGAGGCACACGCAAGGCCCGGACGGCCTCCACGATCCCGTCGCGGGTCTTCGGCACGCCAGTGGCACGCCCGGAGGCGACCGCGGTAGCAGCGGCATAGGCGTCTATCGGGTCGGACTTGCCCTTCATCCGCCGGGTCTTGCGGTCGGGTCGGTCGACTTCGACCACCGGTAGTCCGGCCCGGGCCAGCACCCGAGACAGCTCGGCGCCGTAGGCTCCGGTGCCCTCGACCCCAACGGCCTGCACGGTGCCGTGGCCGCCGAGCCATGAAAGTAGCTGCCGGTACCCGGAACCCGTGGCCGGGAACTCTCGGTCGGCCAGATGCCGCCCGAGGGAGTCGATCACCGCCGCGTGATGGGTCTGGCCATGCGTATCCACTCCGGCGATGACATGCACGTGCTGATCGGACATCATGGTCACTGCTGCCTTTCTCGTTGATCCCGGTGGGGCAGCACGCGCCGGCCAGGCGGGCGGACAAGACAGTGGCGGGGCTTCTGAACCAAGCTCCTATGAGGTCACAAACGCCCGTCCGGTCGCGTGCGTAGCGATCCCCCGAGCGGGCCGACAAATCCGCTTCTAGTCAGCCACCGCGACGGTCAGCCCGTGAGTCAGACCCGCCCGAAGAACCACTACACACATCATCACTGTCAGCCCAGCGCCCGCAGGACGTCCGAGTGCGTCGTCACCTGGTCGGTGAAGGTCGTGACCACCACCTGACGCAGCACCGTGGCGCCGCCGTCCTGCCACACGGTGGCGATCGTCGACGCGGTGAGCTCGTGAGGGCCCACGCGGAACTCGCCGAGGGTGTCCGAGACCAGTCGACCCCGGTCGTCCACCACCCTGTCGGTGGCCCGCACCCGCCAGCGTTCGAGCGTCGCAGCCGTGTCGTCGAGCCGGTCCAGCAGCGTTCCGAGGTCGATCGCGGGACTGATCCGCGCGAGCGAGAGGACAACGGTCGGTTGGAATCCTTGGCGGTACAACCCGGGATGTGCCCAGATCGCGACGTTGCCCACCGGCACGGCCTGTTCGACCAGTCGCCAGCCGGCACCCGGGTCGAGCCCGGCGAGTGAGGCGTCATCCAGCGGCTCGAGGACGCGGTCACCGGCCTCGAGGAACTCTGCGAGCGTCGTCATGGCGTGTCCTTGTCGTCGGCGCGGACGATTTCGCCCGTGGACCGATCCCAACGATCGCCGACGCGCATCGTCCGACGCGTGTTCCAGTCCGGACCCACGAAGAACTCGGCGCACTCGGGAGTGTCCAGCAGTGGCCGGAGCCCGGGGTTCTCCACGAGGAGGTAGATGGCGTTGATAAGCGTGTTCGGCTCGATCTTGTAACCGGAGCAGTCCACGCCGATCACGTCCTGATCGTCGATGCGGAAGAGCATGGTCTTCCTTCTGGTCTCCACTCCTTCGCGAACGAACATCTGGACCCCCGCGCGGAGATTGCGGTGGGAGGGCCGGTGAATCTCGCCGGGGCCCCCGTTCTTGATGTTGGCGTCGCACACGGATCGGAGTGCGGTGACGGAGTCCCACGGGATGGCGGCCTGGAAGTACCCGCGCGTGTAGTGCAGCGCCCCGGGTGTGAAGACGAGCGCGCGACGGTGACCTCCGGCGACGAGGGACCAGCCGACCAAGGCGATGCCCGCCCACCCGATCGCCAGGGCCACGTAGGCCGAGACCTGAGACCAGAGGTTGTCGTAGTCGGGATCGGAGAACCAGCGGATCAGCATCCATGAGCCCAGCGCGATCCCGACCACGAAGGGAATGTGGAGGCGCCAGTGCCCGTATGCGGGAATCGGTGTTCGGGGTTCATCGATCCGGGGTGGAGTCCTGAGGTGGACGAAACCTGTGACGGTCGGAACGAGCACGGCGACCATCGCACTGGACCCAAGATACGCGAGCTCCACGAGGTCGGGCCGCTCGGAGTACGCGGCGCGCACCGGGGTGATGACACCCAGAAACCACCAGACGTCGATCGACGTGGCAGCCCATACGACCTGCCCGGCGTACCAACACAGGGCCGCGAACGCCAGCAGCCACCGAGGGTTCTGGGCGACGCGGTAGGTCCACTCGATGGTCCGGGCGGCAGAGTCCGGTGCCGGTTGGGACATCACCCTCACCCGCCTTGCCGCTGGTCGTCGAATCGGTCGCGGACGTGCGCGGACGCCCTGGCGCTCGCAAACGTGCCGAGGACGATGCCCCCGAGTACGCCGGCCACCGTCCCCGCGCCGGGAACGATGCTTCCGGCCACGCCACCCGCTACGGCGGAACCGACGATGCTCGCCGCGAGCCCCGCTCCGAGACCGGCGCCCTCGGCGGCGAGCGTCTCCGTCAACGGCTCGTCCTCCGGCGCGCCGTACACCCCGGCCACGAAGCTCAGCGCCGACCCGAACGGGCCGAGCCCCTTGGCGACGACTCGGGTGCTGCGCAGTCCGTCGTCGCCGGCCGCGATCGCGGCGGCCAGTGGTTCCGTCATCACCGAGTTCACCACGCCCACGGTGATCGTCTTGGCGTCGACGTTGTTGCTGTGGTCGGCGATGGTCTCATAGAGGCGGGTGAGCGTGTCCGCAGTCTCGACGTCCAGAGAGTCGATCGCACGGAGCGCGTCCTTGATGGTCACTTCGAGCTCTCGGAGTTCTCGCGATCGGGTCGCCTCCATGTCGGGAGGACACACCACGCTTCCGTCCTCCGCGAGGGTCGCCCCCTGTCGGAGTACCGCCTCGACGCCCGCCCTCAGCCGATCCCGGTGGATGGCGACGGATCGAGCGAACGACGACAGGGGATTCGCGGTGCTGCGCAGGTCGTCGCCGAGTGCGAATGTGCGCCGACGCAGATCCTGAACCGATGAGCGCGCCGCGTCGACGGACTGACCCTCCATCCCGTCCAGCACCCGCTCCGCATCGTCGCGCAGGCGGGCCGCGACGTCATTCGTCACGGTGATTCCCGCGCGGACCGCGCTGAGGCGCGATTCGGCGTCGTCCACCTGCCACGCTAGTGCGTCGCTGACTCGTATCGGCACCGGTTCACCTCCCGCCGAACATCGCGGCGTTGTGGCCGTCCGCCGTGACGATGACCCCGGTAGCGGTCCGGAGGCGGCCCGCCTCCTCCAACAGGTCGGAGCTCAGCCTGTCGGCCGACTGACTCAGCCGCGCGCCGAGCGTGCTCGCGATAGCCGCGACCCTGCTGCCCCTCAGAACATTCGCCAGCGTGGAGAGGTCGCCCTCCGGGGTGATCCCGCCGATCTGGTCGCCGAATCCGTCCACGCGCCGGGCGAGATTCGTCAGTTCCGCCGGCGTGACATCGAGAGGCCCGGTCATCGTCGCCCCACCGTGGGTTCGACCACCGGCCGCGCCGATTCCCCCTGACGGGCCCGCGTATCCCGGTGGAAGCGGCCTGGTGCTGTGGTGGCGCTCGTCGTCGTCGTACTCATACCTGCGTTCTCATCTCCGCCTCGCTGGTCGTGGTGACGTCTCTGTTGCTGTCGGTGTCGCTGTTGCTGCGGTTCTGTGCGACCTATCCGTGCACCCTGTTCGACGCGCGGGATCGCCGGTTCGGTTCCACGCCTGCGCGGACGCGAAAACGAAGTGTCGCCGCTTCACCGTGGATAAAGTGATCGTCATTCAGGCGGGAGTGGCCGGTTACACGGCCCTGGCGACGGTGGTGGACATGACGAGATCGCCCGGGAACGGCTGGGACACCGATGACTGGCGATACGCGCCGTTCAACGACACCCGGGAGCCGCGTCGGAACACCGCGGTATGGATCCTGGGCGGGATCGTCGTGGTACTGCTCCTCGTGCTCGCAGCGGGGGTCGGCTACCTGGTCGCGGCGCGGGACGATCAGCCCGCCGCTGCACCCGGCGCGACTCCCATCGCTGCTTCCGTGGCGACGGAGAGTCCGGTCGTCCCGTCGACGGAGGCCCCCAGCTCGCCGCTCGCGCCGACTCCACAGGCGGCGCCGGTGGCACCGGGGGCGTCGGCCGCGCCGGAACCCGCCGTGACCGTCGGTGATCTGGGACTCGACACGCCCATGTCTCGACCGGCGTGTGACGGCCGGGGGATCGTCGTCCTCTATTCGGCGGTCACCCCGGGCGCGTACGCCCAGGAGATCGCCTCGGCCTTGGCCAGGTATCCGGGAGCGTCCTACCTACGCACGGACATGGCGTGCCCGTCACTGCGGCCGCGCGACGAGAACGGCAACGTCATCTACGCGGTCTATCGGGCGTCGGGTTACACCCGGCAGGAACTGTGCGCGGATGTCCGCGCGGCGGGGCCCCCGGCCTACGGTCGGTGGCTGGACATCACCAGCGATCCGTCTGTTCTCGTCACCTGCTGACGCCGGCGTGGTGCGCCGACGCCGGGATCACCGGAGGATGAGCGGGATGTGTTGCTCCGCCGCGGTGTTGGCGCCGTGGTGGCCCAGGAGGGACGACTCCATCGGCTCGTGCTCCGACCGCGAGAGGATGACGCCGCCGCTCGCGATGGCGATGACATCACCGAGCCGGTCGGCGTAGGTGCGATCGGGGCCGAAGAGACGCTCGTCAAAGGCCTGCTCGCGGCTGATCACGCGGGCGTGACCGGCCAGTTCGGCTCGCCACGCGTGGAGGACGTCGTCCGCTGCGCCCGGGCGGGCGTACGCGTGACGGACGCGAGCTTCGCCGGCGACGATCTCGACATCGGCGAGGAGTGCGGGCGTGTGGTCGATATCGACGACGGTCTCGGCGTTGACCATTCCGTGGTCCGCGGTGACGATGAGTCTGCAGTCGCGGGGGAGATCGGTGGCGAGGTCGGCGATGAAGGCGTCGACAGCGCGGAGCGACTCCAGCCACTCCGGAGAGCCGGGGCCGTGGATGTGTCCGATGAGGTCGAGGTCGCCGTAGTACGCGTAGACGAAGCGCCTGGATCGCGAGGGGCGGCCCACAGCGTCGATCACTCCCTGCTTCACCTCGTCGAGGGAGACAGCAGAGCGAAAGTCCCCGTCCGCCCGGAAGGCCGCCCGGGTCAGTCCTGATTCGCGGAACTCCTCACGCATCACGTAGGTGACGTCGATGCCGTCTGAGGCGAGATGTTCGAGCAGGCTCGACCGTTGCTGGATTCTCCGCGGTGGGAAGCGATCCATCGCCGACGGCCCGCCCGCCGAGTCGAGGGTCCAGCGCAACGGATTGAACGAGACGGCGGTGTTGTCGGCGTCGTCCGAGATTCGGAAGCTGTACCCCACAATCCCATGCTTGGAACACGGAGCGCCTACGGCGAGGCTCGTCAGGCTGGTCGCGGTCGTCGCCGGGAAGCCCGCGGAGATCATCCGGGAGGACATGGCGGCGAGAGTCGGGGCGTCGGTGGCGTACCGACGGATCAGCTCGGCGCCGAGGCCGTCGACGAGGACCAGGACTGCGTCGTGAGCCGGTGCGATCCCGAGCGGGTTGTGGTGGCCGGAGCCCAGCGACGCAGCGACAGACGGCATGACATCGGCCAGTGAATGGGCGGAGGGCTCGATCGGGATCTCTGTCATGACTTCACCATCCCTCATCCGCCGCTGGTGAGGGCGGTAACCGGCGGCTCACCCGCCGTGGCGACTGCCTC
>NZ_BCSW01000026.1 GCF_001571065.1 Dietzia cinnamea NBRC 102147
CCTAGGGTGGCGGGGTGATCCGTTCCCTTGCCGCTCGCCTCTTCTGGCGCTTCAGCCGCTGGACGCTGTCCACCAGCCCCGGCCCGGATCGACCGACGATCCTCCTCGGCGCCCCACACACGTCCAACTGGGACTTCGTATTGATGCTCGGCATCGCATGGCGTCTGGGCATCGACGTTCACTGGCTGGGCAAGGCCAGCCTCTTCTCCGGCTGGCGCGGGCCGCTCATGCGGGCGCTCGGCGGGGTCGCCGTGGACCGCGGGAGCCCGGCCCGGGTCGTGGAGGACATGGTCCGGCAGGTCCACGCCGGAGAAACGTTCTGCCTGGTCATCACGCCGGACGGCACGCGCAGTGGGCACTCACGCTGGAAGTCCGGCTTCTACCGGATCGCGCGGGAGACGGGCCTCCCGGTGACGCTCGGGTACGTCGATCGGGCCACCATGACGACCGGGCTGGGGCCCACGATCGAGCTGACAGGCGACGTCGCGGCGGACATGGACCGCATCCGCGCGTTCTACGCGGACAAGGCCGGCTTCCACCCGGACAGACGCGTCGAGCCGCGGCTGGCCGACGAAACCCGCACGCGGGACGTGGAGCAGCCCGACCCCTGAGTGTCGCCGCACGCCCGGGAGTCCGGTGAGGCCCGGTGAGGCCAGGTGCGGCCCAGTCGGCCCACCGTCCCGCGCCCCTATGCGGGACACTGACGTCATGGACGACCTGCGAGTCCCCCCGGGGCCCGGCGCTTCCCGCGGTCTCGTGATCCCGACCGGAGAACTGCTCGAGCGGTTCTCCCGGTCGTCGGGCCCGGGCGGGCAGCACGTCAACACCGCCGATTCGCGGGTCCAGCTCAGCCTCGATCTCGCCACGACGACGGCCCTGGACGAGCCTCAGCGCACCCGGGCGCTTCAGGCGCTCGCCGCGAGGTTGTCGGGCTCCGTCCTCACCGTGGCCGTGGAGGAGAACCGCTCCCAACGGCGCAACCGCGCTACGGCACGGCAGCGACTCGCCGACCTGCTGCGCGACGCCGTGGCGCCGCCGGCCCCCAGGAGACCGACCAGGCCCACCCTCGGCTCGCGCCGCCGACGACTCCAGCGCGAACGTCGACGCGCCGAAATCAAGCGCAATCGCCGACGCCCCGACCTCGACTGATCGCCTTCCACGCGCCCCTCGCCGAGGTGCGAATCGGTGCCTGCCGGCGAACCCCGCATGCCCGACGACACGATCGAGTCTCCGTTACCGCCGGACGAATGCCTCGGCCAACAGGGCGTGCGACCGTCGGCGGGCGGCCGCGTCGGGCGCGAAAGCCCTTCGGCGAGTTCGCCAGCTTCACTCGCACTCCTCATCTCGCGGATTCCACCGCGATTTCGGACCTTGTCACAGCTGCTCACAACGGTAGCGTGGGCGCATGAGCACTTCCGAGATGATCAGGTCCCATCCGAATCCGACCGACGGGCTCGACGTCAAGCTGCTCGCAGAGGCCCTCGAGGCGTCCGCAGCGTGCGCGACGATCTGCTCGTCATGCGCGGACGCCTGCCTGGGCGAGGAGTCGGTCGCTGACCTGCGCGACTGCATCCGCACCGATCTCGACTGCGCCGACGTCTGCGCCGCCACCGCAGCGCTGCTCAGCCGCCGCACCGGCAGCAACCTCGAGGTGGTCAAGGCGCAGCTGGTGGCGTGCCGGACCGGCTGCGCGGCCTGCGCCGACGACTGCGAGCAGCACGCCGACATGCACGAGCACTGCCGACTGTGCGCCGAGGCGTGCCGTCGGTGCGAGAAGGCGTGCGCTGATCTCCTCGCCGCGATCGGCTGACCGGCGCGGGCGGAGCGGAACCGCTGCGCGAACGGCTTACAGCGCGTGCTCCTGGAGGGGTCGACCGTGTGCGTCCAGCAGGGGGTCAGTCCCCCGCCGGTGCCGTCGGTGCGCCACAGGTAGCACACGCCGGTCCGCACACCGCGGCCGCGGGCGCCATCTCCGCGCTCACCGGGCGGCGTGGATGACGACGACGAGCTCGCCCTCCCAGGAGGGGCTTTCAGGAGTCGTGCGAGGGGCAGCATCCAGGTGACCGTCAGGGATTCGGAGTCCTCCCGCGTCGGGATGGGTCGGTGACCGGGGGGTGTCCCCCCGAGACGCGCGCACCGGGGGTCGGGGTGACCCTGATCCCGACCCGGATCTTCGGTCCGCACGGCGTGGACATGCGGCGGTGGGGGTTATGTTGGTGGGAGTCCCACCCGGCCCCGAGTCTCGAATCGAGTCACCATGAACGAGCAGCACCCGCGGCGGCAGGACGGGCCGTGGACCGAGGGCGGCCACGACGACCGGGGCCGCTCGGCGCTGCCGGACCATCTGAACCCCACCGAGCAGTTCCCCACGGCGTCGTACCCGGCGGAGCAGTTCCCTGCCGAGCGCCCGCCGTTCGCGCGACCGGTCGAGCCGCTGGCCCACGAGGGCGGTTTCCCCTACGGCATGCCGCCGGCCGCGCCGTACGGGGCACCCTCGCCGTACGGGTACGGCGACCCGTACATCCCGCAACACCTGCACGTGCCCCCTCCGCAGTTCCAACCGGGCCCGTACCCGCAGCAGTTCGGCTACCCGCCGATGCAACAGGCCGTCTACGTGCACGGTGCCCCGGCGAAGCGGGTCAACCACGCCCTGCACCTGGTCCTGACGATAGTGACGTTCGGGCTCTGGCTTCCGGTGTGGATCATCCTGGCGATCGCCAACTCCTGACGCGCCCCGGCCAGCGCACGGAAGTGCTCCCGCACGCCCGGGTCGACCGCTGCCTCGCGCGGTCCGACGCGCTGTCCAGTGGCGCGGCCGGCGAGAGGCTGCTAGACGTGGAGGTCCACGCGCCCCCACGCCACGAGGAGGACGAGATGATCACCGAGAACCCCATCGACCCGGACGAGTACACCCCGGGCCCTGATTCTGTCACCGCTCCCGAGGAGTACGAGCCCGAGGTGACCGTCGACGACCCCTTCCGCGAGGCCAACCCGGCGGACGTCGCGGAGCAGGCTATCGAACTACCCGACGACGACGGCGACCCTGAAGGCGACGACGACGAGGTCGTCTGACTCCCGGCCGACCGGCATCGGGGGGCCGCGCGTTCACGCCGGCCCCCCGGTTGATCGGCGGCCACCTTTACGCGCGACTCGTCTTTTCCGCTACTCTGACTCCACCAGAAGGGAAGTATCCCTCACACGCATCGTCGTCACTACGGCCCCGGGCCCGGCGGAGCGGGCCACACATAGTCAGTGGCCGGGAGAGACCTTCGATCACCCACTGATCGAAAGGTCCCCGTTATGGACACCCCGCTCTGGCTCTGGTTCGCCGTCATCGCCTTCATCGTCGTGATGCTTGCGATCGACCTCGTCGCACACCGCCGGGCACACGTCATCGGCGTGAAGGAAGCGGCCACGTGGTCGGCGGTCTGGATCGCGCTCGGAGTCGGTTTCGGCGCGATCGTCTGGGCCGTCTGGGGCGCTGACTTCGGCCAACAGTATTTCGCCGGCTACCTCATCGAGAAGTCCCTGGCCGTGGACAACGTCTTCGTGTGGGCGATCATCTTCGCCCACTTCGCGGTGCCCCCGCAGTTCCAGCACCGGGTCTTGTTCCTCGGTGTGCTGGGCGCTCTGATCTTCCGCGGGATCTTCATCGCCGGCGGCGCGGTGCTGATCGCCAACTTCTCCTGGGTGCTCTACATCTTCGCCGCGTTCCTGCTGTACACGGGCTTCCGCATGATCCGTCAGCGCGACGAGCACCTCAACCCCGACCAGTCCAGGGTCCTCGGGGCGTTCCGCCGGTTCGTGCCGATGACCGACACCTTCCACGGACAGCGACTGCTGGTCCGCAAGGGCGGACTGATCATGGCCACTCCCCTGCTGGCAGTGCTCGTGCTGGTCGAGACGACTGACATCGTGTTCGCCGTCGACTCCATTCCCGCCATCTTCGCCGTCACCGACGAGGTGTTCCTCGTCTTCACCGCCAACGCGTTCGCGATCCTGGGGCTGCGCGCGATGTACTTCCTGCTCGCCGATCTGGTCCATCGGTTCGTGTACCTCAAGATCGGCCTGGCGCTGGTGCTGATGTGGGTGGGCGTGAAGATGCTGCTGAAGATCGACGTCTTCTACATCCCTACCCCGCTCTCGCTGGCCGTCATCGCCACGATCCTCACCGTGTCGGTCGTGGCGAGCCTGAGGGCCACGCGCGGGCAGGACCGGCGGAGCCTCCCGACCCCGACCGAACCGCCGTTCCGCATCGCGACCCCGGACGAGGACGCACGACTCGAGCCGCTGTTCGGCCGCGCGCGCTCCCGCCATCGCTCGGAACGTCCCGCCGCCGGACCGCCACGCTGACTGATGAAAGCGGCCGCGAAGGCCGTTCGGGACCGACTTCGCGACCGCGGTTCTCGGCCCGCTCCGCGGAACGCGTGACCGCTTATAACTTCTCATCGACAGGGGTAGGGTCGGGCTCAACGCCGGTGAGCCCCTCACTCGCACGGCTCCATCGGCGCCACACAAGGAAGGGGCCGATCATGAGTGTCGACAGTTTCAATTCGCGAGACGCGCTGGCAGTCGGAGGCGTCGACTACGAGATCTACCGACTCGACCGGGTCTCCACCGAGGTAACACTCCCCTACAGCCTGAAGATCCTGCTGGAGAATCTCCTGCGCAACGAGGACGGTCGCGTGGTGACGGCCGAGCAGGTCGAGGCGCTCCGGCAGTGGAATCCCCGTAACCAGGTGGATCGGGAGATCCAGTACACGCCCGCCCGCGTCCTGATGCAGGACTTCACCGGGGTGCCGTGCGTCGTCGACCTGGTCGCGATGCGCGACGCGATCACCGATCTGGGCGGGGACGCCAAGAAGATCAACCCACTGATCCCCGGTGAGCTGGTGATCGACCACTCGATCATCGCCGACGTGTTCGGCCGTCCGGACGCCTTCCAGGTCAACGCCGACCTCGAGTTCGGACGGAACCGGGAGCGTTACCAGCTCCTGCGGTGGGCGCAGGAGTCGTTCGCTGACTTCCTCGTGGTCCCTCCGAACACGGGAATCTGCCACCAGGTCAACCTCGAGTACCTGTCCCGGGTCGTCTTCACCCGCGAGGGCACCGAGGGCATGAGGCAGGCCTACCCGGACACGCTGGTGGGCACCGACTCACACACACCGATGGTCAACGGCCTCGGCGTGCTGGGGTGGGGCGTCGGCGGCATCGAGGCCGAGGCAGCTCTGCTCGGCCAGCCGATGAGCATGCTCATCCCGGAGGTCATCGGCCTGAAGCTGACCGGTGAACTGCGGGAGGGCACGACCGCGACGGACCTGGTCCTCCACGTCGCGGAGTTGCTGCGCAAGACCGGCGTGGTCGGCAAGTTCGTCGAGTTCTTCGGACCCGGCGTCTCCAGCGTGCCGCTGGCCAACCGGGCCACGCTCGGCAACATGAGCCCGGAGTACGGGGCGACGTGTGCGATCTTCCCGATCGACTCGGAGACGCTCGACTACCTGCGGCTGACCGGCCGGTCTCAGGAGCAGATCGAGTTGGTCGAGGTCTACGCCAAGGAGCAGGGGCTCTGGCACGACCCGGACAATCCGGCCGAGTACACCCAGGTCATCGAGCTCGACCTTGCGAGCGTCGAGCCGTCGATCGCGGGTCCCCGGCGCCCGCAGGACCGTATCGAGCTGGGCGACGCGCCGGCCGTGGTCCTCGGCAACCTCGCGGAGGAGAAGGAACGGTCCGGGGGGCGGCCCGGCAGCGTGGACGACGCCGCGGAGGACACCTTTCCGGCCAGCGACCCGATCGCCTTCAATCCCGATACGGCGACGGATGAGCCGCCGCGCCGCTACTCCGAGGAGCAGCTGACCGCCAACGCCAAGCTCGGCTGGCCCAGCGACCCGGCGGAGGTCGTGCTGGGCGGCGACTCCCCGGTGATCGTCGACCACGCGGACGTCGTCATCGCGGCGATCACCTCGTGCACCAACACGTCCAACCCCTCGGTGATGATCGGCGCGGCACTGCTCGCCAAGAAGGCGGTCGAGAAGGGACTCGCGCCCAAACCGTGGGTCAAGACGACCCTGGCCCCCGGCTCCCGCGTGGTGACCGACTACTACGCGCGGGCCGGCCTCACCCCGTACCTGGAGCAGCTGGGCTTCGACCTGGTCGGGTACGGCTGTACGACGTGCATCGGCAACTCGGGGCCGCTGACGCCGGCCGTCAGTGAGGCGGTCAATGACAAGGACCTCAACGTCGCGGCGGTCCTGTCCGGTAACCGCAATTTCGAGGGACGCATCCACCCCGAGGTCAGGATGAACTTCCTGGCGTCCCCGCCGCTGGTCATCGCCTATGCCCTCGCCGGGACCATGCGCAAGAACCTGCTCGAGGATCCGCTGGGGACCGGCTCCGACGGCGAGCCGGTCTACCTCCGCGACATCTGGCCGAGTTCGGCCGAGATCAAGGAGGTCGTCGACGCCAACCTCGAGGCCGACATGTTCACCAAGGGCTATGCCGACGTCTTCACGGGCGACGAGAACTGGCGCGGGATGAGCGTGCCGGAGGGCGACAAGTTCGACTGGAACGAGGACTCCACCTACATCCGGCGGCCACCGTACTTCGACGGCATGTCCGCGGAGCCGGAGCCCATCGGGGACATCACCGGCGCCCGCGTGTTGGCTCTTCTCGGCGACTCGGTGACGACCGACCACATCTCCCCGGCCGGTGCCATCAAGGCCTCCTCGCCCGCCGGGAAGTACCTGCAGGAGCAGGGCGTCGAGCCGGCGGACTTCAACTCGTACGGGTCGCGGCGCGGCAACCACGAGGTGATGATCCGCGGCACCTTCGCCAACGTGCGGCTGCGCAACCAACTGGCGCCCGGCACCGAGGGCGGCGTCACGACCCACTTCCCCAGCGGCGAGCAGACCAGCATCTACGATGCGTCGATCCGCTACGCCGAGGACGGCGTGCCGTTGGTCGTCATCGCCGGCGCCGAATACGGCTCCGGCTCATCGCGCGACTGGGCGGCCAAGGGCACGAAGCTGCTCGGGGTCAGAGCCGTGATCGCGGAATCGTTCGAGCGGATCCACCGGTCGAACCTCATCGGTATGGGCGTGCTGCCCCTGCAGTTCCCCGAGGGCGAGTCCGCTTCGAGCCTCGGGGTGAAGGGCGATGAGGTCTTCTCCATCACCGGACTCGACGGCCAGGATTCTGTTCCGGGCGAGGTCACGGTCCGCGCGGGCGAGGGCGACGACGCGATCGAGTTCACCGCAAAGGTCCGCATCGACACCCCGGCGGAGGAGACGTACTACCAGCACGGCGGCATCCTGCTGTACATGCTGCGGCAGATGCTCTGACCGCTGTCCCACCGTCATTCACACTGGGAGAGGTCTTCCTCGATGAGTGGCTTCCCGACCGGGGTCACGTACGTCACCATGAGGACGACGTCCTCGGTGCCCTGGTTCCGCACTTCATGCGGGTAACCGGCGCCTTCGACGACCGAGTCCCCCGCCCGGAAGGTGCGTGTACCTCCGGGGAAGGTGTCGGAGTGGTGGGTGATTTCGCCCTGTTTGACCACGGCGATGAGCTGACCGTGATGGCAGTGCCTCCCCGTGCCGGTACCGGCGGCGATCGTGATCTCGCGGAACGTCACCGACACGCCCCGGTCGCCGTGGACCTTCACCTCGACGGGCTGTTCCTGGAGGCCCTGCACGATGTCGACCGCGAGGACCGGCTGCGTGCCGGCGATCTGCGATGCGGGCGGCGGCGGGGGCGCGATCGCCGATTCGTCTGCGGACCCGGCCCCGCCGGTGCTGCACGCTGAGCTAGCCAGGGCGATCGAGCCGACCAGAAGGATGATGCCGCGTCTGATCGATGTGCTCCGCATGGAAGGTCCCCCGTGACTTCCCGGATCGACTGGACGACGCCGACCGTGCGAGCAACGCTAGCGCAGCGCCGTTGCTGAGAACAGGCTTTTGTTGACACGCCCCCGCGAGAAGGTGGCGCTCAGTCCTCGCCGACCGAGACGTTGACCTCGATGTTGCCCTCGACGGCGCGCGAGTAGGGGCACATCTGGTGGGCGAGTGTGGCCAGCTCGTCGGCCTGCTCTGCCTCGAGGCCGGGGATGATCACCTCGAGCTGCACGGCCAGGTCGATGCTCTCCTCGCCCGAGCGCACCAATGAGATCCGTGCGCCGACGGACGAGCCGTCGATCTTGACCTTCTTCTGCCTGGCCGCGCTCTGCAGGGCGGAGTGGAAGCAGGCGGCGTATCCGGCGGCGAACAGCTGCTCGGGGTTGTTGCCTTCGCCGGAGCCACCGAGCTCCTCGGGCGGGGCCATGGTCAGGTCCACGGCCTTGTCGGCGGTGGCCACGTGGCCGTCGCGGCCGCCGCCGGTCGACAGGGCCTCGACGGTGTAGAGCGCATCGGACATGGGCGATCTCCTCAGGTCGTGTGGTGCGGGCGTGGCCCAACGTACGCCGCGTCCGCGGGTGGCGTCAGGGGCCGCGTCGGTGGTTCCGGCGACCACGGGGGATTCGGAGCGCCGTCCGGGCCGGATGGACGACACCCGGTCCGGCCCACGCGCGGTCACGGCTCAGTGGTCGCTACCGACCGACTTCTTCTCGGCGATCGCCGTCCGCGAGAGTCGGCGCACGCGCTTGACCACGAACCACACGAAGGCTATCGCGATCACCGCCAGCACGGCGTTGGACAGCATGCCGCTCCACTGCTCGAGCGCGGGCTTGATGGCGGGGCCGAAGAGGTATCCGGCGCCGATCCAGATGGCGTTCCACACGCCGGACCCGAGGAGCGTGTAGGCACTGAAGTGCGCGAACGGCATCCGTTCGATGCCCGCGGGGATGGAGATGAACGACCGCACGAGGGGGACGCAGCGCCCCACCAGTACGGCGACGCCGCCCCATTTCTGGAAGAACGCCTCCGACTTGTCGAAGTCGTCGTGGTCCAGCAGCGGGATCCGGCCGACGAGGCGGCGGGTGCGGTCCCGGCCGAGCGCCGCGCCCACGACGTACCAGATCCACGCGCCGAGCAGCGCACCCGCGGTCGCCGCCACCCAGGCCAGCCAGAAGCTCATCCGGCCGTCGTAGGCCAGGAAGCCGGCGCCGGGAAGGACGGCCTCGGACGGGATGGGCGGCAGGAAGGTCTCCAGCAGGATCGCGATACCGACGCCGAGCTCGCCGAGGGTCTCCATGAGTGAGAGGATCCAGCCGATGAACCCGTCGTACCCCGCGGAGGGGTCGGTCGGAGGCGACGCGGCGAGAACCATCATGTGGGGAGTCTAGGGCGCGGCGGTACGTCGGAGCGGCCGCGCGCGGCCGAGCTCACCCCCGGGCCTGCGGCATCACGATCCGGTCGGGCGCGGTCAGACCTCCCCGCCGTCAACAGAAGTCGTGGTCAGACTTCCGCGCCGGTGACGTAGGCCGCGGCCAGTTCGCGGAGCGCGGCGTGGTCCTGACCCAGTAGGTCCATGGGCGCGCGCCGCCCGGGCAGCGAGCTGGTCGGCGTGGTCCACCACACGGTGGCGGCCTCCGGGGCGTGCCCGGCGTCGAGCATCCGGTTGACCACGGCGACGATGTCGTCTGCGCGGCGCGGGTCGAAGTGGTCGAGTTGGAACCGCGGGTAGACCCACCTGCGGTCGCCGCGCAGGACGATGAGCCGGCCCTGGCGGGCGAAGGTCCGCAGTGCGTCGGTGGGCGCGGAGTCGGACAGGACGCCCCGCCGGATGAGGATCTCGCCCGCCTCGTATGAACAGACGTGGGGCGCCTGCAACGCGGCGCTGCGCGGTGCGCAGGGGACCACGGAGCGGCGACTGTTGGCGCCCGCCGGCCCGCGGAGCGGTTCCCGGGCCCGCGAGCGCGCGGCCCGCAGGGTCCCGTCGACCTGTCCGGCGACGCCGGTGAACGAGCTGCGCCGACGCAGTTCCTTGACGACGAGGTCGGCGAACAGCGGGTCGTCGAGCTCTCGCAGTGCACGCTCCGCGCGATCTCCCGACACGGCCTTCTGCGACATCACCCGATTCTGAACAGTCATCGCGACCACCCGCCTTCTGAGCGGAATTTTACAACCTGTTCAGTCCGTGGGCGAGACCCACTTGCGTGACCCGGGCGACTCGTGCGGGCCCGGCCCCTCGCATCCTCTTCACGTAGACGCCGCCAAGGAGTCCACACCTGACGGCCACCAACAATGTTAGCCGCATTAGCCTTCGCGCACTCGCGGATCCTCAAAGCACCGCGTCGGTGCCATCCGCGCGTGGCGCTGCACGGAGCGGGACGCCTACGCCCGGTCGGTGCGCGGGTTGCCCTTCTGCAGGCGGTCGATGTGCTCGGACGCCTCCGCCTTGGTCAACGTCGCGGGGAGCTCCTCGCCGGCCTCGCGGGCCAGGGTGTCCAGGTAGCTCTTCTGCGCCTCGGTCATGGGCTCGTCGCCGGTGACCCAGTCGTCGGGGTCACGCTGCAGCGACCCACCGCCGGCCGCCCGCCCCTCGGGGACCGGCGCACCGAGGGTCTCGCCGCTGGAATCTCCGCTCCGCTGTCCGTTGTCGCTGCTCGGGATCTGCTGGGAATCGGTCATGCCCGCACGCTACGCCGGGCCGGATGAGCGGACCACCGAGCGCTGCACAGCCGCCTCTGGCCATGGCGTCTCGCGCGCCCCGAAGCGCAGGCCAGACGCCATGGCCAGAGGCGGCTGCGGAATTCGCGCACATCCCCGGGAGCGAGACGCCATCCGCAGGAGCGGCTGCGCGCAGACGCCAGAGTGTGTGCGGCTACGCCGGCGGCCGGAGGGGCCCCGCTGACCGTCGCCCACCCAGCGCCGCGGCCTGCGCCTGGTACTCCCCCAGCTGATCGCGCGCGAGCGCCGCCTGCAGGATCGCGGTCCCTTGCGCGATGGCGTCCGCGTCCCACAGGCGTCTGTCCTGCTCGGCGAGGGGGATGAGCTCGTCGTCGTCGCCCCCGAACCGCGCCGCCCGGCGCGCGTGGTGCAGCATCATCAGCGCCAGCAGCCCACGCACCTCGGGGTGGTCGATCGCCGCCGACAGTTGCCGGGTCAGGCGCAGTGCCTCGGCGGCCAGGTCGACCTCACCGGTGTAGCCCTCGTTGAACACCAGGTAGAGCACGCGCAGGACGGTCGCGACGTCGCCGGGCCGGTCGAGCCGCTGGCCGGCCAGCGTGCGCTTGGCGCGGCTGATGCGCTGCGCCATGGTCGCCTCGGGGACGAGGAACGCCCGCGCGATCTGCCGCGTCGTCAGGCCGCCGACCGCGCGCAGGGTCATCGCGATCGCCGACGGCATCGACAGCGCCGAATGCGCGCACAGGAAGTAGAGCCAGAGGGTGTCGTCGCGGTCGCGCCGGTCGCGTGGGTCACCCCGGTCACCCCGGTCGCGTGGGACGAGCGGAAAGTACGACGACGACGAGGTCACCGCCTGCTCCGCCGTCGCCAGGCCCTCGCGGCGCCGACGGGCCGACTCCGACCTGGCCGCGTCGAGGAACCTGCGCCACGCCACGGCGATCAGCCAGGCCCGGGGATCGCGTGGCGGGTCGGCGGGCCAGCTGCGCAGGGACTCGACGAGGGCGTCCTGCACGGCGTCCTCGGCCGCGGCGAAGTCGGCTCCGCGGCGGACGAGGACGCCGATCACCTGCGGGATGAGCGCCCGCAGGTCCAGGCCGGACGGTGAGCCGGGCCCGGCCACGGCATCGTGCCCGGCCACGATCGGTCAGTCCTCCATCTCCGTGGGCGCCGCGAGCAGGGGCCGCAGTTCGAGCCACTCCCGGATCGGCGCGCCGCCGGGGCCGGGTGCCGCGGACAGCTCGCCGGCCAGCTCGACCGCACGGTCGTAGTCGGCCACGTCGATGATCATCCAGCCGGCGATGAGGTCCTTGGTCTCGGCGAAGGGGCCGTCGGTCAGCGGGGGCTTGCCCTCGCCGTCGTACCGCACCCACGTCCCCGACTCCGACAGTGCGTGGGAGTCCACGTACTCCCCGCTCTCTCGAAGCCGGTTGGCGACATCCTCCATGTACTCGAAGTGCGCGGAGATCTCCTCGGGCGCCCACTCGCCCAGCGGTGGATAGGTGGGCGCCTCCGGCGCCGAGCCGCGATAGTGCTTGAGCAACAGGTACTTGGCCATGATGGTCCTCCTCACGCTGTGCGACCCAGTGTGGTCGCTTCACGAGGGGGACGGAACCGTCCGCCGGATTTCGACATCCGGGGCGGTGCGGGCGCAGCGCAGCCGTGGTCGGGCCCGCGATCGGCCCCATCGTGAACCCCGTCCGACGCGCTCGAGGACCCCGTCCGGCGCGCTCGGGGACCCCGCGTGGAACCGCTCCACGGCGTGCGCTATTGTTCTTTCTCGCAGCACGGAACGCCCCGGCGGGCCGGAATGCGATGCGGATGTGGCGCAGCTGGTAGCGCATCACCTTGCCAAGGTGAGGGTCGCGAGTTCGAATCTCGTCATCCGCTCAGAGTGAATGTCCCGGATCATCGTTCGTCGATGGCCCGGGACATTCTTCGTTAGCGGGGTCCGCGCGCCCGGTGTGTGGGGGCCGTGCACACGAGATTCGGCGCCCGCGCGCCAGATACGCGAGCCCTTGCCCGTCCGGCGCCCGCTGTTCGTCGAGTGGTCACAGACACTGACTTCTCCGTGACCCGTCCTGGGACAACGTGAGCAGGTGCGACCTATCGACGCGCCTGGCGCGGATCGTGGGCCCAGCGCTCATCTGGTTATCAGTTGTCGGGCCTGATCCGGCGTGATAATCAGCGCACCATCGCCGCACTGATCCGGGGCTTTTCAGGCGCATGCCGCCGTAGCGCGCGACGGTCACTCCACTGGGGGCGGGGGCGGGAGTCTCAGCCGGTCCGCTGCCGCCCGGCCAGCTTGTGCCGGTCGAGTTCGGTCATCCCGCCCCAGACGCCGTAGAGCTCGCCCGCCTCGATCGCGAACTTGCGGCACGTTTCGAGGACCGGGCAGCGGGCGCAGATCTCCTTGGCCGCCTTCTCCTTGCGACGGCGCACGCCCTTCGGCTCGTCCTCGGCACTGTAGAAAAGATCGGGGTCGCCGACGCACGCTCCGTCGTCCCTCCAGGCCCAGAACTCCGATGTGGGTTTCAGATTCCTGAACCGTGGCACTCGTGCTCCTGTCGCAGATGGCGGAAGATCAACGTCGAATTGTCTCCCGGGTCCACCCGGGCACACTTCACCCCTAGGGGTGTATTAGCAGGGCGTGGCCGTTCAGAGCCCGTTGCTAAGATCTGCGGATGCCGATCAAGGTCACAGTGGTCAATGACTACCTCGTCGTCGTCGCCGGCGTCAACGCCTTTCTCGCCCCCTACTCCGACCGGATCGAGATGGTGGAGAAGGACCTGGTCTCCAGCGGATCGGCCACCGTGGACGTGGCCCTATACGACTCCTTCGCCTCGTCCCTGGGCAAGGACGACCGCCTCGAGAAGCTCCTGCAGGATCCGACCATCGCGGCGGTCGCCGTCTACTCGTTCACCTCTGACCCGGCCGCGGTGCGCGACAGCCTCGACGCGGGCGCCCACGGGTTCCTGTCCAAGTCCCTGACCGCTCCCGAGCTGGTGAGTGGCATCGAGCAGATCGCCGCCGGCAAGCGCGTCACCCTGACGGGAGCGGGCCTGCCGATCATGGGTCCCGACAAGTGGCCCGCCAAGGAGGCCGGCCTCTCACACCGAGAAGCCGAGGTGGTCAGCCTGATCGTGCAGGGGCTGTCCAACGAGCAGATCGCCGAGCAGTGCTACCTCTCGCTCAACACGGTGAAAACCTACGTGCGCTCGGCGTACCGGAAGATGGACGTGGCCACGCGCGCGCAGGCGGTCGCGTGGGGCATCGAGAACGGCCTCAAGCCCGACCGGTAGGGCCGGGTACGACTGTCTGCGGCGGGTCAGTCGCCGTCGGTGACGTCAGTTCCTGCTTTCCCACCACTCGATCACCCGCCGGTTCACGTCCCCGGTCGAGCCGTCGCCCCACCGCGGATAGTCGAACCACATCCGCAGTGCGGGCCCTCCGAGCGTGGGCACGTCGATGAACCCCAGGCTGCGTTGCGGCGTGAAGTCGCGCATGTCGAGCGTCGAGCACGAGATCACCGGCTCGAAGCCCGTCGCGCACGCCACCTCGACACCAGGCTCGACCGGGGTGAGGACGCGGGTGCCGTTCACCGCCGGGTTCCAGAACCCGGGGTCCCGGGGGCCGAGCACATCGGTCACCACCTGCGGCATACCCCGCGGGATCGGCGGGGCGGCCGGCTGTGCGGTGGCGGGCGCCGCGCCGATCAGACTTCCCGCAACGCCTGCCGCGATCGCGGCACCGACAGCAGCCATGGACGTGCGCAGTGCGGACATGAATCTCCCAGGGTGAGCGGATGAGGTCCGGTCAGCGTAGCGGTGCGATCAGCTCCGCCTGCGCCGATCGAGCGGCACCACGGTGGGCGTTCCCGTCACCGGGTCGGCGGCGATCAGGCACGGGAGCCCGAAAACCTGCTCCACCAGCTCGGCGGTGAGGACCTCGGCCGGGGCGCCGGTGGCCACCACGCGGCCGTCCTTCATCACGACCAGGTGCGTCGCGTAGCGGGCGGCCTGGTTGAGATCGTGGAGCACGGCGATCACCGCGCGACCGCTCTCGTGCTGGTCTCGGAGCAGGTCCAGCAGGTCGTACTGGTGCGCGATGTCGAGGTAGGTGGTGGGCTCATCCAGCAGGAGGATGGGCGTCTCCTGGGCCAGCAGCATGGCGACCCACACGCGTTGGCGCTGGCCGCCGGAGAGTTCGTCGACGAACCGGGTCGCCAGATCGGACACCCCGGTGGAGGCCATCGCGGCGGTCACGGCGGTGTCGTCGGCGCGGCTCCACTGGCGTAGTGGGCTGTGGTGCGGGTGCCGGCCACGCGCCACCAGGTCGTCGACCCGGATCCCCTCCGGAGTGACGGCGCCCTGCGGCAGGAGCCCGATCCGGCGGGCGACCGCCTTGGTCCGCAGCCGGTGCAGATCGTGTCCGTCCAGCAGGATCCGTCCCTCGCCGGGAGCGATCACGCGAGCCAGGGCCTTGAGCAGCGTGGACTTGCCGCAGGCGTTGGGGCCGACGATCACCGTGAACGCATCCTCGGGCAGTTCCAGGTCGAGGTCGGTGGCCACGACGCGCCGTTCGTACGCGAGCCGCGCCCCCTCCACCGTGAGCCCGCGCCCGCGCTCGAGCTGGGCGCCGGCGCGGGCATCACGGTCGAGGGAGGTGGGGCGCATCAGCCCAGGATCTCCTGGACGTCGTCGAGGATCTCGCCGGCGCCCAGGACGCCGATGCCGACCATCCAGGTCTCGTCCTCGACCTCGTAGGTCTGGCCGGACTTCACGGCGGGCAGGTCGCCCCAGAGCCCGGTCACGGTCGCCATGGTCGTCGCCGACGGGTCGCCGCCGGGGTTGGTGAAGAACACGACGTCGCCGGTGATCTGCTCGTACAGCTCCGGGGAGAGCTCGGCCATGGAGTACTCGTTCCACTCGCGCTCGCCCAGGTCGAAGCCCATCTGGGACAGGATCGAGCCGGAGAACGTCTCGGGTCCGTAGAGGCGGAAGTTGTCCGGGCGGAACCGGACGATCGACAGCGTGGTGCCCTCGGCGCCCACCTGCTCGCCGACCTCGGCGATGTGGGTGTCGAGGTCGTCGATGAGCTGCTCCATCTCCTCGTCCTCACCGACGGCGGCGGCGGTGATCCGCGCCTGCTCCTGCCAGTCGGTGCCGGAGTTCTCGGAGTACACGGTGGGGGCGATGCCGGAGAGCTCGTCGTAGATGGCCTCGTGGCGGACCTTGGCGCCGATGATGAGGTCAGGGGCAAGGGCGGCGATCGCGTCGATGTCGGGCTCGGAGGTCAGGCCCACGATCTCGGCGTCCACGTCACCGAGGTACGGCGGGGCGCCGGAGCCGGCGCCGGACTCGGTGATCCCGACGGGCGTGTGGCCGAGCGCGACGAGCGCGTCGAGGTGCGGAGAGTCGAGGACGACGACCCTCTCGGGCGTCCCGTCGATCACGGTCTCGCCCATCGCGTGGGTGACGGTATAGGCCTCGTCCGAAGGTGCCTCGGCGGTGTCGCTGCTGCCGGAGCACGCGGACAGAGCCACCGCAGAGGCGAGGGCCATGGCGATCAGGGCGGGCACCGAGCGGCGCCGGCGTGAGATTCTGGTCATGACTACAGATCAAACCACACAGGCAAGGCTCACCTAACAATGAGTCTGGTCTAGGGTTCCACCGTGGCCCCACGACCTCTCCCCGACTCCGACGCCGACGCACGGCCCGCGGTGCCGGCCGCCGACCGGGCAGCCGCCCCGGCAGCAAGCGCTGGCCAGCAGCCCCGCCGCGGAGCCGGGTTGTTCCCCGGACTGATCGTGGCCGTCCTGGCCCTGGCGGCCGCGGTCGTGGCCAGCCTCGCTATCGGTGCCCGCCCGATCCCGCCCGCCGAGGTGGTGGGTGCGCTGCTCGGCCAGGGCACGCAGAGCGTGGTGGGGATCGTCGGCGAACTGCGGGCCAACCGGACCGTGCTCGGGCTGGTGTGCGGTGCGGCGCTCGGCGCGTCCGGGGCGCTCATGCAGGCAATGACCCGCAATCCGATCGCCGACCCGGGAATCCTCGGCGTCAATGCCGGCGCCGCGCTGGGGGTGGTCGCCGGAGCGACGCTCACCGGCGGCCTCGGCCTGGCCTCCACGGTGTGGTTCGCACTGGCCGGCGCCGGTGTGGCGTCCGCGATCATCCTCCTGCTCAGCACCTCGGCGCTCGCGGCGTCCTCCCCTGTTCGGCTCACCCTGGCCGGCGTCGCGCTGGCAGCGGTGCTGTCCGGTCTCAGCCAAACGTTCGTCGTGCTGGACGAGACCGTCCTGCAGGCGTACAGCTTCTGGCAAGTCGGCTCGCTCACTGCGCGGTCGATCGACGAGGTCACCGGCGTGATCCCGCTCGTCGTCGCGGGCGCGGTGATCGCCCTGCTGCTCCTGCGCGGCCTGGACGCGCTCGCCCTGGGCGACGACTCGGCGGTGGCGCTGGGCGTGCGCCCCGGGTGGGTGCGGGTGTGGTCGCTCGTCGCCGTCGCACTGCTCGCCGGGACCGCCACGGCGCTGGCCGGCCCCATCAGCTTCGTGGGACTGGTCGTGCCCCACCTCGTCCGCGGTCTCGTCGGCCCGAGCCTGATCCGGGTGGTGCCGCTGTCCATTGTGGTGGCCCCGGCGTTGCTGCTGGTGGCCGACGTGGTCGGCCGCGTGATCGCGAGCGGCTCGGAGACCCCGGCGGGCGTGGTCATGGCGTTCATCGGCGCGCCGCTGCTGGTGGCGTACCTGGCCGCGGGCCGACGGGTGGGTGTCGCATGACGATAACCGCACCGCGCCCCGCAACAGCCCTGCCCAGCGACGAACGCCTCCTCGCCGCCGGCCGATTCTCGGTGCGGCTGCACCTGCGCACTGCGTGGGTCACTGCGATCCTCGCCGTCGTCGTCGTCATACTCGTGGCCGCCTCGCTGGTGATCGGCGAGTTCATCATCTCGGTCCCCGACGCGGTGGCGACCCTGCTCGGCGACGCACCCGACCGCACCACCAACTTCTTCATCCACGAACGCCGCCTGCCCCGGGCGCTGGTCGCGCTGGCGGTGGGCGCGGCTCTGGCGACGTCGGGCGCGCTGTTCTGCGCGCTCACCCGCAATCCGCTGGCCAGCCCGGACATCATCGGCATCACCCAGGGCGCGTCGGCGGGCGG
Organism: Dietzia cinnamea NBRC 102147; assembly: GCF_001571065.1. Lineage (GTDB taxonomy): Bacteria > Actinomycetota > Actinomycetes > Mycobacteriales > Mycobacteriaceae > Dietzia > Dietzia cinnamea. The sequence continues at coordinate 17,726 of NZ_BCSW01000026.1, forward strand.
GGCGACGGTGATCCTCGTGCTGGGCGGCGGGATCGCGCAGGTCGCCACGGGCGCACTCGCGGGCGCGGCGCTCACCACCGGGTTCATCCTGGCCCTGACGTGGTGGCGCGGGCTCAGCGGCGCCCGCCTGGTCCTGCTCGGCGTGGCCCTGGGCGCCCTGGCGATGGCGTACGTGGCGCACCTGCTCTCCAGGGGGTTCGTGGCCAGCGCCGTGACCGCCCAGATCTGGCTCACCGGCTCGCTGCAGGGTCGCGGCTGGTCCGAGCTCTGGCCGCTGGCGTGGGTGCTGCTCGTGGCCGCGGTGGTCATCGCGAGTCGGTCCCGGGCCATGCGCGCGCTGGCGCTCGGCGACGACGTCGCGGTGGCCCTGGGCGTGCGACTGCGCTCCACGCGGCTGGTCCTGTTGGCGGCGGCCACGGTCCTGGCCGGGGCGGCCGTGGCGACGGCCGGGCCGATCTCGTTCGTGGCGTTGGTGGCTCCGCACCTGTCGCGGCTGCTCACCCGCAGTGATCGGGTCCTGCCGGCGGCACTGCTGGGCGGGGTGCTGCTGCTGGCTTCCGACCTCGTGGCTCAGCACGCGTTCGCCCAGCCGCTACCGGTGGGCGTGGTGACGGTGGTGCTCGGCGGGCTGTTCTTCCTGGGTCTGTTGTGGCGGGAGGGTCGCCGTGGTTGACCAGACCGGCATGTCCGAGAAACCCGCACGGCGCCCGTCCGACCGCGAGACCCCGCGCCCGCGCAACCCCCACCGGGCGGAGAGCTGGCAGCCGACCGCGCTGCGGCGGGTCCGAGTACGCGCCGTCGAACCCCTCGCTCCCGAGCTGGTGCGCGTGACGCTCGAGGGCGACGAGCTCGGGGAGTTCGCCGCCGCCAGCTCCGCATGCGCCACCGCCTCCGCCGCGGCCGGCGACACCGGCCTCGTGCCCGCCGTGCGCAGCCCGTCCTTCGACGACGTCGTGGTCTTCTGCCTGCCCGATCCCGTGACGGGCGAGGTCACCCTCCCCGTTCCCGCGCCGGGTGGCGGGCTGGGCCACCCACCGGGCAGCGCCGCGCTGGTGCGGGAGTACACCGTGCGGTCCTTGCGAGACGGCGCCCTCGCCGTGGACCTGGTCCGCCACGCCTCGGGCGCGGGCGTGCGCTGGCTCGAGTCGGTCCGGCCGGGTGACGCGCTGACGATCGTCGGCCCGCGGGTGTGCCGGGCCCTTCCCGCGGTGGACCGGATGCTGGCCGTGGGGGACGCCACCGCCCTGCCCGCGCTGGCCCGGCTGATCGAGGAGCGACCGCCGACGTTGGCGCTCGACGTGCTGGCCGCGGTGCCTGACCCGTCCGCCCTCCCCCGCACGGTTCTGCCCGCGGTCTCCCCCGCCGACGCCGACCGCGTCCGGGTTCGGGTGGTGGCGGCGGCGCCCGGCTCGGCGGATGAGCTCATCAACGCGATGGCCGCGGTCGAGCTCCCCGCCGGGTTCGCGTGGGTGGCCGGCGAGTCCGGGATGGTCACGGCCGTCCGCCGGCATCTCCTCGCCCGCGGCCAGGAGCCCGACCGCGTCCAGTTCACCGGCTACTGGCGCCTCGGCGGGCCGCTATAGGCCCCGAGTCGCTCGCCCAGTTCATCACGACGGAGGAGTAACTCCGCGCTACATGGCCACCGGCGGGTGCAACCGCTCCAGCGTCCACACACGATTGCGATGCGCCGCCCATGTACTGATGCCGATCGCACCCACCGTCACCAACGTCAGAACCAACACCGGAATCCACATCTGCGAGGGGCTGCCGCCCATGATGGTCTGCCGTAGCCCCTGCACGGTGTAGGTCATGGGGTTGAACGGGTGGATCCAGCGGAAGAACGCGGGCTCGACCGCGGTCGGATAGATGCCGTCCGCCGAGGTCAGCTGCAGCATCAGCAGTGCCATGGACAGCACTCTGCCGACCGACGGGCCGAACACCACGTTGAGCATCTGGATGAGTGAGATGAACGCCACCGCCGACAGCGCCATGATGGCCAGTGCGCCCATCGGGTGAACCGGCGTCATGCCCAGACCGAAGCGCAGCACCAGCAGAATCACCACCGCCTGCCCGAGCGCCAACAGCAGCGCCGGCTGCAGCGAGGCCATCACGACCCGCAGCGGGTGCAACCGTGTGGCCACGGCGCGCGGCTGGAGTGGCGTGAGCAGCAGCCAGATCATGATCCCGCCCACGAACAGTGCCAGCGGCACGAAGAACGGGGCGAACCCGTAGCCGAACGTCTCCGCCGGGTTGTCATATATCGACGTGAGTGTGATCGGGTCTCCGATCGTGCGCGCCATGTCCTCGCGGTGCTGGTCACTCCACTGCGGGACCCGGTCGGCGCCGGCGGCCAGTTCGCTCGACAACCGGCCGGTGCCGTCTTTGAGGGTGTGTGAGCCGTCGGCGAGCCGGCTGGTGCCGTCGACGAGGCGGCCGGTGCCGTCGGTGAGGTCGCCGGTGCCCGCGGCCAGGGTGGCCGCGCCCTCGTCCAAGCGTGCGGCGCCCTCGTCGAGCTGGCGCACGCCGTCGACGAGGGTGGTGGCGCCCGTGTCGAGTCGTTGCAGTCCGTTGTCGAGTTGCGCCGCGCCGGCGCCCAGGGCGTTGATCCCGGTGAGGAACTCGCCGGAGGGGTCGTTGAGTGCCGACGACAACTCGCGGGCGCCGTCGCGCAGCCGGTGCAGGTCCGACAGTTGCGACGAGCCGGCGCCGAGGCCCTGCGATTCGAGTTGGTCGGCCAGGGTCTCCAACTGCACGGAGACCGGTACCCCGGCCGATCCGGCGGAGCTCCCCGATCCCGCGGACCCCGGAGCGGTGGCCAGGCCGGTGGTGGCCTCGACCTGCCTCATCTGCGCGGCGGCCTGCCGCAGCGGGGCGATCGCGGCGTTCTGTGCCTGCGAGAGCTGATCCAGGACACCGGCGAGCTGGTCGACTCCGCCGCTGACCTGCGCGGCCCCGTTCCCGAGCCGCTGCACTCCGCCGTCGAGGCGCTGGACGCCCTCGTTGAGCTGCGTCGCGCCGTCGGCGGCAGTGCCGATCCCGCCGGCCAGCTGGTCGACTCCGGAGCGGGCCTCGTGGATCTTGGTGGCCAGCTGGTGGTTGCCGTCCGCGAGCGTGGCGGCGCCCTGGTCGAGGGTGCGGGCGCCGGCGTCCAGTTCGGCGGACTTTTCGCTCAGCTCGGTGATGCCGTCGTCGAGTGTGCCCGCGCCGTCGTCGAGCTGCGCGGCACCGTCGGCGGCCTCGCGCAGCCCGGCGCCGGCATCCTGCACACCCACGAGGACTTTGTCGACGGCCTGCGCTGAGATGGCCGAGCCCACCGCGTTGTGCAGTTCGGCTGTGGCGCTGCGTCCGATGAGGCTGGACAGGTAGTTGCCGGATTGGTCGTAGGTGACGGTGATCGCGGCCTGCCGCGGGTCGTCCCCGGTGGGTGAGGCGACGGATTCGCTGAACTCCGGGGTCAGGCGAACCACGAAGTTGTAGTGGTGATCGGACAGTCCGGCTTCGGCCTCGGCGGCGTCGACCAGTCGCCAGTCGAGCTGGTCGTTCTGCAGGAGTTCGTCCACCACCTGGTCGCCGGCGCGTAGTGGTTCGCCGTCGACCTGCGTCCCGGTGTCGTCGTTGACCAACGCGACCGGCAACTGGGAGGTCCGGCCGAACGGGTCCCAGAAGGCGGCGAGGTACAGGGCGCTGTAGAGCAGGGGCATGAGCACCAGCACGACTATCGCCACTCGCGGTAGCCGTCCGCGGCCGAAGCGTTTGAGCTCACTGCCGATGGACAGTCCGGAGATCATGCGAGGCCTTCCTTGGTGGCGGGGACGGTGACCATGTGGTGCTCGGGCGAGCCCGCGGGCAGGGAGTCCACGGAAGACAGGATGACGGTGCTCTGGTCGGCGTCGGCGATCTCGGCCAGGCGCTGCAGCGCTCGTGCGCGTTCCGCGGGAACGCGGACCTGTTCGATGTCGTCCACTACGAGTATCGGCGTGCCCTCGTAGCGGGCCAGCGCTATGCGCAGCAGCAGGCGATCCAGTTCGGTGAGGTCTCCGATGTAGGTGCGCAGCCCGGGCAGGCGGAGGTCCCCGTACACCGGGCCGAGGAGCTCTTCGAGTTGGGCTGGGCCGGTGCGGCCACGCGGGCGCCACCACGGGCTCATCCACGCGCGCTGCTCCGCCACGACCGTGCGGACCGTGACCGCCGGGTCCAGCTCGTCGATGCCCGAGAATCCGGCGATCGCCGACCGGGTGAAGATCTCGCGACTGCCCGTGTGACCGAGCACCTCGAGCCGCCCCTCGGTGGGTGCCATTCGACCGGCCAGGGTGAGCAGGAGGCATGTGCGGCCGTTGCCGGGGTGGCCGCGCAGGACGGTGATTCCGCCGCGGTCGATATCCAGATCCAGGGGGCCGAAGACCCGGCCGTGGTCGCCCACCAGCCCGAGGCCGCGAGCGCGCACCGCTGGTTCCGGGACTTCAGGTGGCTCAGCGTTTTCGGGGGACTCAGCGCTTTCGGGGGGCTCAGCGCTTTCGGCGGGCTCAGCGTTGTCGGGGTTCTCGCGTGCAGTGGTCATGGTGACGTCCCGGGTGGGTGAGGTCTTCATTGTTGGCGGGAGCGACCGGTGGCCGCGGCCGCGCGCTTCGTTGCGTACGCGGCGATCTCCAAAGCGGACTAGACTCCACTTTATACGCCGTTGCCGACTGCACCGAACGGCAGCTGGCCACGCCCCCCATACGGGCGGGTCACCCTCCAGTACCTCAGAACCAGTCGAGCGGTGTGCCGTAGAGCCGGTCGTGCGGGATGCTGCGGGCGATGAGGTCGGCGAGAACCTCGCGGTCGTTCATCAGCGCCGCGCCCCGGCGGGTCGGCCGTAGCTCGCCCTTGTACTTGCGCACCAGCCCCAGCGCCCGGGCCCAGTCCCGCAGCTGCCAGATCGGGAACGTGAGGTCCTCGCGGTTGTTCTTCCCGATCCACTGGCGGTCCCACCCGGTGTCGACCATCAGTTGCTCGACCACCGCCGGCGGCAGGTACCCGGCCGCGGTGAGTCTGACGCCGTCCCCGATCCGCTCGAGCAGGATCTGCAGCTTCTCGGCCTCCTCCAGCTGGATTTCCCGGAGGGTGGCGGGCATCTCCGCGACCCGGGCCACTCGCTGTTGGGCATCGTCGAGGTCGAACGCTTCCGCGTCCCACCCCGCCCAGAACTCGAGGGTGTGCGGGTCCCAGCCGTCCGGGTCGGCGTCCCCGGCTATCCACTCGTTGTAGGACCAGATCCCCCCGCAGTCCTCCGGCGGGCATGCCCGGCGACCGGCCACCACCGTTGCATCCGGGACCTCGTCGTCGTCATGTTCCAGGACCTTCTCCACGGTGACGCGGTGCCACCAACTGTCACCGAAGTCGTACCAGTACAGGAACTTGTCGCCCACGCTGTGGGCCAGCTCGTCGAGCCGCACGTCGGCCTCGTCGAGTTCACCCATCTCCCCGGCGTCGGGGTAGTCCATGGAGCCGAAGTGCTCAGCGTCGCGGTCCTGGCGCGATGCCGAATGGATGAACTCGTGCAGGTGGCTGTTCGTCCAGCCCATGGCCTCCTGCAGGATCAGGTGCAGGCGCGGCAGCATGAGGTCGCTGCGCAGGTCCAGACGTCGCCAGATCGGCGGGGATGAGTCCAGCAGCTCCACCTTGACGCGGTACGTCACCGGTGTCTCGCGCCTCGGGTGCCGGCGGTTGACGGCCGGGCGTTCCCACGGCGACTGGTAGTCCGCCCCAGCCGCCAGCGAGGCCATCAGCTCGGTCTGCGGGACCCCCGCGCTCGCCAGCGCGTCGAGAACGGCCTGTTTCAGTTCATCTGCGGAGAGGTCGCCTGGCCCGTACGGGCGATCTGTCGAGGGCGTCACCTCATCGACGATACGAGACTCGAGCGCCGTACCGGGGCATCCCGGGCCGGAGAAGTAGGCTCACCCGCCATGGACAACGTCGAACCCGGCCTCTTCGACCTACCCGAACCCGAACCCGAGCCCGCGCCGCAGTCCTCGCCTGCGCGTCCCCGTCGCGGGAGGAACCGCGAGACGTGGTCCTGCACTGTCACCGCGGCGGTGTCCGTTGACGACCCGGCGGCGGTGACAGCCGAACTGACGCGGTACCAGGAGGACACCGTGGTGGTTGACGCGTTCTCCGGCGAGGTGATCGAGGATCCTGCGAGCGAGGAGGCGGGCCCCGATCCCGCCCTGCCGCCGCTGGAACAGCTGCCGTGGCTGATCTGGCCGACGCGCGGCCTGGAGGAACTCCTCGAAGAGGGCGCGTTCCGGGTGCTCGACGGCACCAGCACTGTGGTCCCCGAGGCGTCCGACCGCGGCACGCTCACCTGGACGGTCACGGTCAAGCTCACCGACGTCCAACTCCTGCGGCGCCTCGCCACGCGCGCCCACCCCGCCGACGCCGACCTCATCGCGGACAGCCTGGCGGTCGCCTGGCAGCACGCTGCCGACCCGTTCGCTCCCCTGCACTCGATCCCGGGAATCTCGTGGCGCTCGCTGTCCGTCGAGGTTCAGCACCTGCCGGCGCGAAAGGGATGACGACGACGAGCGCCTCCACTGCCCGGTCGGGCCCGCTCCCGCCGGCTGGAGCGGGTCCTGCTGCGACGACGCCGCCGCTGCGCCCCCCTCCGGCCCGCGAGTGGTCACACCCGTCCCCGCACAGTTACCCCGTGCCAGCTGCCCAGTCTTCGTATCCGCCATGCGGTTGGCCTCGGTACCGGGTCCGTGTCACCAGCTCTTTCGGAGGGTGGGCCCCCTCCGCCGCCAGCGCCACGCGCAGCCATCGGTCAGGATCACGTCCTCGCACGGCGCTCGGGTCATCAGCGGCCAGCTGCTCATAGCGGCCCCCGAACACGGTGAGATTGACGCTGCCGGGTAGTGCCGCTGACGGCGCGAGCACCCCACGGTAGCGCTCACCCTGCAGCCATGCCGCCAATTTCTGACACTCGGCGTGGTCATCGGCTACCGCCACCTCGGGGTCCAGACCGCACGCCGTCCAGTCGTCGAACGTCGACAGGTCGGCGACGTCGTCCAGAACCACGTACGCCTGCCACAGCGATCGTCGCTGCTCGACTACCGCCTCTGGAGTCCGCAGGGCGAAGTAGCGGACCAGCTCCGCCCACGCCCCCGCGGGCGACAACGCCAGGTACTGGGCGTAGCCCTCGCCTCTCCGATGCCAGCGACCGCTCGACTGCACGGGCACGCCGCCGAGGCCGGCGTCGTGCCAGAGCGGTGGCTGCGCGTGCCCCACCTGGCGAAACGCGGCCCGTTCCACGTGTATCCGCGGGGGCGCCTTCCTAACGGAGGCCACCGCGCGCGAATTCCAGAAGCTCTGCCTGCGCCCGGAGGTCGCCCTCCTCGAGCACCTCGAGCGGTGACCGTCCGTCGAGCTGCGGCACCGGGTTGTCGAACCACATTCGGACCCCGCGAGCCGTCATGGCCGTCCGCAACTCCACCACGAGCTCGGCCACCATCTGCAACCGCTCGAGCGCGGCTCTACGCGGCACCGCTCCGGCCCGCCAGTTGGCCAGGACCCGCGACTGTGCTCCTACAACCCGCGCGATGTCGTCAGCACTCCACCCATCCAGAGAGGTGTCGAGGAGCGCGAGCGCTTCTTGCGGATCTTCGATCCGGGCGAGGCGCTTCTGACGCTGTATCCGCGACAGGACAGTCCGCATCCCGACGAGGGCGACGAGCAGGTCGTCGGCGTCGTCTTGTTCATGTGCAGTCCGCGCACGGATGAGTAGGGACAACAGACCGTCGATGTGAACTCTCGGCGCTGTAGACGGCCACGAGTGGAGCAGTTCCAACGCGAAATCGGTGAGCTCGGTGATGAACTCGTCGGTCTGACGCCGATCCTCCGAGACCCCTGCCTCGATCGTGGCCGCAAGCGTCTCGGCCGCTGACCGGGCGGTGTCCTCCGCGCCTTCGAGCGTTGCTGCCATCATTCCGTCCTTCTTCCAGTGCTATGGAAGTTTACCCGTAGATGGCCGTGGGCGGGACTTCTCGGAGACCGCGGTTCCAGGTACCTCCTCGACGGCGATGCAAGCCCACAACTGCCCGCAATCCGGACCAAACCAGACCGCAACCACCCCTAGCGTGGAAACCGCACGCAGCAACCTGCACGCGCCAACCCGCGCAAAAGAACGCGCCCGGCAGAAGGGACCCCATGAAGATCGCCATCACGACCCCGCAGGGCAACGTGGGCCGCCACCTCACGCGCATGCTCATCCGCGCCGGGGCCAGGCCGGTCCTGCTCACCCGCCACCCGGACCAGATCCCCGCCGAGCTCGCCGAGCACGCCGAACCGAGGCAGGCCGACTCCCGCGACCCCGACCAGGTCATCGCCGCCACGGCCGACGCCGACGCCGTCTACTGGGTCGACCCGCCCGCCGAATCCCCCGATCCGCTGGACGACTACCGCCGCGCGACCGAGTCCATCGTCGCCGCGATCGAGGCGAACGGGATCGGCCGGGTCGTCTTCCAGAGCAGCGTCGGGGCGGAGAAGCGCCACGGCGCGGGCGAGATCGACGGCCTCGCGGAAACAGAAGTCGCCCTCGACCAGACCACCGCTGCCGTCACCCATCTGCGCTGCGGCTACTTCTTCACCAACCTGCTGTTCGAGGTGGAATCACTCCGGGCCGGCCGGCTCCAGACCGTGCTTCCCCTCGACGCGCAAATGAGCTGGGTCGCCCCGCGGGACATCGCGGAGGTCGCGACGCTCACCCTGCTCAACACCGACTGGCGCGGGCGGCGCGTGCAGGCCGTCCACGGCCCCGAGGACCTGTCGTGGGCCCAGGTCGCGAGAATCCTCACGGAGGAGCTGGGTCGCGAGGTCCGCGCCGAGCGCATCACCGACGAGCAGATGCGCGACCAGTACCTCGGCGCGGGCATGCCACCGGCCTGGGCGGACGCACTCCTGGGCATGTCGACCGGCCTACGCGACGACTTCGTACCCGAGCAGGCCCGCTCGATCGTCACCACCACACCGACCCGCCTGCGCAGCTGGGTCCGCGAGGAGCTCGCCCCGATCGTGTAGTCACCGCAGCGCCTCGATCGCCCTGTCCGGCTGGCCCATGATCACCTGCGCCCGCGCGCGGACCAGATCGCACCGCCGACCGAGGTGCCCCGCCGCCGCAGGCGCCATACCGGAGGAGCCCGAGCCGGGGTGCCCGGCCGCCGCAGGCGCCGCGCCACCGGAAACCGCCGCCGCGCCCCCGACCCCCGCGAGCCATCGCTCCACCACCTGCGGGTCGGAGTCGGCGGCGCGCTCGGCGGCGTCGAGGATCACGCTGATCTTCTCCGCGGTGGCCGCGGGCCCGAGCGAGGCCAGGTGGCCGGCCCGGGCGAACGCGTCCTGGCCGGGCAGAGCGGCGGCCGCGCGGTGCAGCGCGGCGCGCTCGGCGGCGGACGCGCGCGAGTAGGCGGTGAACCGCACGAGCGGGTGGAGGGGCTCAGCCGCCCACGTCGAGATGAGACCCCAGTCGCGCAACACGCCCAGGTGCCGGCCCACGTCAGCGACGCCGGCCACCGCCTCCAGCTGCGCGGGGTCGGCGCTGCCCAGCACGGCGATCGCGGTGAGGGTGCGCCGGGCGCCCGGGTCGAGCCGGGCCAGGTCCGCGCCGACCACCGAGCTCAACGCGTCACCGCCCGCCCCGGCCCCCTCGTGCAACACATGCTCGAGCGTGGTGGCGTGCGGGTTCCGCCGAAAGGCGCCGATCAGCGTGCGGGCGAACAGCGGACTGCCGGCGGCGGATTCCACGACGGTCCGGCGTTGCCGGGGATCGAGGTCGGCGGCGAGGGCGGCGACCTCGTCGTCGTCGAGTGGTCCCACGGTGAGGTGCTCGATGGTCGCGCCCACCCGCCGCGCGGCGTCGATGAGGGATGTGGGTGTCATCCCGGTCCGGTAGGCCAGGACGGTGTCGGCGGCGTGCGGGAGGACGGCGGCGAAGAGCCGCAGGGAGGCGGGGTCGATCCACTGTGCGTCGTCGATGATGAGCAGTCGGGGGCTCGCCTCGAGGAACCGGCAGCACTGTCGGTGGATGGCGGCCGGGGAATGGTCGGCCACGACGCGCTCGAGGTCTTGGTCGAACAGCCGCTCCACCAGTTGTCGCGCGGCCGCGAGGGGGGTCTCGGTGTCCGGGTAGGGGTCTCCGCGCAGGAAGAGCGTCGGCCGGTCGAGCTCGGCGAGCGCGCTGAACAGCAGGGCCGTTTTGCCGGAGCCGAGCGGGCCCTTGACGAGCGTCAGCCGCGGCGGGCCGGAGCCACCCGCCTCCAGCTGCTCGGTGAGCCACTCGAGTTCAGTTGTCCGGCCCTGCATCGCTCCCCTGCCCCTGCCCCTGCCCCGGGGTTCTCCGTCATCGCTGACCCGACGCGGCGGACCCCTCGGTGACAGTGAACCCCAGGACAGGCGGCGGGAGTGGCGATTACCGCACTTGTTCGTAGTAGCCGACGCCGACGCATCCGTCGTAGCGCCACGCGCCGCCGGTCCAGGTGAAGCGGTGGATGGTGGGGTCGCCGCCGCCCTGGTAGTAGGCCTACTCGCCCTCGGTCCCCTGATGGGTGGGCTCGGGCGGCAAGTTGTAGGCGTTGGCCGTTCCCGCTCCCGCCAGAGCGATGCCGGTGGCCGTGGCCGCGGCCAGTAGCCCTCCCGCCAGTGCCCGTCGAATCCTGTCGGTCATAGTGCCCTCCTGATGGCTGGTGCTTCCACGCCCCAGTGTCTCGGCGTCGATCGGCCCCGGGTACCCGTAGCGCTACGGGTTTTAAGGAGCGTCGCGCGGCGGCGGAGGGTTGCCGGATAAGAGAGGGATCGCCGTGGGGTGACGGGGGAAGACCGCGGGACGACGACGACAAGGTCATCCCCACCCGCGCCCCGCATCACGCGCGGAGGCGGGACATGCTGGGAGGGCCCTCTGCGGGGAGCCCCGCGATCGAGCGGACGGGCGGCCTGCACGGGCCGCCTGGTCGCGCGGTGGACTTCGCGCGGTCTCACTCCTCGCAGAGGCAGAACGGGTGCCCGACGGGGTCGAGGTACACCACGAATCGCCCGTCTTGGCTGGGCTGGTGATCGTGCCGTCGGGCGACGGCGGCGAGGACGGTCGGCTCTGCGTCCGCGATCGAGTTCACGTGGAAGTCGAGGTGCACCTGCGTGGGGACCGGACCGTCCGGCCAGGTGGGCGCGCGGAAGTCGGGGACGGTCTGGCAGGCGAGCGCGAGCGCGCCCGACTCACCTTCTGGCGGCAGGACGTCGACCCAGTCCGGATTCTCGCCGTCGTGTATCCGCCAGCCGAGCATCGACGCGTAGAACTCGGCGAGCTCGCGCGCGTTGGGACAGTCGAGGGCGACGACCACACGCCGCGCGCTGATACCAGCCATGGCATCACGCTACGACCGGTGCGAGCCCTCCTCAACCCCGGGACACGCGGCCCGAAGGGCTTACCGCACTCGACTGTGCCTGCCTGAGCACTCGCACGGGGCCCGAGCATTGATGCGATCTAACCGACGGACAGATTCATCGCCATGGCCTCCACAATGGGTTGAGCCAGGGGCACCCGGGCTTCTTCGTCAGAGTCCTCGAGACCGCCTTCCGGTCGTGATCCCATGACGAGGTCAAACCACTGTTGCCGGTCGCGGACGACGCGGAACTGCTTCTCGTCGTGCGTGCCCGCAAGGTAGGGGACGTAGACGGTGATCCCGGTGCCGCGGCGTTCGGCCAGAGATCCGATCCGCTCGATCCGGCCGGTCCGCTGCTCGATGATCCCCGGGTTCCAGTCCAGGTCGTGGTGGATCACCACGTCGCATTCGGTGTGCAGGTCGATCCCCTCCCCCATGACCGAACCGGCGACGAGGACCTCCGGGGCGGAGGGGGTGGTGAACACGCTCGCACGTCTGCGCCTGATGTCCGGGTCGGTGCTGCCGTCCGCGAGGCCCACCGCGCCCAGCTCGGAGCCGCGGCCGCTCTCGGCGTTGCGGTCCGGCTCGTCGGCGTCTTCCGTCTGCTCCGCCGGCGCTTCCAGGTCCCGCCCGAGTAGGTCGCGGAACAGTTCGGGGTGCCCGCTGGGGGAATCGACTCGCTCGATGAAGTCGGTCCAGGCGTCGGCGAGGGAGCGCCTCGACGCTCCGGGGGCGAAGACGTCGGCCAGGATGCCGTCCGCGTCGAGGTCGCGGGTGAGACCGCCCACCCGCGCGAGGTGCTGAGGAGTGCGAAAGTTCCGGATGACCGCTTCTGCCGTCCAGGACGCGAGCTCGGGGTGCGCCTCAGGACTGGTCTTGCTCCGGAAATGCTCCTCTAGCTTGTCGTGGATCTTCCGGTAGGCCAGGTTCGTTCGACTGCTGGTGTCCCGCCGGAACAGGCGGTTCGCCAGTCGCAGGTACTCCTTGTCGATCTCCTCGCCGTCGGCAGGGTCCACTCCGAACGCGCGGGCTCCGCGGGCTCTGATTTCGTCGCGGAGGGCGGCCTCGATCGACGAGTGGACCGCGCGGGTGGTCCGCCGGAACCAGCAGAACACGACTATCTTCTCGCGCTTCAACCAGTGGTCCATGACACGCCGGGTGGTGGCCTCGACCTTGGGGTGCCTGGCTGCGACGCCCACGCCGGCACCGACGCCAACGCCGGAGCCGATGCCGATCGCCGCTCGGACTCGCTCGTCGTACCAGCGCATCTCCGCGTCAAGGGCGGAGGGCTCGGACGCCGTCGCCAGGGCCGAGCCGTCCGCGCCCGGGTCGTCCGCGACCGGCTCGTCCGCGCCGGAGCCGTCCCCGGCGCTGAGCCGCAGGTAGGCCTCGAAGGACGAGGCGATGCCGTACGCAAAGTTGGGTGGGTTGGCGCTGCCGCGCGAGGCGAGCGAATGGATGCGGGCGGCCAGGAGGAACGGCAGGGCCAGCTCGTCGTCGATCGGGATCCCGGTGGCCGCATCGACGCCCGGGATGACCCGCGCGCCCTCGATCGCCGTGCGGTTGCGGGGCCTCTCGTGCCGGATGACCCAGGTGCGCACCAGCTCGTTCATGCGCTTTCTCGCGGCCACCGCCCTCTGTGCGTCGCCCCAGGCGGTGCGGACGTCGGCGGGCAGGTCGTCGGGGATCTCGTCGACGGTCCAGGTGTCGAAGTGGCGGACGTCGTCCTCGGTGAGGCGGCCCCAGGAGCGCTCCAGCTGCCTCGAGGTGCGGCGGGCCGAGATGAGTGCGGACCGCAGGTCGTGCTGGGTCTCGTCCGTGAAGGCCTCGGGCAGGTCCTTCGCCCGCGCGGCGGTGAAGCGCCCGAGTATCCGCAGCAGTTCGTCGTGACCGAGCTCGAACGGCGTCGCGGTGAGGAACAGCATCCGGTCGGCCGCCCGGTACAGGATCCCGTCGGGGGTCCCGGGCCTCGGCGGAGCGAACAGCCTGGACAGCTGGGTGCCGTTGTTCTTGGTGTGGTGGGCCTCGTCGAGGATGAGCAGCGACAGGTCACTGTCGACGCCGACCATCGCCTCCTGCCAGCGCCTCCGGCTGAGATCCTTGAGGGCGCCGCCGGTCTCGGCGAGCCGCTCGGCGTCCCTGGCCTCGTCCACCGACCGCCTCTTGGGGCTGCGGTCGAGCAACTCCAGCACCGGCGCCGGGTCGAGCCGCTGCAGTGCCCGCATCACCGCCGCGGGGACGGGGTCCCAGGGCAGGGGCCGTCCGGTCAGCTCCTGCCAGCGGCGTCTCCACTGCTCGGGCGGGGTCTGCAGCAGTTCGCTCACCGTCTCGGGCGAGAAGCCGTCGCGTCCGGTGACCGCCCACTCGCGGCGCCCGGACCACTTGGCGAACTGGCGGCGGTAGGCCCACCCCTCGTCGCCGCAGTCGTCGCCGCCGGTGGCCGCCCAGACCGCGGCGAGCTCGGCGAACTGCCCGATCGCGTTGTTGGACAGCGCCTGGTGAGTGACCACCAGGAGGTGGCGCCGCGTCTCGGGGGGTTCGGCGAGGGCGGAGAAGAACGCGCCCGGACGGGCGATCGGCTCCTGGGGGCCGCGGATCTCGCGGGCCGTGTCGGGGTCGAGGTACGTCTTGGCAAAGCGGTTCCAGTCGTTGATCCACTTGTGCCCCACGGCCTTGGGGACCGAGATCACCACCGGCCGCCCGGGGTCGGCGAGGACCGCCGAGACCGCGACGGCCAGGGCGGTGAAGGTCTTTCCCATGCCCACCTGGTCGGCCAGGATCACGCCGGGCTGGCGGCCGAATCGCCGGAGGATCTCCGCGGCGGCCCGTCGCTGCTTCTCCCAGCCCGCCGCATACTCGGCGGGGGCCTCGGCCTTCACCCGCGGACTCAGCTCCCACATAGCGCCTCCAGACATTCCCGGCTCCGTCCCACCGCGACGCGCACGTAGTCGTCGAGGTCCGCGGGCAGCTCTCCCAGCCCGTCGATCGCCAGCTCGAGGCCGTCGAACGCGGCCGCCAGCTCGTCGGCTCCGGCGCCCCGCACCGGCGCCGCGAGCAGGGCCGCCCAGTCCACCCGCCCCATGGCCAGCGCGATCTCGGCGAGCGTGAACACGGCCTCGGGGGTGTCCATGCGGCCGTCCTCGACGTCGGCGCGGACGTGCTCGGTCAGCCCGAGCGGACCGAGCGGGGTCCGCAGCCGGCTGGACAGGTGGCCCACCGGGTCGACCTGGTTGAGTCTGCGGGCGAGCCGCTGCTCGAGTTGGTCGAGTGCGGCGCCGAGTGCGCGTCCACGGCGGAACAGCAGGGCCGGGTCGTCGTAGCGAGCGAGCACGTCGTCGTCGGACTCCTCCCCCGGCGAGACGAGCCGCCCGGCGAGGATCTCGGCCACCGCCGCGCTCAGGGTGCTGCCCCGGGCCAGCGCGGCGAGCAGCTGGGCCGTGGTCAGGTCCTTCACGCTCGGGCCGGGCGGCAGTTCACCGCGGTCGTCGACGAGCACCGACCATCGCGCGGTGCCGGCGTCCGTGGTGACGGCGAGGGAGGTCGGGATGTCGTCGCCACCCACCTGACTCACCCACTGCGCAGGGCACCCCTCCGCGCGCCACCGCTCCGCACTCATGAGGAGCGTCCCGGTGGGGTCGGTCACCCGCCACGGTCCCAGTGTGGCGAGTCGTTCTGGGTCGACGGTGCACGTGAGGGTCCAGCGCCGGTCGGTGGCGCGGCGGGCGATGATCAGGTGGAAGGCGACCGGGAGCTGGAGCGCGTCGGTCTCGTCCTCGTCGTCCCCGTCCACCCAGTCGAGGTCGGTGGGGACCGGCTCGCCGACGGGGGTGAGGCCCTGGAGCCGGCGTTCCTCTCGTGAGCCGGCGCGGGCGTGGAGCCAGACGTTGAGTTCGCGGTGCTGGCGCTGCCCGTCGAGCCCCAGGCCGTAGCGGGTGTGGTTGGAGCTGCCCATGAGCACGGCGGTGCCGTCGGGTCCGATGATCGTCAGGCACTTGGCGTGCAGTTGGCGCTGTTCACGAGTCGGGTCGTCGAGCAGCCGCACCTCCAGTAGCCCCTGCCGGGCACGGGCGCGCAGCGGTTCGGAGACGGGCAGCGTGCCGCGGAGGGTGGGCAGGGTGAGCACGGTGTGGCGGTGCCGTCCGGCGCCGTTGCGGGCGATGGTAGTCGCACGGATCGCCTCGCCCGCCGCATCGGAGGCGGCGTCGTAGAACGGGGAGACCTGGCGGATCTCGGTGGCTTTGCGGCCCCCGCCCCACACGTCGGCGAACCGATCCAGCGGACGCACCTCGGGCGAGGTGGGCGCCAGGCGGACCCGCAGCGCGCCGCCCCGCTTCTCGGCGGGCACGAGGTCGATCCGGTCGCGGAACGCCGCCAGCGTGCGCCGGGCCCGGTCGACGGCGGCGACCCCCTCGGTCCTGCCGGGGAGCAGACCGAGATACGACTCGAGCTCGCGGGCCAGTTCGCGCAGGTCTGCGCGCGGGAGCAGGCAAGGCGTGTCAGCGCGGACCTCGGCGGCCAGCGCGAGTTCGGCCTGGGTGCGGTATCCGGCGCGGGTAAGGTTGGCCGAGCCGATGATCACCCGGGCGGAGTGCTCCCACAGCAGGACGGTCACCTTGGAGTGCAGGAGCGCGCCGCCCGGCACGGCCACCTGGAGCAGGTCCCACCGGAGGGTGGAGCGGTGCGCGTCGGCGCTGCGGTCGGCGATCACCGTGACGGCCGCGTCCGCGAGTTTCTCCTCCAGTTCCAGCCGGGCAACCACGTCGTCGACGGACCGCGAGGTGGGCCGCCCGCCGCCGACGTCCTCGGCTCCCGGCAGGGACTCCTCCACCGCGTTGACTGAGAGGAATCGGCTGAGGCAGTCGCGATCGACAAAGTCCTCGTCGAGGGCGAACGTGGTGGCCAGCACCGCCACCGGGCGTCCGGCGTCGGCGGGCGGCGCCCAGTGGTCGAGGAGGGGCGTGGTGGTGGCGCTCATCGGACGCGCTCCAGGAAGTCGCGGATGGTGGTGAGCCGGTACGGGTGGAGCCAGCGCCCGTCGCCCGGATCGCCGGCGTCGGCGCGGTGCTGGCCGCGGGGCATCCATCCGTCCTTGAGTTGCTCGAACCACGGGGCCTTGCGTCGGGCGGCCTGCACCCGGTGGTGGGAGACGATGAGCCGATCGAACAGGTCGACCGGTCCGCGCGCCGACTCCAGTTCGCCGGTGAGTTCGGCCAGCCGCTCGGCCAGTTCGGGTCCGTCGCGGTCGATCCGTTCGACGGCGGCCATGGCGGCGTGGCACGCCTCCGCGATCCCGTCGCTCGCCTGCCGCAGCGCGGTGCTCGACTCGAGCCCCGTGTGGGTGACGGCCGTGGAGGAGGTCAGGTGGGTGCGGAACGCGTGGTCGATCCGGCGCGCCAGGGACTCGAAGTGGTCGGCGGCCCGGAGCGTGGCCTGCAGCCCGGATTCCGCGCCGAATCGGGCCGCCGCGGCCAGCTGGTGATCAGCCCAGTCCGTCCCCGAGCCGTCCTCCACCACCGCGGAGATCAGGCCGACGAGCTCGGGCCGCTGGTCGTGGTCCCCGCCGCTGATGAGTTCGCGCAGCACCTGCCGGGTGCGCGGCCCCGCGTTGCTCGCCACGAGGGCTTTCCGGTTCAGCCCGGTGACGGCCCGGGTCTTGTCACAGTGCCCCGCCTTGAGACTGGCCCGGACGCGCCGGTCCAGGCTTCGCCGCGCCCGCCCTCCGGCGGTCTGGGGGTCGTCTCTGAGGAATCCGTCGAGTCCCTGGTCGCGTTCCCAGGCCTCCACCAGCCGTTCGGCGGCGGCGAGGGGCAAACCTTCCGGATCGACGATCCCCAGGTCCTGCGCGAGCGGGCGGTACACGCCGGTGAATCCGAACACCCGCGGGCCACGGAGGTAGGTGGCCGGCGAGAGGGGGGTGCCGGTGGTGATCGCGGCGCGCGTCTTGTCCCGGCCGGGGAATCCGTTGAGGTCCGAGGGATCGCCGGATCCGATGTGCATGAGGAGGACCCACTCGGCGGCGATGTCGGGCTTGGTGGTGCCGTCCGGTCCGGTCTCCTCGCTGAAGGGCTGGCAGACGACTGCCGAGATCGCCGACAGCGTGAGGAAGTGCGGGTGGTTCATGCGGGCGCGGAAGCCGGGCGCCATGCGGTCGGCGATCCGGTCGGCGATCGGCGCCAGTCCCAGCGGGTCGAGTCCGCTCTCACCGGCCACGCCGGGGTCCCACTTTGAAAGCGTGGGCAGCTGGTCGAGAAGGGTCACGCGGTCACCACCCGGACTTCGATCTCCTCAGGCACGTGCCCTCCTTTGCTCGACGGTCTTTCTACCGGGTGGGTACGACACGTGGCCCGGCCTGTGCCGCGAGTCGTGGTGAATACGGCGACGAGGTCGAAGCAATGACCGGCGCCTACTGCCCCGGATGGCTGGACCCGGACGGCTCCTGACTTAAGAATCAGGTGCGCCACACGCTATCGACGCGCCCACCCCTCGACGGACGATCACCTCGTCCTACCCCGCGCGACCCGCCCCTCGATGTGCGGCCGCCGTCCCGAGAGGTGTCCGCCATGAGCCGCCCGACGTCCGTCTCCCCCACCCGTCCCACGCCGCGCAGCGGCCCGATCCGCCGCGAGCCCGCGCCAGGCGACCGCGATCCCGTCCCCACCCGACCACCCACCTCCCGCCCCTGGCAGTTGTGGCTGGTCCTTGGCCTGTCGGCGGCGTTGGTGACGCTGCTCGTGCTCCGCGGCGTCGTGCAGGCCACGGCGATCAACCGCTTCCTCTCCGACTCGTGGCCGGCGGTCGACGAGGCGGCGGGCCTTGCGGCGTCGTCGGCCGGCTGGATCATCGACACCTCGTTCGTGGTCGCCACGGCGTGGGCGACGATCGCGGTGTACGCCTTCAGCGGCTCGCGCGCCGGGCGGGCGATCTTCACCGCACTTCTGGCCGGCAGCACGGTCATCGGACTGTGGAGCGCGGTGGCGCCTCAGGCGGCGGCGCTGGGCAGCGGCGAGCTCATCCTGGCCGCGGCACACCCCACGTTCATGTCGCTCACCTCCCTCGCGGTGGCGCTCGTGGCCATCGCGATCCTGGCGCTGCTCTACCGCCCGGACGTCAACGACTACTTCCGCGCCGACTCCCCCGCCACCACCGGCCAGCGGGATCGCGACTTCCTCGAGCCGGCGCTTTCCCAGACCGGAACCGAGGCACCGCTCACAATGAGCAACCCCGCCCAGCACCGCGCCACCGGCCCCACCGAGCGGACCGACACGACCGCCACCCAGAGCACCGCACTTCCCAGCACCACTCCGTCCCGCGAAGAACCGATCGCACCCGCGATCTAACGGGTGAGCATCAGGAAGGGGCGACGACGACGAACTCCACCTCCCCCGGCCGACCCGCGACCTCAGACGGCCGCGGGTCCGGCGGGGTCAACCCCTGCGGACGCCGGCCGGCGGCTCGTCGGCGTGTGGCGGTCCGACCTGCGCGCCAAGGTCGTGGCCCTCACGCTGATCCCGGAGTTGGTCTACGCCACGTTCCTCAACGTCGTGTTCCTCAAGGGCGTGGTCGACATCCTCCTCGCCCGCCAGGCCAGTTGGGGCCACGTGGTGCGGGACGCCGACGGCGCGACCCGGATGGCCGAGGCGTGAGCGCGCCCGTCAGCGGTGGGGCGCCGCACGAGATGATCCTCGCGGGGCTCCTCCTGCCCGAGTCGGTGCTGTCCTCGGACTGGTTCGCCGTCCTCGCGGCGTTCGTCGCGATCAACACGGTCATGTACGTGACGCTGGCGGTGACCAAGACGCTGCCGAAGATCCACGTCCGCGATCTGCTGCCCCGCACCTACGTCCGGTCGGAGACCCGCAGCATCCACCCGGACGACGCCGAGCCCTGGCCCCGCGAGGCGCGACGCCCGTCCGGGCGGGAGTGACCCCCGGGTGTCCACGTCGTCGCGGAAGAGGATCGTGCGCCTCGAGGTCGGCGCCCTGTGCGCTGTCCTCGTCCTTCTGGTCGTCGTCGCCGGTCTGGCCCGGATGGGCGGCGAGGCCGCGCAGGCGTCCCCGTCCCCTACTCCCCCGTCCGGTCAGGCCGTGGCGATGAAGGCGGCGACCGACCTGACGCCGTGGACCTTCACGATCGACGAGGCGTATGCGTACGGCGTGCGGGCGTGCGAGGACATCCGGGATCCGAACTATGACGGGTTCGGCGGCTTCTACATGGGGGTCCGCAAGACGTGGGTCGCGATGCGGCTGGACGCGCACGGCCTGTCGAGTGAGGAGCAGGTGGAGCACCACAGGCGCCTCTATGCCGAGGCGGTGCGCTCTCTGTGTCCGGAGCTCCTGCCGCACCTCCCGCCCCTGTACCGCTGAGCCCTACGCGCGTCCCGTTCATTACATCGCTTCTCGCCGGGGTATCCGAGCGGCGGCGGTCTGATGGGTGAGCATCGGGAAGGGGCGACGACGACGAGCTCCACCTCCCCCGGCCGACCTGCAACCCCACACGGCCGCGGGTCTGGCGGGGTCAGCCCTCGAGGGAGCTGAGCCAGTCGCTGAGCGCGCTGGCCAGCTCGCCCGGCGCCTCCACGGGCAGCATGTGTCCGGTCTCAGGGATCTCGACGTACGTCACATGCGGCGCCGAATTCGCCTCGGCCCATTCCCGCTGCTCGTCGGTGGGCACCACCTGGTCGTCCGAGGCGCCGACGATCAGCACCGGGCACGACGCCTTGGCGGGGAAGTCCCAGCGGTCGGGCCGCGACCCGATCGCCACCGAGTGGGCGGCGAATCGCTCGGGCCCGTACACCCGCGCGGCCCGCAGCCGTTCGGCGCGGACCTGAGGGTCGTGGCCGCGGTCGCCGTAGTAGACGGCTTCCATGCCGTCGAGGGCGATCTCCTCGTACTCCGCCTGGCTCAGGCCCGCCGCCCGCTCGGCCCGCGCTGTCGCGGACTCCGGGTCCTCGGCCCCCACCGGCGCGGTGACCAGCACGAGCCCGGCCAGCAGCGCCGGATAACGCTCCGCCAGGTGCATGGCCACCACCCCACCGAGCGAATGCCCGACCACCACGCTGCCGGCCGCGACCTGCTCCGCCACCTGGTCGACGAGCGCGTCGAGGTCTGCCACGGCCGGCAAGTCGAGCGCCGTGGCACTTGACCCGTCAGGCAGGGCGTCAATGACCGGGGACCACGTCTGCGCATCGCCGTGCAGGCCGGGGAGAAACACTAAGGTCGTCATGAACTCGACCGTACGCGCGCCAAAGGCGGCCAAACCTGGACCGGCGAACTCGCCACGCGCTCAGCGAGGTGCCCGGGCTTGTCCGCGTCGCGCTGGCGGTGCTGGCCCCGTACCTCCGCCGGATCCGCTAGCAGACGCTCCAGCGCCCGGGTTAGCGCCGCCACGTCACCCGGGGACACCAAAAGCCCCGACTCGCCTTGGCGCACACCCTCGGCTTGGTCGCCCACTCCGTGCTCACTATTGGGCGCGCGTGACTGAAGGCCAGGTGGACGATCCCGCTCTGCCGGGGCCCGCAAATCGACTGGGAGCCCGCGGGCACGCGGACCTCGACGGGACCGGGCGGAGGCGGCGCGATTGGGCCGACGCCGGCACCCCGCGGCACCTGGTGTCGTGCCTGCCGACCACGTGGCGCCACTGTCCGTTCGACGGCGTGGACGGTCCCATCCCGGGCGGCGCGCGACCGCACACCGAGTCAGACGGCGCGATGGTCGTAATGGACGAGGAGGCGCCAGCTCTCGTACGACTTCTGGCAGGCCCGGCGTGAGGGGACCGGCAGGGTGGCCTCGTTCGGCGCGATCGCCCCGCTGGCCAGCAGCAGCTGGCGCGGCTCGCGACCGGGGACGGTCCGCGTGTGCCGCGCGACGCGGCGGGGTCGGCGACATGAGGGGGGATCATGTTTCGCCAACGAGGCCCACTATAGGAACGGCCGCGCCAGTTCACAAGCGTCAGTTATACGGAGCACAGCTAAGTGTTTCATTGTCCGCTGTTCCGACGATCCGAGACGCGGACAGCGACCAGCGGTATCGCCCGGGCGGAACGTTCGCGACCTCGCCCAATTCTTCTCGCCGGGAACGTCCCGGATAGGAACCGCATGAACACCTGGACCACCCGCGCAGAGACCGACGCGGACATCCCCGCGATCCGCGACATCATCCTGCGGGCCTTTCCCACCGCCGCCGAGGCCGACCTCGTCGACGCCCTCCGTGCTGACCCGGCCGCGTGGATCGACGGGCTGTCGATGATCGCCGCGACCGCCGGCGGGCATCCGGTGGGCCACGCGCTGCTCACCCGCTGCCACGTCGGGAACGAGCCCGCCCTCGCGCTGGCGCCGTGCTCAGTGCTGCCCGAGTTCCAGCGCACCGGCGCGGGCTCGGCCGCCATCCGCGCGGCCCTGACCGCGGCACGAGCGATCGGCGAGTCGCTCGTCGTGGTGCTGGGCCATGCCGGCTACTACCCGCGATTCGGCTTCCGCCGCGCCTCCGGCTTCGGTATCCGCGCGTCGTTCGACGTCCCCGACGAGGCGTTGATGGCCCTGCCCCTCGACGACTCCCCTGCCGTCCCGGAGGGCGTCATCCGCTATCCCGCGGCTTTCGGGGCGTGACCGCTCGCGCAGTCGCGGTGACCGCGGGACCGTGAAGGCGGGGTGACCTCGTCGTCGTCGTAGGCTTGACGACCATGTCTGCGACCGCGAACCTACGCCAGGAGCTCGACGCCGCCCGGGACCGGTTCGAGCAGTACCGCGTCTCCGTGAGCGCGGCGTTCGACGATCGGCCCGCGGGCGAGCTGTCCCGGGCCGTCGAGGCGGTGCTGCCGGATCTGGCGTTCCATGAGGGGCAGGCGGTCGCGGCGGCAGTGGCTCTGGATCGGTTGGGCGCCGGCGCCGATCTGTCCGCGGTGATCCGGGCGCTTGATCTGCTGCTCCTTGAGCAGCAGGCCGCGCGGCGCAGCCGGGACTTCCTGGCCGGCGTGTCCCGGGTTCTCGCCAATGTGAGGCGGCGCGAGGAGGGTTAGCCGGGTGGTCCGGCGGGCGCGAGCTGCGGGCACGCATGCGGGGGCTGCCGGAGGTCGGTCGCATGCACCGGCGGCCGAGCGGGCAGGCGGGGGCGGCCGGCCACGCCTCGGCAGAGCGACCGGAGACAATGGGGGCATGGCATCCCCGGATCAGCGCGCCCAGTTCGAGCTCCTCGCCCCTCTCCTGGCCCGCGAGGGCGTCGATGTGTGGACCGCGACCGTCGCCGACCTCGACGCCGGGATGGAGCGCGCCAAGCAGCGCCACGCCGCCGCGGTCGCCCGCGTCCGCGCTGTCCTGGATGCCCACGCCCGCGACGACATCTCCGCCGCCGGCGCGCTCCTCGAGGAGCTGGAGCTGACCGCCGAGACCACTCCCCCGCCGATCCCCGACGCACTGACCGTGGCGACGCGCTTCGCCCAGCTCGCCCAGACGCTGGCGCCGCAACTACCGGCGGACGTCATCGGCGCGGTGAAGGACCGGGCACGTGTGGCTGACGCTCCCGAGGGCATGGCCGATCTGTGCGAGGCGGTGCTGCTCGACTGCGACGCCGCCACCGGCATCCGCACCGTGGTCCGCGAACACGGGCCGGCAGCCGCGCTCTACGCCGCCGCGGCCATGACAGCGGCGGTCTTCAGCCGGTGGGCCGCACACACCGGGGACTCGATGGACGAGGTCGTCGCCGCGCACGCCTGAGCGGCGGGCGCGAGCGGCCCGTTCCCGGTGCCGCGGGACCCGCGCAGCTCACCGAGTGGTCGCGAAGGCAGCTTTTCGGACCGCTCGTCCTGCGAGAACCTGAGCGGGTGTGACCACTCGGTGGTCCCCACAAGTCCAACTTCTTCGCCCTCCCTTGCCACGGCCATTTTGGCGGGCGCCTTTGTCGCTGCGGCACTTCCGGCCGGTGTCTTCCTTGCCGAGCTGCTCGCGCTCATCGTGCTGGCGGCCTAACTGGCGGAGCCGGAGTTCTCGTCGTCGTCGTTGTCGTCGTTTCCTACACGGACCCGCGCTCGGCGCCCAGGTAGGCCAGCGCCGCCACCACCTGGGCGCGCGTAGCGGTGAGCAGCGTCGACTCCTCCTCCGGCGCGAAGTGCGGCGAGTGGTTCGCCGGGATCTCCTGACTCACCGCGCCGCGCGAGACCGCGTCCCGGTAGCGGGCCGGATCGACCGAGCCAACGGTCCAGTACGTGTACGGCACCCCGAACGCGTCCGGGACGAGCGAGAAGTCCTCCGACGCCGTGACCCGGCTCGCCTCGTACACCGCGCGCGGGCCAAAGTGCTCGACGAACGCCGCGGTGACCGTGTTCGTGACGCCCGGATCGTTACGGGTGAGCGGATACTGGTCGTAGTAGTCGAACTCCGGGTCGGCCGGGGCGCCCGCGGCCGCGCACTCTCCGCGGACGATGCGCTCGATCGCGGAGATCAGCTGCTCGCGCACCGCCGGATCGTAGGTGCGGATGTTGAGCAGCAGCTCCGCCGAGTCCGGGATGATGTTGGCCTTGGCTCCCGCTGCGAGCGAGCCGACCGTCAGCACCGCGAACTCCCCCGGCTCCACCTCGCGCGAGACGACCGTCTGCAGGCGCAAGACGATCGACGACGCCAACACCACCGGGTCCACCGCCGTATGCGGCATCGACCCGTGCGCGCCGCGGCCGTGGATCGTGATCTTGAGCGAGTCGCCGGCCGAGAGCACCGGGCCCGCCACCGTGCCGATCGTGCCCGCCGCCGTGGGCATGACGTGCTGGCTCAGCGCGAGGTCCGGCTGCGGGACCCGCTCGAGCAGGCCGTCGTCGACCATCGCGCGGGCACCGGCGGCCGTCTCCTCCCCCGGCTGGAACACCGCGATGTAGGTGCCGGACCAGGCGTCTCGGTTCTCGGCCAGGATGCGGGTGGCGCCAAGTAGCGCGGCCGCGTGTGCGTCGTGGCCACACGCGTGCATAACGCCCGGCGTCTCGGAGGCGTACTCCAGGTCGGTGTCCTCCTGGAGCGGAAGCGCGTCGATGTCGGCGCGGGCCAGGACGGTGGGGACTTCGCCGCTGGTCCCGGCCCCGGCGTGGGCCGGGTTGCTGATGACCGCCACGACGCCGGTCCCGCCGATCCGCTTTGGCTCCAGGCCCAGCGCGGTGAGCTCCTGCTCGATCCGGTCCGCCGTCGCGTGCTCGGCCATGCTCAGCTCCGGGTGGCTGTGGAAGTGGCGATAGAGGTCGCGGAGCCAGTCGAGATGGCCCTCGACGTACTCGGCGACCTCGGCCGCAAACTGCGGGCCTGCCATCAGGCAGATTTCTTGGCCGGCGTCTTGCGGGCCGTCGACTTCTTCGCCGGCGCCTTCTTGGCCGTGGACTTCGAGGCTGTCGACTTCTTAGCGGTGCCCGAGCCGGAGCTGCCGGAGTCCGACTTGGAGGACGTCGACTTCTTGGCCGTCGACTTCTTTGCCGCGGCCTTTTTGGCGGGCGCCTTCTTCGCCGCAGTCTTCTTGGCCGGCGTCTTCTTTGCCGAGCTACTCCCGCCCTTCTTGCTGGCGGTCTTCTTGGCGGAGCCGGAGTCCTCGTCGTCGTCCTCGTCGTCGTCCTGGTCGTCCTGGTCGTCTGGGTCGTCCGCCTTTCCGCCCCGGTCCTTCACACTCGCCCGCAGCGCCGCGAGCAGATCGGCCACCTCGTCGTCGCCGTCCTCGTCGCCCGAGGTGTCCTTCTCCTCCACCGTGAACGCCTCACCGCCGGCCGCCTTGGCCTCGATCAACTCCTTGAGCTGATTCTGGTAGTCGTCCTCGTACTTCTCCGGCTCGAAATCCGCCGCCATGGTCTCGATGAGTGACGCCGCCATCTTGACCTCCTGCGGCCGGACCTTCGCCTCCTTATCCAAGCCCTCCAGGATCGCCGGGCGGATCTCGTCAGGCCACAGCAGCGTCTGCAGCATGAGCACGTCCTTGTACACCCTGAGGGCACAGAGGCGGGTGCGGTTGCGCAGCGTGAACGTGCAGATGGCGAGGCGGTCCGTCTGCTGCAGCGCCTCGCGCATCAACACGTACGCCCGGTTCGAGCGCGACGCCGGCTCCAGGAAGTACGCGTTGTCGAACGCCACCGGATCCACCTGATCCGCCGGGACGAACTCCGTCACCTCGATCTCGTGGTTCTGCTCCACCGGCAGGCTGGCGAGGTCCTCCTTGGTGAGGATGACCATCTCGCCCTCTTCGGACTCATACGCCTTGGCGATGTCGGAGAACTCCACCTCCTCGCCGTTGTCATCCCGCACCTTCTTGTAGCGGATCCGGACGCCGTCCTTCTTGTCCACCTGCCGCGCGTGCAGATCGTGGTCCTCCGTCGCCGCGTACACCTTGACCGGCACGTTGACCAGACCGAACGAGACCTCGCCCTTCCAGATGGATCGCATATAGGGAGTATGCGACAGATGTGGGGCGGCGGCAGCCGGACGAGGGGGGTGGGGCGTGGTTGGTGCGTGTCAGAAGCAGTTTGGCACAGAGGCCCCTCGGGCAAAGCAGACCAAAAGGCGGTGCTGGAGACGCACACTCCCACCGCACTGGCTTCCGCCCTACCTATCTGATGAGCTCGCTCGACCCCCACCCTGCTCCGGCAAAGAGTCACGCCCGCACCAGGCAGAGCCCCGCTCGCGCCCGCAGTGGCGTAGTCTAACTGCGTTGCGCCAAACCAGCTCGCCTTAGCTCACTGCGTCTGTCCGAATGCGAAAGTGACAGTCGAGGCCGCCGGATTTCCGAGAGCGCTAGTTTGACGAAGTGCCTAAGCGGGTTACTTTCCGGTGCGACTGAGCCCGCCTTAGTCACTGGTGAACCCAGCCACTTACGATGGACGCCAACTCGTCGCGCATTTTGTCAAGAGAAGAAATTCTATCTTGGTTTTGCTTTACATATTGCACCCCGGCATCCCCGTCGGCTTCTGAGATGATGGTCGACAGTTGAGTCGATATTTCGTCCAACTTGCTCGCTATTGCTTTCGGGGCTGCGAATTTCGCTCGCAATGATTTCGATTTAAAAGCACTGTGCGCATCAGCTAGAAGCTTGTGCTGCATTGCCAGTTCCGCTTCTATAGTGTTCGCCTCATCTTCGAGCCCTCCCACTTTGAGCGACGCCTTCTTGACTTCCCCGTCATGAGAAGTAGGGGCTGCGAGCAGTTTCCGAAGGCGGTCCTCAGCGGTCTCAAGCTGCTTATAGACGTTTGAAGG
>NZ_BCSW01000027.1 GCF_001571065.1 Dietzia cinnamea NBRC 102147
TGCGCGCTCTCCCATGAGGGAGGGCGCGCACCCCGCTTCGTCGTACCGGGTGATCCGACGTGGCGCCGGGCCGGCTCTGTGGCGCCGGGCCGACTCCGTGGCGCCGGGCCGACGAGCAGTGCCGGGCCGGCTCTGCGGCGCAGGGCCGGCGTCAGCTCACCAGCGAGGCGGCTGGCCCGTCGAGGTGGAAGGTCGTGGACTCGGTGCCGACAGCCCCGGCGACCGGCCAGTCCGCCGGATCAGCACCACCCAGACCCTTCGCGACCGCCTCGGCCTTCCCCTCTCCGGTGGCCACGACGATGACGTGCCGCGACCGGCGCACCGCCGGCAGCGTGAAGGTGAGTCGCTCCGGCGGCGGCTTGGGACAGTCGCGGACGCCCACCGCCAGCCGGTCGGTCTCGGCGATCGCCGGAGTGTGCGGGAACAGGGAGTCGATGTGCCCCTCCGGCCCCATCCCGAGTAGCGTCACGTCGAACAACGGCTCGTCGCCACCGGCACCGGGCAGGTCCACCTCCGTGAGGAACGCCTCCGCGGCGGCGTCGACGTCGTCGAACTCATCTCCCCGCGCCGGCCAGCGGTGGATGGTGGCCCGGTCGCCGACGGCATCGAACAGCACCTCGGCGAGCTGCCCGTCGTTGCGGTCGGGATGACCGGCCGGGACGAAGCGCTCATCCCCGAGGAAGATCGTGACCCGGCTCCAGTCGACCTCGGTTCCGGCGAGGGCGGCGGCCGTCTTCACGCCCACCGAACCACCGGTCAGGGAGAGCGTCGCCCGGCCGGCCGCGGCAACGCGCTCGTTGAGGTGACCGGCCGCGGCGAGGGCGGCGGCCTCCGCGAGGGACTGCGCATCCTCATGGACGAGATGACGGGTGACTGACATCGACGCTCCTGTCGTGGTGGTGGGGTGGGAACGGACGCGGGTGCCGGCCTTCCGGCCCCGGCTCAACGAACCGACGCCGAGGTGTAGATGACGCGATCGTGGTTGGCCAACGCGTCCGCGTACACACCATCAGTGTCCATGCGGCGCAACTCCTCCGCCAGACAGTCGGCCACACTCCGACCCACGAGAGCGACCCGCGTGGGGGACTGCCCGGTGATGCGCAGCTCCGCGGAGGTCGCGCTGACCTGCTCGACGACGATGGACCCGGAGGCCCGCTCCAACACGACCATTCTGGGCCCGACCGCCCGCAGGACGTCGATCCCGAGGCGGGACGCTAGCCACCCGCCGGCGAGATCGACCGACGCCGCACGCTCCGGCCCGCACACGGTGGCGCCCGTGATCGGCTCGAAAGGGGGTCGATCGAGGGTTGCGGCCAGCAACGAACGCCAATGGGTGATGCGCGCCCACGCCAGATCGGTGTCACCGGGGGAGTACCCGGCCGCTCGCTTGGCCAGGGCGTCCGTCGGATGCCCCTCGGCGTCCGAATCGACGATGCGGCGCCGGGCGAGCCGACCCACGCGGTCCTCGGACAGCAGCGTCGGGGAGTGGCGGGGCCACCACACCGCGAGCGGGGTGTCGGGCAGCAGCAGCGGCGTCACGAGCGACGCCGACTGCGACGCCATCGCGCCGGACGTGCGCAACACGACGACCTCCGCCGCGCCGGCGTCGCCGCCGACGCGGATCTGGCCGTCCAGCCGATCGGCGTCGGCGCGCCGCCCCCGGATCACCACGATGACGCGGCACGGGTGCTCCCGGCTGGCCTCGTTCGCCGCGTCGATCGCCGACTCGCTGCCACGGACGTGGTCGGTGATGACGATCAGCGTGAGGACGCGGCCGATCGTGCTCAGGCCCGCCTCCTCGCGGATCTGCACCAGCTTCTTGGCGATCGCGCGGGTCGAGGTGTCGGGTAGGTCGATGATCACGGTCGCCTCCATGCGCGGCCGCTGCGGGCCAGGATCTCGTCGGCGCCCCTGGGCCCCCAGGTGCCCGCCTGGTACTGCTCCGGTTGGCCCTCGGACTTCCACTCGCGCAGGACCGGGTCGAGCAGTTGCCAGCTCAACTCCACCTCACGCGAGACCGGGAAGAGAGACGGCTCGCCCAGCAGCACGTCGAGGATGAGGCGCTCGTACGCCTCGGGGGAGGATTCGGTGAACGCCTCGCCGTAGGCGAAGTCCATGTTGACGTCGCGGACCTCCATCGCGGTCCCCGGTACCTTCGACCCGAACCGCAGGGTGACCCCCTCGTCCGGCTGGACGCGGATCACCAGGGCGTTCTGTCCCAGCTCCTGCGTCATCGTTGCGTCGAAGGGCAGGTGCGGCGCGCGCCGGAAGACGACCGCGATCTCGGTGACACGACGCCCCAGGCGCTTACCGGTCCGCAGGTAGAACGGGACGCCCGCCCACCGTCGGTTGTGGACCTCCAGGGTGATGGCCGCGTAGGTCTCGGTCGCCGAGGACGGGTCGTAGCCCTCTTCGTCCTTCAGCCCGACGACCTGCTCGGAACCCTGCCAGCCACCGGCGTACTGACCGCGCGCGGCGGTCTCGGAGATCGGCAACGCCAGCGAGGTGGACTCGAGGACCTTGGTCTTCTCCGCACGCAGCGCGGCGGCGGAGAAATCGGTCGGCTCCTCCATCGCCACCAGCGCCATCAGCTGGATCAGGTGGTTCTGGATGACGTCGCGCGCGGCACCGATACCGTCGTAGTACCCGGCGCGCCCGCCGAGACCGATGTCCTCGGCCATCGTGATCTGGACGTGGTCCACGTGGTTGGCGTTCCACACCGGCTCGAAGAGCTGGTTGGCAAAGCGCAACGCCAGGATGTTCTGGACCGTCTCCTTGCCGAGGTAGTGGTCGATACGGAACACCGAGTCCTCGGGGAACACCGCCCCCACGACCGCGTTGAGCTCGCACGCACTGGCGAGGTCATGACCGAAGGGTTTCTCGATGACCACCCGGCGCCAGGACCCCTCGGGGCCCCGCGTGCACCCGGTGCGATCGAGGTGCCGGCACACGGTCGGGAAGTCATCCGGGGGGATCGACAGGTAGAACGCGTAGTTGCCAGCCGTGCCCCGCTCCGCCTCGAGCGCGACCAGCTGGTCCGCGAGGCGGTCGAATCCCTCGTCGTCGTCGAAGGTGCCGGTCACGAACCTCAGTCCCGCGGCGAGTTGCTCCCATACATCCTCACGGAACGGTGTCCGGCAGCGCTCGCGGGCCTGTTCGCGGGCGAACGCCGCGAACTCCTCGTGCGCCCACTGACGCCGACCGAACCCGATGAGCGAGAACCCGGGCGGGAGCAGACCCCGGTTGGCGAGATCGTAGATCGCCGGGATGAGCTTCTTCTTGGACAGGTCACCGGTGACGCCGAAGATCACGAGGCCGGAGGGCCCAGCGATCCGCGGCAGACGCCGGTCGCGGGGGTCCCGGAGCGGGTTGACCCATCCCTCGGTGGCCCCTGTAGAACTTTCGGCGTCGGACGTGTCCAGACGGTCGGGGCCGGTCACGAATCCGACGGGATCTCGTCGATCCGCGCCCTCACCGTGTCCATCAGGTCGTCCCAGGCGGTGACGAACTTCTCCACGCCCTGGCGCTCGAGCAGCGCGAAGACCTCGTCCAGGTCGATGCCCTCGGCGCGCAACGCGTCGAGCGTGGCCCGGGAGGCCTCGGCGGTCCCACGGACCGTGTCCCCCTCGACCACGCCGTGGTCGGCGAACGCCTGCATGGTGGCGAAGGGCATCGTGTTGACGGTCCCGCGAGTCACCAACCCGGTCACGTACAGCGTGTCGGGGTATGCCGGGTCCTTGACCCCCGTGGAGGCCCACAGCAGACGCTGCGGCCGGGCGCCGCGGTCCGCCAGCTCGCCGAATCGGCCGGCCGGGTCGAATACCTCGTCGTAGACCTCCTGGCACAGGCGGGCGTTGGCGAGCCCGGCCTGGCCGCGCAGCTCTGACGACTCCGGGAGGCGAGAGTCGATCTCGGTGTCCAGGCGGGAGACGAACACCGACGCCACGGAGTGGATCGACGACAGATCGTGCCCGGCGGCCACGGCCCGCTCTAGGCCGGTGAGGTACGCCTCCGCGACCTTCCGGTATTGGTCCGCCGAGAAGATCAGCGTGACGTTGACGTCGATGCCCTTGCCGATGACATCGGTGATCGCCGGCAGTCCCGCAGAGGTGGCGGGGATCTTGATCATGACGTTGGGCCGGTCGACCGCGGCGGACAGCTCGACCGCCTGCTGGACGGTCTCCGCCGTGTCGTGTGCCAGGCCCGGGTCGACCTCGAGGGAGACGCGGCCATCCACGCCGTCGGTCGCCCGATAGGTCGGCGCCAACAGGTCACAGGCGTCCCGGACGTCTGCGGTGGTGAGCGCGCGGACCACGGAGGCGAGTTCGCGGTCGGCCCGCACCGCCTCGGCGAGGGCGCCCTCGTAGGCCGACGAGTCCGCCAGTGCCGACTGGAAGATCGCAGGGTTGGTGGTCACACCCACGATGGAGTACTCCGCCATCCGCATCTCGAGCTCACCGGAGGCGAGGAGCTGACGGGACAGGTCGTCGAGCCACACGGAGACCCCGGCGGCACTGAGAGCGGCGAGATTGGCGTTGGTCATGATGCCTCCCCTCGGGCGGCCGCGAGCGACTCGCGGGCGGCGGAGACCACCGCGTCGGCGGTGATCCCGAATTCGGTGAACAGGGTCTCGTAGGGCGCGGAGGCGCCGAAGTGCTCGAGCGAGACGGCCCGGCCGGCGTCCCCGAGGAACCGGTACCACGGCATCGCGATGCCGGCCTCGACCGAGACCCGGGCGCGCACGGCAGACGGGAGGACCGACTCGCGGTACTCGGCGTCCTGCTGGTCGAAGAACTCGACACAGGGCATGGAGACCACCCGCGTGGGCACGCCCGCGTCCTCGAGGGTCTCCCGCGCGGCCACGGCCAGCTGGACCTCGGACCCCGTGCCGATGAGGATCACCTCGGGGGTACCCGTCGACGCCTCGGCGAGGACGTAGCCGCCCCGCTCGACACCCTCACGGGCGAGCTGCGCGGTGCCCTCGAGCACGGGCACGTTCTGCCGGGTCAGACACAGCCCCTTGGGCCCGTCGAGCGCCTTCAGCATCGCCCGCCAGGCGGCGGCGGTCTCGTTGGCGTCGGCCGGACGGAGGATCGCCAGCCCCGGGATCGCGCGCAGCGCCGCGAGCTGCTCGACCGGCTGGTGGGTCGGGCCGTCCTCGCCCAGACCGATCGAGTCGTGGGTCCACACGTAGTAGGCGTTGCTGCCCTGGAGCGCGGCCAGCCGGACGGCCGGGCGCATGTACTCGCTGAAGATGAGGAACGTCCCGCCGTACGGGCGGGTGGGGCCGTGGAGTGCGATGCCGTTGAGGATCGCGCCCATCGCGTGCTCCCGGACACCGAAGTGCAGGTTCCGCCCGTAGGGGGAGGCGGTCCACGTGTCGGTGGTGATCGACGTGGGGCCGAAGGAGTCCGCGTTCTTGATGGGGGTGTTGTTGGATCCGGCGAGGTCGGCGGAACCGCCCCACAGTTCCGGGAGCGTGGCCGCGAGGGCCTGGATGGCCTCGGCGGAGGCCTTACGGGTCGCGACGCCCTTGGGGTCGGCCTCCCAGGTCGGCAGGTCGGCGTCCCACCCCTCGGGGAGCTGGCCCGAGTAGAGGCGGTCGAACAGCGCCTTGCGCTCCGGGTTGGCTTCCGCCCAGGCGTGGAACATGTCGCTCCACTGCGCGTGGACGCGGGCGCCGCGGTCGCGGGCCGCACGGGTGTGGGCGATCACCTCGTCCTCGACGGTGAACGGCTCGGTGCCGCCCATCCCGAGGACCTCCTTGACGGCATCGACCTCGTCCTGGCCCAGCGCGGCACCGTGCGCCGCGCCGGTGTTCATCGCGTTCGGCGCCGGGTAGGCGATGATCGTGCGGAGGACGATGATCGACGGCTTGTCCGTGACGGCTCGTGCGTCGGCGATCGCCTCCTCGATCGCTGCCACGTCCTCGCCGCCGTTCACCGTCTGGACGTGCCACCCGTAGGCCTCGTAGCGGGCCGCGACGTCCTCGTTGAACGCGATTCGGGTGTCGTCCTCGATCGAGATCTCGTTGTCGTCGTAGATCGCGATGAGGTTACCGAGTTGCTGCGTGCCCGCGAGCGAGGCCGCCTCGGCCGTGACGCCCTCCTGAATGTCACCGTCGGAGGCGATCACGTAGATGAAGTGGTCGAACGGGCTCTTGCCCGCGGGGGTGTCCGGGTCGAACAGCCCGCGCTCGTACCGTGCCGCCATCGCCATACCGACCGCGGAGGCCAGTCCCTGCCCGAGCGGGCCGGTGGTGATCTCCACCCCGTCGGTGTGCCGCCACTCGGGATGGCCGGGGGTCTTCGAGCCCCACGTACGCAGCGCCTTGAGATCCTCGAGTTCGAGGCCGAACCCGGCGAGGTACAGCTGGATGTACTGGGTGAGTGAGGTGTGCCCGCAGGACAGGATGAAGCGGTCCCGTCCCACCCACGTCGGATCGGACGGGTCGTGCCGCATGATGCGCTGGTAGAGCGTATAGGCCAGCGGGGCGAGGCTCATCGCGGTGCCCGGGTGACCACTGCCGCAATTCTGCACGGCCTCGGCGGCGAGAACGCGTGCGGTGTCCACTGCACGGGAGTCCAGTTCGGTCCAGTCGGATGGGTGGCGGGCGGTGGTGAGCTCGGTGATCTCCGACGCGCTGGTCACTTGTGGTTCTCCCGGGTCTGAGGGTGCGGCGCGGATCCGCGCGTATGTCGTGAACCACCTTAGTGGTCACGGCCGCGGGGGGCGTACCGTCCCCGCCCCCGCTCTTTCGCGGACCGCGCGGGGGGGACGTAGTATCGGCTCGGTAGTGCGTTGACGTCTGCTGCGAGGAGTTCCGGTGCACGATTCCACCCCGACCCGGAGTGGGGGGCCATCAGTCTCCCCTCCAGAGTCCACGGGGCGGCCGGCTCCGGCGAGCGGGCGGGCCCGCGTGGTCGACGTGGTGATGGCGTACATCGCCCTCACCAAGCCGCGGGTCATCGAGTTGCTCCTCGTCGCCGCTATCCCGGCCCTGCTGCAAGCGGATCGCGGGAACATCCACCTCTCCCTGGTGCTGCTCACCCTAGTCGGCGGTTGGATGGGCGCGGCGAGCGCGAACTCGCTCAACATGGTCGTCGACTACGACATCGACCAGGTGATGAAGCGCACCGAGCGCCGCCCGCTCGCCCGCCACGCGATCACCCCGCGTGCCGCGCTGGTCTTCGGCCTGACGCTCGGTGTGGCGAGCATGCTCTGGCTGGGGCTCCTGGCCAACAGCTGGCTCGCCGCCTTCTTCATCCTCATCACGATCCTGTTCTACGTGATCGTGTACTCGATGATCCTCAAGCGGCGGACCGCTCAGAACGTCGTCTGGGGCGGCGCCGCGGGCTGCATGCCGGTTTTCGTCTCGTGGGCGGTCATCACCGACAACCTGCCGGATGGACAGCCCCATAACTGGTGGCAGGCGGTCGTGCTGTTCCTCATCATCTTCTTCTGGACGCCACCGCACACCTGGGCCCTCGCGATGCGTTACAAGGAGGACTACAAAGCCGCCGGCGTGCCGATGCTGCCCGTGGTCATGGGTCCCGAGGGCGTGACCCGCCGCATCACGATCTACACGTGGGTCACCGTGCTGTGCACGTTCGCGCTCATCCCCGCGGCGGGTTGGGTCTACGCGGCCGGCGCGATCGGCTTCGGCGTGTGGTTCATCGTCATGGCGCATCGCCTCGAGGCGGGCGTGCGCCGCGGCGTCGAGGTGAAGCCGCTCAAGCTGTTCATTTTGTCGAACAACTACCTCGCCGGGGTGTTCGTGGCCCTGTCCATCGACGCGGTGCTCGGACTGCAGACCGTGGCGGAGCTCCTGTCGCTGGCCTGACCGGGTCCCGCTCAGCGGTCGGGGTCGAGTGTCACCGAACCCGTCGTCCGCCGCTCCTGCAGGGCTCGGTGCGCTTCCGCGGCCTCTGATAGGCCGAACGTCGCCCCCACCGACAGCCGCAGTGTGCCGTCGACGACCCCTTCGAGGACCTCGCCGGCCCGGCCGCGGAACTCCTCCGTCGTCGCGATGTAGTCGGCGAGGGTCGGGCGGGTGAGGAACACCGATCCGGCCGCGTTGAGTCGCTGCGGATCAACCGGGGGCACCGGACCGCTCGCGGCGCCGAACAGCACGAGCGTGCCGCGCCGTGCGAGGACCGCCAGACTGTCGTCGAACGTGTCCCTACCCACGCCGTCGAAAACGGCGGCGACGCCCCCCTCCGCCAACTCACGCACCCTCTCCGGCGTGGCCTCCGGGTAGAGCAGCACGTGGTGCGCCCCGAGGTCGCGGCAGAGGTCGGCCTTCTCCTCGGTCGAGGTCGTCGTGATCACCCGGAAGCCGTGGGCCACCGCCAGCTGGATGAGGAGCTGTCCGACGCCGCCCGCCCCGGCGGTGATTAGCACGTGATCGCCGGCCGAGGCCCGGTGGGTGTCGGTGATCAGGTAGTGCGCGGTGAGTCCCTGCAGCAGCATCGAGGCCGCCACGTCGTCGTCGATCCCCTCCGGCACGGTGACCACCGACTCGGCGGGGGCGACGACGTACTGGGCGTAGGAAGAGGGCACCTGGCACCAGGCCACCCGGTCACCGGCGACCAGGTCGGGAGTGCCCTCGCCGACCGCCTCGATCACCCCCACGCCTTCGCTACCCGGGACGAACGGCAACTCCCGCGCGTAGACGCCCTCGCGAAAGTACGTGTCGATGAAATTGACCCCGATGGCGCGGGTACGGACGAGCACCTCGCCCGGGCCGAGCGACGGCTCGTCGACCTCCACCGGTGTGAGCACCTCGGGGCCGCCGTGTCGGGAGATCTGGATCGCACGCATGGCGCCCAGTATCCGGTAGGGCGCGGCCCGGCGCAGCCGGAGCGCCGTCACCGGTTCGGGGCAACGCGGGAGTGCCGACCGATCCGCAGCGGGGGAGACGATAGGCTACGCCCCATGAGCCTGCAGATCCTTTCCCAGTACGCCGGGGGGCCGCGAGTCCGGGCCACCGGCCGGTCCGAGATCACCACGACGGGATCCGATACGGCGTCCGAACCCACAGAGTCGTCGACGGCGGCTGAGGAGACGACGGCGGTTCCCGCGGCCGCACAGGCCGAGCCGTCCGGGGCCGGCGTGGACGAGCAGGCTTCCATCGCCCAGGACACACCGGAGGCGGGGGAGCCGGCAGCGGAGGCCGGGACCCCGGAGAAGCCGGCCCCAGCTCCCGCCGCAGCCGGCGGTGCGGGCGGTGCGGGCGGCGGAATCTCGCTCGGCCGTCGCGCCCCGCGCGCCCCGGGGGGAGGTGCGTCGACCCTGCACGGCTCGCGCATCACGGAGCTCGGCGGCGGTTCCGCCCCGGCGTCCTCCGCGTCCGAGCCAACTCCCACCGAATCGGCGCCAGAGGCCGAGGACGCGGCGCCGGCCTCGCCGAAGCCGGCGACCGTCGCTCCCGCGTCCGGTGGCGGCCTCAAGCTCGGTGGCGGCTCCAAGGCCAAGGCCCCCGGCGGCGGTTCGGCCGCCAAGGTCGTGCTCGGGGGCGGCGCCGCGGCTGCCGCGGCGGGAGTTGCCGGCACCGCTGCGCCCGTCGCGGAGGAGAAGACCTCCGGCACCGCTTCGCCGGCCGAGAAGAAGTCCGGCGGTCTCACCCTGGGTGGCGGCTCCGGCGCGAAGGCACCGGGCGGCGGCGCGTCCGGCGGTCTCACGCTCGGCGGCGGGTCCAAGGCGAAGGCCCCCGGAGGCGGCACGTCCGGTGGCCTCACGCTCGGTGGCGGCGCGGCCGCCGCGAAGCAGACCGCGGAGCTCACCGCTGACGCGAAGGAGACCGACGCACCGTCGGCCGCCGATCGCCCGGCCGACGCCCCCGCCGCGTCGCAGCCCGCTGCTGTGCCCCCGGCGGACGAGCCGGCGGAGAAAGCCGAGAAGGCACCGGCCGAGAAGATCGAGGCCGCGCCGGTTCCCGCGGGTCCGACGCCTCCGGCCAAGACGGCCAAGTTCGTGGAGAAGTTCCTCGCCCGCCACGGCGGGTCGGCGGACGTCGTCCTCCAGCCGGTCGGTCGCCGCGGCGTCCGTATCACCCTCGTGGGTGCCGACGGCGTCCTCGGGGACACGATGGTGGACTCGCTGTCCGAGGCCGAGTCCGTCCGCGACGGCATCTCCGGCCTCAGCGGCTCGGACTGGACCCGCGAGCTCGTGTCGCGCACCGATGTCCCGGCGGGGCACTGGAAGCGCATGGCGGGATCGGGCGCTCTGGTCTGACCGCCCGGGCGCCGGACCCGCCCAAGGGCCCGGCGCAGGTGCGTGCCCCCGGGGCCTGGCGCCGGAACGCGGGAATCCGCTACTCCACCCACGGATCCGCTACCCGCACAGGGGTAGCGGATCCGGGAGAGGGGTAGCGGATTCCGGCGTTCCAGGATGTTTCGCGGCGCTGGCGCGGGCGTCGGCGGACGCCCACACCGGGGTCGTCGGTCAACGCACGGCGGACGCGGGGATCCGGTCGCGGATGACCCCTGCGGCCCACAAGGCGCCGGTGCCGGCGGTGATCGCGCCGGCCAGGGTCACGTGTGCCACGACGAGGATTTCCGGGACACCGAGCTGGTACTGGGTGATGCCGATGACCGCCTGCGCGGCGATGAGCCCGATCAGGATCGCGCACCGCCGGATCGCGGGCCCCTCGGTCCGTAACGCGACGAGTCCGGCGAGCAGGCCGATGAGCAGGCAGACGTAGCCGATCATCAGCTCGGCGTGGAAGTGCACGAGCCACTGGATGGGCAGCTGTAGGCGGTCGGCGGCCTCGATGCGGGCATCGCCGGCGTGGGGGCCGGCACCGGTGACCATGGTCCCTGTCGCGAGGACGCCGGCGAGCAGCACCGCCGACAGGGCCGTGAGCCAGGCGAGCGGCCGGGGCACCACACGCTTCGGCGGGGCGGTGTCGTCCTCTCCGATCCGGACGTACAGTACCGCCGCCACCCAGGCCAGGAGCATGGACGGCAGGAGGTGCAGCGCGACGGTCCACCACACGAGGCCGGCGAGCACGGTGATGCCTCCGATTATTGCCTGCGCGACGATGCCCAGCGGCATGGCGAGGGCGAGCATCTTCAGCTCGGTGCGTCGCCCCGCCCGGAAGACCGCCAGGATCAGGGCCGTGGCCACGGCCACCAGGACGAACGTGAGCAGTCGGTTGCCGAACTCGATCGCCTGGTGGATGGCGGGCCCGGCGCCGGGCACGGGGACGAAGCTGTCCTGGTTACAGCGTGGCCAGGTCTCGCACCCGAGTCCGGAGGCGGTCACGCGGACGGTGACGCCGGTGGTCATGATGCCGATCTGGGCGATCACGTTGGCCAGGGCGATGCCCTTCTGGACCCGCAGGGACGGCATCGGCAGCCGGGAGAGCGGACCGCCGGATCCCTTCGACGCTGGCGCGGCCGGGGCTCCGGCGGTCGGGGCGTGCGATGTCGAGGTCACGGCCCCGATTCTAGGCCGCGCGCCGCCGGTCTCTGCTATCAGGTGAACGAGAAGTGACGCACGGCAAACCCGCCGCAGACGGCGGTCCACAGTGCCAGGGACAGCGCGGCCAGTGCGGGTACCCCGCCGCCGGTCGCGGTGACCAGTGCGGTGGTCAACGCGTAGGAGGGTACGACGACGAGGAGGTCGTGGGCCACGGTGGGGAGATCAACCACCCCGATCGCGAGTCCGGCCCCACCGATGAGGACGAACCAGATGAGGTTGGCCAGCGCGAGGACGATCTCCGCGCGCAGGGTGCCCCCGAGGAGCAGCCCCATCGAGGAGAACGCGACCGAGCCGAGGGCGACCGCCACGCCACCGAGTGCGAGTCCGGCGGGGTCGGGACGCCATCCGAGTACGGCCGCGATGGCTCCGAGGATTACGGCCTGCCCGGCCACCAGCGCCAGGGTCGCGAGCATCTTGCCCGCGATGATGACGGCCGGCGGCAGCGGGGTCCCACCCAGGCGTTTGAGTGCGCCGTAGCGCCGATCGAAGCCGACGGCGATCGCCTGCCCGGTGAACGCGGTCCCCATGACGGAGATGGTCAACACCGCGGTGATCGCGTAGTCGATCCGCGGCTCGGGCACGGCGCCGAACTCGACGGCGGTGAGGGCGAACAGGATCGCGACCGGGATGACGAGCGCGACCAACAGTTGCTCGCCGTTGCGCAGGAACAGTGCCAGTTCCATGCGGGTCTGCGCCGCGGTCATCCGGGCGACGGACGCCGGGGCGGACGGCCGGGCGAACGTGCCGGGGGCGAAGCGGTTTCCGCTTTCGGGGGCGTGGGTCATCGCAGTTCCCGTCCGGTCAGGTCGAGGAAGACCTCCTCGAGGCTCCTGGTGCGGGTGGCCAGGGAGGTGAGCTGCACGCCGGACCGCTCGAGCGCGGCGCACATCGCTGTCATGAGGGCGGGGGAGACGGGCCCGTGGACCTCGAGCACGCCGGCGGCGGTCCCCGCGGCGACGGTGTGCTCGTCGCCGAGGACGTCCGCGAGCAGGGACGGGGACACCTCGCCGTCGACGACGAGGGTGACCCCCTCGGCCGCCCCGGCGCGTTCGAGCTCCGCCGGACTGCCGGAGGCGACGCGCCGCCCGTGGTCGACGATCACCACCTCGTCGGCGAGCGACGCGGCCTCGTCCATGAGGTGGGTGGTGAGCAAGACGGCCGCGCCGTCACGACGCAGCGCGCGAACGAGGTCCCACACCGCCCGTCGTGACTGGGCGTCGAGGCCGGCGGTGGGTTCGTCGAGGAACACCAGCTCCGGCCGTCCGATCACCGCGATCGCGAGGGACAGTCGCTGCTGCTGCCCGCCGGAGAGACGGCGGTAGGGGGTCCTCACGTGGTCACTGAGGCCGAGCTCGCCCAGGAGCCAGTCCGGGTCGAGGGGGTCGGCGTAGTAGGAGGCCACAAGGCGGAGCATCTCGCCGACACGCGCGGCCGGGTAGGCGCCGCCGCCCTGCAGCATCATCCCGATGCGGCTGCGCACCCGCTGGCGGTCGGTCACCGGGTCCAGTCCCAGGACGCGGACCGTTCCGGCGTCGGGGCGCACGAACCCCTCGCAGATCTCCACGGTGGTGGTCTTACCGGCGCCGTTCGGCCCGAGCAGCGCCATCACCCGACCACGGTCGAGCCGCAGGTCCAGACCCGCGACGGCGGTGGTCGCGCCGAACCTCTTGACGAGTCCCTCGACGTGCAGTGCGGGGGAGTCCGTCGATGAGGTCACGGATGCCGATTGTAGGCCCGTCCGGCTAGCGGTACCGCAACAGCCCCGGCCACCGGAAGAGGGCGATCAGCAGGGTCGCGACGATCACCACCGTCGCCGCCCACGCCTGGACGGTGACGAACGGCGGCAGGCCCGCACCGGGGGGCAGGGTGAAGCACGCGAGCACCGCGCTGACCGCGACCACGGGTACGCGGAACTCCCAGCGGGACGCCCACGCCGCGAGCGGGACGAGCGCCCACAGGATGTACCACGGGTGCACGACGGGGAAGCACAGCACGATCGCGGCCATGGAGACCCCGAGCCCGCCGACCGGGTCGATGCGGCCCGACTGCACCGCGAAGAGCATGCGCACGGTGAAGGCGCCGGCGACGACCAGGGCCGCGGTCTGGACCATCACGAGGATCTGGGCGGTGTGGTCGCCGAGCCCGAGGTACTGACCGATCCCGCCGACCAGCACGCCGAGCGCGGTCGGCGGGGACAACCAGCTCCGCAGTGACGTGGCGGCCCCGAGTTTGGTGACCCAGCCGAAGCCCGACGACGTGACGGCCATCGCGACGGCGGTCGTGAGCCCGGAGATCAGCAGCATCACGGCGGCCGCGCGGACCGTCGCCCGCCAGTCCCCGCCCCAGCGGCGGGCCAACGCCATTCCGACGAACCCCAGCGCGACGATGGTCGGCAGCTTGACCAGCGCCGACCCGGTGATCAGCACGGTGCCCAGGACGAAGAGCGGGATCGACCGACTCGGGGGGGCGACGGATTCCACGGCCCGGAGGGACAGGACCAGGCCGACCGCCAGGAGTCCCATCATGAGGGACTCGGAGTGGATCCCCGAGACCAGGTGGAACAGCACCAGGGGATTGGCGACCGCCAGCCACAGCGCGGCCACGTCCGAGACGCCGCAGTATTCCGCCAGGCGCGGCACCGCCCAGCCGAGCATGAGGATCCCGATCACGGCGACGACGCGGTGCAGGACGGTGCCCGCCACCACGTCGTCCCCGGTGAGCGAGTGGATGGCCTTCTGGACGCCGAGGTAGAGCGGCCCGTACTGGTTGGGCGTGTCGCGCCAGATGTCGGGGACGTTGATCGTGAGCGCGTGTCCGGCCCCGAGCGCTGAGACCGGTCCGCGCTCGTAGGGGTCGTCCAGTGCGTTGCCGATGGCGCCCTGGGCGAGGTAGCTGTACACGTCCTTGCTGAACATCGGGGGAGCGAGCGCCAGCGGGAGCGCCCACGAGGCGATCACCCTGTCGAGCGTCGCCCGGTCGAT
This sequence comes from Dietzia cinnamea NBRC 102147, assembly GCF_001571065.1. Classification (GTDB taxonomy): domain Bacteria; phylum Actinomycetota; class Actinomycetes; order Mycobacteriales; family Mycobacteriaceae; genus Dietzia; species Dietzia cinnamea. The sequence continues at coordinate 14,469 of NZ_BCSW01000027.1, forward strand.
CCGCCCGCTCATCCGGCCCCGGCGATCGCGCCCCAGCACGTACGGGGCGAGGAGCAGCCAGCAGAGCGTCACCACGACCATCCCGGCCATGACCACCGTCATCGACGACTGCTGGAGGCGGAGCCAGAGCCCGAACAGGCGCTCACCGGCGATCGGGTTCTGCAGCACCGGCAGCGCGCCCGCGCCGAGCGCGCCGACCGCCATCGCGACGGACGCCGTGGTGCCGATACGCCGGATGCGCCACAGTCGTGCCATCTCCGCGGACGGCGGGGAGCCCGTGAAGCGCTCCTGCGTGTGCAGCCGGGAGGTGACCGAGCCGGCACCACGCACCGGGACGTCGCGTCGCATGGTCTCGTCCCTCCTCCACCTCCGCCGTCAGCATGTCCGGCCCCCGCGGGGCGCGCCCGGGGGTGGGGGAATATTTCCGAAACGAAAGTGTTGCGTAATATCAGGAGGTGCGCCCCGCCCGGGCGCACAGAGCATATCCGGAAGGGAGTGGCGTATGAGCGTGCAGCACGCGGTAGACAGCAGTACGCGCCCCGACACCCGCTCGACGATCCGGGAACTCCTACTGGAACGCGGAGCGCTGACCGCGGCCGAGATCGGACAGGAACTGGGGCTCACCGCCGCCGGTGTCCGACGCCACCTGGACCACCTGGTCGAGGCCGGCGAGGTCGAGGCCACCCGCACGCGGCCGGCGGGCACCCGCGGACGCCCGGCCCGGGCGTTCCAGGTCACGGCCACCGGTCGGAGCACCGCCCGCCACGGGTACGATCACCTGGCGGTCGAGGCGCTGACGGCCCTGCGGCGCATCGGCGGATCGGCCGCGGTCACGGAGTTCGCCCGTGAGCGGGTGCGCTCGGTGATCGGACACGTCCGGCCGGCCGAGGGTCCCCATGACGTCGAGCGCGCGGCGACCGACATCGCCGTGGCCCTGTCCGAGGCGGGGTACGCGTCGTCCGTAGAGGACGCCGGCAGGGGGTTGCAGATCTGCCAGCACCACTGCCCGGTGTGGAACGTCGCCTCCCGGTTCCCCGAACTCTGCGAGGCCGAGCAGGAGGTGGTGTCCGAAATCGTGGGCACCCACGTCCAGCGACTCGCGACCATCGCGGGCGGCAACTGCGCCTGCACCACGAACATCCCGACCGGGACCGTGACCGCGGAGGATCTCGCGGCCACGATCCCCGCACCGGCCGGCGCATCCGCGTCGGCACCGACCGCCGAAAGGACAGTGCGATGACCATCACCCCCGATCAGGTGACGGCCGACGTCACCGAGCCGACCACCGATGAGGAGCGGATCGCCTCCATCGGCCAGTACAACTACGGCTGGCACGACTCGGACGATGCCGGTGCCGCCGCGCAGCGAGGCCTGTCCGAGGCGGTCGTGCGCGACATCTCCGCCAAGAAGAACGAGTCCGAGTGGATGCTCGACAAGCGTCTCAAGGCTCTGAAGATCTTCGACAAGAAGCCGATGCCCAAGTGGGGATCGGACCTGTCCGGGATCGACTTCGACAACATCAAGTACTTCGTCCGCTCCACGGAGAAGCAGGCCACCAGCTGGGAGGACCTGCCAGAGGACATCAAGAACACCTACGACAAGCTCGGCATCCCCGAGGCCGAGAAGCAGCGGCTCGTGGCCGGCGTGGCCGCGCAGTACGAGTCCGAGGTGGTCTACCACCAGATCCGGGAGGACTTGGAGAGCCAGGGTGTCATCTTCATGGACACCGACACCGCGCTCAAGGAGCACCCGGAGTTCTTCGAGGAGTACTTCGGCTCGGTCATCCCCTCCGGGGACAACAAGTTCTCCGCCCTCAACACGGCGGTGTGGTCCGGCGGCTCGTTCATCTATGTCCCCAAGGGCGTGCACGTGGACATCCCGCTCCAGGCCTACTTCCGCATCAACACGGAGAACATGGGGCAGTTCGAGCGGACGCTCATCATCGTCGACGAGGACGCCTACGTCCACTACGTCGAGGGCTGCACGGCGCCGATCTACAAGTCGGACTCCCTGCACTCCGCGGTGGTCGAGATCATCGTCAAGAAGGGCGGCCGCTGCCGCTACACGACCATCCAGAACTGGTCGAACAACGTCTACAACCTCGTCACCAAGCGGGCCCGCGCCGAAGAGGGCGCGACCATGGAGTGGATCGACGGCAACATCGGTTCCAAGGTGACCATGAAGTACCCGGCCGTGTGGCTGACCGGTGAGCACGCCAAGGGCGAGGTGCTGTCGGTCGCGTTCGCCGGCGAGGGCCAGCACCAGGACACCGGCTCCAAGATGCTCCACCTGGCGCCCAACACCTCGTCGAACATCGTCTCCAAGTCGGTGGCGCGTGGCGGCGGACGCTCGGCGTACCGCGGGCTGATCCAGATCAACCCCGGCGCCAAGGGCTCCAAGTCCAACGTCGAGTGCGACGCCCTGCTCGTGGACAACATCAGCCGGTCCGACACCTACCCCTACATCGACATCCGCGAGGACGACGTCACGCTGGGGCACGAGGCCACGGTCTCCAAGGTGAGCCAGGACCAGCTGTTCTACCTCATGAGCCGCGGCCTGGCCGAGGAAGAGGCGATGGCCATGATCGTGCGCGGCTTCGTCGAGCCGATCGCCAAGGAGCTCCCCATGGAATACGCGCTCGAGCTCAACCGCCTGATCGAACTGCAGATGGAAGGATCGGTGGGCTGACCCCATGACCGACACGACCACCCCCGAAACCGGGTCCGCCCCGGCCCCCCTCACGGATCGCTACGGCGTCCCCGTCGACGCGACGAAGGGTGACCAGTTCACCTCGTACGACGTCGGCGCGTTCGAGGTCCCCAGCCACAAGGACGAGATCTGGCGGTTCACCCCGCTGCGTCGCCTGCGCGGTCTCCACGACGGCTCCAACGTCACCGCGACCGGTCGACTGACAGCGTCCGTCGGAGAGCGCGAGGGCCTCACCGTCGAGACCGTCGCGATGGACGACAAGCGCGTCGGCGAGGCCGGGGCCCCCCGCGACCGCGTGGCCGCGCAGGCGTTCAGCTCGGCCACCGAGGCCTCGGTCATCACCGTCGCCAAGGAGGTCGTGCTCGACGAGCCCGTGTACGTCACCGTCGACGGGCCGGGCGAGGGCGAGTTGGCCTACGGTCACACCCAGGTCCGCCTCGAGCCGTTCGCCAACGCGACCTTCGTCGTGGACCAGCGGGGCGGCGGCACCATCGCCGAGAACGTCGAGTTCATCGTGGGCGACTCCGCCCACCTCGAGGTCGTCCTCATCCAGGACTGGGACGACGACGCCCTGCACCTGGCCGGACACCACCTGCAGGTCGGTCGCGACGCGACGCTGACGTACACCACGGTGACGTTCGGCGGCGAGGTCGTGCGTGTCTCCCCGTTCGCGCGGTTCACCGCGCCCGGCGGCACGGTCACGCTCAACGGCCTGTACTACGCCGACGACGGGCAGCACCTCGAGCACCGCCTGCTGGTCGACCACTCCGTGCCCAACTGCACCTCGCGCATCCTGTACAAGGGCGCGCTGCAGGGGGACGCTTCGTCAAACCTCCCGGACGCGCACACCGTCTGGATCGGCGACGTCCTCATCCGGGCTGCGGCACTGGGCACCGACACGTACGAGATGAACCGCAACCTCGTGCTCACCGACGGGGCCCGCGCCGACTCGGTGCCGAACCTCGAGATCGAGACCGGCGAGATCGCCGGTGCCGGCCACGCCAGCGCCGTCGGCCGGTTCGACGAGGAGCACCTGTTCTACCTCATGTCGCGGGGCATCCCCGAGGACGTCGCCCGACGCCTCGTCGTCCGCGGGTTCTTCGGCGAGGTGATCAACCGCATCGGCGTGCCCGAGGTGCGCGAGCGGGTCACCGAGGCCGTCGAGCTGGAGCTGCAGTCCTCCGGCATCTGACCGAGCCCGCAGGCCCCCGATCATCCCCCGAAGACTTCTCACACAGATTGCGAGCACATCAATGACCACTCTCGAGATCAAGGGCCTGACGGCCCGCGTCGCCGCGACCGAGGACTCACCCGAGACCGTCGAGATCCTCAAGGGCGTCGACCTCACCATCGAGTCGGGCCAGACCCACGCCATCATGGGCCCGAACGGCTCCGGCAAGTCGACCCTGGCCTACGTCATCGCCGGCCACCCCAAGTACGAGGTCACCGGCGGGACCGTGACACTGGACGGCGAGGACGTGCTGTCCATGGAGGTCGACGAGCGGGCCCGCGCCGGCCTGTTCCTGGCCATGCAGTACCCCACCGAGATCCCCGGCGTCTCCACCGCCAACTTCCTGCGCACCGCGGCCACCGCCGTGCGCGGCGAGGCCCCCAAGCTGCGCCACTGGGTCAAGGAAGTCAAGGAGGCCATGTCCGACCTCGACTTCGACCCCGCGTTCTCCGAGCGCAGCGTCAACGAGGGCTTCTCCGGCGGCGAGAAGAAGCGCCACGAGATCCTCCAGCTCGACCTGCTCAAGCCGAAGATCGCCGTGCTCGACGAGACCGACTCCGGCCTCGACGTGGACGCGCTGCGTGTGGTCTCCGAGGGTGTCAACCGCTACAAGGCGGAGGAGAACGGCGGCATCCTGCTCATCACGCACTACACCCGCATCCTGCAGTACATCAAGCCCGACAACGTCCACGTGTTCGTCGACGGCCGCATCGCCGCCTCCGGTGGTGCCGAGCTGGCCGACGAGCTCGAGGCCAACGGGTACGAGAAGTACCTGACGCCGGCCACCGCCTGATCGGAACAGCTGGGAGAACATGACCTCGACCCTCGACCTGACAGCAGTCCGCGCGGATTTCCCGATCCTGTCGCGGACGGTCCGTGACGGAAAGCCCCTGGTCTACCTCGACTCCGGGGCGACGTCGCAGCGCCCGACGCCGGTGCTCGACGCTGAGCGGGACTTCCTCGTGCACTCCAACGCCGCGGTCCACCGTGGTGCGCACCAGCTCGCGGAGGAGGCCACGGACGCCTACGAGGGCGCCCGCGCGGACATCGCGCGGTTCGTCGGGGCCGACGTGGACGAGCTGGTCTTCACCAAGAACGCCACCGAGGGACTCAACCTCGTGGCGTTCGCCCTGGGGGACCAGCGGTTCGGCGCGCACGCCGTCGGCCCCGGCGACGAGGTCGTCATCAGCGAGCTCGAGCATCACGCGAACCTGGTGCCGTGGCAGGAACTGTGCCGGCGCACCGGCGCGACCCTGCGCTGGTACGGCGTGACCGACGACGGCCGGATCGACCTCGACTCGCTCGAGCTCACCGACGCCGTCAAGGTCGTCGCCGTGACGCACCAGTCCAACGTGACCGGCGCGGTCACCGACGTGGCCCGTGTTGTCGACGCGGCCCGCGCGGTCGGCGCGCTGGTCGTGCTGGACGCCTGCCAGTCGGTGCCGCACATGGCGGTGGACTTCCACGAGCTGGGCGTCGACTTCGCCGCCTTCTCCGGCCACAAGATGCTCGGCCCCACCGGGATCGGCGTCCTCTACGGCCGTCGGGAGCTGCTGCACGCGATGCCGCCCGTGCTCACGGGCGGGTCGATGATCTCCACCGTGACGATGGAGGAGTCGACGTACGCCGAGCCGCCGCAGCGGTTCGAGGCGGGCGTGCCGATGGTCTCGCAGGCCGTCGGCCTGGCCGCCGCGGTGCGCTACCTCGAGGCGATCGGGATGGAGACCATCGCCCGCCACGAGGAGGCACTCACCGTGGCCGCGCTCGAGGCCCTGCAGGAGATCCCGGGGATCCGGATCGTCGGTCCGACCGACATGGTCTCCCGGGGCGGCGCCGTCTCGTTCGTCGTGGACGGCATCCACGCCCACGACGTGAGCCAGGTGCTCGACGACGACGGCGTGGCCGTCCGCGTGGGCCACCACTGCGCGTGGCCGCTGCACCGGCGCCTCGGTGTCCAGTCCACCGTGCGGGCGTCGTTCGCGCTGTACAACACCCTCGACGAGGTCGAGGCCCTGGCCCGGTCCCTGCGCCGAGCCCGGGAGTTCTTCGGAGTCGACGGGGGTGGGCTGAAGTGAAGCTCGAGCAGATGTACCAGGAGGTCATTCTCGACCACTACCGCCACCCGCACCACAGCGGGCTGCGGGAGCCCTTCGGCGCCGAGGTGCACCACGTCAACCCGACGTGTGGCGACGAGCTGACCCTGCGGTTGCGCTTGTCGGATGACTTGACCACCGTGGAGGACGTGTCCTACGACGCACAGGGCTGCTCCATCAGCCAGGCCTCCACCTCGATGATGGCCGACCTCCTGGTCGGCCGTCGGGTGGAGGAGTCGCTCGAGGTCGTCGACGCCTTCCAGACGATGATCTCCTCCCGCGGCCAGGACGAGGGCGACGAGGAGGTCCTCGACGACGCCGTGGCCCTGGCCGGGGTGTCGCGGTACCCCGCGCGGGTCAAGTGCGCCCTGCTGGGCTGGATGGCGTTCAAGGACGCCCTCGGCCGACAGACCGAACACCATCAGGAGTGATGTGACATGACCGAGCAGATGACACCTGCCAACGATCCCGCGGTCGACGACCCCACGTCGGCCGCCGAGAACGACACGCCCGCGGGGACCGCCTACAACGGCGAGTTCCGCCCCGACCCCAACCGGCCGGAGCAGTCCGAGGAGGACCTCGCGCTGGTCGCCGATCTCGAGGAGGCCATGCGCGACGTGGTCGACCCCGAGCTGGGCATCAACGTCGTCGACCTGGGTCTGGTCTACGACATCTGGGTCCGCCCCGGCGAGACCGAGGGATCGACCATCGCACGCGTCGACATGACCCTGACGTCGGCGGCCTGCCCGCTCACCGACGTGATCGAGGACCAGGCCCGCTCCGCGACGGTCGGCTCCGACCTCGTCAACGACCTCGAGCTCAACTGGGTCTGGATGCCGCCGTGGGGACCCCAGATGATCACCGACGAGGGACGCGAGCAGCTGAGGGCCATCGGCTTCACCGTGTAGCCCTCTTCGCGGCGCCGCCGCCGCGATCCGCGTGCCCGCTAGAGCGCCCGCCCCGTTCTGGAAGGGGCGGGCGTCTCCGCGTCGTCGCCGGCGATTACGGTTCCGTTCGGCCGACATTTACGCTGGGGGACATGTCCGCATCCGCTGATCACATTGTTGGCGACCGGTCTGAGGCCGAGAGTGGGGGCGGGCGTGTCATCGAAGGAACCCGCCTCACCCGGGCGACGGCGTGGCTGGTGTTCCCCCCGTCGCTTCTGCTAGCCCCGCTGTCGGGTTTCCTGCTCTACATGGTGCACGCCACTGGCAGCGATCAGCCGTGGCACGTCTGGAACCTGCTGTGGACCGCCTTCGACATCGGTGCCGAGGGCAACGCGGCCGTGTGGTTCGCCTCGGCGGTCTGGCTCCTCGTGGGCGCCTTCGCGGCCCTCGCCGCCGTCACCACCGCCCGTTTCCGCTCGTCGTGGTGGCTCTTCTCCGCGGTCGCCGTGACCGCCTCCGTGGACGAGGCGGGCGCCCTCCACGAGCGGCTCTTCGTGGTGGGGGACCGGCTGGCCCCGTACCTGCCGTTCGACACCTACTACAACTGGGTGATCCCCGGCGCCGTGATCGCCCTGATCGTGGGCGGTCTGCTCATCAGGCTGGTCCTCGCTCTCCACCGCCGCGTCGCCGTCTCGTTGATCGCGGCGGCCGTGGTCTTCCTGTCCGGCTCGCTCGTGATCGAGAGCCTCACCGGGCTCGTCGACCGCGAGATCGGCGCGTCGTCGACTCTCTACCTCACACTGATGTACATCGAGGAGACGTTCGAACTCCTCGGCGTGGCGGGGGCCGCGGTCGCGCTGTCGTCGATGTTCCGCGTCGCTCGCCGCCCGGGCGGCCTGTTACTCACGTTCGACGGGTTTCGATCGCGCGACGCCTGACAGCGCCGCGGGACCGCGGGCAGAGCGCCGCAGGACCGCGGCCACCATCCCGGCCTTGTCGCGCACGGGCATGGTCACCCACATGTCCCACATCGCGGCAGCGACCTGGTGCGACGGACTCGCCCCGTCGAGGAACCACCGCTGGCGGCAGCCGTCGAGGCGCCCGAACGCCGCGAACAGCGCCCGGAGGGTCCGGTCGTCCGCACGGAGCAGCGCCCGCAGGCCAACACCGTGAAGGGTCGTGCTCAGAGGGGACCGCGGCGCGGGAAGCGGGTGGCCGGCCCCGAGCGCGAGGACGGCCGCGGGGACGGCCGCGAGCATCGCGGCCACCGAATACCCCGTCGCCGCGTGTCCGTGCCCGCCCGCGGTGCCGAACGCCTCGACCAGCGGGTTCCCGGACCCGCCCGGCCGCGGCAGGAGCGGGATGTGCACCCGCTCCACCGATAGCGGGTCGTCGATCGCCGCGCTGGGCACCCCCCGGCCCGCCAGGCGCGAGCGCAGCCGGCTCGCCAGGACGGCGGGATCCGGGGCGGGCAGCCCCGCCAGACACGTCTCCTCCAGCAGAACCCGATCCGCGGACAAGGGGATCGCGTACAGGAAGCTGGGGCCGACCTCGTCGTCGTCACCCCGGCCACGCGCGTAGTCGGTGCGCCAGTCCATGAACAGGGCCGCCTCCCCGCCCAGGGCCGGCGCCGCGTCCGCGGCGTCCACCACGATGCCGTACGCCGTCTGCAGCGGGCCCTGGTTGAGCCGGCCCCCGGCGCCGCGGCAGTCCACCACGCGGTGGGCCCGGGCCGTCAGGTCGCGCAGACCCGCGTCGTCGACCGCCTCCCGCTCCACGGTGACCCCGGAGCCGAGCGGCAGGGCACGCCGCAGGGCGTCGTTGTCGAGCACCGCGTACTCGCGCTGGAGCACCGCACGCCCGGGCGCGTACAGGGCGGGCGAGGAGACCCGGTGCGCCAGCACGTCGATCCCGCACGCCTCCGGACGCAGCCACGGCGGCACCTGGTCGGCCCACACGGACAGGGTCTGGTGCCACGGCGCGTCTGGCCGCGGATCGAGCGCGAGGACCGTGAGACCGGCTGCGGCGCAGCGGGAGGCGAGCGCGCGGCCGGCGGGGCCGAGCCCGACGACGGCGACGTCGAACAACCCGCCACCCGTAGCCTTCATACGAACTGACACTACCGTCGCGCGAGAGGAACCCATGTCCGGCGCCTTCTACCAGCAGATGGACCACGGTCGCTTCGGGTCGACCGCGCTCACCGCGGGCCCGTGGTCCGCCGAATCCCAGCACGCCGGGCCGCCGAGCGCGCTGCTGGTGCGGGCGATGGAGCGGTTCGAGGCGGACCCGACGCTGCGGCTGGCGCGGGTCTCGGTGGACGTGCTGGGGCCCGTCCCCATCGCGCCGCTCGACATCGAGGTCCGCACCGTGCGCCCGGGACGCAGCGTCGAACTCCTCGAGGCCACCGCCTCCGTGGCCGGCCGGCCCGCGCTCGTCGCCCGCGGGTGGCGGATGCGCCGCACTCCCGACGACTTCCCCACGGTCGGAACCCACGACGGGCCGCCCGTGCCCACCACACGCGAACGCGGACCGATGATGAGCTTCGCCCACGCCGACGGCTACCTGTCCGTCGTGGACTTCTCCTTCGACTCCGGCGGCGGTGACGAGCTCGGGCCCGCGCAGGCCTGGGGGCGTGCGCGCGTCGATCTCGTCGAGGGGGAGCGCATGACCGGGTGGCAGCACACCGTGGTGGTGGCCGACTCCGCCAGCGGCGTGTCCCTGGCCAGCGACCCGCTGAGCCACCCGGCGGTCAACTGCGACCTCGTGGTCTCGCTGCACCGCGACCCCGAACCCGGCTGGGTACACCTCGACAGCGAGACCGTCGGCGGGCCCGGGCAGGGAGTGCTCACCGACACGCTGATCTCGGACGATCGCGGGCGGCTCGGCCGCTGCGTGCAGAACCTCTACGGTCGACGCGCGGGCTGAGCTTTCGCAGCCGCCCCTCACGATGGCGTCTGGCCTGCCCCGATGCGCGGGCGAGACGCCATCGTGAGGGGCGAGGAGGGCTGTCGTGGACATCTGCAGGAGCGAGACGCCAGGCAGACGAGCGGCTGTGCGGAATCGCGACGCGTCCGCGCCGGGCGGGAATGCACGGGCGGGAGCGATGAGCCAGGGCCGGGAGCAGCTGCACACAGTGGACGCCTGGAAGGCCGCCCACAGACCGCAGCGAACGGAGTGCGGCGGGAGAATCCGCTAGAAGGCGGACTCGGCGTACACGCTCTGGTGGCGGAGACCCACGTCACCGGACTCGTCGGCTCACTCGCGCCGCAGGTAGAGTGGCAGGTCGGCCCGTACCCGTCAGCGGGCGGGCCGCCGACTCTTCCCCGAAAGCTACAGCGAGGTACCCGCGCACGTGATCACCATCGACGACCTGGAGGTGCGCGCCGGCGTGCGCACCCTGCTCCACATGGACGGGTCCTCGTTGCGGGTCCAGCCCGGCGACCGGATCGGCCTGGTGGGACGTAACGGCGCGGGTAAGACGACGACGATGAGGATCCTCGCCGGCGAAGGTGAGGCCTACGCCGGGAAGGTCACGCGCACGGGAGATCTGGGCTACCTGCCCCAGGATCCGCGCGAGGGCAACATGGACCAGCTGGCCCGGTCCCGCGTTCTCTCCGCCCGCGGGCTCGATGTTCTCATGGCCGACATGACCGCGGCCCAGCAGCAGATGGTCGATGCTCCCGACGACAAAGCGATGGACAAGGCCGTGCGCCGCTACGGCCGGCTCGAGGACGAGTTCTCCGCCCGCGGCGGGTACGAGGCCGAGAGCGAGGCGGCCCGCATCTGCAGCAGCCTGGGCCTCGAGGACCGGATCCTCACGCAGAACCTCGGCACGCTCTCGGGCGGTCAGCGCCGCCGCGTGGAGCTGGCCCGGATCCTCTTCGCCGCCTCCGACGGCGCCGGCAAGTCGCAGACCATGCTGCTGCTCGACGAGCCCACCAACCACCTCGACGCCGACTCGATCACGTGGCTGCGCCAGTTCCTGGAGAAGCACGAGGGCGGGCTCATCATCATCTCCCACGATGTGGAGCTGCTCGAGGCCGTGGTGAACAAGGTGTGGTTCCTCGACGCCGTGCGCGGGGAGATCGACGCCTACAACATGGGCTGGAAGAAGTACCTCGACGCGCGCGCCACAGACGAGGCGCGTCGCCGCCGCGAGCGCGCGAACGCCGAGAAGAAGGCCTCCGCGCTCAAGCAGCAGGCCGCCAAGCTCGGCGCCAAGGCCACGAAGGCCGCCGCCGCCAAGCAGATGATCCGCCGCGCCGAGACCATGATGAACGAGCTCGACGAGGTGCGCGTGGCCGACAAGGTCGCGCACATCAAGTTCCCCACACCTGCCGCATGTGGCAAGACGCCGCTGTTCGCCAAGGGTCTGACCAAGATGTACGGCTCGCTCGAGGTGTTCGCTGGCGTGGACCTGGCGATCGACAAGGGCAGCCGCGTGGTGGTGCTGGGCTACAACGGCGCCGGCAAGACCACCCTCCTCAAGCTGCTCGCCGGTGTGGAGCGCACGGACGGCGAGGGCGGCGTGGTCACCGGCCACGGGCTCAAGATCGGTTACTTCGCCCAGGAGCACGACACACTGGATATGGACGCGACCGTGTGGGAGAACATCCGCCACGCCGCGCCGGACGCGGGGGAGCAGGACCTGCGCGGCCTGCTGGGTGCCTTCATGTTCTCCGGACCGCAGCTCGAGCAGCCCACCGGCACCCTGTCCGGCGGTGAGCGCACGCGTCTGGCGCTGGCCGGGCTGGTGTCGTCGGCGGCCAACGTGCTGCTGCTCGACGAGCCGACCAACAACCTCGACCCGATCTCTCGCGAGCAGGTCCTCGACGCCCTGCGCACCTACGAGGGCGCGGTCGTCCTGGTCACCCACGATCCGGGCGCCGTGGAGGCGCTGGAGCCGGAGCGGGTCATCATCCTGCCGGACGGCACGGAGGACCTGTGGAGCCAGGAGTACATGGAGATCGTCGAACTCGCGTGAGAGAATCCCTTAGCTTGCTAGGGTGAACGCCATATTTTCGCGATGAAACAGACCATATCAGGCTAGGTATTCGACAGTTGGTGGTCCACCGGAAGGTGCGATTTTGACGTATTCAGGGAAACTTTTCCGCACAATCGTGAGACTGCCGTATCCACTACCTGTTTACAGTGGTCAGAAAGTTAGTCTCTATTCTACAGGTGCCGAAACTGGCGTCTCTGAACCCACCTTCCTTCAATTTCACGAAGGACGCAGCAATACCGGCCAAGCCGACATCCAGTTTAATTCTATTCGCGACCTGCTTGAGCATGAATCTCTAATTTCAAATAGTGATATGCCCCCATCTTCAGGCATCCAATATCGCTACACAATAGTAGATGCGATTACTACTATGCCCACACCTCGAGTTGAGTACACCTCGCAACATGCGCGCAATGTTCCGAGTGAGTACGACCCAATAAATAGAATAGTTTCTGGAATTGCCTTAGTTTCCCGGGCATACCTTCTGGCAACAAAGGCCCGTGTCCATATCGCCTCATACGAAGACCTACCAGAGTTTCTTCCAGTTTGGATCGCCGACTTCGAGACCGAAGACTGGTCCAAACTCGATTTCAGAAAACTAGATTGGTCTGGATCAGTAGTATTGCTCGAGACACTTACATTCTCTCCGGACTGGTCAAACCCCGAACTTGAAGACGGCGGCGATCGAGAACTAGAAGAAGCAGCTAAGTTCTTCGCCCATCAAATTGAATCTGGCGATCCGCTGTCTTTGTCACTCGAATGGGCAATGCGGTCAAAGTATGCCATGAACGCCCAAGGAAACTACTACGATGCAGTGTCGAATAGCATCACGTTTGTTGAATCCTTCACGGTCGCTATTGCTACATGCTTGCTGTGGGAAGAGCAGTTCGCCACCGACAAGTCAATCACACCCGAGGAGGCTGCGGGATATTTCCAGTATGAAACCCGCGGCAGCATTGTCGAGCGGGTCCTACAACCGCGCTTAGGTGGCGACTGGACGTCAGTCCGTTCGCCATGGTCGGAGTGGAAATCGAGCGCGCGACCCTTGCGTCACCGCATTGTACATGCCGGATACTCGCCAGCACGAGCAGAGGCTGATCACGCCGTTGACACGTCGCTATCGGTCCAATCCTGGATCCTAGACCTACTCAGCAAGAAGCTTCGCAAATTTCCTCGCACTAGCTGGATGACTATGGGTCAAGAGGGTTTGTCATCGAGAGGTGAATGGACTCGGTTCATTCAAGAGTTCATAGACGAACGTGCCGGCAAGGAATCAAACTGGAAGACCGAATACATTAAGTGGCATCACGATGTGATGTCATATGAAAGCTAAATTGGATCACCACAATCGCACTATAGCATTTGATCACAGTCGAGTTAGCTATACATCCAACAGCTTTCGGAAGCTCGAATTACTTTCTTTGTTCATGCAACAAGATTCTACGCCTATTAGCTGCTTTCGCGGATGGTTCAGTTTCCGTTTTCTTTGTCTATCAGCTGATCAGTCTTCGTGCGATGACCTCTTGTGCCCACTCCACCGGCAACGCCTCCGAGAACTTGAGCTTGTCGACCAGCGTCGGGGGCACCGCAGGAAGCGGCCTCTCGCTCTCCGGGAGTGACTCCAAGAACTCGAGCCTCTCCGCTGCAGCCTCGGTGGGCATGCCTTCATAGAGAGTGATCGCGTCGGGGTGGACTATCCCTCCCTGGGGTGCCAGCTCCTCACCGAGGGCCGGCCCGAGGGCTGCCTGGTACCGGCGGTTGGCTGCGCTGCCCTCGTAGGTCCACCATTTGCGGACGTGATCGGTGGTGGTCCACACCGGGCCGTGGTGACTGACGGTGTGCCGGAGCCGGTCCTCGTCGTCGGCGAGCGCTGCCCGGGCACGGGCGGTGAGTCGGATCTGCTCTGGCAGCTCCCCGAGGAGCACCGCCCGCATACCCTGCGCCACCTGGTACCCGATGTCCGCTCCACCGAACCCGTACCTGGCCCTGCCCCCGCCCGCGGCGGGCTCCACCTGGACTCGGTGGCGAGGCCAGGTGATGTCGGTGACCTTCCAAGACCGTCCGGCGAGAAGCAGGTGGATCGGCCCCTCCCCTCCGGAGAGGGCGCGCCATTCCACGGTGCCCACCTCCTGCCGGCCGGCGAGCACGGTGAACTGCCGCGGCATCGCGAAGGTGGTGAGCAGGTCCATGAAGTGGCGGCGGCCGAACACCCTCTCGGCGTCGGGCCCGAGGAACATCGCGCCGCCGTCGACGGTGAGGTACCCGCGCTCCACCAGGAAGTCGACGATCAGCTCGGCGGGACGCTCCAGGGTCTCGACCGCCATCAACGGGGTGGCCGCCCACCGGTCCTGCCAGCCATACCGGGGGAGCGCGCCCTCCTGCAGCATCGCGGCCATGATCTGCTGCGCCACCAGGTGCAGCGGGACCGGCGGCGGGACGACGGGTTCAACGTACCCAGTGCCCCACGCGTGGAGTAGCCCCAGTGTCCGGAGCAGATGACGGGGTTCGGTGGCGATGAACAGGCAGTTGCGGAGGGTGTCGGCGCGGCGGCCGGTCCGCCCAAGCCGTTGGACGAAGCTCGACACCGTAGAAGGCGCCCCGATCTGGATCATGCGGTCCAGGTCCCCGATGTCGATCCCCAACTCAAGGGTCGAGGTGGCCACGATCACGCAGTCCCGCGCTTCAGCAAAGGCGATCTCGGACCGCCGGCGTTCTTCGGCGGATAGGGACGAGTGGGAGAGGTACACGTCCACGTCGAATCCGCGAAGCATGGACGCCAGTTCCTCGGCCTGCCGACGGCTGTCCACAAACACGAGTCGCTTCTGCCCGCGGTACAGCTTGGACAGCAGGACCGCGGCGGAGTCGAGGGTGTCCACGGCGTCCACCACGATGTCGGCCTCCCCTGCAGCGGGCCGCACCGGCTCACCCACAGCGACACCCGGCGCGATCACCCGCCCGGCCCGCCCGTCGGCACCTCCCTGCAGCCACCGCAGCAGGTCCTCGGGGTTGCCCACCGTGGCGCTCATGCCGATGCGCTGCAGCGGCCGGCCGACCAGGTGCTCGAGCCGCGAGAGGACGGCGGACAGGTGCCAGCCACGGTCGTCGCCGGCAAAGGCGTGGACCTCGTCAATCACCACGGTCCGCAGATTGGCGAACAGCCTGCGGTGATCGGTCTTGGTGGAGGCGAGCATGGCCTCGATGGACTCGGGGGTGGTGAGCAGGATGTCGGGCGGATCGGCGCGGATCGACCGGCGGGCGCTCTCACCCACGTCGCCGTGCCACACATCCACGCGCCGGCCCATCCACTCGGTGTAGTCGACCAGCCGCACGGCGAGGTTGTTGAGCAGCGCCTTGAGCGGGGTGACGTACAGGATGGTCAGCCCGGCCCAGTCCTCGTGGGCCATGCGGGTGAGGACAGGAAAGACGGCCGCCTCGGTCTTTCCGCCAGCAGTGGGCGCGAGCAGCAGGGCGTCCTCGCCGTCGATGAGCGGCCGGACGGACTGCTCCTGCAGTGGCCGCAGGCCGGGCCAGCCGAGGGAGTTGACCACGTGGTGCTGGAGCAGTGGGTGCAGGGCGGCGAAGCCGCCCGGGGTGCGGTGGTCCATCTACAGCTCGATGGCGTCGGGGTCGTCGATGATTGACGACGACGAGCCCACCGCCGCGGACCGTTCGCTGTCGCTGAGGTCTGACGTGTTGAGCGTGGGATTGAAGTGCTCGCGCGGGAGGAAGTCGGGGAACATCTCGACGCGGTCCAGGCAGTCGACGAGCATCCGCAGGTACTGCCGGGGCGCGATGCCCACCTGCCCACCGAGCTTCCCGGCCACGGACTCGGCGAGCACGCGTAGGTACGCGTCGTCGACGAGCTCGGTGACCCGCTGCGCCGCGCCGGTCTCGAGCCCGGCGGCGTAGAGGTCCCGCACGCGCGAACCCACCTCGACGAGGCGGTCGAAGTCGAAGGGGTGGAGGCGGATCTGCGGTTGCCGGGGGTTGTCGAAGCGGGGGTCGGCGTCGAACTTCACGCCGAGACGCTGGTCGAGCGGCGGCAGACGCTTGATGCCCTGTTGCCCTTCGAAGAAGGCGCTGGTTCCGGTGATGAGCAGGTACATCCCGGGGTAGCGGCCGGAGTCCAGCTCGTCGATCCACTGGCGCAGGGCGTTGAGGGCCTTTTCGCGGACGTCGCCGCGCATGCGCTGGAGGGTCTCGACCTCGTCCAGCACCAGCAAGAGCCCGCGGTGGCCGGAGCCGGCGAGCACCTGGAGCAGGCCCTGGAAGAAGCCCATCGCGAGGAAGTGATCCAGCTCGCCCTTGACCCCGGCGGCGCGTTTGGCCGACGCCGCCACATTGCGTTGCCCGCCGAGCCAGGCTGCCAATCCATCGGCGGTGTCGGCGTCGCCATTGAGCAGTGCCTCTCGGTATCCCCGGAGTGCGAGCGGAAAGACGGGTGCGGCCTCGGCCACGGGGCGCAGTCGCTCCTCCAACAGTGTGGCGCCGTCGGACCCGGCGGCGGCGGCGTCGTCCTCCACGCCCAGCAGCCAGTCGTCCAGGACCGCCCGGAACGCCTGGCGCGAGACCGCGGAGGTACGCAGCTCCTCACACGCGCGCCGGTAGACGGTCTCGAGCCGGTGCAGGGGAGTCTCCAGCTCAGAGATCTGGACCTCGGTCACGGCGAACCCGCGGTCGAGCGCCTGCTGCTGGAGCCAGCGCGCGAAGAAGGTCTTGCCGGAGCCGTACTCGCCGCGGACGGCCTTGAACACGGCCGCCCCGCCGGCGACCTTGTCCAGTTCCTCACCCAGCACCGGCGCCAGCCGGTCCAGGCCCACGGCGAGCTGGTCCAGCCCTTCGGCGGGCACGGTTCCGCGGCGCAGGGCGTCGATGATCGCGGTGCGGCGGGCGGGGGAGAGAGTCATCTACAGTCCGAACTGCTCAAAGAGGATCTGGGGTGCCAGCACCACGTCGTTGTCCTCGCGCTCGAGGACCGGCATGCCGTCCACGTTGACCACCTTCTGGATCCGCGCGACGGTGCCGCTGATCTGGAGCGCGTTGAGCCCGAGCGTTGTCCCGAGCACGGCGATGGGCATGCGGCCGTTGTTGGCGGCGATGGCTCGGAGCACGTCCGCCAACTCGGCCGGGCTGGGCTTGAGCTGTTGGGCCTTGACCCGCTCCTTGAAGTACTGGGTACGGCCGAGATCGGCGAACTTGTCGGCGGGCTTGGCATGTGTAGCTCGAGCGGGAGTTGCGGTGGGCTCGTCGCCGTCGAACGAATCGAACAGCGACACCTGCTCGGTGGCACGTGCCGCCTTGCGCCTAGCACCGCTCTTCGGGGTGGCGGGCCGCCCGGCCGTCGGTTGCCCCCCGGCCGAACCGATCCCGGTCGCTGAGGTCGGCGCGGCGTCCGCCGACGCCTCCGAGGCCGCCGTCGCGATGGGCCACCAGCCCGGCCACGGGTCCAGGACGGGCGGGCCGGCGGGGAACGTCGAGTGCTCGTCGAGTCCGTCGAGGCTCTGGACCAGGACGGCGACGGGGGCGCAGACCTCGGCGGGGGAGGCGCCGCCGTGGTAGCCAGCCTTCTTGCCGGTGTAGCGCAGGTCCTCGTCTACGGCCAGGATCGCCTCGTGCCGGGGTGTGCCGTCGGCGCCGGGCGCGAGGACCCGGTTGCCGGAGACGTACCGCTCGTTCTCCCCGGCGGGCCCCCCGGCGGCGGGCCGCCAGCGTGCGCTCACAGCACCGTCGGCGGTGACCTTGCCCACCAAGCTCCGTTCGACCACGTGACCGTGGTCGGAGAGCAGGACCACGTCCCGCCCCACCGCTCGGGCGTAGTCGAGCAGCTTGTCCAGGTGGGTGACGCGCGAGGTGGTCCAGGTGGTGGCGATGGGGTCGGACCGGTCCAGCGCGTCGTCGACGGTGTTGAGCACAACCCCCACCACGGGGACGTGTGTGGTGTCGTAGATGGCGCTGCGGACGGTGTCGGTGAGGCCGGCGTCGAGATCTGCCTTGTGGAACAGCGTGCCGCCGGGGAACCTGGCGGCGAACCCGGACCTCTCCTCCTGCTGCCCGCCCAGCGCAAGCTCTCCGCGGAGCAGCGAGGTCCTCGACGCGGTGGTCACCGACGGCAGGGTGGAGGCGGCCACGTCGAGCCCGCGGGAGGCCAGGTCGAGCCGCTGCCACACGGTGGAGTGGCGAGCGGCCACGTCCTCGAGCAGGGCGTGCGCGGCGGGCACAGATAGTCCGTCGATCACCAGCACGAGCAGGGTTCGCTGTCCCCGCGTGCCGGACTCGACCGGCCCGGCCTCGCGCAGCGGAACCACCACCGTGGTTAGAACGTCCTCGACGAGCAGCGCGCCGCCGGCGGTGGCGCGATCGGCAAGCCTGGCCCCGACGAGCGCGGCGAAGCTGCGGTCGATCTCGCGCCGAACGGCGAGGGCTCGGTCGAGGACGCGGCGGCCGAGGGCGTCCGGGTCTGCGGCGGACTGCCCGGTCGGGGGCTTGGGGTCGGCGGTGAAGCCCCGCCAGGCGGAGTTGACGGCCCGGTCAACCCAGCTCAGCTCGTCGACGTAGGCGCGCATCGCCTCGATGTGGCCGGCGGACCGCAGCCGGTCCGCGGCGGCGACCGCCTCGGTCCGGTTCCACCGGTGCAGCCGGACCAGCGCGGTGGCGGTCTCGAGGTCATCGGGCCGGGAGCGTTCGGACTCGACGTGCGCCCGCAGCGCGTCGAGCCCGCGCAGCAGGGCTGTCTCGTCGCCTCCGTCAAGGGCGGTGGCGAGCCCGCGGGCGTACACGTCGAGGCGTCGCTGGAAGGCGCCGGGCAGGACGGTGGATCCGGCGAGCAGGGAGGCGCCGCCGTTCTGCTCGAATCCGGCGATCAGCCGGTGGGCCTCGCCGAGGACGGCGGTGAGCGGCTGACCGTCGTCGAGCGCTACGCGCACGGCCTTGGCTGCGGCGGAGCCCCATTCGCGCAGCGACTGCTCTCCGAGGGTGGTGCCGACGTGGTGGCGGAACAGGGCCCGCGCTCCGGTGAGTTCGGTGGGCGTGTCCTGCCACTCGGGGGTGCGGAGGGTCTCCGCCGCCAGCCCGGCCGGCAGCAGCGCCCGTGGCCCGTGGGTGGTCCACAAGCTGCGGATGCCGGACCCGGTCAGCGTGAAGGAGCGGCAGAGCCACGCGATGAGCCCCGCGCGGACGTCGTCGGTGAGCTGGGAGGCCAGCCCGTCCCACGCGTCGTGGGCGTCGGTCGTGGCGCTCCAGGCCAGCAGATCCGTGAGCCGGTGGTCCGGTTCCAGTCCCAGGACCTGTGTGCTGAGCGCGCCGTAGAGGTGGTCGGCGGTGAGAACCGGGGTCGGGGTGGGTGCGAGGGCGTCGCGGTGCTCGGCGAGCGCGGTGGTGAGCCCCCGCACGTCGTCGCGCCCGCGGGGGATGCGACCGTCGGTGCGGTCGGCGGAGAACATCCCGAGCAGGGTGCCCGTTGGGTCGAGTTCGCGCATCCGCCCGAGCGGCTGGAAGTGCTCCTTGACCCCCTGGGGGATCTCGTCCTCGGGGAGGTCGGTGAGCACGACGCGCCACGGCACGTCGGGGTCGTTCCGGTGCCGCACCACGTCGCGGATCTCGAGCACCGTCCGGCAGCAGTGGACGGGCACGGTGAGGTCGTCCACGCGCAGCGCGGTGCCGTCCCATTCGGGCCGGGCGTGCATCACCAAGAGTCCTCGTCGGTGCTTCTTGTCGCGGTAGAGACCGCCGAGGAGTGGGACGAGGTCGGCGGCGGTCGCCGTACCGAGGGACGACGACGAGGTGGTGCCACCCCCCGCTAGTCCGGCACTGACTCCGGTCACGTCCCGGGCTCCTCGGCGGTGATCTCGATGCGGTAGCGCACGCCCGGCCCGTGGGTCCGCTTGAGGTCGGCGAGTGCCCGGTGGAGCGCGGCCTCAACTTGGCTACCGCGGGCCTCAAAGGACCGGCGTGGACCGAAACCCTCGATACGCACGGCATCGACCTCCGAGCCGCCGCCGGTGTCACCGGTCCCGCCGCCCGGACCGGACCGGGAGTCGTCGCCGGAACCATCTCCAGCACCCGATCCTGCACGGGAATCGCCGGTTTCTCCGGCGTCCCCAGTATCCCCGGTACCTCCGTTGCCCGTGCCTCTGGAACCATCGCCCCCGGGTCCGCCCCCCGAACCATCGCCGCCCGCGATCACCCTGTTAATCCAGTCCTGGGCGCGCTTCTCGAACTTCTGCACCGCCGTGTTCAGGTGCTGGACGAACTCGTGGGTGTCGACGCCGCTGTCGAGGTCCACAATGATTTGCGCGGCCTCGGCGCCCAGAGCGCCCTGCTTTGCCCGCCCACCGATCAGGGTCTCGAGGGTTGGCCCGATGTTGCGCGCCACGGCCGCCACCTCCTCGGCGGTGGTGATGGACTGGCTCGCCTCGTTGGTGGTGGCCCCGAGGTAGGTGCCCGGCCCCTCACAGGAGGCGGCGAGGGCCGCCACGATCTCGCCGTGGTGCTGTTTCTTGCGCACCAACACTTGCAGCAGCTGCGTCTGCCGGCGCGCGAGCTGGAGCCGGCGCCCCTCCACGGTTCGCCCCAGACGCTGCTCGAGCTTCGACAGCTGCTCGACCAGATCCTCGCTGGACCGCTTGAACTCGTCGGCCTTGCTCGCCACCTCGCCCGCCAGGTGGGTGAGGTTGGTGGGGGAGAGGTGACCTCTCTCGGGAATGCCAAAGAGGTGCTGGGCAGCCTGGACGGCGCGATCCCACTCGCCCTGCTCGGGCAGTACGGGCTCGCGCAGCTGGTGCGACTGCTGGATGTCCTTAAAGGCCGGAGCTGCGACAGGGGTTCCGTAGGTGAACCAGCTGCGGTCGCGTGACTCGGCCCAGGCCGCCGCGAGCAGGGTGGTGCAGTCGCGGTTGAGCCCTGCCTGTGGCATGAGCTTCTCGACGGCGGCCACTACCTGTGCCACCGTGAGTACGCCGTCGGCCTGCCCGGACTTCTCCGCCTCGGCGAGCGCGCGGTCGATCTGCCCGGCGAAGCTGGCAAAGGTGGCGCTGGGGAACACGAGGTGCGACTCATGGACGTCGGCCACCCGGAGGCCGCCCAGCACGAGCTGGACGGACTTGCGCTCGGCGGCCACAACCGCGGCGCGGCCGTCTTCGCGGGCGTCCGACCGGCGCAGCACGTCGAGTGAGACCGCGAAGTCCTTCTGCGTGAGCGCGCTGGTGGTGTCGAACCGAGGGTGGTCGGGGTAGCGCTGGTCAAAGGCCTGATCGTAGAGCCGCCGGGCGGCCTCGCGCAGCGAAGCGCCGACGGGCCGCTGCACCACCACGGAGGAACTCAACGAGCGGACGGGCGGCTGCCCCTCGGGGAACACTGCGCCCTCGGCGATGCCGTACATCTTGCGCAGGATTGCGGCCAGCTGCCCGGCGAGCTGGTTGCGCTGGGTCACCATGACCTGGCGGACCCGCTCACGGTCGCCGTCGGCGAGGTAGCTGGTGTAGCCGAGCCACTTCTCCGACTGCAGAACCCAGTCCATGGTGACGAGCTTGCCCAGGTCGTCCATCTGCTTGCGATCGAGGAATGCGGGGAGCCAGGCGAGCGTGAAGTGATCGTGGCCGTCGGTACGGAGGCGGTCGAGTCGGGCGTGGTCCTCGGAAACTCCGTGGCCTTCTTCGTCGAACGGCAGGTCCACGATCACCCGCAGCGCCCCTGGTTCGACGGGGGCGATAAGGGTGTCGGGCACGGAGCCTGGGTCGCGGACGTTGCCAAAGACGATCTCGACGGTCCGATTCGTGCCGCGCCAGGTGATCCGGGTCGAGCGCGCGCCGTCGGCCTGCGGGTCGATGGCTGCGATCCCGAACTCTTCCTGCAGCATCGACCGGAGCCGTTCGCGGCGCCGCGAGAAGGTGTCCTCGCCGCGGGCGCGCTCAAGGATCTCGTCGAAGGGCAGCTCCTCCAGCGTGATGGAAATCAGCGGATCGTGGCTGTCTGTGCCCACGGTGATCTCGGGGACCGAGGTGTTCCACTCGCGGACCGAGGCGAGCGCGCGGGTCGGCGCGTCAGAGGCGACGATCGAGACGAGCTCCCCGTGGTTGAGGTGCGCCAGGCGGCTGGCGGTGAGCGCCTTGAGCCCTGGCACCTCGGGCGCGAGAGCGGAGAGCAACAGCGTCTTGGCCAGCCGGAGCTGGGCCCGCACGCCCTTGGGCTGGTCCAGGTCCCGCACGCTCGGGTCGGCGTCCGGGAACTGGGCCAGGACGGCGGGACGGAGCTTGTCGTGCCACAGGGTGCGCGCCGTGCGGAACCGGGCGGCCACCGCCTCGTCGGTGCCGCCCTTCTGGGTGCCGTCGATGATGTAGTCGAACACCTCGCCCACGGGTATCACCTGGTCGACGGTCATGGTGTCGGCGAGGTCGACGAGCATCGACTCCATCACCTTGAGCGCGGTGCGGTCGCGCTGCATGGCGGTGGACAGGTGGACGAGGGTGTCGATGAGGACCGGGCTGAAGGGATAGGTGAGCCGGAACTGCTCCTCGGTGGCTCCGCGGTGCTGGTCGTCGGTGTTGACCTTGTCCAGCAGGACGGGCTTGACGGCCGGGGACAGGTGCAGCCGCTGGAACGAGGCCTCGAGAGCCTCGACCGCCGCGGCGTTCTTGGGGGTGAGGAGTCGGCGGTGGGCGATCTGCGGCAGGTTGGCCGAGCCGAGCGCGATGCCGGAGAAGCGGCCTTCCTGGTGGGCGATGGCCTGCTCGCGGATCTTGGTGGCCTCGCCGGCCTCGATCGACGAGTCCTTCCACGCCTTGAGGTCGTGCTGACGGGCGATAAAGCTGACGACCGGCACGGCCATGCGCCCCTGGTCGGATTCGACGAACCCGGTGAGCTTCTGGATCTCGCGGCCGAAGAACTCGCGGTTGGAGAAGTGGAAGGTGAGCCACAGGATCAGCTCGTCGAGCAGCAGGACCACAGCCTCATAGCCGAGGGTCGTGGCGTGCGCCGCGATGGCGGACAGCCCCTCGGGCAGATGCAGCCAGTCGGTGTTGGTGTGCGCGGAGGTGATCCACGTCTGGCCGAGCGCGGAGACCAGCGCATCCCGCTCGGCGCGGGACGCGGCGGGGTGTCGGGCGCGGTCGTAGGAGTCGCGGTCCCAGGTGGCGGCGGTGGCGCCGCCGAGCGCGGCCAGGTCCAGGCCCCCGGGGGCGGAGGACGACGACGAGGTGACGCCGCCAGGTCCGGTGGTGGCAGTGGCCAGGCGGGCGAAGAACCTCTCGTCGCCGACCTCGGCACGCATCTGTTCGGCGTTCTCGAGCAGCCCGTCAGCCATGTGGAGTACCGGCGGGGTGACTCCCGGGTGGAGCCGGTTCAGGTGCGCCAGGTACGCCGAGAAGAGGGTGTCCTCGATGGAGTTCGAACCCAGGAAATGGAAGGGCAGCGCGAGGATCTTGCTCGACGTGGCCCGCGGGTGGTCGGCGATGTGCTGCTGGAGTTCGGCGATGGCGCGGGCGCGAGGGTCGCCGGTGAGCAGGGCCAGGAGTACAGCCATGAAGTGCGACTTGCCGGAGCCGAATGAGCCCTTGAGGAAGGCCCCCTTGTTCTCTCCGGTGGCCAGGGCGCTGTCGACCAGGGCGAGCGCCTCGTCAAAGGCATCGCCGATGGACGGGGTCACCACGTACTCGGCCAGGGTGGTCCCGAGTTCGTCTCTGGTGACGGCGTCGGAGAGTTGGAGGACGAACGTCGAGGTTCCCGAGTGCTCGGGGATCGAGAAGACGTCACGCAGGGTGGGGCTGGTGCCCGACCCTGCCGTCGCGCCGGGAGGGGTGAAGGCCATGGCCTCTAGCTTTCCTTATCGGGTGTAGTAGCTGCGCCTGCGACGCGCTTGCGGCCGCGGGTCGCTGGGGCGGGACGCCAGGCGGACAGGTCGGCGATCGCGACGCCGGAACGCTCGGCGAGCGAGGTGAGCTGTCCCCCGAGATAGTCGGCCCAGTCGATTCCGGAATGGGCGTCCATGCCGGAGTGCCACTGACGGATCCACGGCATGAGCTCGGCCAGCCCAGCGACGAGCGGAACGAGCTGAGCGGGGTCGGTGTCGTCCTTGCGATCGTCGTACAACGACACCAGGGCGATGCCTTGCTCGGCGTGGTCCCAGCCCGCCCAGCCCAGCATTGCGGTGGGATCGTCGGGACCCGAGGCACCGGGGTAGGAGATGAACCGTTCCTTGGGCACGTCGAGCTTGCCGCGAGCCTGCCAGTACGAGGCTTTGCGGAAGTCCGCGGAGGTGTACTTGGGTGGGACCGGGACCTGGGCGGTGGTGATCTCGCCGCGGTCCTCGGCACGCTGGGCCTCCCACGTGACCTGCCACTCGGCGAACTTGCGCAAGCCCGAGTCCTTGAGCCGGAGCGCGGCCAGGTACGGCACGGCCTCGTCCTGCAAGAGCGCCACGAGGTTGGTGAGCACGCCGGCCTGCCGCTTGCTCGACCACAACTCGAGCGCCTCGGAAACTCCGGCCAAGTGCGGAGCGGTCTCGACCTTCGCGGCGAGCTGACGGACCGACTGCGGCTGCGGATACCCGTTGGGGTCCTTCCACAGCTCGGGGGTCTCTAGCCTGTCCAGGATCCACGCCGCCAGAGCTGCGCGGACCCGGTCGGACCACGGCACGGAAGACCAGCGCCGCTTGTACTCGGGACGCTCCAGCAGCTCCAGCGAACGATCCTCGGCGATCAGGTTCAGTCGCTGCTTTACGCAGGCCCGATACTCCTCAGGTAGGTGCGCGGGAATCTCGGTCACCGGCGTCGAGCGGTGGCGCTCGAACCATGCAGTCTCGGCCTCACCTGCCTGCACCTTACGGGCCAGGGCGACCTCAAACGCCCGCTCACCCAGCGCTATCCCGGGCACCTCACCCACCGGCAGCGCCAGGTCTGTCTCGGTGAACCCGTACAGGTGATACACCTGCCAGTCCAGCTCCTCCTGCTCGGCGATCATCAACCCTCGGAGTCGTTCCCATTCGGCCTCACCGCTGGCGAACAGCTCCGCGGAAGGAGACGAATCCTCAAGAAGCGCGGCCGGCTCGACCGACGCCAACTCCTGCGCGAGTTGGTCGATGCGACGAGCACGCTCCAGCGTCGAGCCGGAGGGAAGGGGGAAGTCCTTGAGCGTGGTGCCAGTGTATTCATAGAAGTTCTCCCACGGTGCCAACGTGGTCCGCGCACCCTTCGAGTCAGTCGTGCTGCCCTTATTGAAGCAATTCTGTCTGAACCAAAACGCCGCCGTCGACGAGTTGAGCACCCCCAGCAGTTCAAGGTGCTCGTCCTCGCTCGCCCCCTCCTGCAGCTTGATCACCGGCGCCGAACGGTTGAACACCTTCCCGCCGCGATCCAAGACGAAATGGTTATGCGTCGCGACGAACGCAAACGCGATCCGAATTGGCCCTCTCAGTTTGGCTGGGTAAAGTTCACCAAACTCCCACCAATAATGACTGTCGAGCTCCTCGATGGGGCGACCGAACCGCTTTCGAAGCTGCATAATGCGCCTAAGTGGCCAGAAGTGCAGGCTACGGCCATCAAAATCCAAGTGCACGTAGTCCGTGCCGTAGGGAAAAATTGTCGTCGTAGACGAATATGCTTGGAAATCTCGGACATCAAGACCCTCGACCATTGTCCGAAAGTTCGTAATTCCCCTCCGCCGCATAAACCCGACGTCTGCAAAGAATGCATCGTCTTCGGCTGTAATCGCCGAGAAGCCGATCTGATCGACTCGACGTCCGAGGTGGGTCGCGATTTGGCTAAGGCGTTTAGAGATCTGTGGGGCGCCGCCACCTTGGAGAGACCACGGGTGCGCGTTAAGCACTTCTCGCGGGTATTCTAGAACACTGATCCAATTGTCCTCGTAGCCCGGCGTTTCGATGTTCTCGACAATACTGCGCCACACTACGCCATATGCGG
>NZ_BCSW01000028.1 GCF_001571065.1 Dietzia cinnamea NBRC 102147
CCCCGCCACGGCCACCGCCATCGGCAGGCGGGCCGCGACGCCGCGCGCGACCTCGACGTCGTCGGGGCGTACCGGGCAGACGGCGTCGACGACGAGGACCGCCGCGTCCGGCCGGTCCTCGGGTGCGGCGTCGACGAGCACACGGATCCGGGCTCCGGCGTCGGCGGCCGGGCCCGCTGCGGCGGACAACCCTGTGCCCGCTGCGGCGGACAACCCTGTGCCCGCTGCGGCGGACAACCCTGTGCCCGCTGCGGCGGACAACGCCGAGGCGACGGCGGGAGCCGCGGAGTCCCGGGCCCCCAGCACCGCGATCGTCAACTCGCGGGGCGGGGCCGGAGCGGCCGTCACGTCGACGCCGATCCGGGGAGCGCGGCCGCGCCCAGGGCGCACAGGGCGGCCTCGGCGAGATCGCCCACCTCGTCGTGGACCGCGAGCATCTCCAACTCGGCCTCGAGACGGGACACCCGGGTCGTCGACAGATCGAGCAGGGCGCGTTCGAGGAAGGACACGACGCCGTCGACCGACCGGTGCCCGGGCTCGCGCGCGTCCACGGCGGGTAGTCCACGGGCCCAGTGCGGCGGGTCCTCGTCGTCGTCGACCCCCGTGGCCACCACGAGCATCGGGTGCCGGCGCGCGCGGCGAACCCACGCCTCCTCATGGCGGCACGGGGCGGTGCGTAGGCACACGATCTCCGCGTCCGGCGGTGCGGCGGGCTCGGAGCCGGGCGCCGCGACGACGTCCAGGTCGTCGACCCGCGCGCGCCACCCCCGGCGGACGCGCAGCGCGGCGGCGAGCGTGCGGCGACCCGAGCCCAGTCCGCCGCGAATGCGGATATCGGCCGGCGCGTCGACACGCGCGACGGCGGCCTCCACCGGGGCGGTCCCACCCCGGCCCCCGTCCCGCTCCCGGGCGGACGCGACCAGGCGCCGGACCCGTGCGACGGGGTCAGGGTCGGGGGCACGAGCCGGGGCCGGGGGCTCGGTGTCGGGGGTCACGGATGGCACGCGATCATCGTGACCCGACCGCCTGCGGGCGGCAAGACCTTCCCCTCGGGCCCCGACGCCCGGATTCGGAGGCGACCACGGATTACGGGATGATGGCCGGGTGAACCAGAGCGAGAACCCCGCACACGCGGCCGGTGGCACCCCGGACGACAGTGGTACCCCGAACGACGGTGGCACCCCGGACGACAGTGCCCGTCTCTTCCCCCGGGTGACCGCCTACCGGTTCCGCCGCGGCACCCTGCGGCCCGGGCAGCAGCGCAACTGGGAGGAGCACTGGCCGACCTACGGGCGTAACGTCTCCGACGAGATCGTCGACCGCGAGGCGCTCTTCGGCCGGCGCGCACCGCTGATCGTGGAGATCGGCTCCGGCACCGGCACGTCCACGGCCGCGATGGCCGCGGCCGAGCCGGACATCGACGTCATCGCCGTGGAGGTGTATCAGCCCGGGCTGGCCCAGCTGCTGGGCATGATCCTGCGCGAGGGCCTGGAGAACGTGCGCATGATCCGTGGCGACGGCGTGGACGTGCTCACCAACATGTTCGCGCCGGCCGACCTGGACGGTGTCCGCGTGTTCTTCCCCGACCCCTGGCCCAAGGCCCGCCACCACAAGCGGCGGCTCCTGCAGTCCGGCACCTTCGAACTCATCGCATCGCGGCTGCGACCGGGTGGCGTGCTGCACGTGGCCACCGACCACGCCGACTACGCCGAGTGGATCGCCGAGACCGGCGACGCCGAGCCCGCGCTCCAGCGGCTGGACCCCGCGACGGACCTCCGCCACGTACCGTTCAGTCTGGACAGACCCGTGACGAAGTTCGAGGGCAAGGGGCTGCAGGAGGAACGGGTGATCAACGAGTTCCTCTGGCGTCGGGTGCACTGACGCCCCACCCCAGGAACCCCGAACGACGAGAACCGAGGCGGACGACGCGATGACCCCACCAGACGAGATGCGCAACCACGACACGACGGACGTGGCCACGCCCGACGGACCGGGGGTGGTGCTCCTCGTGTGGGACGCACCCAACGTCGACATGGGGCTCGGCTCGATCCTCGGCGGCCGCCCGACCGCCGTGTACCGCCCGCGCTTCGACGCGCTCGGCCGCTGGCTGCTCGGCTACACCGCCGACCTGTCCGTGCGGACGCAGGACGCCCTCGAGGCCGAGGCGACCGTCTTCACCAACATCGTCCCGGGCACCTCGGACAACGTCCGCCCGTGGGTCGAGGCGCTGCGCAACGTCGGCTTCGCCGTCTTCGCCAAGCCCAAGACCAGCGACGACTCCGACGTCGACGACGACATGCTCGAGCACATCGACCGGCGCGCCGAGTCCGGCCGACTCGCCGGCGTCGTCGTGGCCTCCGCCGACGGGCAGGCGTTCCGCGAGCCCCTCGAGGAGCTGGCCGAGGACATCCCGGTCGCAGTGATCGGGTTCCGCGAGCACGCCACCTGGGCCGTCCAGCACGACACCATCACGTTCCTCGACCTCGAGGACATCCCCGGGGTGTTCCGCGAGCCCCTGCCGCGCGTCAGCCTCGACAACCTGCCCGACGAGGGTGCCTGGCTGCAGCCGCTGCGGCCGCTGTCGGCACTGCTCACCTCGCGCTAGGAGCTCCCCCGGTGTTCAACTCACTCGGGCGGTTCGTCGCCCGCCGCCGCGTCCTCGTCCTGATCTGCTCCGTGCTGGTCATGGCCTTCCTCAGCCTCGCAGGCTCCGCGTTCGGCAACCCGTTCGGCCAGGGCGGCTTCGAGGACCCCGACAGCGGATGGGCGACCGCCGAGCGGTTGGAGCAGGAGGCGTACGGACGCGACGCGCTCGGCGACGTCGTGGTGTCCTACCACGCCCCCGAGGGCACGTCGGTCGACGATCCGGCGTTCCAGGAGCCCATCCGGCAGTCGCTGGAGTCGATCCGGACCGAGAACCCCGACCGGGTCACCGGCGTGACCAGTTTCGTGTTCAACCAGTCACCGGCCCTCGTCAACCGTGACGCGGGCATCGCGGTGGCCTCCATCCAGATCGCCGGCGAGGCCGAGGAGATCCTCCAGAACTTCCGGGCGATCGAGGACCAGATCCCGGTCGAGGGCATCGAGACCGACATCGCCGGCCTGCAGCCCGTCGCCGGCGCCCTACAGGACGGCATGGACGCCGACCTCGTGCGCGCGGAACTCATCGCGCTGCCGCTCGTGTTCCTCCTGCTCATCGTGGTCTTCGGCGGCGTCGTGGCCGCGTTCCTGCCGGTCGCGGTGGGCGTGCTGACGATCCTCGGCTCGCTCGGCGCACTTCACCTGCTGTCACTGATCACGCCCGTGAACTCCTTCGCACAGAACGTCGTGACCCTCATCGGCCTGGGACTGGCGATCGACTACGGCCTGTTCGTGGTGAGCCGGTTCCGCGAGGAGATGGCCGAGGGGTATCCACCGGACGCCGCAGTGCGCCGGTCCGTGGCCACCGCCGGCCGGACCGTGGTGTTCTCGGCGGTCATGGTCGGCGTGACCCTGTCGGGCCTGCTGGTCTTCCCGCAGGACTTCCTCAAGTCCGTCGCCTACGGCGCGATCGCCGCGGTGATCCTCGCCGCCGCGCTCTCGGTGACCCTGCTGCCGGCCGTGCTCATGCTGCTCGGCCACCGCGTCGACGCGCTCGGCATCAAGCGGATGCAGCGGCACCGCACCCGCGAGGAGGTCGAGAACGGCCTGTTCGGCCGCGTCGCCGACTTCTCCATGAAGCGCCCGGTGGCGGTGGCGATCCCGGTCGTGGTGGTGCTGGTCGCGCTCATCATCCCGTTCTCGGGCGTGAAGTTCGGCGGCATCAACGAGACCTACCTGCCGCCCGACAACCCCACGCGCGTCGCGCAGGAGGAGTACGACCAGAACTTCCCCGGCACGCGGACCGACCCGGTCAAGCTCGTGATCCTCGGCTCGGACGGCGCGACGCTGTCGCAGATCCGCTCGGCCGCCAACGAGGCCCCCGGGCTCACCGGGCCGTTCCAGTTCGCCCGCTCGGGCGGGCAGGACTCGCAGGGCCGCGAGGTAGTGGTCCTGCAGGCCGGCGTGGAGGACCGCAACGCGGCCACCGAGACCGTCGAGTACCTGCAGTCCTTCCCCATCCCCGCCGGCACCGAGGTGTTCGTCGGCGGCAACCCCGCCATGGAGAAGGACTCGGTCGACGCCCTGATCGCCGGGCTGCCATGGTTCGTCCTGTACGTCCTCGTGGCCACGACGCTGCTCATGTTCCTGGCGTTCGGGTCGCTGGTGCTGCCGATCAAGGCGGCCATCATGAACATGCTCGGCCTGGGCGCCACGCTGGGCATCCTCACGTGGATCTTCGTCGACGGGCACCTGTCCGGGCTGCTCGGCTTCACGCCGGGCCCGCTCACCTCGCCGGTCGTGGTGCTGCTCATGGCGATCATCTACGGACTGTCAACGGACTACGAGGTGTTCCTCGTCTCGCGGATGGTCGAGGCCCGCTCACGCGGCGCGCGCACCGCGGTGGCGATCCGCAGCGGCGTCGCCCAGACCGGGCGGATCATCACGTCGGCGGCGCTCATCCTCATCGTGGTGACGGGCGCGTTCGCCTTCTCCGAGATCGTGATGATGAAGTACATCGCGTTCGGCATGATCGCCGCGCTCATCATCGACGCCACCGTCATCCGCATGCTGCTGGTCCCGGCGGTCATGCAGATGCTCGGCACCGACAACTGGTGGGCGCCGAGGTGGATGAAGCGGGTCCAGGAGCGGATCGGCCTCGGCGAGGCCGAGATCGACGACGAGCCCGAGCTCCTCACCGGTCGGCCCGCCGACACCGACGGCACGGGACCGACCGGGGCCGCCACGTCGGTCGCCGTGCTCGACCGGGAGCCCGCGGGCACCAGCGCGCCGCAGGCGCGGGACGCCGAGCCGGAGCCTGCGCCCGCGCCCGAGTCCGAAACCGAGCCCGCGCCCGAGTCCGAAACCGAGCCCGAGTCCGAGTACGAGCCCGTCTACGACACGGAGTACGACGACGAGCCCGGGTCCGCGCCCGGCGGCAAGATCCCCGCCTCCGAGCTGATCGCCCGCCTGATGCAGGAACGTCGACAGGATCCAGAGGCGTGACCGCCGCCCCGGGCCCCCGGTGTGGGATCCTGGGGCGGGCGGCACGCTCTGGTTATGGTGAGGTGATGACGGGGACGCGGGGCGCCGAGGTGCGGCGCCGTATCCGGGCTGTCCTGGGCAACCCGTGGTTCAAGGCCGGCGCGACGCTCGCCGTCCTGGGGTTCATCCTGTACTGGCTCCGCGGCCAGATGCCGTTCTTCGCCGAGGGTTTCGAGGCCGTCGCGCGCCCGCACTGGGGCTGGATCGCCGCCGCTCTCGTCTTCTCCTACCTGTCCATGTCGAGCTACGGCTCCGTGCAGAAGGTGCTGCTGCAGTCCGCCGGCGTCCGCGTCGGCTACTGGGCCAGCGTCGGCCTCGTGTTCTCCGCCAACGCCTTCTCCACCTGCATCCCCGGCGGGCAGGTCTTCGGCACCACCCTGACGTACCGCAAGACCCGGCAGTGGGGCGCGACCCGGGTCGTGGCGTCGTGGCAGCTCGTGATCTCCGGCGTCCTGTCGACCGTCGGCATCGTGCTGCTCGCCCTGCTCGGCTTCTTCCTCGTGGGATCCGTGTCCAACCCGTTCCTGCTGGTGCTCTCGGCGTTCGGCCTGGTCGCGATCGTCGTGGTGGTCCAGTGGGCGGCCCGCCACCCGGACAAGATCGAGGGGTCGGTCCTGTCGATCCTGGGCTGGATCAACGCCCGGCGCCACAAGCCCGCGGACCACGGCGCGGCCGGCGTGCGCAAGGTCGTCGAGCAGGCCGACGCCGTCGACCTGAGCAAGAGGCAGCTGTCCAAGGCGTTCGCGTTCTCCCTGCTCAACTGGGTCGCCGACATCGGCTGCCTGTGGGCGGCCGCCAACGCGGTCGGTGCCCAGCACAGCATCGGCGGCCTGTGCATCGCCTACGTCACCGGCAAGATCGTCGCCACCGCCCCCATCACGCCCGGCGGGCTCGGGACCGTCGAGGTCGCGCTCATCACCGCCCTGACCGCGGGCGGGCTCGGCGCGCATCAGGCCTTCGCGACCGTGTTCGTCTACCGCATCGTCAGCTTCGTGCTGGTCGCCCTGGCCGGGTGGGTGGTCTTCTTCCTCTTCTACCGTGGTGCCGTGGACGTCGACCCCGACGCCGACCCGTTGGGCGAACACGACCCGGGCGAGCAGTCCTCGTCGTCGTCCTCGTCGTCCGGGTCGTCTCGCACCGCACAGTCCCGCGCGACCGTCGCGGCGGCCCCACCGGCCGGGCTCACCGTGATGAGGCCGCTGCACGGGAACCCGTGGCGCCCGACGGTGACCCATGACTCCGGCCCGCTCCCGCTGCTCCGCGTGCGCGTGCGGGAGGACGGCGCCGCGGACGAGGAGTCGGGGCAGAACCCCTACCCGTTCACCGGCCGGGAGGCCCGGGAAGAGAAGGACAGGTGAGACCCGTGGCCGTGCCGGTCATGATCGTGCTCGACGCCGTGCTGGTGGTGGTGTTCTCCACCTTCGGGCGCGGCGCGCACTCCGAAGGCCTGGGCGTGGCGCAGGTGTGGGGCACCGCGTGGCCGTTCCTCGTGGGCCTGGCGGTGGGCTGGCTCGTCCTGCTGGCCGGCCGCCGAGAGCCCTCGTCGATCGGCTCGGGCGTGCTGCTGTGGCTGGCCACGCTCGTGGTGGGCATGGTGATCCGCGGGCTCGGGGACGGCCGGGTGCCGCACTGGAGCTTCATGATCGTGGCCGGTGTCGTCACCGGGGTGTTCCTGGTGGGGTGGCGCGCGGTGCGCGCGATGCTCGTCCGACGACGGCGCTAGCGCAGCCCGTCCGCCAGCTGCGCCACGACCTCCGCCGGGACCTCGATGGACTCGGGCAGCCGCACGCCGTCGGGCGTCGGGAGATCGCGCGGGACGGGGATCGTCACGGCCTCGACGGGCACGGGGACCTCGGGCGGGATCGGCGCCGCGGCCTCGGCGGCCGGAGCCGGGGCAGGCTCAGGCGCAGGGGCGGGCTCGGGCGCGGGCTCGACGGGCCCGAGCCACGCGTCGAGGTCCGCGCGGGTGCCGGCGAAGACGTTGAGGTCCACGTCGTCGGCGAACCCGGGGACCTCGCCGGTCTCCGAGCGCTGCCAGAACAGCCACTGGCCCCAGCCGCCGATCACGGGCAGCGTCGGTTCGGACACGCCGTACTCGGCGAGCCACAGCGGGTACTCGGCGAAGCGCGGGGTGTTGTCCATGCGGTCGATCCAGAAGTAGCGGTACGTGTAGAGGATCGGCGTGCGGCCGGTGCGGTGCGCGAGCGTGTCGAGGAAGACCTGCGTCCAGTCGGCGAGCTGCCGGGCGTCGAGCCCCTCGTCGGTCTCGAGGTCCAGCACGGGCGGCAACTGCGGGCCGCCCACCGACTGCAGTCGGTCGGCGAACGCGTGGGCCTGCTGCGCGGGGTCCATCGCGGGGCGGGCCTTGTGGTAGCTGCCCACGAGCATCCCGGCGGCGCGCGCCTCGGCGATGTCGGCCTCGTAGTACCGGTTGGCCGGCCCGGTGCCCTCGGTGGCCTTGATGAAGGCGAAGGACTGTCCGGCCGCGGCGGCGGCGTGCCAGTCGACCCCGGCACCGTGCGGGTGCTGCCAGCTGGAGGCGTCGAGTCCCTGCGCGAGGCCGTGATAGACGGGGGAGAGCGGCACCTCGGCGTCGGCGCGGGGGGAGAGGACGACGACGAGGAGGCCGACCGAGAGAGCTGCTGCAGAGGCCAGGGCGACGAGGAGTCGGGGGAGGAGGGCGCGTCGGGCTGACGGTCCGGCAGAAGTCATGGGGTGAGTATGTGGCAACCACAACAGTCACACAAGCAACTCGCGCAACTTTTTCCACAGCTGTCCAGTTCGGGCGGTCAGCCACGGCGCCGCTAGCCGGCGGTCGAGTGCGTAGAGGCGGGGTGGACCACAGGTGGGGGTGGCGTGGGTCACGGAATCACAACAACCTGTCACACGCTGTCCCACGCGTACGGTGACCTGTTTTTCTCACCTACCCTTTAGGCGATCCCACCGAACAGTCGGGAGTGCCCCTCATGGCCGATGCCATCGACCTCACCGCCCCTCGTTACCGGCAGGACCTCGTCACGGAAGTCGACGGTCCGGACGACGACCCGTTCCTCGAGGTGTCCGTCGCCGAGACCGTGGTGCTGGACGAGAACGGCGCGGACCGCGGGGTGCCGGAACTCCGGCTGCGCACCGGGGCGGACGGCATCACGCTCACCGACCGCGACCAGATCCTCCAGCTCCAGGCGATCATCAACCGGGCCGTCAACCAGTGGCGGACCTCCGCGTCGCATCTGGCCTGACGCCGCGGCGCGATCGGCCCGGCTGCACTACTCGACCCGGATCCCCGCCTCGCCGATGAGGGCGAGCCCGACGCCCAAAACCTGTTCGGGTGAGATCAGCGCGCCCCGCAGCGCCGAGGCCCCACGCAGGTCCTCGAGGTCCGCGCCGCGCATATCCGCGGCCGTGACGCTCGCCCGCTCCACGGTCGCACCGCGCAGGTCGGCCCCCTCGGTGGTGAGGTCGGCGATCTGTGCCTCGAGCAGGTCGGCCTGACGGCAGCGGGTCGCGGCGAGGCGCACCCGCTGCAGTCGCGCCATCCGCAGGTTGATCATGTCGGCGTGACAGTCCTCGAACGTCACGTCGGTCAGGCGCGCGTCGGACAGGACGATCCCGGTCAGTCGGCAGCCGACGAACCGCACCCGGGTGAGGTTGGCCCCGTCGGCGACGAGTCCGGACAGGTCGCACCCGCTGAGCGTCACGTCGGTGAGTCGGAGGCCGTCGGCGCGGGCGCCGCTGAGCCGCAGGTCGTCGAGCACGGATTCGCGGATCTCCATCCCGCCCATCGCGACGGCGCCCTCCTCTGGGCCGGGTACGTGCTCGGCGCCGGCCAGGACTCCGTCCCACAGGCCGTCGGGCTCCACGTCCGCAAGGGGCGGGCCGAGCTGGTCGCGCCGGGGGAGCGCGGGGGCGGCAGGGGGACGGGGAGAGCTCGAGCGACGACGCAACGGTGGGGCCACGGGCGTCAGCCTAGGCCGCGCCGTCCGCGCCGTCCGCGCCGTCCGCGGCGGCCGTAGCGGCTGCAGCGCCGGCCGGGCCTCCCGGGTCGCGGGCGACAGGAGTAGGCTCGACCCGGCGATAGACAGATCGGTCTATCTGCAGTGATTGAGAGGTGAGGCCATGAGTCTGCGCGAGGCGTTCGCTTTCCCCGAGGTCGTCAACGACTATGCCGCCCGCTGCACCGCCGCCCTCGTGGTGACCCTCGCGGTGGTCACGATCGTCGTGCCGTCGCCCGCCCGGATCTGGCTCGCCGGGGCGTTGGTAGTCGGCTTCGCGCTGCGGGTGGCGGGCGGCCCGCGGTACTCGCCGTTCGGCCGGCTCTCCGTGCACGTGCTCGCCCCGCGGGTCAGTGCGGAACCCAAGCTGGTCTCCGGCGCGCCCAAGCGGTTCGCCCAGACCATCGGCCTGGTGATGTCGTCGGTCGCGTTCGGGCTGTTCCTCGGCGGACTGACCACGGCGGGGATCACGGTGCTCGGCGTGCTGGTGCTGGCCGCCCTCGCGGAGGCGGCGCTCGGCTTCTGCCTGGGCTGCTGGATGTACGGGCGGCTCCAGCGTGTCGGCCTCATCCCGGACGACGCGTGCGTGGACTGCGCTGACATCTGGGCCCGGCCCGGGATGACCGCCCGGAGCTGAGGCGCCGCGGCGGCACGCGATCGTGTCCTCGCCGCGACCGGCCCGCCGCCGCCCCGCGTTAGTGTGGGCCCATGAGCACTCCCGCTGACGGCACCGCCTCCGACCGCCCCGACGACCGGTCCGGCGACCGCGACTTCGAGAAGCGCTACGACACGTGGGCCCAGCAGGAGGGGGTCCGCGGGTACCCGGGCTCCGACGTCGGCGACACGCAGTACGGCGCAGGCCAGTACGGTGATCCGCAGCACGGCGCGGGGCAGTTCGATCCGGCGCAGTACGGCGCGCAGCCGGGCTACGGGACGCAGCCGTACGAGCAGCCCTACGGCCAGCCGTATGGCATGCAGCAGTACGGGATGCCGCAGTACGGCCAGCCCGGTCAGTCCTACGCCCAGCAGTACGGGGCGATGCAGCCCTACGGCCAGTACCCGCCGGCCGCCCGCAAGGACCCGGCGCTGATGCTCGTGGCCTCACTGCTCATACCCGGCCTGGGCACGATGCTCAACGGCCGGGTGGGTAGGGGCGTCGGGATCCTGGCGGGTTACGGCGTGGGCGTGCTGCTCTCGGTGGTCCTCATCGGGCTCCCGATCATGTTCGGGTTCTGGGTCTGGGGGATGGTCGACGCCTATCAGGGGGCGAAGGATCACAACGCCCGCCACGGTCTGCCCTGATCCCGGGTCGGCCGCCGCGGGTCCTCGCCGTCGTCATCCCACCCGCGTGGGCCACGCCCTTCCGTAACCTGGTCGCATGACAGCGACCGAGATCCCCACCACCGACGCCCCTCGCCCCTCGGGCCTGGACCTGCGGTACGTCGACACGGACGTCCGGCCGCAGGACGACCTGTACCAACACGTCAACGGCACGTGGATCCGCGACCACGTGATCCCCGCGGACCGGCCGATCGACGGCGCGTTCCTCGCGCTGCGTGACCTGTCCGAGGAGCGGGTGCGCGACATTATCACCGACGCCCCGGTCGACTCCCGGATCGGCGCGTTCTACGCCTCGTTCATGGACACCGACGCGGTGGAGGCGGCGGGCGTCGAGGCGCTGGCACCCGACCTGGCCGAGGTCGACGGCGCCGGAGACGCGGACTCCCTCGCGCTGGCGATGGCGCGGCTCGAGAAGGTCGGCGTCGGCGGGCTCATCGGCGCCTACGTCAACAACGACGCCAAGAACTCCACCGAGTACATCCTCTACCTGGTGCAGTACGGCATCGGACTGCCCGATGAGTCCTTCTATCGTGAGGACCAGTACGCGCAGATCCGCGAGCAGTACACGGAACACATCGCGCGGATGCTCGAGTTGGCCGGGCTCGCGGACGCCACCGCGGCCCGCGAGAGCGCCGAGCGGATCCTGGCGCTGGAGACGCGCATCGCCGCCGCGCACTGGGACGTCGTGGCCCGTCGCGACGCGGACAAGACCTACAACCCCGTGACCTGGGACGAGCTGCCGACGCTGGCCCCCGGCTTCCCCTGGCACGACTGGGCCCGCGAGCTCGGCGGCACCGAGGAGACCTTCGGTCGGCTCGTCGCCATGCAGCCCGACTTCCTCACCGCGGTGGCCGGGCTCTGGGCCGGTGAGCCGCTCGAGACGTGGAAGGAGTGGCTGCGCTGGCGGATCGTCTCCTCCCGCGCGCCGTACCTGCCCACGGCGCTGGTCGAGGAGAACTTCCGTTTCTACGGCACCGTCATGTCCGGGACCGAGGAGATCAAGGCCCGTTGGAAGCGCGGCGTCGGCGCGGTCGAGGCCGCCCTCGGCGAGGAGGTCGGCAAGGAGTACGTGGCCCGCCACTTCCCGCCCGGCCACAAGGCGCGCATGCAGGAACTGGTCGCCAACCTCACCGCCGCGTACCGCTACTCGATCAGCAGGCTGCCGTGGATGACCCCGGCCACCCGCGAGCGCGCGCTCGACAAGCTCGAGGCGTTCGTGCCGAAGATCGGCTACCCCGACACGTGGCGGGACTACTCGGCGCTCGAGGTCCGCGCCGACGACCTCCTCGGCAACGTCCGTCGCTCCGCCCGGTTCGAGCACGAGTACGAGCTGGGCAAGCTGGGCGGGCCCGTCGACCGCGACGAGTGGCACATGACGCCGCAGACCGTCAACGCCTACTACAACCCGGTGATGAACGAGATCGTCTTCCCGGCCGCCATCCTGCAGCCGCCGTTCTTCGACGCCGACGCCGACGACGCCGCCAACTACGGGGCGATCGGCGCGGTGATCGGACACGAGATCGGCCACGGCTTCGACGACCAGGGGGCGAAGTACGACGGCGACGGCAACCTGGTCGACTGGTGGACCGATGACGACCGCGAGGCGTTCGGGACCCGCGTGGAGGCGCTGATCGCCCAGTACGAGGGCCTCACCCCGGACGGCCTCGATCCCGAGAAGGACCACGTCAACGGCGCCTTCACGGTGGGGGAGAACATCGGCGACCTGGGCGGTCTCACGATCGCGTTGCTGGCCTACCGGTTGGCGCAGGGCTCGGACGGCGAGCCGGCGCAGGGGCCGGACGTGGGGCCGGAGATCGACGGCATGACCGGGATCCAGCGGCTCATCACGTCGTGGGCGATCGTGTGGCGGACCAAGACCCGCGCCGAGGAGGCCGCCCGGCGGCTCGCCGTGGACCCGCACTCGCCGCCGGAGTTCCGCTGCAACCAGGTGGTGCGCAACCTCGACGACTTCCACGAGGCGTTCGGCGTGACCGAGGCGGACGGGCTGTGGCTGGCGCCTGAGGAGCGGGTGAGCATCTGGTAAGCCCTCTCGGGGGCGATACCGCTCCGTTCCGCCGGGGGACGCGTACGGTGAGAGCCGTCACCAGAATCTTGGCGCTGTTCGCAGCGCGGGACGCGGCGACAGCCGCGCCTCGCCTCGGCCGTGAAGAGGAACGGGGTACCGATGTCAGACACTCTCGTGCCGTCCGGGCGGGCGGTCACCGCAGCGGACGCGCCCGCCATCCGTCAGCCGTTCGGGCTCTCCTGGCGTGAGCTGTTCATCACGACCGATCACAAGAAGATCGGCCTGATGTACATCGCCACGTGCCTGGTGTTCTTCTCGATAGGCGGCCTGATGGCCCTGCTGATCCGGGCGGAGCTGTTCTTCCCCGGAATGCAGTTCCTGTCCAACGAGCAGTACAACCAGCTGTTCACCATGCACGGCACCGTGATGCTGTTGTTCTACGGCACGCCGATCGTCGTGGGGTTCGGGAACTACGTCATGCCGCTGCAGATCGGCGCGCCGGACGTGGCGTTCCCGCGCCTCAACGCCATGGGGTTCTGGCTGTTCCTCTCCGGCGGCATCATCCTGCTCACGGGCTTCATCACTCCCGGTGGCGCGGCGTCGTTCGGCTGGACTATGTACGCCCCGCTGTCCGACAAGATCCACTCGCCGGGCGTGGGAGCGGACCTGTGGATCCTCGGAGTGGCGATCGGCGGTATCGGCACGATCCTCGGCGCCGTCAACTTCGTCACCACCATCGTCTGCCTGCGCGCGCCCGGCATGACGATGTTCCGGATGCCGATCTTCACGTGGAACATCCTCGTCACGTCGGTGCTGATCCTGCTCATCTTCCCGCTGCTCACCGCGGCGGGCATGGGCGTGTTCTACGACCGCACGTTCGGCGGCCGGATCTTCGACCCGGCCAACGGCGGGGCGATCCTGTGGCAGCACCTGTTCTGGTTCTTCGGCCACCCCGAGGTCTACGTCCTCGCGCTGCCGTTCTTCGGCATCATCACCGAGGTCATCCCCGTGTTCTCCCGGAAGCCGCTGTTCGGCTACGCCGGCCTCGTCTTCGCGACCCTGGCCATCGCCGGCCTGTCGATGGCGGTGTGGGCGCACCACATGTTCGCCACCGGTGCCGTGCTGCTGCCGTTCTTCTCGTTCATGTCGTTCCTCATCGCCATCCCCACGGGCGTGAAGTTCTTCAACTGGATCGGCACCATGTGGCGCGGGAAGATCACCTTCGAGACGCCGATGATCTTCGCCCTGGGCTTCCTGGTGTCGTTCCTCTTCGGCGGACTGACCGGCATCATGCTCGCGGCGCCGCCGATCGACTTCCACGTCCACGACTCGTACTTCGTGGTGGCGCACTTCCACTACGTCCTGTTCGGCACCGTCGTGTTCGCCACCTTCGCCGGGATCTACTACTGGTTCCCCAAGATGACCGGCCGCATGCTGGACGAGCGGCTGGGCAAGTGGCACTTCTGGTTGACGTTCATCGGCTTCCACACCACGTTCCTGGTCCAGCACTGGTTGGGCAACCAGGGCATGCCGCGCCGCTACGCCGACTACCTGGACTCGGACGGCTTCACCGTCCTCAACCAGATCTCGTCGGTCGGCTCGTTCATCCTCGGCATCGCGATGCTGCCGTTCATCTGGAACATCATCTCCAGCTGGCGCTACGGCGACCTCGTCCTGGTGGACGACCCGTGGGGCGCGGGCAACTCCCTGGAGTGGGCCACCTCCTGCCCGCCGCCCCGCCACAACTTCGCGAGTCTGCCCCGCATCCGTTCCGAGCGCCCCGCGTTCGAGTTGCACTACCCGCACATGAGCGAGCGGATGCGCGCCGAGGCCCACGTCGGCGGCGGCCGCAAGACCCGCGATCCGGGCTCCGCGAAGGACGTGCCGGAGCGGGGGCCGTCGCCGCAGGACAGGTGAGACGCGCAGGCGATCCGTGACCGGCCCGCTCGCCACGTGACCGGCCCGGGCACCCGGGTCGTCGCCTAGGGTCACGTCCCATGACGATCCGGGTCGTGGAGTGGTCGACGGGGTACCTCGGGCGGATGGCGGTCGAGGGGATCGACGCCCGGCCCGAGCTCGAGTTGGTGGGTGTGTTCGTCTCCGACCCGGCCAAGGTCGGCCTCGACGCGGGCCGCCTGGCCGGGCTGGTCCGCGACCTGGGCGTCGCCGCCACCGATGACGCCGCCGCGCTCCTCGCCCTGGAGCCCGACGCCGTCGTCTACACCGCGGAGACCGAGACGCGGTTCATGGAGGCGATCGAGGACTTCCAACGGTTCCTGCGCGCGGGGATCGACGTCATCGCCTCCGGGCCGGTGCTGCTGCAGTTCCCCCACGGCACCATTCCGGAGGACATGATCGGCGCGCTGGACGACGCCGGGCGCGAGGGCGGCGCGGCCCTGCACGTCAACGGCATCGACCCCGGCTTCGCCAACGACGTGCTGCCGTTGGTCATGACGAGCCTGTCCCGGCGGATCGACCACATCCGCGTGGGTGAGATCGCCGACTACTCCGTCTACCACCAGGGCGAGACCATGCGCCGGCTCTTCGGCTTCGGGCAGCCCATGGACACCCTGCCGCCGCTGCTGCGGCCCGGGATGCTCGCCGCCGGGTGGGGGTCGGTGGTCCGGCAACTCGCCGCCGCACTCGACGTCACCCTCGACGAGCCACTGGTCGAGCGGCACGAGCGTCTGCCCGCCGACCGGGACCTGTCGCTGCTCGCGTGCGAGGTGCCCGAGGGGACGCAGGCGGCGCTGCGGTTCGAGGTGGTGGGACAGGTCGACGGCGAGGACCGCATCGTGCTGGAACACGTCACCCGCACGGCCCACGATCAGGCCCCCG
The DNA here is from genome assembly GCF_001571065.1 of Dietzia cinnamea NBRC 102147. Lineage (GTDB taxonomy): Bacteria > Actinomycetota > Actinomycetes > Mycobacteriales > Mycobacteriaceae > Dietzia > Dietzia cinnamea. Next base: position 15,322 of record NZ_BCSW01000028.1, read on the forward strand.
ACTGGCCGCGGCCCGATCACGGCGACGGCTGCTACCGCGTCGAGATCTCCGGCGACCCGGCGATGCGGATCGAGTTCGGTCACCACGCCGAACACGGCGACCACAACGAGTCCGGCATGCGGGTCACCGCGATGCGGCTGGTCAATTCCGTCGAGGCGGTCGTCGCCGCGGAGCCGGGCCTCGTCTACGCCAAGGACCTGCCGATGATCACGGGCCGTGGCTTAATGAGCAGATGACGCTCCTGCGCGCTGTCGCGGTGGCGGCCCTCGTCGTCGTCGCCACCGCCCCGGCCACCTCCACGGCCGCGCCCACCTCCACGGCCGCGCCCACCTCCACGGCCGCGCCCACCTCCACGGCCGCACCCACCGCCGCCGGCGTCCCGTGGCGCTGGTGGGACGGCGCCGTTCACCAGCTCACGCACGGCCTCGCCGACCCGCCGGGTCTCAATCGCGACGACTGCCGACCGACCGCCGAGCGGCCCGAGCCGGTGATCCTGGTCCACGGCACCGGGCTCAACGGCGGCAACTCGTGGGCGACCGTCGGCGCGGCGCTGGCCGCGGAGGGGTTCTGCGTGTGGGCGCCGACCGTCGGGGCGCTGCCCGGACTGGGCGCCGTCGGCGGCCTGGACTCGCTCACCGGGGCGTCCGCACCGCAGCTCGCCGCGGAGATCGACCGGGTGCGCGCGCTCACCGGCGCCGCCGAGGTCGACCTGGTCGGGCACTCGCAGGGAGCGATCATCGCCTCGTTCGTCGCCGCCACCGCGCGGGCCGACTCGGTGCGGACAGTCGTCACACTGGGCGCCGATCCCGCGCGGTCGGGCGAGGGACCGCCGGAGTTCGTCACCGACCTGCTCGGCGTGCTTTCCGCCGAGACCGCCGAACGTGACGCGGAGGCGACCCTGGCCTGGCTGGGTGACGAGGGGGTGCCGTTCGCGCGCGGTGTGCGCTACGTCGCTGTGTCGTCCGATTACGACGAGCTCACCGGTCCGGTGGTCGCGCCGCAGGTGCCGGACTTCGTCGACCTGCGGGTGGCCCGACTGCAGGACGGGTGCGAGGCCGACCGATCAGGGCATCTCACCGTCCTGGCCTCTCCGCGCGCGGTGGATCTGGTGGTCGATGCGCTGGGTGGGCCGCTACGCAGTGGGCACGGAGGGCCGGGCGACGGCGCGGACCTCGACGTGCCCCCGCCCCGATGCGTGCTCGCGGACCAGCTCGTGGGCGTGCTCGCGCCCGTCCCGCCCCGCTGATCAGGCCCGCCCCCGCAGCCGCTCCCCGGCATGGCGTCTCGCGCGCTCCGCGGGGTGGGCGAGACGCCATGGCGAGGGGCGGCTGCCGTCGCGGCGTACCGGGGCACCTGCGAGACGCCATGGAGAGGGGCGGCTGTGGCCCGGACGGGCTGGCACTCAGTCGAGGCGGAGGCCGGTGTCGGCGTCGAACGCGTGGACCTCGGCGTCAATGTGGCGCACCCGGATCGTCTCGCCGACGCTCGTGCCGTGGCCGCGGTCGAGCCGGATGGCGATGCGCTCGCCGTCGGCCGTGTGCCCGTAAGCGAACGCCTCGGCACCCAGCTCCTCCACCAGATCGACCGTCAGCTCCAGCCCGGGTTCGCCGGCGCCGACCAGCCGCAGGGCCTCGGGGCGAGCGCCCAGGATGATGCGGTCGCGGCCGCCGAGGGAGGCGGGGACGGCGATCTCGGCGTCGCCGATGCGTGCCCGGCCGTCGGTGACCGGGACCTCGATGAGGTTCATGGCGGGCGTGCCGATGAAGCCGGCGACGAACGCGTTGACGGGCCGGTCGTACAGTTCTCGGGGCGAGGCGACCTGCTGCAGGATGCCCTTGTCGAGCACGGCCACGCGGGTCCCCATGGTCATGGCCTCGACCTGGTCGTGCGTGACGTACACGGTGGTCACGCCGAGCCGACGCTGCAGCCCGGCGATCTCCCCGCGGGTCGACACGCGCAGTTTGGCGTCGAGGTTGGACAGGGGTTCGTCCATGCAGAAGACCTTGGGGCGGCGCACGATCGCCCGGCCCATGGCCACGCGCTGCCGCTGGCCGCCCGACAGCTGGGACGGCTTGCGGTCGAGCAGGTCCTCGAGCTGGAGGATCCGGGCGGCCTCCTCCACCTGCCGGCGGGTGTCGGTCTTGTTGACGCCGGCGTTGCGCAGGGCGAAGCCCATGTTCTGCGCGACGGTCATGCTGGGGTAGAGCGCGTAGTTCTGGAACACCATGGCCACGTCGCGGTCGCGGGGGGCGACGCCGGTCATGTCCCGGTCGTCGATGAGGACGCGGCCCTCGTCGATCGGCTCCAGCCCTGCGAGCATCCGCAGGCTCGTGGATTTACCGCAGCCGGACGGGCCGACGAGCACGAGGAACTCCCCGTCGGTGACCTCGAGGTCGAGGGCGTCGACGGCCGGGGCCGACTTCTTGTCGAAGCGGCGGGTCGCGTGGTCGAAGCGGACGGTGGCCATCGGGCGCGGATGCTCCTCGGGGAGAACGGACAGGGAAAGCAGCGGCAGGGAGAGAAGGGGCCGGACCGGCCGCCGGGTCGAACCGGCGGCCGGGAGGCCGGCGTCAGCCCTCGAGCTTGGGCAGGATCTGCGAGTCGATGATCTGCGCGGTCTCGTCCTGGACCTGCTGCATGGCCTGGCGGACGTCGGCGCCGCCGAGCACACGGTCGAACGCGCCGCCGATGCGCCGGCCGCCGTTGGGGACCAGCACGCGGGCGTTGTCCTGCGGGCGTGTATGGGCGAGCTGGTCGATCGCGGTGGCGGCCTGCGGGGTCTCGGCGAGGTAGTCCTTGATCTCCTGCGCCTCGCGCGCGGACTTCCGGACGGGCATGTAGCCGGTGCCCTGCGAGAACTTGGCCGTCGACTGGGTGTTGGTGAGGAAGTCGATGAACTTCATGGCGTTGAGCTTGCGCTCGTCCGAGATCCCGGCCGGGATCGCGACGCCGGCGCCGCCGGTGGGGCAGGAGTTCTTCTCCGCCGCGCCGGGCAGGAAGGCGGTGCCGAACTCGAACGCGGCGTTGGTCTTGGCCGAGGCCAGTGAGCCGGTCGAGGCCAGGGCGCAGGCGGCCAGGCCCGAGCCGAACTCGACGATCGAGTCGGCGGAGACCACCAGGAAACCGTCGTCGTTGAGCTGCTTGACGTACTCGACACCGCGGATCGTGTTGTCCTCGGTGAAAGTCGGGGTCCACTCGCGCGAGAAGGCGCCGTCGAAGTCCCAGATGATGTTCTGGCCGGTCCAGTCGATGTAGTTGGAGCCGTCGTACATGGCGATCGCGTGCTTGCCCTCGCCGATCGCGTCCTGGATGCGCGGCGCCCACTCGGCGAACTCGGTCCAGTTCTCGGGCCCACGGTCGGGCAGTCCGGCCGCCTGCCAGACCTCCTTGTTGTAGTAGAACAGCGGCGTGGACCGGGCGAAGGGCACGCCGTAGTTCTCGCCCTCGAGGACGTAGTCGCCCAGCAGGGCGTCGACGAAGTCGCCGGTGTCCACGCCGGCCTCGCTGAACAGCCCGCCGAGAGGGGCGATCTGGTCGTTGAGCGCGAAGTTGAACCAGGTCACGTCGGAGACCACAACGACGTCGGGCAGCTCGCCGCCGGTCAGGGCCGCGTTGAACTTCTGGGCGACCTCCTCGTAGTTCTTGCCGCCGTCGACGAGGTTGACCTTGAGATCGGGGTTCTCGGACTCGAACGCGGCGATGATCTCCTGCTCGAGCTCCTTGGAGCTGCCCGGGTGGTTGGACCAGAAGGTGATGGTGCCGCTGTCGCCGCCGCCGGAGCCCGCGGCACCGCCGTTGCCGGAGTCGGAGTCGGACCCCGTCCCGGCGCACGCGGAGAGGGTGGTGGCTGCGGTGGCGGCGCCGATCACGCCGAGGAAGCCGCGGCGGTTGAGGAGAGTCATGTCTGTGGGTCCTTTCGGGTTGTACTGCCGGCCGTGTGCGGGTCGCGGCGGGTTCGAGGAGGGGTGTCGGCGGGTCAGCCCTTCACCGCGCCGGAGGTGAGGCCCTTGATCATGTGGCGCTGCAGGATCAGGAAGACGATGAGGATCGGGGTGATGGTGAGGACGGTGGCGGCCATGACCATCGGCCAGTCGGTGAACCCTCCGTCGGTGTTGACCAGCCGCGCGAGCCCGACCTGCAGGGGCGCGACGGTGTCGTCGGAGGCGATGAGGAACGGCCAGAGGTACTCGTTCCACTCGTTGACCACGGTGATCAGGGCGAACGCGACCAGCGTCGGCCAGCTCATGGGGAGGACCACACGGAACAGGAGCTTGAGGTGCCCGCAGCCGTCCATCCGCGCCGCCTCGATGATCTCGAACGGCAGCGTGAGGAAGTGGTTGCGCATGAGGAAGGTGCCGAAGGCGACACCGGCCAGCGGGATGATGATGCCCTGGAAGGTGTTGATCCAGCCGAGCTGCGCGATGAACGCGTAGTTGGAGATGACGGTGATCTGGTTGGGCACCATCAGCGCCGCGAGGACCAGCATGAACAGCAGCCCGCGGCCGGGGAACCGGAGGAACACGAACGCGTACGCGCTGATGACGCCGAGGGTGATCTTGACCGCCGCCAGGACGCCGGTGATGACGAGCGAGTTGGTGAAGTACTGCAGGAACGGCACGTCGGCCAGGACCTGCGGGTACGAGTCGGTGGTGATGGGGTCCGGCCACCACACGGGCGGCTGGATGTACACCTGGTTGTCCGGCTTGAGCGAGGTGATGACCACCCAGTACAGCGGCAGCCCGATGATCAGCAGGACGAGGACCATCACCGCGTAGCCGGCGACCTTGGCAGTCCGGGAGCCACCCTGGATCGTGTTCATCGCATGTTCCTGTCCATGACGCGGACCTGCAGGACGGTGATGACCAGGAGGATGAGGAACATGATGGTCGCGACGGTGGCACCGTAGCCGGCGCGGAAGTTCTGGAAAGTCTCCTGATAGACCTGGAACACCATGGTCGTGGTGGCGTTGCCCTGGGGGCCGCCGCGGGTCATCACGTAGATGATGTCGAACACCTGCAGGGAGTTGAGCATGACGGTGATCGACAGGAAGAACGTCGTGGGACGGAGCATCGGCAGGGTGACCCGTCGGAAGGTGGTCCAGCGGCTGGCGCCGTCGATCTCGGCGGCCTCGTAGAGTTCGGCCGGCTTGGCCTGCAGCGCGGCGAGGTAGATGACGAACGAGTACCCGAGGTTCTTCCAGATGTAGGTGATGGTGATCATCGCCAGGGCCCAGTCGGGGTCCTGGTAGAAGTCCGGCACGGGCAGTCCGACCATGGTGAGCAGCGCGGAGACCATGCCGAACCGGGGGTCGAAGATGAACTGGAAGGCCACACCGATCGCCGCGCCCGCGATGACGAACGGCGCGAACACCGCCGACCGGACGAGTCCTCGGCCGACGAGTCGCTGGTCCAGCAGCAGCGCCAACGCCAGTCCGAGGACCATGGAGCCGACCACCGCGGAGATGGTGAACACGCCGGTGTTGCGCAGGATGAGCCAGCTGTCGTCGCGCCCGAACCACTCGACGTAGTTGTCGAACCCGATGAACGTGGAGGTGGGTGACGAGATGTTCCAGTGGAAGAAGCTCAGTCGGACGTTGTCGAGCAGCGGGCGGTAGGTGAACACACCCAGCAGCGCGAGGTTGGGCAGAACCAGCGCGAGGAACAGCGCCTTCTCCCGGAACGCCCCACCGCCCGGCAGCGCCCCACCCGCGCGGAGACGGCGGCGGGCCCGGCCGCGGCCGTCGTCGCGGTCATCGGGTGCGGCCGCCGGGTTCTCGGCGACCGGGGAGGTCGGTGTCTGCACGGTGGGAAGCCTCGTCGTCGATGGTGAACGGACTTTGTCCAGACGATAGACCAGCGGTGACCTGGCGAGGTCGAAACGGTACAAGTGTTGAAAAATGGGGTGGCCCAGCGGATTCCCGGGCAGCTGCGGCCGCCGCGGGATCGGCCGGGGTCAGTAGTTCCAGTCGCCCTGACCGTCGAAGGCGCCGAAGGGCCGGCCGGGGCCGTTCTTGACGATGAACGGGTCGCCGTTGCGGGTGGTGTCGTAGTACCAGCGGGCGTCCTCGGGGCTGACGTTGATGCACCCGTGGGAGACGTTGCGGACACCCTGATCGGCGACCGACCAGGGGGCTGAGTGGATGTAGATGCCGTCGTAGCTGAGCCGGACGGCGTCGTTGACGATCGAGTTGTAGCCGCCCTCCTCGATCCGTAGCCCGAACGTCTCGGAGTTCATGCGGACCTGCCGCCCGCGCTGGCCGGTGTAGTAGATGCCGTTGTAGGTGTCCCAGCCCGGGCGGCCGGCGGAGGCGCGCATGGTGCGGACGTGCTGGCCGTTGCGGGTGACGGTGACGAGCTTGGTGCGGTCGTCGAACTCGGCGATCACGGCGTCGCCGGTGCGGAAGGACTGCTGACGCTTGCCGCCGGCCCACACGGTGACGGAGGTGTTGACGGGCCAGAACTGGTGGGGGCGCCAGCGGACCTCCCGGTCGCCCACCCAGTAGAACTTGCCCGCCACCGGCGGTTCGGTGCGGATGCCGATGGTCGCCTCGGCGCGGGCACGGTCGGTGATGGGCCGGTCGAAGAAGAACATGACCGGCTGTGCGACGCCCACGACCTCGTTGGGGGTCGGGAAAACGTTGACGTCGCCGTACTCGGGGGCGGGCCGCGCCGGCCCGACGACCGGGTAGGTCAGTACCGGTATCGCGGGCACACCCGGGATGACGGGGGTCGGCAGCGGGGCGTTCTCGAGCTGGGGGACGCCGGGCGGGCTCAGCGGCATGACGGACTGGGCCTGCGCGGCGGGGGCGGCCCCGGTGGCAGCCGGGACGCCCAGGACGAGGGCGACCGCGGCGAGGATCGCGGCGGCTGCCGAGGAGCGGGGGTGTCGGGGCATGAAGGGCTCCTGGGGACGGACGGGATTCTTCTTCGGTCTCGCTCAGACTTCTACAAGGAGATGTCGTGTGCCACAACCGAAGTGTTTCCCGGGGGTCCGTCCCGCGCCCCCGGGAGCCCCGAGGTCAGTAGTTCCAGTCGCCCTGTCCGTCGAAGGCACCGAACTGCCTGCCGGGGCCGTTCACCACGATGAACGGGTCGCCGTTGCCGGTGTTGTCGTAGTACCAGGCCGCGTCCTCGGGGCTGACGTTGATGCACCCGTGGGAGACGTTCCGGACGCCCTGGTCGGCGACCGACCACGGTGCGGAGTGGATGAAGATGCCGTCGTAGCTGAGTCGCACGCCGTTCTCGACGGTCGTGTCGTAGCCGCCGGCGTCCATCGCCAGTCCCCAGGTGGAGGAGTCCATGCGTACCTGGCGGTCGCGCCAGCCGTTGTAGTAGATCCCGTTGTGGGTGGGGAAGGCGTCGCGGCCGGCGGAGGCGCGCATGGTGCGGATGACCTCGCCGTTCCGGGTGACGGTGACGAGGTGGGTGTTGTCGTCGTAGGTGGAGACGATCGCGTCGCCGGTGCGGAAGGCGTGCTCGCGTCCGCCCGCCCACACGGTGACGGAGGTGTGGGCCGGCCAGAACTCGTGCGGGCGCCAGCGCAGTTCGGTGTCGCTCACCCAGTAGAACTTGCCGCCGACCGCGGGGGCGGTCCGGATCGCCACGGAGGCCTCGGCGCGGGCGCGGTCGGTGACGGGGCCGTCGAAGTGGATCATCACCGGCTGTGCGACGCCGACCGTCTCGCCCGGGGTGGGGTAGACGGAGGCGACGCCGACCTCGGCGGCGGCGCGCGCCTGTGCGGGGACGGGGATCGTGAGGATCCCGGTCGAGCCGGGCATCGGGGGAGTGGGGACCGGGGCGGATTCGGAGCCGAACGCGCCGACCGATCCGGTGGATCCGGTGTAGCCGGCGAGTGACTGCGCGGAGGCGGCGGGGGAGAGGCCGACGACGACGAGGCCTGCCGTGGCCAGAAGTGGGGCGATGATCCGGGGTCGGCGCGACATCGGTCTCCTCGGTGCGGCGCCGCGATGAGGCGGCGGGGCGGGGCGACGCGGGCGCACGGGCGGGCCGGAGCGGTTAGTCCCATGCGCCACATCAGTAACAGGAGCAACAATACCCTCGCCTCGTCCCGCCTGTACATCCCGTGGGGCGCAGGGCGTCCCGGGCCGCCGCGGACCCGCGGGCGCGACTCGCGGACCCACGACGCGCAACCGTCCCAACGTTCGTTGGTAACGGGGATCGGAGAACCGCTGGTAGGCACGCCGCGGGTCGTTATTGACCGTAAGTCAGCTACAGAACTCCTGCTCATGGGGTTGATGTGGTCTCGGATGCAACATATGGTCGACGCAGTCACCGCCTGAGGGGTCGGTGGCGAGAGTGAAGTGGTTGCTGAGGGGCTGCGACTTCACACTTCAAAAGGGGCCGGTCGTGAGACCGGGGCACCTGGGGGGTGCCACCCGCAGCCGTGTAAGGCAGCGAGGAAGGCCGGATCGTGCTCGATCCGCCGGATAGAGGAACGGCGTCGGATGCTGAGGGGCTCCGGCGCCGTTCCCGTCTGTGCCGACAGGCTTCGGCGGGCCCTCGGCGGGCCCAGTCTTCGGCGGGCCGTGTCGCCGGCTGTCAGGCGAGTATGCGCTGCGCCACCCGGTGGAGTCCGCTCAGCGCTGACGCCTCGGCGTCGGGCGACCGCGGGGTCTCCGGCTTGAGCAGGGTGATGTGCCACAGCTCGTCGCCGGACACCAGGATCGTGTGCACCTCGACTCCGCCGCCGGTCGGCGCCGCCACGCAGTCGATGTAGGCCGTGGCCAGGTCCGGTCGGACGGGCGCGGGCGCCCCGGGGGCCGCCGGCGCCGCGTCCTGGATCGCCGCGGCGTCGCTCCCGCGCACCTCGGAGCAGGCGTAGCGCACCCCGAGGAGCGTGGCCTGCTCGGCGAGGGCCGCCTCCGCCCCGGCGCGCGGCGTGACGACGCCGGCGGCGAACGTGTCGGGGACGATCCCGGGGTCGAACGCCGGCGCGGTCGGCGAGGTGGTCACCGCCGCGGACGTGGTCTGCTCGGCCCCGGCCCCGGCCCCGGCCCCGGCCCCGGTCTCATCCTCGGCCTCGGTCGTCTCCGTGTCCTCCGTGGCGGTGACGGTGGTCTCGACCCCGTCCGCCCCGGTGACGGTGGTCTCGGTGCCGGTGGTCCCGGTTCCGGTCGCGGCGGCGGAGCGCTCGGCCTCGAGTCGCTCGGGCGAGCCCGGACCGCCGTAGGTGCACAGTAGGCCGAGGTCGCCGGAGCCGGTGGGGTCGACCTCCGGCATGTCCGCGCGGGTGAGCTGGATGATCTCCTCGGTGGTCAGGTCCAGCAGTTCGCAGGCGTTGAGCCGCTCGTCGGGTGCGGGTCGGCCCTCGACCATCGCGGCCGCGATGTCGTGTCGGGGATTCGGCGTCAATCGTGGCGGGCCGGAATCGCCCGCGTCGGGGCCGGCCGTGCACCCGGCGACCGCGGCGACGGCGGCGATCGCCGCGAGGGTGCTGGATCCGCGAGCGAGACGACGACCGCGCGCCGGTCGGGGTCCCTGGGATCGCATGATCCGATCCTACGGTGCGGCCCACAGGACGGTCCCCCGACGTCCGCCGTTCATCGCGCGTGCGCCGTCCGCTCACCTGACCCGGCGACACTGCGGGAGTGGAGTCGATATCCGGTGCCGTCCCCGAGGGCGATCGTCGCCAAGGCCCTCCCCTGGACCCGCCCCCGGCGTCGCTTCCGGGGCCCGCGCTCGGGTACCAGCGCTCGAGCCTGCCCGCCCACGGCTGCGCGCCCGAAGGCTGGCGGGAGGCCGTCGCCACCGCGGGGCTCGGTGAGGGCGTCGCCGTGTTCGACGCGCTGGCCGACGATCTGATGTCGCTGTCCGCCCACCGTCGGTCGGGACTGCGCATCACCCCGACCGATCGGGGCCCGTCGGTGGACGTGGTCGTCCTGGACGGGCCCATGCGGGGACCCTGCCGACTCGTCGACCGGATCGACGAGTCGCTGCGGCAGGGCCTCGTCGTCGGCACCCTCGAGGGCAACACCGCGGTGGCCGAGCACCGCTGCCACCTCGACCTCCACCCCGCCACCTCCGCGGTCACCGCCACCGTCCGCACGGTGTGGCGACCCCGGACGTTCTACGTGCTTCCGGGCGCCACCGCGCGCGAGGCGCGCGCCTACGACCGCATGGCCGACCGGCTGCTCCGCGCGCTCGGTGCGCCCCGCCCGGGCGGGGCGTGACCCCGCGCGGCGCGACCCCGCACCGCCCCGCGCGGCGCCCGCCTCAGCCCGTGGCGTCCGGGGACGTCACCGAGTCGGCGACCGCCTCGAACGCCTCGCGGATGCGGTGCTCGAGCAGCGACCCGGACTCGTCCGTCCGCCACCGCTCCACGGCGACCCGCAGGATCGCGATCGACGCCGCGGCCACGGTCGCCGCTTCGACGGAGTCCGGCGCCCGACCCTCGCGGCGCGCCACCAGCTGTGCGAGCTCCTTCTCCGTGATCGCGAGGATCTCGTGGACCTGCGTCCGGACCCCCGGCTCGCGCCGCCACATGTCGTGGAACCGGTCGAACGCCCCGCTGCGTCGCCGCGCGTTGGACACCTGGTGCCACATGAGGCGGGCCAGCGCGGTCATGGTGGACACGCTGCGGTCGGAGAGGAACTCCTGCACGGCCTCGCGCCCGGCCGGGGGAGTGTCCGGGATGCACGCGGCGGCCTTGGAGGGGAAGTAGTTGAAGAACGTCCGCCTCGAGACGTTCGCGGCTCTGGCGATCTCGTCGACGGTCACCGCGTCGAGCCCGCGCTCGATCACCAGGTCGACGGCCGCGGCGGAGATCGCCGACCGGAGCTCGCGCCGCCGGTCCTCGGTGCGGTCGGCGCCGGAGGCTGTGCGCGCGGATCCACCCATGGCCCACCTCCCGTTCGTGCGACCGGTCTGCTGCCGCCGACTCTACTGACCGGCCGGGCCTCTATCCTGGCCGTATGCGCAAACCCGCGGGTATGGTCCTCGACGCAGTCGCCCTGGGCACGGCCTCCGTGCTCCTGCTCGGTGTGCTTGCCGGGTGCAGTGGTTCCTCGGAGCCGGCCGCGGAGATGGGCACCATCCGGACCGCCCCGCCCGAGACGGTCGAGCCGGAACTGCCTCCGGTCGAACCGGTCTCGGAGGCCGACTGCCCGTACCTGTCCGCCGACGAGGTCTCGGCGGCGGCCGGTGTGCCCGCCGCGGACGTCCGGATCGACGAGGGCGTGGACCCCGCGGCCTGCTTCTTCTACGACGCCGACGGTGCCGTGCATCTGACGACCACCGTGTACGAGGTGGCGTCGCCCGAGCGCGCGGCGGAACTCGTCGCGGAGTCGGCGCCTCCGGGTGAGTCCGAGCCGCTGGAGGTCGGGGGCGGATGGAGCGGCGGCCTCACGGTCGGGCCGGCCGGGGCGCTGGCCGTCCTGTCCGGCGACGACCGCGTCCTCGCCGTGCAGTCGACCGGCGAGGAGCCCGACACGGTGCGGAGCGTCGTCGAGCTCATCGGGCCGCGGCTCGAGAACTGAGGCTCGGCGGGACGCGGGGCGCGAGGCGCGCGGTAGGAGGCGCGGGGCGCGGGGCGCCGGGCTCAGGCGGTCTCGGTGATCATCCCCAGGATGAGTTCGGCCATGCTGCGGGCGGTCATGGCCGTGGTCCGGACCTCGCCGAGCATCGCGGCGGTGACCGAGCCGTCGTGTAGCAACGCCAGCCGGTCGGCGAGGTCGGCGATGTTGTCCGGGTCCTCCAGTCCCATCGCGGCGAGCTCGTCCCGCAGGGTCTGGGCCACCCACGTCCGCTGATCGGCCACGGCCGCGCGGATCGCCCGCTCGCCGTCGGTCGCGGGGCTCGGGAACTCGATCGCGGCCGCGAGGTGGCAGGACCCGGGCATCGCCGGTTCCACCTGCTCGCGCACGATGTCGAACAGTGCGAGGATGCGTCCCCGGGCGTCCGGGGCGAGGTCGGCGCGGCGGCGCCACAGCTCGCGGTCCCGCTCGGCGACCGACCGCAGATACGCCACGACGAGCTCGTCCTTGGACCCGTAGGTGTTGTAGAGACTGGCCTTGGCGACCCCGGCCTCGCGCAGGATCCGGTCGATACCCACCGCCCGGATCCCGTCGGTCGAGAACAGACGGGTCGCCGTCGCCAGGAGCCGCTCCCGCGGTCCGGGCTTGGTCGACCGTGTTCTCGTCACGGGTAACAGACTATCGGCAGTGATAGCCGATACCACCTCGGCCGGGCGGGCGTCGGTCAGTCTCCCGGCCCGCGGCTGTGCTGCGACGTGTCCGGGTCGGGGGTCGGCGTGCCGTCCGGCGCGTCGGGCACGTCGGGGGCGTCGGCCGTCCGCCCGGTGAGGAACTCACCGGCCTTCTGCTGGACGCTGTCGGTCCGCGCGGCGTGCTTGCCGCCGGTGCGCTGGTCGAACGCGTCTCCGGCCTTGTCGAGGGCGGCCTCCACCTTGTCGGGATTTCCTCGCGCGAAGTCCCGGGCCTTGTCGAACAGTCCCATCTGGTGCTCCTTTCGGTGCTGGCGTGAAGAGTGTGGTGTGAAGAGTGCGGTGTTCAGAGTGTGGCGATGGACGCTGACGGCCCGGCCCCGTGTGGGAGCCGGGCCGTCCAATCGATCGTGCGAAGGGGTGTCAGACCTTGGTGCGGCCGCGTCCGCGCACAGCGGAGACGACCCAGATCAGGAGGCAGGCGCCGATGATCGCTGCGACGAAGCCCCAGATCGAGAAGGCCTCGGGCATTCCTCCGCCCTCGGAGACGAGCGAGACGATGAGGCCTACGACGAAAGCACCGACGATGCCGGCGAGAACGTTGGCGACGAATCCCATCTGGGCGTTCTTGCCCATGATCATCGACGCGATCCAACCTGCGAGGCCACCGACGACGATCCAGGAGATGATGCTCCAAAGCATTGTGGTTGTCCTTTCCCGAGAGTCGTACTCGGCCCGGGACGGGCCGCTTTCTCAGGAGAACACGAAGACGACACGAATGCTTCCGGTCGAAGGCGCCCGGTGATTAAACGTCGCTCACTCGTTACTGGTCCGTGACCCTCAGGCAACCTCCGCCGATTCGGGGTTCTTCTCGATGTACCGTGCGACGAACGAGCAGGACGGGCGCACCCGCAGGCCCTCCTCGCGGGTCACCCGCAGGGCCTCGGCGACCAGGCGCCCGGCCAGGCCACGGCCCCCGAACTCTGACGCGACGACCGTGTGCGGGAACTCGCGGACGCCGTCCGGGCCGTCGCTGTACTCGGCCTGGCCCGCCACGACGCCGTCCACGAGGATCTCGAACCGCCCGGCGGCGTCGTCACGCCGAACCTGAACATCCTCCGAGCCGCTCATGAGTGCGACTCCGGACGCACGACCATGACCGGGCAGGGCGCCGCCTGCAGCAGCGCCCGCGAGGTGGAGCCGAGGACCATGCCCGCGAATCCGCCGCGCCCGTGGGATCCGACGACGACGAGCTGGGCGTTCTCCGACTGCTCGACCAGCGCGCGGACCGCGCGATCGCGGGTCACGTAGCGCTGCACCTCGACGTCGGGGTAGCGGTCCGAGAATCCCGCCAGCCGCTCGGACAGGGTCTGCAGCTGCTGGTCCTCGAGCTGCTTCCAGTCGTCCTCGGTGAGCGAGATGCCGGCGGCCGCCGCCTGGACCTGCGGGTCCATCCAGGTGTGCACCGCGATGAGCGGGGTGTTGCGCGTGGAGGCCTCCGCGAACGCCCACTCGGTGGCCTTGGCGCTGACCTCGGAGCCGTCGATGCCCACCACCACCGGGCCGGTGCGGTCGAGGTCGTCCGTGTCCTCGCGGGTGACGACGACCGGGCAGAACGCATGGCTGGCGACGGCCGCCGAGACGGACCCGAGGACCATGCCCTTGATGCCGCCCAGCCCGCGGGAGCCCAGGACGATCATCTTGGACTTGCGCGAGTAGTCGATGAGCACCTGCGCCGGGTTGCCCTCGACGATCGCGTGCGACACCTCGACGCCGGGCGCGACCTTCTCCGCGGTGGCCCGCGCCTGCTCGATGATCGGGTGGCACTCGCGCTCCAGCTCGTCGTAGACGGGCTGCGGCGGGATCATCCCCTCGGCGAACATCGCCGCCGGCATCGTGTACGTGGTCACGAGCCTGAGCGGGACGCGCCGGGCGGCGGCGGTGTTGGCGGCGTAGGCGACCGCGCCGGTGGAGGCGGCGGAGCCGTCGACGCCGACGACGACAGTGTTCTCGAGGGAGCTCATGTCCCTGAGACTACCGCCGCCCTCGGCAGTTGATAACAGATCTGCGCGTGGTTCAGAACTCGTCAGGGAACGGAGCGTTCGGGGGGTAGGCCAGGTTGAAGCTGCCCTGGAACGCCGGGAGGACGGCGCGACCGGGGCCGAAGAGGAAGAAGTCGACGACGGCGTCGATCATGGGAGCTCCCGAGGTTCTAGTGGTGCATGTGGTGCGCGAGACAGATGATGCGCGAGTGAGTGTAACCCACCGATTAGACTGAGGGACATGTCCGGTTCCAGGCGACGAGGTCGTCCGCTCCCGCTGCGCGACGGCGTCGACCCGGTGCGGATCCGGCTCGCCGACCCCGGGCAGGGGCCCCGCAGCATCGTCGAGGAACTGCGCCGCCGCTTCCCCGACCGGCTCCCCGAGCTCGACGCGGCCCTCGAGGCGGGGCAGGTCGTCACCGCCGACGGGGCGGCCGTCACCCCGGCCACCCGGCGACACCGGGGGATGGACGTGTGGATGTACCGGACGCCCGACCCGGAGATCCCCGTGCCGCATCAGGTGGAGGTCCTCCACCGGGACGACCACCTCGTCGTCGTCGACAAACCCCACTTCCTCGCGACCACCCCCCGCGCCGGACACGTCACCGAGACCGCGTTGGTGCGCCTGAGGCGCGACCTCGGACTCGACGACCTCGCACCCGCCCACCGCCTCGACAGGCTCACCGCCGGCGTGCTCGTGTTCACCGCCGACCCCGCTCGCCGCGGCGCCTACCAGGACCTCTTCGCCGCCCGCTGCGTCACCAAGACCTACCTCGCCGTGGCCCCCGCCCCCGCCGGCGTCGCGACCGTGCGCGAGCGCTCCAGTCGCATCCTCAAGACCCGCGGCGTCCTCCAGGCCGCCGAGGTCGCCGGCGAACCCGACGCCCACACCCGCATCACCCTGCTCGACACCCGCGGATCCGGACCCGACAGGCTGGGCCTCTACCGCCTCGAACCGACCACCGGTCGGACCCACCAGCTGCGCGTCCACATGAACGCGCTCGGCACCCCGATCCTCGGCGACGACCTCTACCCGCACGTCCTCGACGTGGCCCCCGGCGACTTCACCCGCCCACTGCAGCTCCTCGCCTCCGAGATCGCCTTCACCGACCCCGTTACCGGGCAACCGCGTCGCTTCACCACCGGGCGCAGCCTCGAGGCCTGGAACCGCGGGCGGGATCAGGGTGCGAACCCGGGCAATCCCCGATCGGCCCCCGCTCCGAACTCGTGCAAGCTGTAGGTCGACCACCATGATCCGAGGGAGCACATGACCACCCAGGCCGAGACCCACCACCGGGCGGGCGCGGCGGACGCCGCCGCCGTCGCCACCGACCTCGTCATGACGTACGGGGAGGGGGAGACCGAGGTCCGCGCCCTCGACCACGTCAGCGCGACCTTCGAACGTGGCCGGTTCACCGCCATCATGGGTCCCTCGGGCTCCGGCAAGTCCACCCTCATGCACTGCATGGCCGGCCTCGACCGGCCGACCTCCGGCTCCGTGCGCCTCGGCGACACCGAGATCGTCGGGCTCGGAGACAAGGACCTCACCGCCCTGCGCCGCGACCGGATCGGCTTCGTCTTCCAGTCCTTCAACCTCGTGCCCACCCTCACGGCCGAGGAGAACATCACCCTGCCGCAGGACATCGCCGGGCACACCATCGACCGCGCCTGGTTCGACGAGGTGATCGGGCGGCTGGGCATCGCCGACCGGCTCTCGCACCGCCCGTCCGAGCTCTCCGGCGGACAGCAGCAGCGCGTCGCGTGCGCCCGCGCCCTCGTCGGTCGCCCCGACATCCTGTTCGGCGACGAGCCGACCGGCAACCTCGACTCGACCTCCTCCGCCGAGGTGCTCTCGATCCTGCGCAGCGCCGCCGACGACTTCGGCCAGACCGTCGTGATCGTCACCCACGACCCCCGCGCCGCCACCTACGCCGACCGCGTGCTGCTGCTCGCCGACGGCCGCGTGGTCCGCGAGCTCGAGCGCCCCACCGCCGACGAGATCCTGTCGGCCATGGGCGCCCTCGAGGAGCGGTGATGGCCGGCGGGAAGCACGAGGCGCGACACGCGCCCCGGCACTCGCGGCCCATGCTGCGCGTCTCCCTGCGCAACATCTCCGCCCACAAACTCCGACTCGTCCTGTCGGTGCTGGCCGTGGTGCTGGGGACCGCGTTCGTCACCGGCTCGTTGGTGTTCACCTCCACCCTCAAGAGCACCTTCGACGGCCTTCTCGAACAGGGCACCGCCGACCTGTCCGCCATGATCGAGCCCGAGGACCCGCGCGGCGCCGGCGTCCCGTTCGAGGTGGCCGAGCGGGTACTCGACCTGCCCGGCGTCGAGGCCGCCACCCCCGGCGTCTCCGGCACCGTGGTGCTCTTCAACGCCGACGGCACCCCCTACCAGTCCGGCGGCGCCCCCTCGGAGGGCCTGGCCTGGGTCGACCCCGAGCACTCGGTCGGCGACAGCAGCCGGATCGTCGACGGCCGCGCCCCCGCCGGCGACGACGAGGTCGTCCTGCCCACCACCGTCCTCGAGAGCGCGGGGCTGGCAATCGGTGACACAGCGCAGGTCTACACCACGGGCCAGGGCATGCTCGACGTCCGGATCGTCGGCTCCTACGCCAGCGACACCGACGTGGGCGGTTACGTGGGCGTCGGATTCTCCGAGGACCGCGCCCGCGCCCTGTTCACAGACGGCGAGAACGCCTCCGGCGTCTCCGTCCGCGCCGAGCCGGGCGTGAGCCAGGAGCAGGTCCGCGACACCATCGCCGCCGAGTTCCCCGACTACACCGTCAGCACCGGCGACGAGGTTCGCGAGCGGCTCTCCGAGCAGCTGTCGACCATCCTCGACTTCGTCAACTACTTCTTCGTCGCGTTCGGGCTGATCGCCCTGCTCGTGGGCACGTTCATCATCTACAACACCTTCTCCATGCTCGTCGCGCAGCGGCTGCGCGAACTGGCCCTGCTGCGCGCGATCGGTGCGTCCCGCGGCCAGCTCACCCGGTCCGTCATGGCCGAGGCCGCCGTCACCGGGCTCGTCGGCTCCGCGATCGGCGTGCTGGCGGGCTTCGGGCTCGCGCAGCTCATCTTCCTGGTGCTCGAGGCCCTCGATCTGGGCATCCCGTCCGGCGCCCTCTCCCTCACGCCGATGTCGGTCATCACCCCACTGGCGCTGGGCTTCGTCGTCACCGTGTTCTCCGCCTGGGCCCCCGCCCGGCGCGCCGGACGCGTCGCCCCCGTGCAGGGCATGCGCGTCGGCTCGGTCTCGACCGAGGCCGGCGGCGCGTGGCGCACCTACATCGGCGTCCTCGCCGTGGTCAGCGGAGTGGCGTTGGCGCTGATCGGTACGTGGCACGACACGACCCGCGACGGGGCGATCACCGTCGGCGTCGGCGCCGCCGCCCTGATCGTCGGCAGCTTCCTCGTCATGCCCACGCTGGCCAAGCCCATCGCCGGTGGTATCGGCCGCGTCATCGGCGCGCCCTTCGGTGCTGTCGGCAAGCTCGCCGCCACCAACGCAGGCCGCAACACCCGCCGCACGGCTGCGACCGCCTTCGCCCTGACCCTGGGGCTCACCCTCGTCGCCGCGTTCGGCACCCTCGGCGCGACCACCAAGGAGAGCGTCTCCGGCGTCATCAACCAGGACATCAACGCCGAACTCGTGATCCAGGGCGTAGCCTCCCAGGGGCCGCCGACCCCGCTCCCCGGGGGCATCCAGGACAGGGTCACCTCTGTCGACGAGGTCGGCGACGTGGCGTGGCTGGCGTTCTCCTTCGCGCAGCTGGCCGGCGAGCCACAGGCGCTGGCCGCCGCGGGCGGGCCGCTCGAGGAGATGATCGACGCGACCATGGTCGACGGCTCGCTCGTGCCCGGGCCCGACTCGCTCGTCGTGTCCCGCACCGTCGCCCGTGATCGCGGCTGGACCGTCGGCGCGAGCGTCCCCCTCGTCGGGCCCGACGGCACCGAGTCGACACTGCGGGTGACCGGCGTGTACGAGGACTCCCAGATCCTCGGGCCGTTCTACACCGGTATGGACGTCTACGAGCGCCTGGTGCCGGAGAACCTGCGCACCACGTCCATCATGCTCGCCTCCGCGGCCGAGGGCGTCAGCACCGACGAGGTGCTCGCCGCCGTCACCGACGAGCTCACCGACATCCCCATCGCCATGGTGCAGAGCAAGCAGCAGTACATCGACGTCCAGACCGGCGGTATCGACCAGCTGCTCTCGATCATCTACGCCCTGCTGGGACTGGCACTGGTGATCGCCGTCCTGGGCATCGTCAACACCCTCGCGCTGTCGGTGATCGAACGCCGCACCGAGATCGGGATGCTGCGCGCCGTGGGCATGCAGCGGTCGCAGATCCGCCGCACCATCAACCTCGAGTCGACGCAGATCGCTGTGTTCGGCGCGCTGATCGGCGCGGCGGTGGGCGTGTACCTGGGCTGGGCGTTCGTCACCGTGCTGGCCGACAGCGGCCTGACCGAGACGACCATCCCCTGGGGCGGCATCGTCGTGGTGCTGGCGTCCTCGGCGGTGGTCGGCGTGCTCGCGTCGCTGTGGCCCGCCCACCGTGCGGCCAAGACGGGGCCGCTGGAGGCGATCGCCGACTGACGGGTGCTGCCGGGCCCGCCGGCGGGTGGGGCTGCCGGCCGCGGGGGGGCCTGCTAACGACGCAGGCCGAACAGGTTGCGGGGGCCGCGGTGCTCGTGGCGGGCGAGCACCGCGCCCAGCAGCTCGGCGTCGTGCTTGGCGTCGACCTCGGCGCCCGCCAGGCGTCCTACCGTGCGTTCCCACAGCAGGCCCTCGTACACCGTGAGCAGGTCGAGGGCGGCGGTGGCGGGATCGCGGAGCCCGGCGGCGTCGAGCGCGCCGACCAGGTCGCTGGGGTCGAGGAGGGACGCCACGAGGTCGGTGGTGTCCGCCTTGCCGGCCAGCTCGACGATGAGCGCCGACCGGGCCGCGAGTTCACCGCGGTAGTCCTCCAGCAGCCCTTCCATCATGCGCGCGAGTGTCGAGAGCACCTCGTCGGCGTTCGATGACGCGAGTTCCTGGATGCCGGAGACCTCGACGAACCCGCGAAGCAGCGAGGTGAGCCGGTCGACGGTGAGGGTGAGCAGTTGGGCGCGGGTGCGGCAGTAGTACGAGGTGGAGCCGGAGGGCAGTCCCGCCTCCGAGTCCACGGCGCGGTGGGTGAGGGCACGGACACCGTCCCTCGCCACGACCTCGATCGCGGAATCGGCGATGAGCATCCGCCGGTCCTCCATGGGGGCTCCCGTCCTCGTCGTCTTGTGTCGGGTGACCGGCTCGACCGCTGTGGCGTCGGTATGCGTTCCGTCCCGCTGACTCGAGCGCCAGCCTATAGCCGACCCGCGCCGCAGGGCGTCGAAATCACGGACGCCCCGGCACCGGATCGCGGTGCCGGGGCGTCGCCGGTCGTGACGGGGTCGCGGGCCTCGTCAGGCCACGGCGACGACCTTGCGCGCCCGTCGGCGCGCACGGTGGTGCTTCAGCGCGGTCTTCAGGCCCGCTCGCTTGCCCTCCGGGGCGGGCAGCGGGGTGGGCAGGTCCTCGAACATCCGCTCGGAATGGGTCTCCGGCGCATCGTCCGCGGTGGCGCGCAGCATGTGGTTGGGCAGCGACAGCTTGGCGATGGTGCGCCAGGTCTTGGCATACTGGACCGGCAGCGGGCCGGCCACATACGGCAGGTCGTACTTGTCGCACACCGCGCGCACGCGCAGCGACGCCTCGGACAGTCGGTTGGACGGCATGTCCGGGTAGATGTGGTGCTCGATCTGGTACGAGAGGTTGCCGGACATGAAGTCCATGATCGGACCGCCGGTGATGTTCGCCGAGCCGAGCATCTGACGCAGGTACCACTCGGCCTGCGTCTCCTCCTGCACGTTCTTCTTGGTGAACTTCTCCGCCCCGTCGGGGAAGTGCCCGCAGAAGATCACCGCGTTGGTCCACACGTTGCGGATGCCGTTTGCGAGCAGGTTCGCGGTCGCGGTGGACTTCCACCCCTTACCCGACAGCGCCGGGTACAAGACGTAGTCCTTCAGCAGCTGGCCGGACGCCTTCTTGGCGAAGAGCTTGAGCTTGCGCTTGGTCTCCCCGCGGTCGTCACGTCCCATGGCGACCTTGCCCAGCTCGAGGTGCTGGATGCCCACGCCCCACTGGAACAGCAGGGCCAGCACCGCGTTGTAGGCGACGTTGCCGTAGAAGAACGGGCTCCACCGCTGGTCGCGGGTCACGCGCAGCAGACCGAATCCCACGTCGTCGTCCATGCCGACGATGTTGGTGAACTTGTGGTGCAGGTAGTTGTGGGTCTGCTTCCAGTGTTCGGACGTACCCACGATGTCCCACTCCCAGGTGGTGGAGTGGATCTCCGGGTCGTTCATCCAGTCCCACTGGCCGTGCATGATGTTGTGCCCGAGCTCCATGTTCTCGACGATCTTGGCGACGCCGAGCGCTCCCGCGCCGACCGCCCAGGCGGTGCGGTTTCGTGAGCCCACGAGGAGCAACGCGCGCGCTGCGACCTCGAGGCCGCGCTGGAAGCGGATCGTGTTGTGGATATAGGCCGCGTCACGCACGCCCAGGGAACCGATGATGTCCTGACGGATCTGCTCGAGCTCGGCGCCGAGCGCCTCGACGTCGTCCTCGGTGAGATGCGCGAACTCCGGGATGTCGGTGATTGCCATGAAGCTACGGTACCGTAACTTACGGTCGCGTAGGTACGTCTGGTTGCGTCGGTCACAAAAGTGAGGTCGGTTGTACTGGTCTCGGTGACCCGTTATCTGCGGCGTCTCCGATCGCTTAGTGGGCATCGGTAACGCCCTGGCCTGCGAGGGAAGACGACGATATCCCAGTTGATGTCACGGTTTTGTAACGTCGGTTGGGTTCGCGACGACATAGAGGTCGTCGCGTAGGGGTCACGGATACGACAGCGCCTACCGCGATACGACCCAGTACGCACCAGCACGACAACCGAGGAGACACACCATGAGCAACGCCAACGACATCTTCCTGCGGGCCATCCAGCCGGTCGTCGACATCTTCTGGTCCCTGGTGTGGAGCGCCACCGGCTCGACCGTCAGCGTGCCGCGTCCGACGGCTCCGGCGCCCGAAGCGGCCTGATTCGCCGGGCCGGGTGCTCTGCCCGGCCGCACACGAAGGCCCGCCCCTCCGGTCGAGGGGCGGGCCTTCGCGTGATCTGAGACCGATCGGGCTCAGAGTCCGAACTTCTCGCTGCCGCCCAGGTCGACCGGGATCGAGGCGCCCGTGATGCCGGCGCCCGCGTCGCTGCACAGGTAGAGGGCCATGGACGCGATCGCCGACGGCTCGACCCACGGTTGGGGCATCTGGGTCATGTTGCTGTAGGTCTCCGCGGTGTCCTCGAGTGTCGTGCCCTTCCCACCTGACATCATCTCGATCATCGCCGGGTTCTCGATCATCGGCGTGCGGACGTTGCCCGGGTGGATCGAGTTGCACCGGACGTTGGAGAAGCCGAGTTCCCCGGCGAGGGCCTTGGCGAGGCCGCGGACCCCCCACTTGGACGTCGCGTAGCTACCGGTGAACGAGCCGCCGCGAAGGCCCACCATCGAGCTGATGAGTACCACTGAACCGCCCCGGCCCGTGGCCAGGATGTGGGGAATCGCCACTTTGGTGGTGATCCAGGTGCCCTTGAGGTTGATGTCCATCGTGCTGTCCCACTCCTCCTCGGACCGCTCCCAGGTGGCGATGGGCTGTGGCGAGACACCGGCGTTGGCCACGACGAAGTCCAGTCCGCCGAACTCGGCAACCCCGGCGTCGACCGCCTCCTGCATCCCCGGCAGGTCACGTACGTCGACGATCCCCGTCACGCACCGCCGCCCCAGCGCGCGGACCGCCTCCGCGGTGGCCTCGAGATCCGCCGGCTCGGCCATGGGATAGGGCACCGTCTCGATATCCCGACACAGGTCCAACGCGATGACGTCGCAGCCCGCGGCGGCGAAGGCCTCGCAATGAGCTCGTCCCTGGCCGCGGGCTGCGCCGGTCACCAGCACGACCCTTCCGGTCAGATCGGTTGAAGTAGTGGAGGGGTGCGACAAGGTGAAGCTCCTGACGATGAACGGCGGCGGTCCCTGCGGGGCCAGCCGACCTGCGGCATGCTTGAAGTCAACGTAAACAGACAGAACAGGTAGTGGTCATCATGCTCGAACGGACACTCGTCCTAGTGGATACGTCGTATCTACTGGCAAGTTTTTACAACTCCTGGGAGGAGGGTGCGCGAGGCCAGCTGGAGATATCACTCGCCACGGTCGTGCACCGGTTAGACCAGGTCGCCCATAGCCTCGTGGACCAGCCCGTGCAGCGGCAGAACTGGTACGACGGCATCCCGGACTCCGGCCCGCACCGGTACCAACGCACGCTGCGCGTTATCGAGGGTGTCCAATTGCGCGCCGGTCAGCTGATCGAGTGGGGTGAACGCCGTACCCAGAAGGCCGTGGACACCCTCCTCGTCGCGGACATGATCCAGGCCGCGTACAAGGGGCAGTGCTCGGACATGGTGCTGGTCACCGGTGACGCCGACATGATCCCCGGGGTCCGGGTGGCCGTGGACGCCGGCGTGCGGATGCACCTGGTGGGCTTCGGCTGGGACTCCATCTCGTCGGCACTGCGTCACGCCTGCGACACGACGACGGTCCTCGACCCCCGCACCGACTTCCACGACGCCATGCAGATCCGCGTCCTCGAGGGGCCGATACCGCCCAAGGTCCGCACACCGACGGCGACGCCCGCCCATCCGGGCGAAGACGGGCATGACCCCGACACCCACGAGTCGGTGGACCTGATGGAGGTGGACCTGCGGGCCGACCGCGCCGCCGCCACCTCCGTCGCCGACGAGACCCGGCTGACGATAGCTGACGAGGAACGCGCCGCCGACGCCGAGGAACTGGCCGTCGACGAGCAGGAATGCGCCACCCGGATCGAGAGCGAAGGTGACGAGCAGGAGGCCGCGTCGCCCGGGGAGGACGCCGCGACGCCTGCCCCGCGGCCCGAGGAGCCGGCGGTGGTCACGCCGGCTGACCTGGCACCCAAGCCGGGCCCGACGCCGCAGGCTTCGCCTTCGCCCGCCGAGCACGCCGGGTCGGTCCAGAAGTCCTCGGCCGCGGGCGGGCCGGCGAACGGGTCCTCGCGGCCGAACCCGTCAATGATGGCCCCGCACCGTCGCCCGCTGCGGTCAAAGTTCGTGCCACTGCCCGAGGAGGTGTGGACCTCCTCCGGTGAGCAGACCCCCTTCGACGTGGGTCAGCAGTACGCCACCTGGTGGTACGAGCAGGCCGCGACCGAGCAGCAGCGCGACGAAGCCCACCTGCTGTCCGGTGGGGTGCTCCCCCCGGCGATCGACCGTCCGTTGCTGCAGTTCGCCTGCCAGATGCTCAACGAGTTCACCCTGACCGAGGCGCAGCGCGTCCGTTTGCGCGACGGATTCCACGAGGGGATCCGCGCCGTGCTTCTCAAGCACCGCTGACGGCCTGCGTCGTCTAGAAGGGCGGTAGG
>NZ_BCSW01000029.1 GCF_001571065.1 Dietzia cinnamea NBRC 102147
TCCTAGCGTGAGCAGTACACCGGCGCCAGGGAGGGCACGATGCTCGGAGTCAACGGACTGACCAGACGATTCGGCGACAACCTCGCCGTCGACGGCGTGACCTTCGAGGTCCCCGCCGGGGCGATGACCGGCTTCGTCGGCGGCAACGGCGCCGGCAAGACCACCACGATGCGCATGATCATGGGCGTCCTCCAGCCCAGCGCGGGAACCGTGACGTGGGCGGGTCGCGAGGTCACGGTCGCCGACCGGCGCACGTTCGGCTACATGCCGGAGGAGCGGGGCCTGTACCCGAAGCAGCCGATCCTCGACCAGCTCGTCTACCTCGGCCGGCTGCAGGGCCGCAGCGCGGCGGGCGCCAAGCACACCGCGCTCGACCTCCTCGACCGGTTCGGCCTGGGCGAGCGCACGGGCGACAAACTCGAGTCGCTCTCACTCGGCAATCAGCAGCGCGTCCAGATCGCGGCCGCCGTCATCGGTGAGCCCGAGTTCCTCGTCCTCGACGAGCCCTTCTCCGGCCTGGACCCGGCCGCGGTGGACTCCATGGTCGACCTCCTGCGCGAGTACACCACCCGGGGCGTGCCCGTCCTGTTCTCCTCCCACCAACTCGATCTCGTCGAGCGGCTCTGCGACCAGCTCGTCGTCCTGGCCCGAGGGCGGGTCGTGTCGACCGGGACCGTGTCCGAGCTCCGCAGCCGGGGCCGGGTGCTGCACCGCCTCGTCGTGGGCGGGGACGCCGGCTGGGTGCGTTCACTGCCCGGCGTGCACGTCGTGGACGTCGACGGCCCGGCCGCACTGCTCGAACTCGAGGGCCCGGGGAGCACGGACCTCGTCCTGCGTGAGGCGATGGCCCGCGGCAGCGTCAGCGAGCTCGCCCGGGTCGTGCCCAGCCTGTCCGATATCTACCGCGAGGTGACCTCATGACCACCACCCCCCTCACACGACGCCCGTCGTCGGCCGACCACGAGGACGCCTCCACCGGGCCCCGCTCCACGGACGCCGCATGGCGGATCGTCGCCGGGCGCGAGATCATGGTCAAACTGCGCGACCGGAACTTCATCATCTCCACCCTCACGACCATCGCGATCTTCATCGTCGCGTTCGGGGTGTCGTTCCTGCTGGGCGGGGACGACGGGGAGAAGCGGATCGCTGTCGTCTCGGGCGACGCGGTGACGATCGTCGAGCAGACGAACGTGCGGGCCGACGCCGCCGACGGCGAGGACACCGACTCCTCGGCGACCGCGGGCGCACCCACCGTGCGACTCGGGATCGAGCAGGTGGCGGATCCGGCGGCGGCCGAACAGGCGGTACGCGACGGCGACGTCGACGCCGCCCTGCTCGGCGAGCCGGGGGCGTGGACGCTCGTCGGCTCCGACGGCGTCGACTCGGACGTCGCCGCCGCGGTCAGCGCGACGGTGGCGGCCGACGCGCTCGAGCGCAACGCCGCGGCCGCCGGGACCACTGTCGCCGATCTCACCGCGGGCTCGGTCGTCGAGGAGCGTCTCCTCGAGGCCGACGGGACGGACGACGAGGGGGTCCAGGTGATCGCCGGGTTCGTGTTCGTCTTCCTCTTCTACATGGCGGCGATCCTCTTCGGATACGCGATCGCCAACAGCGTCGTGGAGGAGAAGCAGTCGCGGATCGTCGAGATCCTCGCCGCCGCCATCCCGCTGCGGCAGCTGCTCGTCGGCAAGGTCGTCGGCGCCACGGCCCTCGCCCTGGGGCAGATGGTGATCTTCGTGGCCATCGGCCTGATCGGCCTCAGCTTCACCGACTACGCCACCCTGCTGCCATCGGTCGCCGGCGCGGCGGTCTGGTACCTGGTGCTCTTCGTCATCGGCTTCGTCGCGCTGGCATGCCTGTTCGCCGTCGCCGGTGCGATGGCCACCCGCGCCGAGGACGTCCAGACCACCACCTCGCCCCTGCTCACGGTCATCATGATCGTGTTCTTCGGAGGCCTCTTCCTCCAGGACACGTGGCAGGTCATCGGTTCCTACGTGCCCATCATGTCCACGGTGACGATGCCGATCCGCCTGGTGGCCGGCACCGCGTCGTGGTGGGAGCCGGCCGTCGCCACCGTGATCACGCTCGTCACCGCCGCGGTGATCATCCGGATCGCCGAGCGGGTCTACCGCCGGTCGATCATGCAGACCGGCCGCAAGCTCACCTACCGCGAGGCGCTGTCCCTGAAGGAGTGACCTCGCTGTCGACCAGCCGGTAGCCCTGGCCGCGGACGGTCTCGATGGCGTGGGCACCGAACGGGGTGTCGATCTTGCGACGCAGGTATCCGACGTAGACCTCGACGATGTTGTCGTCCCCGTCGTAGGCGGAGTCCCACACGGCACGCATGATCTGCGCCTTGGACACCACCTGGTTACGGTTGCGGATGAGGTATTCGAGCACCGCGTACTCCCTGGCGGTCACGCTGATCCGGGTGTCGCCCCGGCGGACCTCCCGCGCGGCGGGGTCCACGACGAGGTCGCCGGCCTCGAACGTGGCGGGTCGTTCGGGTGCGCCGCGGCGCACCAGGGCCCGTAGCCTCGCCTCGAGGACGACGAACGAGAACGGCTTGACCAGGTAGTCGTCGGCTCCCAGGTCGAACGCGTCGGCCTCGTCGTACTCACCGTCCTTGGCGGTGAGCATGAGCACAGGGGTCCAGATGCCGCGTCGCCGCATCTCGCGGACCACCTCGTAGCCGCTGCGGCGCGGCATCATGATGTCCAGCACGACGACGTCGAAGTCGTCGCCGCAGGCCATCTCGAGACCGGCTTCGCCGTCGGGGGCGGTCTCCACGGACCACCCGCCCGCGGCCAGGCCGCGGCGCAGGCTCTCGCGCAGCGCCGGCTCGTCGTCGACCACCAGGACCCGCATCGGCTCGCCGCCCTATCCCTGCGGGTCGATCTCCTGGTCCATCCGCTCGGCGGGGACCAGCGAATCCGCGTGCCGGCGGACGATCTTGGCGGGCACTCCCGCCACGGTGGTGTGGGGCGGGACCTCGTGCAGGACGACCGAACCGGCGGCGACCTTCGAGCAGTCGCCGACGCGGACGTTGCCGAGCACGATCGAGCCCGCCGAGAGCAGGACGCCGGACCCGATCTTGGGATGCCGGTCGCCGTCCTCGTTCCCCGTGCCGCCGAGGGTGACGCCCTGGAGGATCGAGACGCCGTCGCCGATCACGCAGGTCTCCCCCACGACGATGCCGGTGGCGTGGTCGACGAGGATGCCCGAGCCGACCCGCGCGGCCGGGTGGATGTCCATCGCGAAGACCTCGGAGATGCGGCTCTGTAGGAACGACGCGGCCATCACGCGACCGGAGTTCCACGTCTCGTGGGCGACGCGGTGCACCTGGAGCCCGAGGAAACCCTTGGCGAAGAGATAGGGCACCAGATAGTTGGGGTAGGCCGGGTTCCTCTCGTAGCTCACCACGAGGTCCGCGGCCACGGCGTCGAGGACGTGGGGGTGCTCGACCAGCACCGCCCGGATCTCCTTCTCCAGGACGTGGCGGCCGATCTCGGGCGTCGCGATCCGGGACGCGGCGAGCCGCGCCAGGGATTCACCGAGGTCGTCGCACCCGTCGATGAGATCCAGGACCAGACCCGCGATCAGCGGTTCGTTCCGGCTCGAGGTCGCGTCGAGCGACAAGCGGTTCCAGACGGCGCGGACGGAGGAGTCGGCCTCCGCCTGCGGGACGCACGGGTTCTCGATGCTCAGCTCGATGGTCACCTGATACAGGGTAGGCGTGTGCGGCGACGCCGGGCGAGTCACGGCCGAATCGCCCGTGCCGAGCCACGCCTCGACGACCCTCGCCGGGCCCGGCAGGATGGGGACATGATCCTCATCAACGTGCGCTTTGACGTCAAACCCGAGTTCGCCGACTCCTGGCTCGAGATCACCCGCGAGTTCACCGAGGCCACCCGCGCCGAGGCGGGCAACCTGTGGTTCGACTGGTACCGCTCGCCGGAGTCCCCGAACACCTACCTGCTGTGCGAGGCGTTCCGCGAGGGCGACGCGCCGGCCCTGCATGTGCAGTCGGACCACTTCCAGCAGTTCACGGGGTCAGCCGCCCGGTACCTCGAGCGAACGCCGCGCATCATCAACACCCCGGCGGAGGGCGATCAGTGGGGCACGATGGGCGAGATCACCGTCGAGTGACCGTCGCCGGATAGCAGTGCGCCCCGGTGTCGCCGGCCGCGGGATCGCGGACGCGGACGACGCCGGGGCGTGCCGAAGCGTCGCCGGTCGGTCAGATCGAGCTGCCCAGCGCCGACTGCGCGAGCGCGAGCGGGTCGATCGGCCACCACTGGCCGTAGTCCAGCGCGTAGACGCGGTTGAGGTCGGACACCACACCGCCGACGGTGACCTGCTGCGCCACGGGCAGCTGGTGGATCGTCGCGGCCGGGTTGAGCCGCCCACCGGAACCCCAGTCGTGCTGCCAGAAGTACTGCCCGAGGCCGATCTGCCGGCACCAGTCGATCGTCGGCGCGTTGGCGTACACGCCGAGCTTCATGCCCGAGCCGTGCAGGTGGGCGCGCCAGCGCTCGAGGTACGGGCGGATCTGGTTGTCGAACTGCCAGCGGGTGGGGTTGTCGTCGATCGCCACGTACATCGGCACGCCCGACGGCCCGCCGGCCTCCCGGTGGATGCGGATGCCGATGGGCGCGTGGTGATCGCCGGCGCCGGCGCCGCCCTTCCAGTCCGCGGTCTCGGCGCGACCGTACTGGTAGCAGGAGACCATGTTCAGTCCGTGGGCACGAAAGTCGTCGACCTCGCGGCGCAGGAGCGGCTTGCCGGACATCCACTCGGCGCCGGGGCGGCGGTTAGAGCAGTAGCGCACGGCACCCATGTGGCCGGCCGCGCGGACCGACGCCGCCGACGGCGGGCCGGAGGCGTAGTCGAGCAGCGTGCCGACCGGGACCCCGGCTCCCGCGCCCGGCAGGGCACCGATCTCGGCGGGGATGGAGGACTGAGCGCCCACCGCGGGGGTCAGGCCCGCGGCGATGGCGCCGGCCCCGGCCGCGCTGAGGCCTGCGCGACGGAGGAAGGATCGGCGGTCGAACGTCATGGAGGTACTCCGGGATCTCGAACGGTGAGGGAGGCGTGTGGCCTGTGGGACTCACGCACCCCGACGAGTGTGTCACAAAGAGATCGCGGACGATATCCCCGCGTTACCACAGGAGAGCACCACCGCAGGGCAGGCGCGGCTGGTTGACTGATCTTCATGACACGATCCCGCAGATGGTCCGCCGTCGACATCCCCGACCAGACCGGGCGGACGTTCGTGGTGACCGGCGCCAACGGGGGCATCGGGCTGGCCACGACGGCCGCGCTCACGGCGCGGGGGGCCCGGGTCGTGATGGCCTGCCGGAACCTGGAGAAGGCAGAGGCGGCGCGCGCGACCCTTCCTGAGGCTTCGCGCGAGCGAGCGCGTGTGTGCCGGCTGGACATGGCCGATCTGGACTCGGTCGACGAGTTCGTCGCCGCCATGCGGGCGGAGGCCTCGGCGCCCGACGCGGCACGGTCCGGTGGCGGCCGGGTCGACGTCCTCATCAACAACGCCGGCGTGATGAACATCCCGCACGCCCGCACGGCGCAGGGCCACGAGATGCAGTTCGGGGTCAACGTCCTCGGCCACCACGCGCTCACCCTGGGCCTCGAGCCGATCCTGACGGACCGCGTGGTCTGGCTGGGCTCCCTCGCGCATCTGATGGGGCGGGTCGACACCGACGACCTCGGCATGGACGTCCGCGGCTACCGGCCGATGGCCGCGTACGCGAACTCCAAGCTGGCGTGCATCATGCTGGCCTACGAGTGGCAGCGGCACTTCGAGCGGGCCGGCGGCGGCCTCCGCTCGGTCGCCGCGCATCCCGGCTACACCGCGACCGAACTCATCCGGCAGAGCGGCAACCCTGTCGCCGACCGGTTCTTCGCACTCGGCAACTCCCTCACCTGGGCGGGCCTGTCACCGGAGACGGGCGCGCTGTCCGTGCTCTACGCCGCGACGGTGCCCGACGTGCCGGGCGGGGCGTTCGTCGGACCGGACCGCCTCGGTGGTCTGCGGGGGCACCCGCACCTCACCCGGTCGAGCCGCCGTTCGCACGACCGTGCCACCGCCGCCGCGTTGTGGCGGCGGTGCACGGAGGCCGCGGCGTTCCGCTAGGAGCGACCCGTCAGGCCAGCCCGGCGGCGGCCAGCCCGTCGCGCAGCTTGGCCTGATGCTCGGGCGGCCCCTGGAGCAGCGGCATGCGCAGGCGGTCCGAGCCGATGAGACCGGCCATCTTCAGCGCGGCCTTGACCTGGATGGCGCCCTGCGAGGTGTGCATGATGGCGTCCACGGCCGGGATGAGGCGCGTGTGGATCTCGCGGGCCCGCGGCAGGTCGCCCGCGTCCACGGCGTCGATCATCGCCCGGTAGTCGTCGCCGGCGACGTGGCCGACCACCGAGACGATCCCCGTGGCGCCGAGGGCCAGGAACGCCAGGTTGAGCACGTCGTCACCCGAGTACCAGAGCAGGTCGGTCTCGGCCATGAGGCGGCTGGCCTCGAACAGGTCCCCCTTGGCGTCCTTGACCGCCCGCACGTGGGGGATCTCCGCGAGCCGACGGATGGTGTCGGTGGCCAGCGCGGTGCCGGTGCGCCCCGGGATGTCGTACGCCATCACCGGCCGGTCGGCGGCCTCGGCGATCATCCGGAAGTGCTCGACGATCCCGTGCTGTGTGGGCTTGTTGTAGTACGGGGTCACCACGAGCAGGCTGTCCGCACCCCTCGCCACCATCTCGCGGGCCGCTCGCATGGAGTGCTCGGTGTCGTTGGTGCCGCATCCGGCCATGACCTGCACGCGGTCGCCGACGGCCTCGACGACCGCGGCGACGCTGTCGTAGTCCTCGTCGTCCGTAGTGGTGGCCGACTCGCCGGTCGTGCCGTTGACCAGCAGACCGTCGTGGCCGTGGTCGGCGAGATGGACCGCGAGTCGCTGCAGCGCGTCGAAGTCGATCGAGCCGTCGTCGTGCATGGGGGTCACCATCGCGGTGATGACCCGACCGAAGGGATTGTCCGACATGGGCACCAGACTAAGGCACACCTGTGACGCCGCGAGAGCCCGACGGGCCGTGGCGGACACGGCTAGGGTCGACACCACAGACCGAGGCACCACACAGCACGACCCACCGACGACCCCCGGAGGCGACCGTGACCGACTCGACCCGACCCGAGAACGACGCCCGCGTGCCCGACGAGTCGCCGGAGGAGCTCGGCAACACCGTCGACGGCTCCGGCGCCGGTGACGGGAGCACCACCCGAGGCACCGACGAGGAGGGTCGCGCCCCGGCGTCCCGGCCCTCGACCGCCGGCGACACCGGGCACGCCGCCGGCGACGCGGCCACCGGCGCGTCCGGTGAGAGCTCAGCCGACCGGGCCGAGCAGTCGAAGGTGTACCGGACCCCCGAGCAGCCGGACCACGCCGTCGGCGGCTCCGACGGCACGGCCGACGGTCAGTAGCCCGGTCGACCGGTGACCGTCGCACTCCTCCTCACGCTGGCGCTGGTCCTGCTCATCGCAGCGAACGCGCTGTTCGTCGGGGTCGAGTTCGGGTTCCTCACCGTCAACCGGGACGACGTCCGCGCCGCCGGCTCGGAGGGCGATCGCGTCGCCGCGGCCCTGGACTCCTCGCTCTCGAAGACCTCGACGAACCTGTCGGGGGCCCAGCTCGGCATCACGGTCAGCAGCCTCGTGGCGGGATACCTCACGGGCCCCTCCGTCGGGGAACTGCTCACCGGCGCGTTGGGCCTGTCCGGAATGCCGGAGGCCGCCGCCCGCGGTATCGCGATGACGGCGGCCTTCGTCGTCGTCACCTTCCTCCAGATGGTCTTCGGCGAGCTCGTCCCCAAGAACTGGGCCATCGCCGCACCCATGCAGGTGGCGAGGCTGGTCGTGCATCCGCAGCGCACGTTCATGACCGTGTTCGGTTGGCTGGTCACCGCCCTCAACGCCTCGGCCAACCAGGTGCTGCGCCTGCTCGGGTTCACCCCGACGGAGGAACCGGGTGACGCCCGCTCCCCCGAGGAGCTGCGGGCGTCGGCGGCGCGGTCGGGACGCGAGGGCGTGATGGACCCGCACACCGCCGAGCTCGTGACCCGGTCGATCTCGTTCGGCGAGCACCGGGCGGCCGACGCGATGGTGCCCAGGCCGCTCGTGACGTTTCTTCGCGACCACACTGCGCAGGACCTGCTGGACACCGTCGCCGCGACCGGCCGGTCCCGCTTCCCCGTCCTCGGCGGCACCGTCGACGAGGTGGTGGGCGTCGTCCACTACCGCCAGGCGCTGGCCGTGGACCCCGATGAGCGGGACCGCACTCCGGTGCGCGACATCGCCGCCGAGCCGACCGTGGTCTCGGAGATGATGACCCTCGATCCCCTGATGCGGCTGCTACGGCAGACCGATCTGCAGATGGCGGTGGTCGTGGACGAGTTCGGCGGTACCGCGGGGATCGTCACGCTCGAGGACCTGGTGGAGGAGATCGTCGGCGAGATCGACGACGAGCAGGACCGCGCGTCCCGCACGCACGAGCGGATCGACGACGACACGGTCCTGGTCGGCGGGATGATGCGGCCCGACGAACTGGGCGCGATCCTGCGGCTGGAGATCCCCCCGGCGGGCGCCGCGTCGACCCTGTCCGGGGTGCTGTCAAAATCGGCGGACCGCCTCCCCGAGGTCGGAGACGAGGTGGAGCTGGAGGCCCACGACCACGAGCACCGCGACCGCGACGACCTCCCCACCCGGGCCCGTGTGCGGCTGCGG
The DNA here is from genome assembly GCF_001571065.1 of Dietzia cinnamea NBRC 102147. GTDB lineage: Bacteria > Actinomycetota > Actinomycetes > Mycobacteriales > Mycobacteriaceae > Dietzia > Dietzia cinnamea. The sequence goes on from NZ_BCSW01000029.1 coordinate 8,789, forward strand.
GTCGAGACGGTGAGCGACTACCGGGCCGAGCGGGTCCGGGCGACGGTCCTGCGCGGCGAGCCGGACGACTCCGGCGACGCGGGGACGGAGGAGTCCGATGAGTGACGGCGTCGCGATCCTGGTGCTCGCCGCCCTCCTGCTGGGCAACGGCTTCTTCGTGGCCGCCGAGTTCGCGATGGTCTCCGCGCGCCGCGACCACCTCGAGCCCCGCGCGGCCCGGGGCAGCACCCGCGCCCGGTGGTCACTGCGTGCCATGGAGAACGTGTCGCTCTCGCTGGCCGCCACGCAGCTCGGGATCACCGCGTGTTCCCTCCTCATCGGCGCTGTCGGCGAGCCCGCCATCGCGCACCTCATCGAGAGGCCGCTGGAGTGGCTGGGGGTGTCGACCGGGTTCGCGCACCCCATCGCGCTGGTGATCGCCCTGCTCATCGTCACGTTCCTGCACATGGTGCTCGGCGAGATGGTGCCCAAGAACATGGCGATCGCACGGCCCGCCGCCGCCGCGCTGCTGTTGGGTCCGGTCCTGCGGGTGTTCGTCCTGGTGTTCCTGCCCGCCATCTGGCTGATGAACAAGACCGCCGACCTCGTCGTGCGCCACGTCCTACGCGTCGAGCCGAAGTCCGAGGTGGACACCACGGTCACGGTGGACCAGATGCGCGGGATGGTCGCGGCGGCCGGCGAATCGGGCCTGCTGGACGAGGACGAGACCACCCTCCTCGCGGGCGCGCTGGGGTTCGATCACATCACCGCGGCGGATGTGCTCCGACCGCTCGATGAGGTCGACGCGGTGGACGCGGACCTCACGACCGGCGAGATACAACAGCTGTGCGTCCGCACCGGGCATTCTCGGTTCCCCGTGCTCCGCGACGGCCGGTACGTGGGGTAAGTCCACGTCAAGGACGTCCTGGCCGACGACCCGTCCCGCCCGTTGCGCCCCGAGCGGATCCGCCGGCTCGGCTCGGTGTCGCCCGACACGCCACTGGACGACGTGCTGGCCACCATGCAGCGGGCCCGGGCCCACCTGGGGGTCGTCGACCGCGATGACGCCGCGGACGACACCTCCGCAGCCGGCCCGTCGGGTCTCGTGGTTCTGGAGGACGTGCTCGCCCGACTCGTCGGCGAGGTCCGTGATGCCACCCCGGAGGCCGAAACGGGCGCACCTCAGGGGTCGACCGGCGCCTAGCGGACCTTGTCCGGGTTCGTGTCGAGTACGCGGCCGAGCGTGTTGTCCACGAGGAGCTGCGTCACCCCGGCGTAGGTGGCCACACTCACTCGAACCGTGGCGATCAGCGCGTTCTGCAACATCCTCTACCCTCCGTCGATAAATGTGACTCCTGTCACGGTACCTGCGAGCATGGTCGCCCGCGGGTACTTCCACCCAGAAACCTGGACGCCCGTTCTGATGTGCGACTCCGAACGCTAACCATCCCCCTACTCGGATGCCACCGGATCCCGCCCGTCAGCCGGCGGGGTAGCGCCGAACGGTCGAATCCGATCACGTTTGCGCCGGTCGCGACCCCGTCGGCCCTGCGCTTGTGACCACTCGGCGCAGATCGGGGCGACCCCCGGCCCGGGGGTGCGGGCGACCCCGGTGCGGGTGCGGGCGACCCCGGTGCGGGCGACCCCCGGCCCCGGTGCGGGTGCGGGCGACCCCGATGCGGCGCGGGCCATCCCCGGCGCGGCGCGGCCACCCCGCCGCTATAGTTGATGCGTCACCGGAGCCGGCGGCGCTCGCACAGGGCCCGCCATGTCCCGAGGAGGTCACCGTGCCCGCGCTCGTCCCCGGCGTCGAGATCCACCGCTCCCGTGCGCGGTCCCGCGACCGGGGCGGCTGGCTGGACTCGCAGCACTCGTTCTCCTTCGGCCGCTACCAGGACCCGATGAACACGCACTTCGGGCGACTGCTGGTCAACAACGACGACCACATCGCGCCCGGCACCGGCTTCGACACCCACGGGCACCGCGACATGGAGATCGTCACGTGGGTCCTGTCCGGCTCGCTGGTCCACCAGGACTCAGAGGGCCACAGCGGCGTCATCTACCCGGGGCTCGCCCAGCGGATGAGCGCGGGCTCGGGGATCCTGCACTCCGAACGCAACGACGGCTGGCGCGACGGCTCGCTCCGTGCCGACACCCCCGCCGAACCGGTCCACCTCGTCCAGATGTGGGTCGTGCCGGACACGACCGGTGAGCAACCCGGCTACGAACAAATGGAGATCGATCCGCGCGAGCTCGAGAACCACCTCGTCGTCGTCGCCGGGGGCCTACCCACCCACGAGGACCGCGCCGCCATCCGGATCCGCAACCGCACGTCCGCGCTCCACGCCGCCCGGCTCACACCCGGACGCACCGTCGAGCTCCCCGACGCGCCCTTCCTCCACCTCTACGTCCCACTCGGGTCGGTCACCCTGGAAGGCGAGGGCGCCCTGGACACCGGCGACGCCGCGCGCCTCACCGCCACGGGCGGGCGACGCGTCACCGCCGGCGCGCAGGGCGCCGAGATCCTCGTCTGGGAGATGCACGCGGGCATGACCATGCTCGACGTGCGCGGACACTAGCCCTCCCCGCTGGCCGAGCCCTTCCCGCTGGCCTAGCCCTCCTCGGTGGCGGCCGACGGCGCCCCGTCATCCTGCTCGGAGTCCGGGATGTGATGCAGCGGGTGGACAGGTTCGGGCGACGGCGAGTGCTCGTTCCGCTCGAGCGCCTCCGGCGAGTACGCACGGCGCCACTGGCGGGTCACCGTGGGCGGCCGCTCGCCGAGATCGTTGCTGATACCCCGCACGAGGCTGTACATCATCACGAAGCCCACCACGAAGAACGGCAGACCGACGACCGTGATGACCTCCTGAAGGGCGGTCAGACCGCCCTCGCCGGTACCCGCCAGGATCGTGGCACCGACCGCGCCCATGAGCACGCCCCAGATCACGCGCTGATGGGTGGGCGAGACCTGGACGTCGTCGTCCTTCCCGGACGCGATCATGTCCACGACCATCGCCGCGGAATCCACGGACGTGGTGAAGAAGATGACGACGAGGACGACCGCGAGACCGGACAGGAACGTCGCGAGCGGGTAGTTCGACAGGAACGCGAAGAGCGCACCCGGGATGTCACCCTCGTCGACCACCGCCTCGGTCAGCCCGCCCGAGCCGAACAACTCGACATGGAACGAGGCCATACCGAAGATCCCGAACCACAGGACCGAGAAGCCCACCGGCAGGCCGAGGACGCCGAAGACGAACTGACGGATGGTGCGGCCGCGGCTGATCCGGGCGATGAAGATGCCCACGAACGGCGACCACGTAATGGTCCACGCCCAGTAGAAGACGGTCCACGTGTTCTGCCACGATTCCAGGTCGTCACTGGCGGGGAAGACGTTGTTCCACAGGGCCAGCTCCGGCAGCGTGGCGAGATAGACGCCCAGCGACTCGACCGTGCCCTTGAGCAGGAACAGGGTCGGGCCCGTGACGAGGATGAACAGCAGCAGGGCGATCGCCATGGCGATGTTGAGGTTGGACAGCCGCTTGATGCCCTTCTCCAGCCCCAGGGCCACGGAGATGCAGGCCACGGACGTGACGACCGCGATGATGAGCACCTGGACGACCGGCGACATCGCGATGCCGAAGAGTTCCGCCAGGCCCGCGTTGATCTGCAGGGTACCGAGGCCGACCGAGGTGGCCACGCCGAAGACGGTACCCACGAGCGCCACGACGTCGATTGTCTTGCCGATGGGACCGAAGACCTTGTCCCCGAGGATCGGGGCGAAGATCGAGCTGACGCGCGGCGGCATCTTGCGCTTGTAGATGAAGTAGGCGAACGCGAGGGCCGGCAGGGCGAAGATCGTCCACGTGTGCAGACCGAAGTGGTACAGCGTGAACGCCATCGCCTCCTGCGCGGCGTCCGTGCTGCCCGGTTCCACGTTCCCCCGCGGCGGCGTGGCGAAATGAGAGATGGGCTCCGCGACGCCCCAGAACATGAGGATCGTGCCGATGCCCGCGGCGAAGAGCATGCCGAACCACGCCGCGGTGGAGTGCTCCGGGTCCTCGTCGTCGCCGCCCAGACGGACGTGTCCGAACCGGCTGATGGCTATCCAGATGAGAAAGGCCAGGAACGACGTGACCCCGAATACGTAGAACCACCCGAGGTTGGTCATGATCCAACCCGACGCGGTGCCGAAGACCTCGCCCACCCACTCGCCGGCGAAGAAAGTGATGACGACGAAGGCGAGGATCACCCCGACAGTCGAGAAGAACACCCCCGGATCGGTCTTGAGCCTCAGTGCTCGCAGTATCCGTTCGGACATGATCTCTCCCGTCGTCTCGGCCCCCTCAGAGCACCGCTGCCGGATCGAGTAGCTCAGTCAGAGTTCATAGGTCAGTACGCGAAGTTGTGTACCACGAAAACTTTGCCGTTGCCGGAGTAGGCGATGCCCATGCCCGCCGAGCGGTAGCCCGGGTCGAGGAGATTCTCGTTGTGGCCGGGCGAGTTCTTCCACAGGTCGACCAGGCAGATCGCCCCACAATGGGTGCCCGCGGCGACAATGTTCTCCCCGTGACCCCGGTTGATCAATGCTGTGTTGTGAATCACCTCATCCCGGGCGGCGAGGCGATCCGCCCACGCCTGGGCCTCGCGGTCAAGGTCGGCGTTGGGCGCAAGGGCTCCGCGGCCGTGGGCGATGCGGTAGGCGTCGATCTCGCGAATGATCCCCTCGCGCAACCCCCCGGTGACCCCGAAGGCGGCGACATCCCCGTACGCCATCTCGCTGGAACCGACCGCCGCCCACGCCTCCGGCGGCAGGGCGGCGCGCACCTGCGAGACGATCCCCTCCACCTGCGGCGCGAGGTGCGCCGGGATCAGGTGCTGGGGGATGAAGGAAGGCAGGGTCTGGGCGGAAGCCGTGGCCGCCCCGCCGCCCACGAGGGTGGCGGCGGTGACGGCGATCGTCGCGAGTGACGCGGTGAGCCTTGTGCGCATGATGGCGATAATGCCGTTTCGGTGCGCCTGACGCGAACCGTTTGATCGATCAGGTAACGAACCGGACTCGGCACCGCGTTACCGCTGTGACCAGCGATTATCAGTGTTGCTTGTGTGGCGAGAGTGGTTACTCCGTCCGGACGGGCGGCCAACTTCGGCGGCCGCGCCGAGTGGGTCCCGGGAGCGGCTAGTCGAGCCTCTCGCGGACCAGCTGGAGGAACTCGGCCCCGTAGTCGAGATGCTTCTGCAGATCGCGGTAGCGCGCCTCCGCCTCGCCGTGAATCTCCTCGACGGTCGCCCGCGCCGCGCGCCTCTCCTCCGACCCCGACCCCCCCGCCTGCGGGCGCCGGCCCGCGGCGAGCACGTCCGTGGCCTGCAGGAACTGCTTCATGCGCTCCAGGGAGAAGCCGAGGGGCTTCATCCGACGCACCAGCAGGAGCCGTTCGACGTCGTCATCGGTGTAGAGCCGGAACCCGCCCGCGGTGTGACCGGAGGGGACGACCAGGCCGAGCTCGTCGTAGTGACGCAGAGTCCGGATCGACAGACCGGTGGCCTCGGCGACCTCGCCGATCTTCCGCACCGCGTCCTCCGACATGATCCTCCTTGTGGGCTTGCTCACAGCGGTCGCCGGAGATTCGCCGCATCATCAAACCTACCGTTACGGTAGCTTCAGAATCTCCCGCTACGGGAGAGTGTGTCATGCCCCTGCTCGGTGAGGACAATCCCCATGTCGGCTCCCGCCACCACTCCTGGGGCGCCCTCCCCGGCGCCTGCCGGCGACGATGACGGTCTGGCGCCGGTCGGCGTCCTGGCCTCGTTCCGGTACGCCTTCTCGTCCGTGCGGCGGTTGCGGACCGAGGTCCTGGCCGGCCTGGTCGTCGCCCTCGCACTGATCCCCGAGGCGATCTCCTTCTCGATCCTCGCCGGCGTCGATCCTCGCGTCGGGCTGTTCGCCTCGTTCACCATGGCCGTGACGATCGCCTTCACCGGCGGGCGCCCCGCGATGATCTCGGCGGCGACCGGCGCGATCGCCCTCGTCGTGGCCCCGGTCGCCCGCGACCACGGGATGGACTACCTCGTGGCCACCGTGCTCCTCGCCGGGTTCATCCAGGTGGTACTCAGCCTGATCGGGGTGGGCAAGCTCATGCGCTTCATCCCTCGCAGCGTGATGATCGGTTTCGTCAACGCGCTCGCGATCCTGATCTTCGCCGCCCAGATCCCCCATCTGCTGGGCGTTCCGTGGCTTGTCTACCCGATGGTCGCGGCCGGTATCGCGATCATGGTGTTCTTCCCGCGGTTGACCACCGCGGTGCCGGCCCCGCTGATCGCCATCATCGCGATCACCGCCGTCGTCCTGCTCTTCGGATGGTCGATGCCGAACGTCGGGGACCAGGGCGAGCTTCCCTCATCCCTGCCCGCGCTGTTCTTCCCCGACATCCCGTGGACACTCGAGACGCTACAGATCATCGCCCCCTACGCCCTGGCCACCGCCCTCGTCGGCCTCATGGAATCCCTCATGACGGCCAAGCTGGTCGACGACATCACCGAGGTGCGCACCGACAAGACCCGAGAGGGCTGGGGCCAGGGCGTCGCGAATCTCGTCACCGGGTTCTTCGGCGGCATGGGCGGCTGCGCGATGATCGGCCAGACGATGATCAACGTCAAGCAGTCCGGCGCCCGCACCCGGCTGTCGACACTCCTGGCAGGCGTCTTCCTGCTCATCCTCGTGGTGGCGCTGGGCGACATCGTCGGGCTCATCCCCATGGCCGCCCTCGTCGCCGTGATGATCATGGTGTCGGTGGCCACCCTGGACTGGCATTCGATCCACCCGCGCACCCTGCGCCTGATGCCGCTGAGCGAGACGGTCGTCATGGTCGTCACCGTGGTCGCCACGGTAATCACCGAGAACCTCGCCATCGGCGTCGTTCTCGGTGTCCTCACCGCGATGGTGATGTTCGCCCGGCGCGTGGCCCACATGACGACCCTCGAAAAGATCTCCGAGCGCGACGTCGACGACGACGGCACCATCGACGTCCGCACATACCGGGTGCGCGGCGAGCTGTTCTGGGCGTCCAGCAACGACCTCGTGTACCAGTTCGACTACTCGGGCGACCCCCGGCACGTCGTGATCGACCTGACCGAGGCCGACATCTGGGACGCCTCCACCGTCGCGACCCTGGACGCGATCACCCACAAGTACGCGGCCAAGGGCAAGACCGTGGAGATCATCGGGCTGGACGGCTCCAGTCGGCAGCGACTGGAGAGGCTGTCCGGCAATCTCGGCGAAGGGCACTGAGGGACAGCGCCGGGCGCCGGGCCCCTCAGCCGATCGGCGCCGGCGCCTGGAACTCGGCCTCGAACTTCTCGTAGGAGAACGTGCCGAGCGCGCGGGCCCGGTCCAGTCCCAGCTCGCGGACGGCCTCGACGAACCGGGCCACGTCGCCGCCGGCGTCGTCGGCTCCGGGCGCGATCGTCACGCGGGCCCCGCTGAGCGGCCGCATCCGCCCGCCGGTCGCCGTGGCCTGGGCCCGGACGAGGACGGGCGCACCGTCGAGGACCTGCACGCAGTTCATGGCGAGCGACTGACGGCCGGGGATCGGCAGGCCCACGCGCGTGTCGAGCCGGAGGTCGACGCCTCCCGCTCCGGCCGAGCCCACGGCGCCCAGACGCGCGTCGTCGAGGGCGCCTCCGGCCGTGCCGACCATGTCGCCCTTCCACTTGGGGAAGCCCCACAGCTCGTTGCCCGCCGCCAGGGTGAAGTCCTGGTCGACCGGCAGCTCGTGGATGTGCACCAGCGTCCCCGCGCCGGGCACGGTGAGCTGGAACGCCAGGCCGATCTCGTGATAAGCGCCCAGGACGTTGCCCGGCACGTCGTGGTAGCGGACATGGATCATGATCGCCGGGGTGCGCCCGCCGGGCAGCGAGACGGGCTCGGCGCCCGCGGCCTCGATCACGGCGGACTGCCGCCCGCCGGCGATGAGCCTGCGCACGACGGCGGACCGCGCGAGGAAGGCCGCGCCCGAGACCGAGGCGGACACGACGGGAACCGGGAAGGTGATCTCGCGTCCGGCGACGACGCGCGATGTGGGAGAGGTCATGGGCCGACGGTAGCGGTCCCCGCGCCCGGAATCAGCCCCCTTGCGACCTCAGCCCGTCGGCCCGGTCGTGTCCTGCCCCGGCTGTGCCACGACGTTCTTGACCGAGCGTCCCTTGTACTGCGGGCGCAGGAGGTTGGCCGGGGACAGGATGTCGTCGAGTTCCTCCGCGGACAGCAGGCCCATCTCCAGTACGACCTCGCGCACCCCGCGGCCGGAGCGAGCGCACTCGCGCCCCACGATGTCGCCGTTGTGGTGGCCGATGATGGGGTTGAGGTAGGTGACGATCCCGATCGAGTTCATCACGTTGGCTCGGCAGATCTCGGCGTTGGCGGTGATCCCGCGGACGCACTTCTCGGTGAGCGTCTCCATGGCCTTGGTGAGCAGGGAGATGGACTCGAACATCGCCTGGGCGATCACCGGCTCCATGACGTTGAGCTGGAGCTGCCCGGCCTCGGCTGCCATGGTGACGGTCATGTCGTTGCCGATCACCTTGAAGCACACCTGGTTGACGACCTCGGGGATCACGGGGTTGACCTTGGCTGGCATGATCGACGACCCCGCCTGCAGTTCGGGCAGGTTGATCTCGTTGAGGCCGGCGCGCGGCCCGGAGGACAGCAGCCGCAGGTCGTTGCAGATCTTCGACAGCTTGACCGCGGTCCGCTTGAGGGCGGCGTGGACGTTGACGTAGTCGCCGGTATCGCTCGTCGCCTCGATGAGGTTCATCGCGCCGGTGACCGGGAGGCCGGTGACGGCGCGCAGGTGGTTGATGACCGCGCGGCGGTAGTCGGGCGGGGTGTTGACGCCGGTGCCGATCGCGGTGGCGCCGAGGTTGACGTCGAGCAGCATGCGGGCGGCGGAGCCGAGCACGTGGAGTTCCTCGTCGAGGTTCACGGCGAAGCCGCCGAACTCCTGGCCCAGGGACATGGGCACGGCGTCCTGGAGCTGGGTGCGGCCCATCTTGAGGACCTCGCGGAATTCCTCGGACTTGTCGTAGCAGGCCTCCCGCAGCGCGACGAGCGCCGGTTCGAGCCGCTCGAGCGCGTGCCACAGGGCGATGCGGAACCCGGTGGGATAGGCATCGTTGGTGGACTGGGACCTGTTGACGTCGTCGTTGGGGCTGATGATGTCGTAGGAGCCCTTGGGATGCCCGAGCCGTTCGAGCGCGAGGTTGGCCACCACCTCGTTGGTGTTCATGTTGACCGAGGTGCCGGCGCCGCCCTGGTAGACGCAGGAGGGGAACTGGTCCATGCAGCGTCCGTCCACCAGGATCTCGTCGCACGCCCCGACGATCGCGTCCGCCACCGTCTGGTCAAGGACGCCCATCTCCAGGTTGGCCAGGGCGGCGGCCTTCTTCACCATGACCATGCCACGCACGAAGTCGGGGACGTCGCTGATGGTGGTGGGTGCAATGGGAAAGTTCTCGACAGCCCGGACCGTGTGGATGCCGTAGTACGCGTCCGCCGGGACCTCCTTGGTGCCGAGCAGGTCTTCTTCCACACGGGTTCGGGTCATTCGTCCTCCGCCTCTCGGGTCGACTCCGGCCCACCTTAATCGTGGGGCACCGGGCCTCGTCGCGATCCGCGGGCGGGGACACCGCGGGATTGCCTAGTCTGGGGGGTATGTCGCGCACGACGACCACCCGTGGCGCCCGGGCCCTGTCCTCGGCGCGGGACGTGTTTCGCCGCCTGCATCCGTCGGACGGACTGCTCGGCAGCATCGTCGACCGGCAGGAGGTGCCGCTGCCCCGCGGGACGTGGGCGATCTTCGGGGTGGCGTTCGTGGGGTTCGCGACGCCGGTGATCGGCTTCGTCGAGCTCGCCGAGCGCATCCGCAGCGGTGCCAAGCTGCCCTTCGACCAGCCGGTGATGATGTGGCTGCAGCGCAGGCACTCGCCCCGCAACACGCGGATCGCCCGGGCGGTGACCGAGCTCGGCGGTGTCACGGCGGTGCCGTTGTTCGCATTGGCGACGTCGGCCTACCTGGTGTCGGTGCGGGGCAGCCGCCGCCCGGCCGCGTTGCTCACGGTGTCGCTGGTGGGGTCGACGATCATCAACTCGGTGCTCAAGGCGCTGTACCGCCGCGACCGGCCGACGTTCTTCACGCACATCGTGCAGGAGAAGAGCTTCTCGTTCCCCAGCGGTCACGCCATGGCCAGCGCCGCGCTGGCGGCGTGCACGTGCGTCCTGGCGTGGCCGACGCGGTGGCGGGTCGCGGTGATCGCCGGGTCGGCGGTGTACGTGCCGACCATCGGCGGCACCCGGATGTATCTGGGGGTGCACTTCCCCAGCGACATCCTGGCGGGCTGGTGTGTGAGTCTGGCGTGGGTGGGTGAGGTGGCGACCATCATGTGGCTGATGGACCGCCTCGATCACGCGCCGACGCCGATGATCCGCCGGAGGGAGACGGTATGACGACGACGAGGCGCGCTCGGATAGAGCTGAGCCACGGCGACATCACACGCATGGACGTGGACGCGGTGGTCAACGCGGCCAACAGTTCACTTCTCGGGGGCGGCGGGGTGGACGGGGCCATCCACCGCGCGGGCGGGCCGACCATCCTGGCGGAGTGTCGCGAGCTGAGGTCCGGCCGGTTGCCCGACGGATTGCCGACCGGCCGGGCCGTCGCGACCGGCGCCGGTGATCTGCCCGCGCGCTGGGTGATCCACACGGTCGGCCCGATCCACGGCCGCGATCCGGACGGTGCCCGGCTGCTCGCCGACTGCTACCGGAACTCGCTGGCGGTGGCCGACGAGCTCGGCGCACGAACGGTGGCGTTCCCACTGATCTCCGCGGGGGCCTACGGCTGGCCGCGCGAGGACGCGATCCGCACCGCGCTGGCCACGCTGGCCGCCACCGACACCGGGGTCGGGACCGCGACCCTGGTGCTGTTCGACGCGGCGACCCTGCGCCTGGCCGAGGAATGCCGCGCCGACATCCTCGGCGACTGAACTCTCCCCGCCGCGCCCGCCCGATCCGGCCACCTCCAGCCAGCTCCAGTCACCGCCAGCCGGAATCCGCTACTCTCCCTCCGGGTTCGCTACCCCTGTAGCAGTAGCGGATGCCGAGACGGAGTAGCGGATTCGGGGGGGTGGATGGTGGCTGATGCGGGCGACACGCGGATCGCGGAGGGCGCACCGGATGCGGCGGGGGCGGCGGTGGCTTTCGGTCCGGGCCTGGCCCCGGCAGCTCTGCTGACAGAGGTCTTCGCACCGTGGGTCGTACTCACGATCGGCTCTGTCCACCTGGGCCGGCAGGTGGGGTCGACCCGGTGGGGCGTGGCGGCGGCGGCCGGGTTGGGTGTGGTGCCGCAGGCGGCGATCACGTGGCGGGTCCGGCGCAAGGCGCTGTCGGATCACCACGTCACCCGTCGGGAGGACCGGCCGCTGGTGATCGCCGGGATCGCGGTATCGGTCGCGACCCTGTTGGCGGCCCAGCAGCGCCGCGGAGCGCCGGACGAGCTGCGCCGCATGACGCGGGCCGCGCTCGTGGCGTTGGGCGTCGCCGGGTCCGCGACCCTCAAGGTGAAGGTGTCGTTCCACACGGCGGTGCTGAGCGGGGTGATCGCGGTGCTCGCCCGCGAGCTCTCGCCCCGCTACTGGCGACTGCTGGTGCTGGTGCCGCCGGTGGCGTGGGCGCGCGTGCGGATCAGTCACCACACGCCGATCGAGACGGCCGCGGGCGCGGCGATCGGCCTGGCCTGCGGCCACCTCGCCGGCGGCCGGGCCGGGTCACCCGCGTCCGCCGCGGCCGCGCACCAGCCCTGAGATACGCCGCCGCCCCGCGGTGACCCGGTCGGGGTCCCGCGGGGCGGCGTAGTCGATGGTCGGGACCGGCCCGTCAGATGCGGTCGACCAGCAGCTTGGCGAACGCGGCCGGGTCGGACAGCGTGCCGCCCTCGGCGAGGACGGCGGCACCGGCGATGAGCCGCGCGGTGTCCTTGAGCTCGGGCGCCGAGGGATCCTCGGCGTGCCGGGCGCGCAGGCGCTCGACCAGCGGGTGCGTGGGGTTGAGCTCGAGGATCCGCTTGCTGACGGGCAGTTCCATACCCGAGGCGCGGTACATGGCCTCCAGCTGCGGGGTCATGTCGAACTCGTCACCGACCATGCACGCCGCCGACTCGGTGAGGCGATGCGACAGGCGCACCTGCTTGACCTCGTCGGACAGCTCCTCGCCCAGCCAGGTGAGCAGGTCGGCGTACTCGGCGGCGTCGGGCTCGTCCTTGCCCTGCTCGGCCTCCGCGCCGATGCCGGACAGGTCCACGTCGCCCTTGGCCACAGACCGCAGCCGCTTGCCGTCGACCTCGCCGACCGCGTCCACCCACACCTCGTCCACCGGGTCGGTGAGGATGAGGACCTCGACGCCACGGGCACGGAACGCCTCCAGGTGCGGGGAGTTCTCCACCGCCGCGCGGGACGTGCCGGTGAGGTAGTAGATCTCCTCCTGCCCGTCCGCCATACGGGAGATGTACTCGGCGATGGTGGTGCCAACCTCGTCGTCGTCCCCGGTCTTCTCGCCCTCGCCCTCCGGCGCCTTCTCCGACGCGGTGGCGGGCCGGGTGGACGCGAAGGTGCTCACGGCGAGCAGCTGCTCGCGGGCGTCGACATCGGAGATCAGGCCCTCCTTGAGGACCGCGCCGAAGTTGGCCCAGAAGCTGCGGAACTCCTCCGGCCGGTCGTTGCGGAGCTGCTCGATGGTCTGCAGCACCCGCTTGACCAGACGCTTGCGGATCGCCCGGATCTGACGGTCCTGCTGCAGGATCTCGCGCGAGACGTTGAGCGACAGGTCCTGGGCGTCGACGATGCCCTTGACGAAGCGGAGGAACGGCGGGACCAGCTCCTCGCAGTCGTCCATGATGAAGACCCGGCGGACGTAGAGCTGCACGCCCCGCTTGGTGTCCGGGGAGAACAGGTCGAACGGCACCTGCGTGGGCAGGAACAGCAGCGCCTGGTACTCGAACGTGCCCTCGGCCTTGAGGGTGATGGTCTCCAGCGGCTCGTCCCACGCGTGCGAGATGTGGCGGTAGAACTCGGCGTACTCCTCGTCGGTGACCTCCGACTTCGGCCGGGTCCACAGCGCCTTCTGCGAGTTCAGGGTGACGGTCTCGGTGATCGTGCCGCCGGCCGGGGCGTCGCCGGACTCCCCGTCGGCCGCGCCCTCCTCCGGCTCCGGCGCCGGGCGCTCGACGTCCATCCGGATGGGCCAGGCGATGAAGTCCGAGTAGGTGCGCACCACGCGGCGCAGCGTGTGTTCCTCGGTGTAGTCCGGCAGGGCCGCGTCCCCGCCGGCGGGCTTGAGCTGCAGGATGACCGACGTGCCCTGCGGGGCGTCCGGGGCCTCCTCGATCGTGTAGGTGTCCTCACCGCTCGACGTCCAGCGCGTACCAACGCTCTCCCCGGCCTTACGGGTGATGAGCGTGACCGTGTCGGCCACCATGAACGTGGAGTAGAAGCCGATGCCGAACTGGCCGATGAGGTCCGCGGTGGCCTGCTCCGATACCTCGCCCGACTCCTGCGCGGCGCGGGCGGCGGCGAGCGCCTCCCGCATCTGCCCGGTGCCCGACTTGGCGAGCGTGCCGATCAGGTCCACCACCTCGTCGCGGGACATGCCGATGCCGTTGTCCCGGATGGTCAGCGTGCGGGCCGCCGCGTCCGGGACCAACTCGATGTGCAGGTCCGAGGTGTCGACCCCGAGCGAGGAGTCCTGCAGCGCGGCCAGGCGTAGCTTGTCCAGCGCGTCCGAGGAGTTGGAGATGACCTCGCGAAGGAAGGTGTCCGGATTCGAGTAGATCGAGTGGATCATCAGATCCAGCAGCTGCCGGGTCTCGGCCTGGAACTCCCGGGTCTCGGCGGCACCGGAGGTCTGCGGGCTCATGTCGGGTGTCGGTCCTTTCTCTGTCACGTCGCACGGGGGCGAGAAGCGGGCGCGCTCATCGCAGGCACTCTGTTCTCGCCGTCAGGACCAACCTAGTGTGGAGCTCTGACATTCCCCGAGATGAGGTGCCGCCCGTGACCCCGTCGCCACTGCCCCGCGAGGACCTCGACGTCCTCGACCGGTCGACGAAGGTGTTCGCCCGCGCACTCGCCTCGCCGCTCGACGGCGACTGCGAGTCCTGCCCCGGCTGGTCCCGGCGCGACCTCGCCAACCACGTCCTGGGCGGCGGGCTGCGGTACGCCGCCTACTTCCCGCGGCTACCGGAGTCGGAGATCGGCTGGACCCGGACCGCCGACCACGCCGGCGACAAGCCGGTCCCCGCGCTGTACCGGACCTCGGCCGGCCTGCGTAAGGAACTCGCCCGGTCTCGCGACGCTGACGCCCCCGTCCCGCACCGGTTGGCCGAGATCCCCGTCCGCGATCTCCTCGCGCTTCGCGTGTTCGAACTGCTCGTCCACGCCCACGACCTCGACCCCGCCTCCTGGGGGTCGGAGGACACCGGGGAGCTCGCCGCGTGGACCCTCGCCCACGCACGGGACGTGGTCGAGCTGATGCGGTCCTTCGACGTGCTCGCCGACGCGTTTCCGGTCCCGATCGGGGCCGATGCGCGCACCCGGCTCCTCGCGCTGTCCGGCCGCCGGACCAACGGCGACTCGATTTAACGTGCCGTCGACCACGCCGGAGGTCTAGCGTTATCGCTACCGGGCGGCACCGGCAGGCGGGCGCCCACGACGAGAGACCGCGGTAGATGTCCATGTCCTGCGCCCCGTACATCTCCTTCCCCGGCAACGCCTCCGAGGCGTTCCCGTACTACCACGAGCTCTTCGGCGGGGAGCTCAGCCTGATGACCTACGACCAGTTCCCGTCCACGGACGACTTCCCGTTCGACCCGCCGCACGGCTCGGTCGCCCACGCCACCCTCGAGGCGCCGGGGATCACCCTCACCGGCGGCGACGCCATGGGCGAGTCCCTGCCGCAGCTGAGAAATGACGTCTACTCCTTCCTCCTCGGCTTCGACACCGAGGACGAGGCCCGTGCCTTCCTCGACAAGGTCACCGGCAGCGGGGGTCAGATGGCGATGCCCTTCGAGATCGCGCCGTGGGGTGACCGGTACGGGCAGGTCCACGACCGGTTCGGCATCCGCTGGGACGTCGTGGTCCCCGGCACCGGCGAGTAACCCGGAGGAAGACACCCGTATCCATCGCCCGTGCTTGTTACGGTGCTCGTATGGAGATCTCTGGAGCAAGTGCCATCGTCACGGGCGGTGCGTCGGGAATCGGCGCCGCCGTCGTCCGTCAACTCGCCACCAAGGGCGCCAAGGTGGTCGTCGCCGACCTCAACGCGGAGAAGGGTGAGGCCCTGGCGAACGAGGTCGGCGGCACGTTCGTCGCCGTGGACGTGACCAAGACCGAGGACAACGAGAAGGCCGTCGCCGCCGCGCTCGAGCTGGGCCCGCTGCGCTACCTCGTCAACTCCGCCGGCATCGGGTGGGCACAGCGCACGATCGGTCGCGACGGCGAGTACTCGTCGGCCTTCGATCTCAACGCGTTTCGCAAGGTCATCGACATCAACCTCATCGGCTCGTTCGACATGCTGCGCCTGGCCGCCACCAAGATGAGCACCCAGGAGGCCGACGAGGACGGGCAGCGGGGCGCGATCGTCAACATGGCGTCCGTCGCGGCGTTCGACGGCCAGATAGGCCAGGCCGCGTACTCCGCGTCCAAGGGCGGCATCGTCGGCATGACCCTCCCGGTCGCCCGCGACCTGTCGGCCGCCGGCATCCGCCTCAACACCGTGGCGCCGGGCCTCATCGACACCCCGATCTACGGCGAGGGTCCGGAGTCGGAGGCGTTCAAGGCCAAGCTCGGCGAGAGCGTCCTTCACCCCAAGCGTCTCGGCTCCGGGGACGAGCTGGCGTCCATGGTCATGGAGCTGCTCACCAACCCGTACATGAACGCGGAGACCATCCGCGTCGACGGTGGCATCCGGATGCCACCGAAGTGATCTGACCCGGTCAGCACACGACGAGAGGGGCCCCGCCGGATCGGATCCGGCGGGGCCCCTCTTCGCAGTCCCGGGCCCGTAGGCGGAACGGGAAGTGTCGCGGCGGTCAGGCCCTGGCGCGGCGCTTCTTCATCCGACCCTCGAGGTACACGGCGAGCTTGGTCAGCGAGTAGTTGATGACGATGAACAGGATGCCCGCCACGATGTACGCGGGGACCGTGTTGGCGTACGCCGAGCCGAGCGTCTTGGACCAGTTGAGCAGCTCGAGGTAGGTGATGCCGTAACCCAGCGCGGAGTCCTTGAGGACGACGACGAGTTGGCCGACAAGGGCCGGGAGCATCGCTGTGAGGGCCTGGGGGAGCTGGATCGACCGCAGCACCTGCCCGGAGGTGAGGCCCACCGACAGTCCCGCCTCGGACTGCCCCTTGGGCAGACCGTGGACGCCCGAACGGACGAGCTCGGCGATGACAGCCCCGTTGTAGAGCGTGAGAGCGGTGACGACGGCGGCGAGCGGCGCGTGCTGGTTGGGCACGAGGTCGGACGTGGCGAAGTACCCGAAGTAGGCGAACACCATCATCAGAAGCACCGGCACGGCGCGGAAGAACTCGACGATCACACTGCAGAACCACCGCAGAGGGGCGAACGGCGAGAGTCGGCCCATGCCGAACAGCAGCCCGAACACCACCGCGAGCACGATCGAGATCCCGGCCGCGGTGAACGTGCCCTTGAGCCCGGGGATGAGGTACGACGTCCACACCTCGGGGTCGGTGACGAAGGGCTCCCACATGAAGGCCTTGAGCTGACCGGCCTTCTGGAATTGCAGGAAGACGATGTACGCGATGCCCAGCGCGAGGATCGCGCCCACCACCGTGAGGACACCGTGACGCAGCCTGGCCTTGGGACCGGGCGCGTCGAACAGGACGGCCTGGGTGCTCATCGCTTCACCGCCAGCTTCCGGGAGAGGGAGGTGGTCCACAGCCCGATCGGGAGGGTGAGGATCACGAAGACCATCGCGAAGAAGAAGAACGTCGGCAGGCTCGCGCCCTCGTTCTCCGTGATCACCTGCAGCAGCCCCGCCGAGTCACCGACGCCGATCACGGCCGCGACGGTGGAGTTCTTGATGAGCGCGATGATGACCGAGCCGAGCGGGGCGATCGCGCCGCGGAACGCCTGCGGGAGGATCACCTCGCGCAGGGACTGTCCGAACCCCAGGCCGATCGAGCGGGCCGCCTCCGCCTGCCCCACCGGCACCGTGTTGACGCCCGAGCGCAGGGCCTCACAGATGTAGGCCGCGTGGTAGACGGCCAGCATGATCGCCGCCCACCAGAACGCGTTGCGCGCGAAGTCGTCGGAGACCGACAGTTGCAGGATGAAGGACAGGCCCAGGATGCTGAAGACCATCAGCAGCGTCAGCGGCAGGTTCCGGAACGTGTTGACGTACGAGGTCCCCAGGCCGCGCAGCACCGCCACCGGGGACACGCGCAGGACGGCCACGAGCGTTCCCAGGATCAGGGCGCCGATGCTGCCCAGGATCGAAAGCTGGATGGTCACCCAGACCGCTCCGAGGACGTCATAGTCGGCGAAGATGTCGCCCATGGTCCACCTTCCGTGATGGGGTGCCGGACCTCCGCGCCCCGGTGGGCGGCGGCGCGGAGGTGGCGGGGCCGGCCGGGTCGGGTGTCGACCCGGCCGGCAGGGATCGATTCAGATCAAGCGCAGGCGTCCGGCTCGGGCGGGTTGCCCTCGCCCGGGGTGAAGCCGGCGGCGCCGAGGTTCTCCTCGACCGCGGTGTCCCAGCTACCGTCCGAGATCATCTCGCGGATGGCCTCGTTGATCTGCTCGCACTTCTCCGTGTCGCCCTTGGCGATGCCCACGCCGTAGCGCTCCTCGGTGAACGGCGCGCCGACCACCTTGAGCTGGCCCTGGTACTGGTCCTGGGAAGCGTAGCCCGCGAGGATCGTGTCGTCCGTGGTCAGGGCGTCGACCGCGTTGGACACCAGCGCGGAGACGCACTCGGAGTAGGTGCCGAACTCCTGAAGGTTGACGCCCGGCACTTGCTCCTTGACGGTCTGCGCCGAGGTCGAGCCGGTGACCGAGCACAGGCGCTTGCCGTCGAGGGAGTCCGGCCCGGTGATCGAGTCGTCGTCGGCGCGGACCAGCAGGTCCTGGCCGGCGATGAAGTACGGTCCGGCGAATCCGACCTTCTCCTTGCGGGAGTCGGTGATGGAGTACGTGGCCACGATCATGTCGACCTGGCCGGTCTCCAGCAGCGTCTCGCGCTGGGCGCTCGGCGCCTGGATCCACTCGATGTCGTCCTCGGCGGTGCCGAGCTTCTCGGCGATGTAGCGGGCGACGTCGACGTCGAAGCCGGTGTACTCGTTGCCCTCCTTGAGGCCGAGGCCCGGCTGGTCGAACTTGATGCCGACCTTGAGCTGGTTCCCGCCGTCGCCGCCGTCATCGCTGCCGCACGCGCTCAGCCCGAGCGCCAGGGAGACGGCCGCCGCGGCCGCTCCGATCCGTCGGATGTTCATGAGTACTCCTTGTGGGGTGGGGTGGATGGGTCCTGAACGGGTCCGCGGACGGGCCCTTCTAGTTGGAGAGGATCTTGGACAGGAAGTCCTTGGCCCGGGCGCTCTGCGGATTGGTGAAGAACTCCTCGGGTGTGGCCTGCTCGACCAGCTCGCCGTCCGCCATGAAGATCACGCGGTCGGCGGCCTTGCGCGCGAAGCCCATCTCGTGGGTCACCACGACCATCGTCATGCCGGTCTTGGCCAGGCCGGTCATCACGTCGAGGACCTCGTTGATCATCTCGGGGTCGAGGGCGGAGGTCGGCTCGTCGAAGAGCATGACCTTGGGGTCCATGGCCAGCGACCGGGCGATCGCCACGCGCTGCTGCTGGCCACCCGACAGCTGCGCCGGGTACTTGGCCGCCTGGTGCTCGACCCCGACGCGGGTGAGCAGCTCCATGGCCCGTTTCTCCGCCTCCGCCTTGCTCTGCTTACGGACCTTGATCGGCCCCAGGGTGACGTTCTCCAAGATCGTCTTGTGGGCGAAAAGATTGAAGGACTGGAAGACCATCCCCACGTCGGCGCGCAGCTTGGCGAGCGCCTTACCCTCCTCGGGCAGCGGCTTGCCGTCGATCGTGATGGAGCCGGACTCGAAGGTCTCGAGCCGGTTGATGGTGCGGCACAGCGTCGACTTACCGGAGCCGGACGGCCCGATCACCACGACGACCTCCCCCTGCTCGATGGACAGGTTGATGTCCTTGAGCGCGTGGAAGTCACCGAAGTGCTTATTGACGCCTGAGATCTCGACGAGAGCCATGTGAGGAACTATAGGGCTCCGAAAGGCCTCACCGCCCCAAGACCGCGGACGTGTCCGCTACGCGCACCGCGAACCGGTCGACATCGCGTGCAGCGGTGCGTACCGTCGTTACATGGCGATATCAGCTGTCAGGGAATACGCCCATCTCACCGCCGACGACGTAGAAGCCATCGGCGAGGAACTCGAGGCGATCCGCCAGGACGTCGTGGACTCCCTCGGCGACCGCGACCGCCGATACGTGCAGAACACGATCAGACTGCAGCGCGGCCTCGTGGCCGGCGGCCGAGTCGTCCTGCTCTTCTCCGGGTACCGGCCCGCGTGGGCGCTCGGCACCGGGTTGCTCGCCGCCGGGAAGATCATCGAGAACATGGAGCTCGGGCACAACGTGATGCACGGGCAGTGGGACTGGATGAACGACCCGGTCATCCACTCCAGCTCCTGGGAGTGGGACATCGTCGGCACGTCCGAGCACTGGAAGGCCACGCACAACTACCACCACCACAAGTACACCAACATCGTCGGCATGGACGACGACGTCGGGTACGGCGTGGTGCGGGTGACGCGCGACCAGCCGTGGCACCCGCCCAACTCGCTCAACCTGGTCTGGAACACGATGCTCGCGTTCGCGTTCCAGTGGGGCGTGGGCGTCCAGCACCTCGAGATTGCACCGGGGACCATCAACTCCTCGGGGTGGGACGAGCAGAAGAAGCGGATCGGGCAGTTCCTGCGGAAGGCCCGCCGCCAGGTGGGCAAGGACTACGTGTGGTTCCCGCTGCTGTCGGGCCCCAACTGGAAGACCACCATGACCGCGAACATGACCGCCAACGTCATCCGCAACCTGTGGTCGAACGCCGTGATCTTCTGCGGTCACTTCCCGGACGGGGCCGACAAGTTCACCCTGGAGGACCTGGAGAACGAGACCCAGGCGCAGTGGTACCTGCGCCAGATGCTGGGCTCGGCCAACTTCACCGGCAGCAAGCTCATGCACTTCATGTCCGGCAACCTGTCGTTCCAGATCGAGCACCACCTGTTCCCCACGATCCCGTCCAACCGGTACGCCGAGGTCGCCGAGAAGGTGCAGGACGTCTGCCGCCGCTGGGATCTGCCGTACACCACCGGCCCGCTGTACAAGCAGTACTGGCAGTCGTGGCGCACCATCGCCAAGCTGTCGCTGCCGAACCGGTTCCTCAAGGCCACGGCCGACGACGCGCCGGAGACGCGGTCGGAGAAGATGTTCGCCGGCGAGCCGAGGACGTACGAGACCCGCGACGGTCGGCGTGCGGGCCTGGTCACCGCACTCAAACACCACACGAACCCGCGGCAGCTGCAGCGCATCACCCGGACGGTCTGACGTGGCGGGAGACGACGTGGCATCCGGAGACGACAACCGCACCCCGAGCGTCGACGAGACGCACCGTCGACCCGAGGGCGCGACCGACGCCGAGGTCGAGGCGGCCGGCAGCGTGAGCGAGGCACTGGAGTACATCGAGCGGGCCCGCGGTCGGCTGTACGACCTGCACCAGCTCATCGGGCGAGCGGACATCCTCCTCCAGGAGGCCGCCGACAAGCTCGACGAGATCGGTCGCACGGAACTCGCCGAACGGATCCGATCCGAGGTCGTGGGGGTCAACGTCCTCCACGGCCGGTGGACGTTCCAGATGGTGGAGGAGTTCGACGACGGCTTCTGGTCCACCGCGCGCGAGGTCGACCGCGCGGTGCGCGAGGAGCTCACCGGCGGCCGCCGACACGTCCACGAGGCGGAGATGAAAGAGGCCAACAGGACGAAGGGCCGCCCCGGACACGAGGCGACCCCTGGGGATCCAAATTAGGATCCGCACGATCGCTCGCGCGGATCACGGGGTCAGCCGGTGCGGTGGCGGCCGGCGATCCGATGCCTTTCGGCCTCGGTGAGGCCGCCCCATACGCCGTACAACTCCTTGGTCTCAAGGGCGAACGTCCGGCAGGTGTCGAAGACCGGGCAGGTGGCACACACCGCTTTTGCCTGGTCCTCCTTCTTCCGCCGCGCGCCCTTCGACTCCTCCTCGAGGCTGTAGAACAGGTCCTCGTGGCCGATGCACGCCGCACCGTCGCGCCACGACCAGAAAGCCGCCATGGGTTCGAGGTTCTTGTATCTGGGCATGTGGCCTCCGTTCCCGCCGTTCCGACGTGCCCGTGTCAGGCCCTGAAAGCTCGGTCGGCAGCGCTCTGCACCCATCCTGTCAGTGATCCGCCTCGCCGTGCGCGGAGTGAACTCACATACCGAGAGGTATATGTTCGTGTCAACGGGTTGCGCAGCGCTTTTGCAGCAGAATCCACTACAGGTGAGAAGTTGTCCACGCCTCACATTCCGGCCGTGCGGGCGGCAGCGGTCACCGTCGAGACGCGGTCCTCGTCGTCGTCGACCGGATGACCTCCGCGGCGCGCGACGCCGCGCCGTCCACCCCCCACCACTTCCGGATACCCCCGGCTTCGCCGTCCAGAGCGCGGTCCACCTGCTCGCGCACCGCGTGCGCGACCGCCGTGGGCCCGTCTCCGTACCTCATCACCGACGTGCCGGGGAGCCCGGCCAGCGCCTCGGCGGTGGCGTCGTACTCGCCGTGATCATGCTTTCCCGGGACCACCACGAGCGGGACGTCCGCGCAGGCGGCGTCGGCGACGGACGTCTGGCCCGCCCCGGTGACCACCACATCCGCAGAGCACAGCTCGGACCACGGGTCGTCGTGCCACGCCCCGTCCGGCCCACCCAGCTCCGTCCATTCCGCCACGCCCAGCTCGCCGGCGGTCGTGCGGACCGCGCGCCAGAACCGGTGGTCCCAGACTTCGGTGGATCCGTTGAGGTGGACCACGCGGGGGCGACGGCGCCGATCGCGCGGCTCGGGCTCGCGACGCTCGAAGCGGGAGATCCCGCCGATCTCGTACACCGCACGTCCCGCCTGCGCGACGGCCTCGCGGTGCGCGCCGGGTGGCCACGCCGCGATGAGTTTCTCGGCGGCACGGCAGCGGAGCCGGTGCGGTTCGTCGTCCCGCAGTCCGGGCGGCAGGGTGCTCACCATCGGGACGCCGGCCATCCGCGCGGCCAGCGACATCCCCGGTGACGAGTCGACCCAGAACGCCCGCGGCCGGGCGCGGTCGATCCACGCCACCGCGCTCCGGCGAGCGGCGACCGCGAGACCCTGGGCCGCGACCCCGTCGACGGGCAGGTGCACCACCTCGACCCCGGGCGGGCGGAGGGCGTGGTCGAACGGCCCGGTCACGAGCAGCGTGACCTCCTCGCCCCGCTCCCTCAGAGCCGCGACGACCGGCAGCACCCGGTGCAGATGCCCGCGCCCACGGTTGTGGACGTAGACGCCGATCATCGTCGAAACGTCCTCAGGCGTCTCCGCGAAGTGCCTCGAGGAGCGCGTCGCAGAAGGCGGGCAGGTCGTCGGGCCGGCGGCTGGTCGTGATCCCGCCGTCACTGACGAGTTCCGCGTCGACCCACTCCGCGCCCGCGTTGACCAGATCCGTCCGCAGGCTCGGGTAGGACGTGATCCGGCGGCCGCGGACCACGTCGGCCTCGACGAGCATCCAGGGGGCGTGGCAGATGGCGAACACGGGCTTACCCGCGTCGACCATCTCGCGCACCAGGTTGACGGCGTGGGAGTCCTGCCGCAGCGCGTCCGGGTTGGCGACGCCGCCGGGTAGGACGAGCACGTCGATGTCGGCGGCCGAGGTGTCGGCGCTGATCCGGTCGACGGCGTGCGCGCCGGCCGGGTCGAGGTGGTCGACCAGCCCGACCTCGCCGCTGTCCGTGCTGACGAGGATCGGCGTGTGACCCGCCCCGGAGACGGCGCCCCACGGCTCGGTGAGTTCGACGCGCTCGATGCCCTCGGAGGCCACGAGGAAAGCGACGGTTCGGGTGTCGGTTCGTGCATCCTGTGTCTCGGTCATGCCCCCGATCGTGAGGGCGGACACCTACCCTCGCAACCGGTCCCCGAGACGGTGGACCGCGTAGCGCGGGTCCGGCACCATACCCCCATGGGACGACGAGATCGGATGGCCGCCAACGGACGTCGCGGCGGCGGGCGACGCGGACGCGGGTGCGGGTGCTCGCTGCTCGTACTGCTCCTGCTTCTGGTGGGGCTGGTGGTGGCCGCGGAGTTCGGGGCCCGCTGGTATCTGTCCGACCGGGCCGAGAGCGAGGCGTCCGCCCGGCTCGATGCGCCGGTGTCGGTGGGGTTCGGCAGCACTCCCGTGTTGTGGGATCTGGCCACGACCCAGGCCGTGGGGACGGTCCGGCTGACTTCTCCGGGCAACGCGACCGTCCCGCGCATCGACGTGACCGGCCACTCCGTCCGGCTGGTCGACGGCGGGATCCGCGCCGACACCGCCGACGGCATCGCGGTGCTCAGCGGCGAGCAGCTCGCGGCCGCCGCCTCGCAGGGCAACCCGGCGGAGGGCTCACCCGTGGCGGGTCTGACCGAGGTCCGCTCGGTGCGGCCCGACCCCGCCGCCGGGCTGCTGCGCGCGGACATCGGCGGGATCGCGGAGGTCGGCGTCGTCCCCGGCGTGACCGACGGTCAGCTGACCCTCACGCCACAGCAGACCTCGCTCCTCGGGTTCGACCTGCCGAACGGCCTGTTCTCGGGCATCACGGGCACCGTCGACTCGACCGTCGCCTCGCTGCCCGACGGCGTGGTGATCGAGGGCGCCCGCGTGGTGCCGGAGGGCCTCGAGGTCGCGCTCGGCGGGCAGGATGTCGTCCTGCAGTAGCAGCGGGAGTCCGTCTTAGCGGGAGTCCGCGCCGTCCGCGCCGTCCGCGGTGTCAGCCGCCTCCGGCGTGTCCGCCGCGTCGGCCGGCGCGCACAGCCGGGTCGGTTCGTCCCGCCCCCGCACGACCTGCGAGCCCACCTCGTCCCAGCGGCCACGCTCGACCTCCGCGGCGGCGTCGGTCGCCGCGCCCGAGGCCAGGACGAGCCCGGGCCGGTCCTTGGCCAGCTCGCACAGGCGCGCGGCCTCGTTGACCGCGTCGCCGATCACCGTGTACTCGAAGCGGTCGTCCGAGCCGACGTACCCGGCCACCACGTCGCCGAACGACGCCCCGATGCCGGCGCGGCAGTCGGGCACCCGCTCCTGCAGCCGCCGCCCGAGGACGCGCGCACACGCCAGGGTCGCGGTGGCCGGGTCCGCCATCGACCGCGGCGCCCCGAACACCACGAGCGCGGCGTCGCCCAGGAAGCTGTCCACGATGCCGTCGTACTCCTCCACGGTCTCCACCACCACGGAGAAGAACTGGTTGAGCACGTCCACCACCTCGGAGGCCTCGGACCGCACCGCCATCTCGGTGGAGCCGATGAGGTCCACGAACACGACGCCGACGCGCGAGTCCCGCCCGCCCAGTTCGGGCTCGTGGAGTTCGGCGGCCTCGGCCACGTCGCGGCCCACGTGCCGCCCGAACAGGTCCCGCAGCCGCTCGCGCTCCTGGAGCCCGGAGGCCATCTGGTTGAAGCCGCGTTGCAGCTCGCCGAGCTCGGTGCCGTCGTAGACCACCACCCGCCGGGACAGGGTGCCGGCCGTGATGTCCTCCATCGCCCACCGCACGCTGCGCAGCGGGCCGATCATCGAGGCCGTCGCCAGCGAGATGAGGAGGAACCCGGCCAGCAGTGAGGTGGCACCGAGGACGATGACGACGACGGCGAGGCGTTCCAGTGACAGGGCGCGGCCCGCGAGGGTGTAGATCGCCACGATGATCAGGCCTGTCACGGGGACCCCGCTGCCCAGGGCCCATGCCACCCGGAGCCGCGTCATGGCGCCGAGGAACCGGGCCCGCGGCGCCCTGCCGGTGGACAGCGCGACCGCCGCGACGGGACGCAGTCCGAAGTCGGCCAGCAGGAACGCGACACCGCACACGACCAGGCCGGCGAACACGATCGTGAATCCCACGACCGGGATCGACGACGGGTCCACCACGCCGTACGCGGGGGTCACCACGGCCGCGCCGAGCAGCCACAGGAACGCCTGGATGAGGGTGATGCGCCCCGGCAGCCGAAGGGTACGGATGCGCTGCCGATCAGTGGGTTCGTGTCCCTCCAGGAACCAGCGGACCCGGCGGTAGACGGCGCGGGTCACCCACACCGTGCCCGTGATGACCGCCAACGACACGTAGACGGGCACGACGATCACGGTGGGGACAAGGAACTCCCGCGAGAGCAGCGCCGGGCCGGGCAGCACGAAGAAGATCAACGTCACGGCGACGGCGACGCCCACGAGGTTGGAGCCCAGTAGCGACAGGATCAACAGGATCCGGACGCGCCAGGCGCGGATCCGGGCGGATTCCCGCTCCCGTCCGAGCAGCACCGACCCGAGCTCCGGGCGGCGCAGTAGGGACAGGTCGAGTCGCACGATCACCTATGGTGCCACCCCGCACCGACACTCGTGATGTCCTCGTCACACCTGTCTCGGGGAATGGGGTGCGCGGTCCGTCGGCGCGTAGGGTGGTCTCCGGACGGCCCGCACCACTCTTGCCTCGGGCCGCGGCCTGTCGACCATCCCGTGGTCGCGCACCGGACGTACCGCCTGAGTGGCGATGCGATTCTCCGTGAGCGCGCCGGGCAAGACGCCATCCTCTATGTTCGGAGCACTTCCTCTTGTCACGTTCTTTCGCCGATCTCGGCGTTCCTTCCCCCCTGCTCGACGTCCTGAGCGGCGCGGGCATCACCACCCCGACGCCTATCCAGTCGGCGACGCTGCCCGACGCCCTGTCCGGCCGTGACGTGCTCGGCCGCGGTCGCACCGGCTCCGGCAAGACCTACGCGTTCTGCCTCCCGCTCGTCGCGCGTCTGGCCGCCTCCGGCGGTCGCCGCACCCGCAACGCGCCGCGCGGCCTGATCCTCGCCCCGACCCGCGAGCTCGCCCGCCAGATCGACGAGACCCTCGCGCCGCTCGCCAACGCCCTCGGCATGAAGACCACCGTGATTTTCGGCGGCGTGTCCCAGGGCCGCCAGGTGGACGCGCTGAACCGCGGCGTCGACATCGTCGTGGCCTGCCCCGGCCGCCTCGAGGACCTCATGGGCCAGAAGCACTGCCGCCTGGACGGCATCGAGATCAGCGTCCTCGACGAAGCCGATCACATGGCCGACCTGGGCTTCCTGCCCGGCGTCACCCGCATCCTGTCGGCGACCCCGGCGGACGCCCAGCGGCTGCTGTTCTCCGCGACCCTCGACTCGGGCGTGCAGAAGCTGGTGACCAAGTTCCTCACCGACCCGGTGGACCACTCGGTGGACGACGGCTCGGCGACGCCCGGACCGACCGCGCACCACGTGTTCCACGTCGACGCCGACGACCGCGTCCGCGCCCTCGCCGACCTCGCCGGCGCGCACCCGCGGACCGTCATGTTCACCCGCACCAAGCACGGCGCCAAGCGCCTGGCCAAGCAGCTCACCGGCCGCGGCGTGGCGAGCGTGGACCTGCACGGCAACCTGTCGCAGAACGCCCGCGTGCGGAACCTCGACGCGTTCTCCTCCGGCGAGGCGACCGTGCTCGTGGCGACCGACATCGCCGCCCGCGGCATCCACGTCGACGACGTCGGGCTCGTCGTCCACGCCGATCCGCCGGCCGAGCACAAGGCCTACGTCCACCGGTCGGGCCGCACCGCCCGCGCTGGTGCCATCGGCACTGTCGTCACCGTGGCCACCGCGGATCAGGTCCGAGAAGTCCGCTCGCTGCTGCGCGCGGCCGGGGTGGCCGCCGGCGAGATCGAGCTGCCCGTGGGCGCCGACGCGGCCGCCGCGCTGGCCGACGCCCCCGAGCCGCCGGCCCACGTGCCGTCCGACGACGGCGCGGAGGGCCAGTCGGTCCGCGGTCAGTCCCGTCGCGGTCGTGGGCGGGATCGCCAGAGCCAGAACCGCCAGCGCGCGGGCCAGCAGGCTGACGGCCAGGGCCAGCAGGGTCGGGGCCGCCAGGCTGAGGGCGAGCACGGCCGGGGTCGCGGCGGGCAGTCCCGCGGCGACGGCCGGCGCAGCGCCGACCAGGACCGCCAGGTCCGGGCGGGTCGGGATCGCGACGGCTCGGAGCGCGGTGCCCGCGACCAGCAGGGCTCCGGCGGTGGCGGCGCTCGTCGTCGTCGCCCCGAGAGCGGCGGCGCCCCGTCGGCCGCGCCCCAGGGCTCCGCTCGTCAGGGCTCTGCGCGACAGGGTTCGGGCGCTCAGCGTTCCGGCGGCCATGGCTCCGGCGCGCAGCGGTCAGGTGCGCAGGGCTCCGGCGCGCGCAGCACGGGTGCCCGCCAGTCGATCGGGCAGGCCGCCGGCAGCCCGCGTGGCGACCAGCGGCGACGGGCCACCCGCTCCGCCGGCTGAGCAGCTGAAGCGCCGGGATGGCCGGCTGAGCGGCTGAGTCTGCCCGGCCGGTCGGGCGGCGGCTCAGCGGCCGCTCACCGGCGGTCCGGCTGAGTCTGCCCGGCCGGGCGTACGCGCCGCCTATCCGAATGCGCGCCGCCTACGGGATCCGCTAGGTGGCGCGCATTCGATTAGGTGGCGTTTAGGTGGCGTTGCCGTGTGAGGCTCATGCGCTGCGCCGACTCGTGTTTTCGCGCCGGGCAGACGGCTCAGCCGAAGATGGTGATCGTCTGGCGGCTGATCGCGAGCAGCTCGCCGTCGGGCCGCCACACCATCGCGTGGGTGTGCGCGTAGCCGTCCCGGGCGGCATCGGTCGTCGCGGCATACGCCAGGTTCGCATCGGCCGGGACGACGTCCGGCCCCACCTCGGCGACGAGCTCGATGGTCCACGTGAGGCTGCTGCCTGGCGCGAACCCGTCGAGCATCTGGAGCGGCGCCGGCGGCCATGCGTCCGTCAGCAGCACCAGGTGCTCCTCCTCGAGCCGCTCCGGCGCCTCACGCAGTGCGGTCCACCCGGACAGGTCCGCCGCCTCGGCACCGCTGAACGGCAACTGCCCGCCCACCTGCCGCAGCTCGACGAACCGGTAGAACTCCGGCGTGAGATCCTTCATGTAGGGGAACGGCTCGATCGCCGACGGGTCGCCCAGCTCGGGCATCGGGTGCGCGGGCGGCACGGAGATCGACGACTCCCGATGCCTGCCGAACGCTGCCAGCGCCGTGGCGACGATCGCGTCGGACTGCCGGACCGTCGCCTGGCACTGGGTGACGTTGGAACCGACACGCAGGATCTCGGCCTCGACCTCGACGGGGCCGGTGGCCGCGGGGCCGACGAACGACACGGTGAGCGACCGCAACGGCGGGACCCCCACCGGGCTACCGGTGCTGCCCGCGAGATCGCGGAGTTTCCCCTTCATGGCGGCCAGCAGCAGGGCCCCGGTGAGCCCACCATAGATGGCCCTTCCCTGCGTCCAGCCCTCTTCGACCTCGACGGTCCCACCGCGCGCGGCGGACTCCAACATGCTCGTCAGCGACATGCGGCATAGTCTGCCACCGCCGCTCAGCGGGCCTTCGGGGAGTGCTCCCTCCGGCTGCGGCGCGCCCGGCCCCGGGCCTTCCGGACCCCCGCCAGCGCGGTGGCCAGCCCGGACATACGCGGACCGTGGCCGAACATCTTCTCGCTGCGGGTCTCGGGGGCGTCGTCGGCGGTGCGGCGCAGGTAGCGGTCCGGCAGCGACAGCCGCGCGATGGTCCGCCACGACTGGAGGTACTGCTTCCACAACGGACCGGAGACGTACGGCAGGTCGTAGCGGGCGCACAGATCGCGGACCTCGAGTGAGATCTCCGAGTACCGGTTGGACGGCAGGTCGGGGAACATGTGGTGCTCGATCTGGAACGACAGGTTGCCCGACATCAGGTTCATGGCCGGTCCGCCGTCGAGGTTGGCACTGCCGAGCATCTGCCGCAGGTACCACTCCGCCTGCGATTCGGTCTCAACATCCGTCATGGTGAACTTCTCCGCGCCGTCCGGGAAGTGGCCGCAGAAGATCACGGCGTTGGTCCACACATTGCGGATGATGTTGGCCGTGACGGTGGCGGTGAGCGCCTGGGGTCCGCTCGGCCCGGCGAGCACGGGGAACAGGACGTAGTCCTTGAGGATCTGCTGGCCGGCCTTGCGCAGGAACGCGCGCGCCTT